>NZ_JBWJYL010000001.1:0-711077 GCF_056430985.1 Methylobacterium sp. Gmos3
CTGAGACAGCGGATGCCACGCGCTGGCGAAGATCGACGGATAAGGTTGTCGGCATGGGCTCCTCCTTGCCCCATCAACCCCTAGCCGCCCAGCACAGCTTCCGATCGGACGAGCTCCGCTCTAGTGATGTCTCTTCGGAGAAGCCGTTCGTCGCGAGACGCCGTGCGAGCCCCATTGGTGCGGCGGCACACGGGGGGGCGCGTTAGTGCGTAACAGCCCGGCAGCAGGATCGAAAACGGTGTGTCCACCTATGGAGACACCCCATGTTCGCCACCTCGCGCACGCTCCTCTCCGCCCTCGCCCTGACCTGCCTGACGTCGTTCGCCTCGAGCGCCGGATCGGCGCATCCGCCGGTGTCGTCCGGGATCCCGCCGGTCTCGTCGCTGATGGCGTTCCGCCATGTGACGGCCACGGGAACGACGAAGCCCCCAGGCGCGGCCCTCGATGATCGCGGCGGCACGTCGATGACCCTGGCCGCCGCCGACTTGCGCGTGAAACAGCTCGTGCGCTCGGCCATCTGCCGCGGCTGTTGATCGGCCGGAAGAGGAGTGTGGATCTTTCTCCACCCGCATCGTCCATAAGGATCCGCACGAATTCCTGAAGCCTCGCGCTGAAGATCGCCCGGGGCCCGTCGAATTGGCACGGTCATGGAACTTCACGAGATCCGTTATCTGCTCGCGGTGGGAGAAACGCGCAGCTTCACGAAGGCGGCGGCCGCCTGCCACGTGACGCAGCCGGCCCTCACCCGGGCGATCCGGAAGCTGGAGGACGAGCTCGGCGGCCCACTGGTCTCGCGCGAGCGGGGCAACATCCATCTCACCGATCTCGGCCGCCTGCTGGAACCCAGCCTTCGCGAGATGATCGTTCAGGCCAGCCAAGCCAAGCGGACGGCCGAAAGCTTCCTGCGCCTGAAGGGCGCGCCGGTCCGGCTCGGGGTGATGTGCTCGATCGGGCCGGTCCGCTTCACCGGCTTCCTCAACAGGTTCCGCGTGTCTCACCCCGGCGTCGAGCTGACGCTCATCGAGGGCGTCTCGTCCGCCCTCAAGGATCTCCTGCGCAGCGGCGACATCGACGTCGCCGTCATCTCCGATCCGGACGGCTTCGAGCCGCCGCATCGGGCGCGGGTGCTGTACGAGGAGCCGTTCGTCCTCGCCTGTGGCCCGACCCATCCCTTCACCGCGCGGCAGGCGCTCAAGCCCGAGGATCTCGAAGGCCAGATCTATCTGCAGCGGATCCATTGCGAGTACCGGGACCGGCTCGCGCAGATTCTGGCGGATCGCGGCGTCAGCATCCGGCGCGCCCATCGCAGCGAGCGGGAGGATTGGATCCAGAGCATGGTGGCGGCCGATATGGGGGTGTGCTTTCTCCCGTCGTTCTCGGCGATGATCCCCGGCCTCACCCTGGTGCCGTTCGTCGATCCGGCGGTGACGCGCGAGGTCTGCGTCGTGACGATCGACCGGCGCTCACCCTCGCCCCCGATCGCCGCGCTGCTCTCGGCGCTTGGTCGCTATGCGTGGAACCCCGCGAGCGGCACCGGATGACGCCCCGGCACCGCCGTCAGGCGATGCCGGCGATCCGGATGCCGAGGTTGCTCGGGCCGCGAAGGGAGGCGCCCGCGCGATAGGGCGGCGGATCCTCCAGCAGCGTCGGCTGGACGAGGCGGCGGCACAGGGTCACGAGGGCGATTTCCGCCTCGATGCGCGCGAGCGGCGCGCCGACGCAGTAGTGAAGCCCACCCCCGAAGCCGAAATGCTGGTTGTCGGCCCGGTCCGGGTCGAACCGGTCGGGATCCGCGAAACGGTCCGGGTCGCGGTTGCCGGAGGCGAAGAGCAGGATCACCGACGCGCCCTTCGGGATCGTCGTGCCGGCGATGTCGATGTCGCCGAGCGCCTTGCGGGTCCGGAAATGGACCGGCGGCTCGTAGCGCAGAAGCTCCTCGATCACGCGCGGCGCCCGCTCGGGATCCGCCTTGAGCTTCTCGAGCTCGTCCGGGTGCCGGAGCAGGGTCAGCATCCCGTTGGTGATGAGGTTCACCGTCGTCTCGTGCCCGGCCACCAGGAGCAGGATCGCCGTCGAGATCAGGTCGATGTCGCCCATGGCCGGATTGTCGCGGCCGCCCCGCGCGGCGAGGCCGCTCAGCATGTCGTCGGCCGGGCGGCGGCGCTTCTCGCGGATCAGCCGGCGCATGTAATCTGAGATGGCGTCGAAGGTCGCGGTGATCTCCCGCCGCCCCGCCTCGTCGTGGCGGGCGTCGGGTTCGAGGGCCGTGGCGAGGCGGATCGCCCAGGCGTGGAACTGCGCTTCGTCCTTCTCCGGGACGCCGAGGAGTTCGCAGATGACCGCCACGGGCAGGGGATAGGACAGGTCGTCCACGAGGCACACCTTGTCGCGACCCCGGCACGCGTCGATCAGGCTGTCGACCAGATGGGCGACCTTGGTGTGGGAATCCCGTACCCGCGTGATGGTGAATTCCTTCATCACGAAGCGGCGCAGGGTGTCGTGGTCGGGCGGATCGCGGAAGATCAGCGGGCGGTGGGCGTTCACCACCCGGTTGCGGATCGGGTTCAGGATCCAGTCCTTCAGCGGATTGCCGGTGGAGGGCCGCCGCGACGGGGGAAGGTCCTCTGAACTGAGCCTCGGGTCGAAGATCAGGCTCTTGAGGGCGGCGTGGGTGCTGACGACGTAACTGCCGTCGGCCTGCCGCGAGATCGGCGTCCGTCGCAGCCGCGCGTAGAGGGGGTAGGGATTCGCCCGGTTCCTCGGGTCGAGGACCTGCGCGAACAGCGTGTCGTCAGGCATGGGCGGTCTCCAGAGCCGGGGCGGCCCGATCGGCGGGGCGTCGGGGGCCGGGGAAGCCCGGCTCCAGGCGTTCGATCCGGGGCTGGTCGGCGGCTTCGAGGATCGGCGGGAAGGCCATTCCGGCGGCGATGGCCTCGGCGTAGGCGGGCAGCCACCGCGCCTGATCGAAGGACACGGCGGCGATGCTGCGCCCCGCGCGGCCATAGACCGCCAGGAAGCGCTGGGAGGCCCGCGAGCCGTGGACGACGGCCAGGGAATCGGCCCCCTCGGTGTGGCCCGCGAGCTTGATGTTCAGGCCGAACTGGCTCGACCAGAAGGCGGGCAGGTGGCTGTAGGGCCGCTGGTCGGTGGGGCGGGCCAGCATGTTGGCCGCCGCGTGGCGGGCTTGATCCACCGCATTGCCCCAGTGCTCGACCGCCATCGGACGGCCGCCGGTGAGAGGGTTCGGCCAGCGCGCGACGTCCCCCGCCGCGTAGATGTCGGGATCGGGCTCGCCGGAGAGGGTCAGGGCGCGGCAGGCCGCGTCGCAGGTCAGGCCGCCCGCATCGGCGATGAGTCCCGCCGCCGAGAGCCATCCCGTGTCGCGGGTCGCGCCGAGGGCGATGATCACGAGGTCGGTCTCGATCACCCCGCCGCCCGCCAGGTGGGCGCGATAGACCTGTCCCGCCTCGCCGGAGAAGGTGTGCACCTTGGTGTCCGGGCGGAGATCGACGCCGGCATCCCGCATCCGCTTGGCCAGCGTCGCGCCGATCGTCGTCCCGAGCAGGCGGGCGAGGGGTGTCGGGTTGGGATCGACGAGGGTGACGTCGAGCGCGAGGTCGCGGCAACAGGAGGCCGCCTCGCAGCCGATCAGGCCGCCGCCGACGACGAGGACGCGACGGGGGCGGCGGGCGAGGGCGGTCCGCAGGTCGCGGGCATCCTCCAGGGTGCGGATCGTGAAGATCCCCCTGAGATCCGCGCCTTCGCCGGGCCAGGTCCGTGCCTTCGCGCCGGTGGCGATCAGGAGCTTCTCGTAGGCGAGCGTCGCGCCGTCGGCGAGGCGCACGATCTTCCGCTGCCGGTCGAGGCCGATCGCCGGCTGGCCGAGCCGCCACCGGGCCTGAAGGCGCGTCAATTGCGGCAGGGCGGTCGCTTCCGGCGGGAGTTCCCCCGCCAGGACATGCTTCGAAAGGGGCGGCCTGTCATAGGGCCTGTGCGGTTCGTCGCCGACAATGGTCAGGGGTCCGTCGTAGCCCCCGTCGCGGAGGGCTTCCGCCCCCCGCAGCCCGGCGAGGGAGGCCCCCACGACGACGATGGCGGGTGTCTGAACGCCGATCACTGTTCGCCCTCCTCGGAGAGGTTCGCCGGCTCGACCTCGATGGCCCGGACGGGGCAGGCGTGCCGCGCCCGCTCGATCTGCGCCCGCTTCGCCTCCGGCGGCGCGGGGTCGTAGAACAGGATTTCGTGGCCCCGGACCTCGAAATGCTCGGGGGCCGCGTAGCAGCACTGGGCGTAGCCCTGGCAGCGGTTGAGATCGACCACGACGCGCATTCAACGGGCTCCGGCGATAGGGGCGGACGAAACAGCACGCGACCGGGCGGATGCCGCCGGCAGGTCGGTCGGAACGGGCGCGTCGCCATGGACGAGGCCGTCGATGGCGCGGAGGATTTCCCGCCCGGCATCCAGCGCCGCGAACTCGGCGGCCATCGCCTGCGCCCGGCGCCGGAACGACGGTTCGGAGAGCACGCGGTCGACGGCCCCTCCGATGGCGGCGGGTGTCGGCGTACTCGTCCCGAGGTCGATCCCGACGCCGGACCAGCCGACGCGGGCGGAGACCTCGGCCTTGTCCTCGGTCTTGCCGGCGGCGATGACGGGGACTCCGGCCGCCAGGGATTGCAGGACGCTGCCGTAACCGCCGTTGGTCACGAACACGTCGACCTTGGGGAAGATCGCGTCGAAGGGCAGGAACGAGGCGATCCGGGCATTCGCCGGCAGCGTCGTGCCGAGGGCCTCGACCGGCCGCCCGCCCGTCGTGGCGACGACGAGAAGGTCGTCGCGGTCCGCCAGGGCGGCCAGCGTCGGCCCGACGAGCTGGCCGAGATCGCCGTTGGCCAGGGTGCCCTGGGTGACGAGAACGACGTCCTTGCCGCCGTCGAGTTCGTCCCACCATGACGGGCGGGGCGTCGACGAGCGGCCGAGGGGGAGAAGTCCGACGAAGCGCGGGTCGCGCGGCGGCGCGCGGAAATCGAATTCGAAGCTCCGCACGCCCTGCTGGAGGAAGAGGTCGGGCAGTTCCACGATGGAGCGGGTCAGGGACGCCGGGAGCGGCGGCAGGCCGAGATCCGCGAGCCGCCGGTCGGCATGCGCCCGGACGGGTCCGACGAAGGCGGCGTCGATGGCGGCGGCGAGCGCGGCGTAGCGCGCCCGCTCGTCCTCGTCCCCCGCCGGCGGCAATCCGAGGCCGACCGGCGCGCCGTCCGCCCTGTCGAGGAACAGGACGCTGACGTTCAGGACGACGATGGGCGGACGAGGCCGACTCGATTGGAGCAGCGGAATTACGCCGAGGAACAGGCTGCTGGCGACGATCACGTCCGGCGCGTCGTTCGCGACCAGTTCGCGCAGCAGGGCGGCCTGGGCGGGCATCGGGTCGATGAACCGCCGGGCGAATTCATGGCTCCAGCGCTCTGGGCCGGGGGGCAGCTCGGTTTCGAGGTAGCTGGCGGCCCCCTCGTCCGGGCAGGCGACGAAGCGAAAGCCCGCCGCCTGCACCGGCTGGGCGAAGGCCGGATCGGTGACGACGGTGACGGAATCGCCACGGCCCGCGAGCAGGCGCCCGACGGCGAGCATCGGGTTGACGTGGCCGGTGAGCGGCGTTGCGGCGAGTAGGACTTTCACGGCGGCCTCCTGACGAAGGGGAGCGGATGCCCATTCATTCGCCGCAGCGGCGGCAAGGTGTCCCTCCGCCAAGCCATCGCGTGCGCCGCCGCACGGGGGCTCATGTCCAGGCCTGCAAGCGGCCGGCATCCAGCGCCTCGCGGGCGCAGCGGTAGCCGAGTTCGGCCGTCGTCTCGAAGCTCGACCACGCCCGCAGGTCGACCCCGGCGAGGGGCGGCTTGAGCAGGATCGCGGCGCGGGTCACCGCCGCCATGGTCTGCGCGTCGCTCGACACGGTGGCCGAGCGCAGGAGCAGATGGGCGATGCCGGGAAGCTGGTCCGAGATGCCGAGGATGCGGCGGAACACCCGCGCGCTCCGGCCCGGCCTCGGCATCGCCTGGAAGGCGCTGTCGCTGCCGACATCGACGGCGAGCACCGGCCCGCGATCGAGATCGGCCATCACGTCGGCGGGCAGGTTGTTCATCATGCCGCCATCGACGAGGATGCCGTCGGCGCTCGCCACCGGGGGCAACAGGCCGGGGATGGCGATGCTGGCGCGGATCGCCCGGTCGAGGGCGCCGGCCCAATGGACCATGGCCGTGCCCGCCGTGAGGTTCGAGGACACGCAGAAGAACGGGCGCCACAGATCCTCGACGCGGGCGTCGCCGAACCGCTCCGCCAGCCCGGCATCCACCTTGGCGCCCCGGGTCAGGGCGTGGAACGGCAGCGTGTAGTCGTCCAGCGGGTTGCGCCCGACGAAGGACGCGACGGTGTAGCGTTCGATCTCGTCCAGGTTCCAGTCCATGGCGACGCTGGCGGCCAGGATCGAGCCCATGCTGGTGCCGCCGACGAGGTCGATGGCGATTCCCGCCTCCGCGAGGGCGCGCAGCACGCCGAGATGGGCGAGCCCGCGCGCACCGCCGCCTCCGAGGACGAGGGCCCGCGCATGGCCGGAGGCGATCCGGGCGAGGCGGGCGAAGTCTCCGTCGTGATTGTCGCGAACCTGGAGGCGCAGGGCAAAGGGCAGCGCGGCGACGTCCGGGTGGAGGGGGCGCGGCAGGCGGGTCTCGGCCGGCTGCGCCACCGCGAGGTCCATGCGGATCCAGTCGGAGCGGATCGAGGCGAGGTAGGCGGCAGCGCCCGGGCGCGGCGGGGCGCCGGGCTCGGCCAGCAGCAGGACGTGATCCGCATGGCGCAGGCAGAGCTGGCACCAGGGGCAGTCGATCTGGTGCGCCACGAACACCGTGCGGTCATGGGCCTGCTCGTAGCGGTGGAACCACGCCTCGTCCGCCTCCGGCGGCCATTCCGTGAGGCACCCCGTCCGTCCGGGAAGGGCAGCGTCCAACGCGTGGGCCAGCCGCTCGCCGAAGCGCCCGGCCATCAGCCCCTCCGTCACCGCCATCACCGCGAAGCTCCGGGGCGCGTGGCCGAGGGTCACGCCGGTATGGGCGATGGTCAGCCGGCCCGCGAGGATGCGGGCGAAGTACAGCAGCGTGCCGGGATGGCGGGTGATCAGGTCCTCGAACGCCGTCCGTGGGAGCCGGAGAAGATGCGTGTCGCGCAAAGCCGTCGCGGTCACGGTGCGCGGCTCCCGCGTCAGCAGCGCCAGTTCGCCCACCGTATCGGGGGGTGCGAGGCGGATGAGGCGGCGGACGCTCCCGTCGCGCGCATCGCGGGCGGAGAGCCCAACCGCGCCGCTGACGAGCGTGTAGAGCGCATCCGGCTCATCCCCTTCCTCGAACAGCGTCCGCCCCCCGGCCACGGCCACCGACGTCATTCGGGACCGGATCTCGTCGGCGGCGTCCGGGTCGAGGCCGGCGAGGAATGGGATCTCGGGCCGCCCCTCTTCGCGAAGGGGCGGGACCGGCGCGAAGCCGCACGCATCGAGGCATTCGGCTTCCATCGGTCGCTCATGCATGCCGAGGATCCTGACTGGCTCGAGTGAGGCGGCGTCCGTCAGACCCCGATGGCGCTCGCCTTTCGCGAGCATTGTACTCCCCGCTGATCGATTTTTCCCGTCAAGGGAGTGTGAACGCCTTCGGCAGGCGGGGGCAAATGCCTTCCGATATCCTCCTCGATGCCGAGGCGGCATCGGAAAGAGCTGAATACGATCTTGCGTTCGACTGCGGCGGCCGCCTCGACAACCGATGCGCGCGAAAACCGCGACTTCCCGGCCATGTCGGGCTCGGGCAATGTCATAGGGTCCGACAGGAAGGACTGATTCTGCATCGGACTCAACGGAGCTGTCGCGCCCGATTGTCTTTGCAAGACGGAGCCGATGCAGCGGGTTCGAGGGCTCGATGTCCCGTCGCGATCCCAACAGCCGGCCCCTCAGGTCCGGCGCGGGCGGGTCGGCTACAGCATTTTCAGGGAAACCCGGCTTACACCGTGTCTCCCGTCTTTGCGAGCGGAGCGAAGCAATCCAGGGATCCGCTACGTCCGGTCAAGTCCCGCAGCCCTGGATTGCTTCGCTGTCGCTCGCAAAGACGGTTGAGCGAGTGATCCGGATCAAACCGAAACCGCTCTAAGCGCCGGTTCGTCCGATGAGCCAGCGCAGCGAACGGCGCAGGGATGCGGTGCCGCCCCGCTCAGGGATTGACGCGCTTCGGGATCGCCCGGCCCCGGCAGGCGGCGCGGTATTGCTGGCGGCGCAGGCCGCGCAGATTGCGGCGGTCGGCCTCCTGCGTGCAGGCGGTCTTGCGGTCGGCCTTGCTCAGTTCCCTGGTGGCGGTTGCCGGCACATCCGTCGGCGTCGGCGCGGTATAGCTCTGCGCGAGCGCCGCCGCCGGCAGCACGAAGACGAGGCACAGCCCAAGACTCAACCGACGCATCGTTTTTCTCCAATCCACAGTCAAGCTTTAGCAAGCGCCGAGCCAGAATCAGTCGATCGGCGTCGAATGAGGATAACGTAGCGGATCGCCGGTGCGCCGATTGTCGTAGACGCACTCGCCGGCCACCCAGGTGGCGCGCACGGTGCGGTGGTCGCCGAGCGTCATCAGCACGAACAGCAGGTCCTCGATGGAGCGGCAGGTGCCGGTGCGGAAGCCGAGCAGCGGCGTCGCCGCGAGGTCGAGGACGCAGAGATCCGCCTCGTAGCCGGGGGCGATGCGGCCGATCCGGTCATCGAGGCGCAACGCCTCAGCGCCGCCCAGCGTGGCGAGCCAGAAGGCGCGCGGCGCGTCGAGCTTGGTGCCGCGCAGCGCCGCCACCTTGTAGGCATCGCCCAGCGTCTTCAGCAGCGAGAGCGTCGTGCCCGCCCCGACATCGGAGCCGAGCCCGACCCGCACCGGCCGCCTCGGATCGAGGGCATCGTAGAGGCGGAACAGGCCGCTGCCGAGGAAGCCGTTCGAGGTCGGGCAATGGGCGACCGCCGCGCCCGCCGCGTGGCAGGTGCAGAAATCCTCCTCCGTCACGTGGATCGCGTGGCCGAAGACCGAGCGCGGCCCGACGAGCCCCGCCTTGGCGTAGACGTCGAGGTAGCTCGCCCGGTCGGGGAACAGGTCCATCACCCAGGCGATCTCGTCGGTGGTCTCGCAGAGATGCGTCTGCAGGAAGAGGCCGTCATGCTCCTTCAGGAGCGTCCCGGCCGCGTCGAGCTGGGCCGGCGTGCAGGAGGCGGCAAAGCGCGGCGTCACCGCGTAGAGCTGCCGCCCCCGCCCGTGCCAGCGGGCGATGAGCGCTTGGCTCTCGTCGTAGCCGCGCTGCGCGGTGTCGAGGAGGCTGGCGGGGGCGTTGCGGTCCATCAGGACCTTGCCCGCGATCATGCGGGTGTTGAACCGCTCGGATTCGGCGAAGAACGCCTCGACCGAGCCCGGATGCACCGTGCAATAGACCACCGCCGTGGTCGTCCCGGCGCCCAGGATCTCGCGGAAGAACAGCTTCGCGACCCGCTCGGCGTGCGCTTGGTCGGCGAATTCGAGTTCGGCGGGGAAGGTGTACTTGGTCAGCCACGTCAGCAATTGCTCGCCGTAGGAGGCGATCATCTGGAGCTGCGGGTAGTGGACGTGGGTGTCGATCAGCCCCGGCAGGATCAGCGCGTTCTCGTAATGCTCCACCGTCACGCCCGCCGGCACCTGGCTCAGGGTCTCGGCATAGGGACCCACGGCGGTAATGCGCCCGTCCTCGATGAGGATCAGCGCGTCCTCGATATGGTCGAGGCAGCCTTCCGCCAGGAACGGGTTGCCGGACAGGCTCGCCATCTGCCCGCGCAGGGCGCGGCGCCGGGGCTCCACCGGGGCGCTCATGCCGCGTCGAGGGTGGAGATGACGTCGCCGGAGCACGCGACCCAGCCGAAGATCCCGCCCTGCGCCTTGATCATCGCGATCCCCGCCTCGTGAAAGGCCGGAATATAGGACCCGCAGGCATCGGCAACGACCACGCAGCGATAGCCCCGATCGTTGGCCTCGCGCACCGTCGTGTGCACGCAGACCTCCGTCGTCACCCCGCAGACGAGAAGCGTTTCGATGCGGCGGGCGCTCAGGATGCCGGCGAGGTCGGTGGCGTAGAAGGCGCCCTTGCCGGGCTTGTCGATGACGGGTTCGCCGGGGATCGGTGCCAGCGCCGGCACGATGTCGTGGCCAGCCTCGCCCCGGATCAGGATGCGCCCCATCGGGCCGGGATCGCCGATCCGCGCCGAGGGCGTGCCGCGCGCGAGCTTGGCGGGCGGCGCGTCCGACAGGTCCGGCCGGTGGCCCTCCCGCGTGTGCACCACGAGCAGCCCCGCCCGGCGGGCGGCGGCCATCAGGGCGGCGGCCGGGGGGATGGCGGCGGCGAGCAGCGAGACGTCGTTGCCGAGGCTTTCCCCGAAGCCGCCGGGCTCCAGGAAGTCGCGCTGCATGTCGATGATCACCAAGGCCGTCGAGGCCAGCGCGAGAGGCAGCGGCGCCGGTTCGGCGGGCAGGTTGACGGTGGGGGAGGGGATCGTCGCCAAATCCATAGTCGTCACCTGCGCGAAGTCCCGGCACGTCGCCGGGCCTCGGCGGCCCCCTCACGCAAGATCCATGCAGGCGCTCCCGCGCCATGACGGGGTCTGAGTCTGGATGGGAAACAGGCAGATCGCTCAATGCGATGCCAGGTTGTAACGGTTTTGCAACACAGCCCGCGCCGGTCGGCAAACGGCCAAGCCATGGCATAGCGGTTGCTGAAGTCTCCCCGACCGAGAAGGCCCGGGGGATCGTAGGATGTTCAAGCGTTACGTACTGGCGGCGGCGTTGCCGCTCTTCCTGACGGGGGCCGCCAATGCTGCCGATCTCGGCACGGTGAAGAAGGACGTGGCTCCCGCCGCGGCGCCGGTGGACGCGCCGTTCTTCCTCTTCGCCGACACGCAGATCAGCTATCGCTACCAGTTCCCCACCGTCTCCCCCGGTGTGCAGATCCAGCGCGCCGACGGCAGCTTCGTCTCCCGCGAGGCCCCGAAGCAGATCCTCAACATCTCCCACGCCGACGCCTGGGCCTACGGCACCAACTTCTTCTCCCTCGACATCCTGAAGTCGGGCTCGCAATTCCCGGCCGGCACCACCAACCCGCCCGGCACCATCGGCAACCCGTTCTTCCAGGACTACGGCAACACCGAAGCCTACGGCCTCTATCGCGGCACGCTCAGCCTCAACGCCCTCACCAACACCAAGGCCTTCGCCATCCCCGGCCTCGTCAAGGACGTGTCGCTGGCCTTCGGTTTCGACGCCAACTCGCAGAACGACGCCTTCGGCTCGAAGAAGCGCGACGTGGTCGGCGGCCTGAACTTCGCCTTCGATGTGCCGGCCGGGTTCCTCAACCTGTCGGTCCACGCCTACAAGGAATGGAACCGCAACGGCTTCAACGTGCAGCCGGATCGCGACCAGAGCTTCGACGTCGTCCCCGAATTCGAGCTCGTCTACAACTTCCCGCTGACGTTCACCGGGTTGCCGCTGAGCGTGACCGGGTTCAACAACATCGTCCTGCCGAAGGGCCGGGGGGTGCAGAACGTGGCCGACTTCGCCTTCAACCCGAAGCGGGGCCTGGAATTCCTGTCGCGCACGAACCTCGTTCTCGACCTCGGCAAGCTGGTCTATGACCAGCCGAACAAGGTCGATGTGTTCATCGGCTTCCAGTACTGGCTGAACAAGTTCGGCAATGTCGAGACAGCGACCTTCAAGGGTACGGAAGAGAAGAGCTTCCTGGCGGGCTTCGCCTTCCACGTCTTCTGACGGGCGCGCCGTGGCAAGCGAGGCGGGGCCGCTCTTCGGCGCCTACGGCATCGTGAAGCGCTTCGGCGCCTTCACGGCCAACGACTACATCGATCTCGAAATCCGCGCCGGCGAGATCCACGCCCTGTTGGGGGAGAACGGCGCGGGCAAGTCGACACTGATGAAGATCCTCTACGGCCTCTTGGAGCCGACGGAGGGGGTCGTCACCCATCGCGGTGAGACGGTGCGGCTCGGCAGCCCCGAGGCCGCGCGCCGGCTCGGCATCGGCATGGTGTTCCAGCACTTCTCCCTTTGCGAGAACCTGACGGTCGCCGAGAACATCGCCCTGGTGATGGAGCGAGGCCTCTCCCGCGCGGACCTCGCGCGGCGCATCGCGGCGCTGGGTGACACCTACGGCCTGCATCTCGAACCGGATCGCCCGGTCTGGTCGCTCTCGGCCGGCGAGCGCCAGCGCATCGAGATCGTGCGCTGCCTGCTGCAGGATCCGAAGCTGGTGATCCTCGATGAGCCGACCTCGGTCCTCACCCCCGGCGAGGCCGAATTGCTGTTCACGGTGCTGGAGCGCCTGCGCGACGAGGGGAGGGCGCTCCTCTACATTTCGCACCGGCTCGACGAGGTGCGCCGGCTCTGCGCCCGCGCCACGATCCTGCGGGCGGGCAAGGTGGTGGGCGCCTGCGACCCGCGCGCGGAAACCGCCGCCTCGCTCGCCGCGATGATGGTGGGGGAGGAGGTCCGCGAGATCGCGGCACCCGCCGCCGCCCCGGCAGGCCCCGAGCGCCTGCGCCTCGACCGGCTCTCACTGCCCGCGCCCCGCCTGCACGCCACCGCCCTGCGGGACATCACGCTGGCGATCCGGGGCGGCGAGATCCTGGGCATCGCCGGCATCGCCGGGAACGGGCAGGCGGAACTCTTCGCCGCCCTCTCGGGCGAGACGACGGTCCCGGCCGAGGCCGTGCGCATCGACGGCGAGCCCGCCGGGCATCTCGGCATCAACGCCCGCCGCCGGCTGGGCGCGGCCTTCGTGCCGGAGGAGCGCAACGGCCACGCCGCCGCCCCCGGCCTGAGCCTGTCCGACAACATCGTGCTGTCGCGCCACGCCACGGCTCCGCTCACGCGCTTCGGCCTCGTGCGACGCGCGGCGGCGAGGGCCCTGGCGGCGAGCGTGAGCACGGCCTTCGACGTGCGCAAGGCGGGGCCGGACCCGGCCGCCGGAACGCTGTCGGGCGGCAATCTCCAGAAGTTCGTGGTCGGGCGGGAGATCCTGGCCGAGCCCGGCCTCCTTGTGGTCGACCAGCCGACCTGGGGCGTCGATGCGGCGGCGGCGGCGCGGATCCGTCAAGCGCTGATCGACCTCGCGGCGCGAGGCAGCGCCGTCCTCGTGATCAGCCAGGACCTCGACGAGCTGTTCGAGATCGCGGGGCGCATCGCCGTGCTCCATGGCGGCAGCCTGTCGCCGCCCGTGGCGCGGGCCGAGACCTCCCGCGAGGCGGTCGGCCTGCTGATGGGCGGCGCCGGCACGCCGTCGGAGGCCGCCCATGCGGCTTGATCTCGTCCCGCGCGGGCGCCGCTCGGCCCTGTCCGCCGCCCTGTCGCCCGCGCTCGCCTTCCTCGCCGCCGTGCTGGTTGGGGGCATCGCCGTCGCGCTGATGGGCGTCTCACCGGCCGCTGCCTTCAATGTCTACTTCGTGGCGCCGCTCTCGGACCTGTGGTCGCTGCAGGAAATCGCCCTGAAGGCGGCGCCGCTGGCCCTCATCGCGACCGGCCTCGCCTTCTGCTACCGGGCGAACCTGTGGAATATCGGCGCCGAGGGCCAGTTCGTGGTCGGCGGCTTGGCGGGCGGCATGGTCGCCATCGCCACCCATGGCAGCGAGGGCGCAACCTTCTGGATCCTGCCGGCGATGCTCCTGACGGGCACGCTCGCCGGCCTTGCCTACGCGATGATCCCGGCGCTGCTGCGGGTGAAGCTCGGCGTCTCGGAGATCCTGACGAGCCTGATGCTCGTCTACGTGGCCGAACTCCTCCTCGACTACATGGCGCGCGGCCCCTTGCGCGATCCGGCCGGCTACAACTTCCCGCAGAGCGTGACGTTCGATGACGCCGCGCGGCTTCCCTACCTGATGGAGGGCGACACGCTGCACGCGGGCGTGCTGGTGGCGCTCGCCGCCGTGGTGCTGGCGGCCCTCGTCCTCGGGCGCAGCCTGTTCGGGTTCGAGATGCGCCTCGTCGGCGCGAGCCCCCGCGCCGCCCGGTTCGCGGGCTTCGGGGAGGCGCGGCTGACGCTCATGGCCTTCGCCATTTCCGGCGGCGCGGCGGGGCTCGCGGGCATCGTCGAGGTGGCGGGCAAGATCGGCCAGCTCCAGCCGACCATCTCGCCGGGCTACGGCTTCACCGCGATCATCGTCGCCTTCCTCGGGCGGCTCTCGCCGGTCGGCATCCTCCTCGCGGCGCTGGTCATCGCCGTCACCACCATCGGTGGGGAGGCGGCGCAGATCGACCTGCGGCTGCCCCTCGACCTGACGCGGGCCTTCCAGGGGCTGCTGCTCGGCTTCGTGCTCGCGGCGGACGTGTTCACGCGGTTCAAGGTCCGCCTCGTGCCGGGGGCGACGCGATGAGCCTCGATCTCGTCCAGATGGTGCTCGCCACCGTGCTGGCCGCCGCGACGCCGCTCATCATCGCGGCGCTTGGCGAACTCGTCACCGAGCGCGCGGGCGTCCTCAACCTCGGCGTCGAGGGCATGATGGTCTGCGGCGCGGCCATCGGCTTCGCGGCGGCGGTCGAATCCGGCTCGACCCTCGTCGGGGCGCTCGCCGGGATCGGCGCGGGGATGGCGCTGTCCGCCCTGTTCAGCCTGCTGACGGTGGGGCTCGCGGCGAACCAGGTCGCCTCCGGGCTGGCGCTGACGATCCTCGGCCTCGGCCTCTCGGGGCTCGTCGGCGCAGGCTATGTCGGGCTGAAGCGCGAGCCCGCGCCCCATCTCCACCTGCCGGTCCTGAGCGACTTGCCGGGCATCGGCCGCCTCGTCTTCGGGCAGGACGGCTTCGTCTATGCAGGCATCGCCCTCGCCATCGGCGTCTCGTGGTTCCTGTGGCGCACGCGGGGCGGGCTGATCTTGCGCGCCATCGGCGACGACCACACCGCCACCCATTCCCTGGGCCTGTCTGTGCGCGGGGTGCGCTTCCTCGCGGTGTTGTTCGGGGGCGCCTGCTCCGGGCTGGCAGGGGCCTACCTGTCGCTGGCCTACACGCCGTTCTGGGCGCCGGCCATGACCGCCGGGCGCGGCTGGATCGCGCTCGCCCTCGTCGTCTTCGCCTCGTGGCGGCCGGCGCGGGTGGTGGGCGGGGCGATCCTGTTCGGCGGCGCCACCGTGCTGCAACTCCACGCCCAGGCTTCCGGCATCGGCCTGCCGGGGCAGTTGCTCTCGGCGCTTCCCTACCTCGCGACGATCCTGGCCCTGGTCCTGCTCTCCCTCGGGCGGCGGCGGGGCGGCTCGCAGGCCCCGGCGGCGCTCGGCCGAGATTTCACCCCGCACCGATAGACACACCACACAAGGACACATGCGGATGTTGCGGACGACCCTCTCTGCCTGCCTCGGCGCGCTCCTCCTGTTCTCCGGCGCGGCGAGCGCGGAGGACAAGCTCAAGGTCGGCTTCGTCTATGTCGGGCCGGTGGCCGATTACGGCTACTCGTTCCAGCACGACCTCAGCCGCAAGGCCCTGGCCGAGGCGATGGGCGACAAGGTCGAGACCACCTATCTCGAGAACGTGCCGGAGGCCGACAGCGAGCGCGCCATCGAGAAGCTCGCCCGCTCGGGCATGGGGCTGATCTTCACCACCTCGTTCGGCTTCATGGAGCCGACCCTGAAGGTCGCCAAGAAATACCCCAAGGTGAAGTTCGAGCACGCCACCGGCTACAAGCGCTCGGCAAACGTCTCGACCTACTCGGCCCGGTTCTACGAGGGCCGCTACGTCTGCGGGAAGATCGCCGCCAAGCTCTCGAAGACGGGCACGGTCGGCTACATCGCCTCGTTCCCGATTCCCGAGGTGGTGAGCGGCATCAACGCCTTCATGCTCGGCGCGCAATCGGTGAACCCGAACATCAAGCTCAAGATCGTCTGGGTGAACACGTGGTTCGACCCCGGCAAGGAGGCCGAGGCCGCCAAGGCGCTGCTGGCCCAGGGCGCCGACATCCTCACCCAGCACACCGATTCCGCCGCGCCGCTGCAGGAGGCCGAAAAGCAGGGCAAGCTCGCCTTCGGCCAATCCTCCGACCAGTACCGCTTCGCCCCGAAGGCGCAGCTCACCTCCATCACGGACGATTGGAACGGCTACGTGATCGGCGAGGCCAAGGCGGTGCTCGACGGGACGTGGAAGAGCCACGACACCTGGGGCGGCATCAAGGACGGCATGGTCGTCCTCGCGCCCTTCACCAACATGCCCGACGACGTGAAGGCCATGGCCGAGACGACGGTCAAAGACATCGCCTCCGGCAAGACGCACCCCTTCGCCGGCCCGGTGACGAAGCAGGACGGCACCATCGCGGTCAAGGACGGCGAAACCGCCCCCGACCCGATGATCCTCGGCATGAACTGGTACGTGAAGGGGATCGACGACAAGCTCCCCCAGTAGGGGCGGCTCAGCGCCCGGCGGGCATCCGCGCCGCCGGGACCGTGCCCGTGGCGGCGGGGCCGCGCGGGTTCACCGGAATCGCGTCGCCGGAGCGGACCGCCTCGGCGGCGTTGCGCGGGCCGGCGACGCCCTTGGTGCCGCCCGGCGCGGTCGCGGGCTCGCGCCCGGCCGGGGCGCCGGTC
Source organism: Methylobacterium sp. Gmos3 (assembly GCF_056430985.1). Classification (NCBI taxonomy): domain Bacteria; kingdom Pseudomonadati; phylum Pseudomonadota; class Alphaproteobacteria; order Hyphomicrobiales; family Methylobacteriaceae; genus Methylobacterium; species Methylobacterium sp. Gmos3. The sequence goes on from NZ_JBWJYL010000001.1 coordinate 16,645, forward strand.
GATTGCGCGGAGGCCGCGCCCGCCATCGCCACGAGGGCGCCGAGCCCGATCAGTGCCGTCGTCCTGAAACCCATCGCCATCGTTCGGTCCTCTCTGATGATGGGAACGAATGGCGCAGGCGCGCCCGAGTTCCAGTAACGCCCGACGCTGGCACATCATTTGCGCAATCCCCGCAGCCGCGCTTCGCCTGCGCGCCGCCGGGACCCCGCCATGACGACCAGCGCCCCTCGCACCGCGCCCCAGAGCCGGACCGCCCTCGGGCTGCTGGGCCTCCAGCACGTGCTCGTCATGTATGCCGGCGCGGTGGCGGTGCCCTTGATCGTCGGGCGCGCCCTCAAACTGCCGCCGGAGCAGGTCGCCCTGCTGGTGAGCGCCGACCTGTTCGCGGGCGGCCTCGCGACGCTGGTGCAGAGCTGGGGCCTGCCCGGTATCGGCGTGCGGATGCCGGTGATGATGGGCGTGACCTTCGCCGCCGTGACGCCGATGATCGCCATCGGCCTCACCCCGGGCGTCGGCCTCACGGGCGTCTACGGCGCCGTGATCGCGGCGGGGCTCTTCGCGTTGCTGGCCGCGCCGCTCGTCGGGCGCCTGCTGCCGCTGTTCCCGCCGGTCGTCACCGGGACGATCATCCTCGTCATCGGCATCTCGCTGATGCGGGTGGGCGTGAACTGGGCGGCCGGGGGCATCGGCAGCCCGCATTACGGCGCGCCCCTGCACCTCGCCCTCGCGGGCTTCGTCCTGTGCCTGATCCTGACGATCACCCGCTATGCCACAGGCTTCGCCAACTCCGCCTCGGTGCTGATCGGCATCGTCGTCGGCACGGTTCTGGCCGCGATGTTTGGCCTCGTCGATCTCAGCCACGTCGCCACCGCGCCGTGGTTCGATGTGGTGCGCCCCTTCGCCTTAGGCCTGCCGACCTTCGATCCCGTCTCCATCGTCACCCTTTGCGTGGTGATGGTGGTGGTGATGATCGAGTCGACCGGCATGTTCCTGGCGCTCAGCGAGATCTGCGCAGACCCGATGGACGAGGAGCGCCTGACCAAGGGCCTGCGCGCGGACGGGCTCGGCACGGTGATCGGCGGCGTGTTCAACACCTTCCCCTACACGTCGTTCTCGCAGAATGTCGGCCTCGTCGGGGTGACGGGGGTACGCACCCGCATGGTGGCGGTGGTCGGCGGGCTCATCATGCTCGGGCTCGGCCTCGTGCCGAAGCTCGCCGCCCTGGTCGAGGCGGTGCCCCTCTGCGTGCTCGGCGGCGCCGGGCTCGTGATGTTCGGTATGGTCGGCGCCACGGGGGCGCGGATCCTCGGCGGCGTCGATTTCGCCGGCAACCGCAACAACCTGTTCGTGGTGGCGGTCTCGGTCGGCTTCGGGATGATTCCCCTCGTGGCGCCGAACTTCTTCAAGGAGATGCCCCACGCCCTGCACCCCCTGCTCGAATCCGGCATCCTGCTCTGCGCGGTCTCGGCGGTCGGCCTGAACCTGTTCTTCAATGGGCTCGGGGATGCGGCCTCCGCGCGGGCGCACGCCGTCGATCAGGCGCGGGCGGCGGAAGCCCACTAGCCCCGCCGGATTGGCGCGCGATTGAACAGGTCACGGTCATCGCATAGGCGGCCGATGCTTGGGCCCCAGCGAAAACGACTTGCCGCACTGCCGCAAATATCGGCTTCGCCCCCCTGCGGGACCTGCTTAAGCTTTCGACCCGTCCGCCGCCTCCGGGCGGCTCGTCTGGCGTGAGTCCGTCTTGGCCCATCATACGTTCACCCGCAGGACCCTGCTCGGCGCGGGGGCGCTCCTTGGCCTCGATGCGGCGACGGGCGGGCGAGCCCGCGCCGCCACCCCGCTCACGATCGGCTTCATCTATGTCGGGCCGAAGGACGATTACGGCTACAACCAAGCCCATGCCCAGGCGGCCAAGGCCCTGAAGGGCATGAGTGGGATCGAGATCACCGAGGAGGAGCGCGTCCCCGAGACCAACGCCGTCGAGAAGACCATGGAGAGCATGATCAACCTCGACGGGGCGACGCTGCTGTTCCCGACCTCCTTCGGCTATTACAGCCCCTACCTGCTCAACGAGGCGCGGAAGAATCCGAAGATCCAGTTCCGCCATTGCGGCGGCCTCTGGACCGAGAAGGACCCGCAGAACGCCGGCTCCTATTTCGGCTACATCGCGCAGGGGCAGTATCTGAACGGCATCGTCGCCGCCCATGCGAGCAAATCGAAGAAGATCGGCTTCGTCGCGGCCAAGCCGATCCCGCAGGTGCTGAACAACGTCAACGCCTTCCTCCTCGGCGCGCGCAGCGTCGATCCGGCGATCACCTGCCAGGTGATCTTCACCGGGGAATGGTCGCTCGCGGTGAAGGAGGCCGAGGCCACCAACGCCCTGGTCGATGGTGGCGCCGACGTCATCACCTGCCACGTGGACAGCCCCAAGGTCGTGGTCGAGACCGCCGCCCGCCGGGGCGCCTTCGTGTGCGGCTACCATGTCGACCAGTCGCCGCTGGCGCCGCAGAAATACCTGACCGGCGCCGAGTGGAACTGGCTGCCGATCTACAAGGACGCCATCGCCGCGATGCAGGCCGGCAAGGTGCCCGCGCATTTCGTGCGCGGCGGGCTGGCGGACGGCTACGTGAAGATGAGCCCCTACGGACCGGCCGTGTCGGACGGCGCCCGCCGGAACGCGGATGCGGTGAAGGCCGAGATGCTGAAGGGCGGCTACGAGATCATCAAGGGCCCGCTGAAGGACAACACCGGCAAGGAGGTGATGCCCGCCGGCAAGGCCTATCCGGAAAAGGCCGTCGAGCTGGAGGGCACGAACTACCTCGTGGAGGGCGTGAAGGGCTCGGTCTAGGCGCGGGAAGCACTCCCCTCTCCCCGTCTTGCGGGGAGAGGGCTGAGCCCCCCTCGCAGGGGGCGAAGCGAGGCGGCAGCCGGGGGTGAGGGGGCGTTCCGAAGGAGCCTCGACCGGAAGGCCCCCTCACCATCGCTTCGGCTTCGCCTTCGCTCCCCGCTGACACGACAAGGTGTCAGCGGGCCTCTCCCCGCAAGACGGGGAGAGGGGGGCGCCCATTCCGGGAGCGACCCGGCACCGTCACCATCACCGCCCGCGAAGCTGGCATGGTTTCTGCGCCGTCGCGGCGGTCGGGTGTGAAGCGAAGGGGATGCTCAAGACGTGGTTGCGGACGCCGCCCCCTCCAAGCTCGCCGCCGGCCCACGGGAGGCGTCGTCCTCCCTCGCGGTACGCGCGTGGCTCGCCCGCCGGTGCGAAGCCCTCGCCATCCCGGTCGGCGCCGCCCTCGTCGGGTTCCTGCTGTTCGGGCTGTTCCTGGCCGCGCTCGGCAAATCGCCGACGCAACTCGTGGACATCGTCTGGCGCGGCGGGTTCGGCTCGCCCTTCGCGCTCGGCAACAGCCTGCAACGGGCCGCGCCCCTCCTCTTCGCCGCCCTGTGCGTGGCGCTGCCCGCACGGCTCGGCCTCGTGGTGATCGGTGGCGAGGGCGCCATCGTGCTCGGCGGCCTCGCGGCGGCGGCGGCCGCCCAGCCCCTCGCCGGCCTGCCCGCCCTCCTCGCCGTGCCGCTGATGGCCGGCGCGGCCATGCTCGCGGGCGCCGTCTGGATCGGCGCCGTGGGCTGGCTCCAGGCCTACCGCAACGTCAACGCCACCATCTCCAGCCTGCTCCTGTCCTACATCGCCATCGCGCTCGCAAACCACATGATCGAGGGGCCGCTGCGCGATCCCGCGAGCCTCAACAAGCCCTCGACCCTCCCCGTGGGCGACGCCTTCATGCTCGGGCCGATGCCGGTGATCGGCGTCCACTGGGGCCTCGGCTGCGGAATCCTCGCCTGCGTCATCGCCTACGTTCTCATGGACCGCACGACGCTGGGCTTCGCGGCGCGGATCGCGGGCGGGAACGTCCGCGCGGCGCAGATCCAGGGCTTGCCGGTCGGGCGGCTCATCGTCGGCTTCACGGCGCTCGGCGGGGCCTTCGCGGCGCTCGCCGGCTATTTCGAGGTCGCGGCGGTGCAGGGCAACGCCAACGGCACCCTGGCGGCGGGCTACGGCTACACCGGCATCCTCGTCGCCTTCCTTGCCCGGCAGAACCCCCTCGCGATCATGCCGGTGGCCTTCCTCCTCGGCGGCATCGAGGCGTCGAGCGGGCTGATCCAGCGCCGGATGCAACTGCCCGACGCGACGGTGCTGGTGCTGGAAGGGCTGCTCTTCCTCGTCGTGCTCCTGAGCGAGACGCTCTACGGCCGGTTCAAGCCGTTCAACCCGCATCTCTGGGCGGAGAAGCGCGAGGCGGTGCCCGCATGAGCGACGATCTCGGCCTCTGGAGCGTGCCGCTGGCGATCCTCGGCGGGGCGATCCGCGTCTCGACGCCGTTCCTGTTCGTCAGCCTCGGCGAGACGATCACCGAACGCTCGGGGCGGATCAATCTCGGCCTCGAAGGCACCCTCGTCTTCGGGGCGATGTCGGCCTACGCCACCGCCGTGCTCACGAACTCGCCCTGGGCGGGGGTGGCGGTGGCTGGGCTCGCGGGCGGGCTGTTCGGCCTGCTCCACGGGTATATCTGCAAGTTCCCTAAGGTGAACGACGTCGCCATCGGCATCGCGCTGATGCTGTTCGGCACCGGCCTCGCGTTCTTCTTCGGCAAGCCGTTCATCCAGCCCCCCGCGCCGCCGCTTCCAGCCATTCCCTTCGGAGCGTGGTCGGACCTGCCCCAGGTGCAGGCGGCGTTGCGGGTGAACGTGCTGTTCCTCGCGGGCGCCGCCCTCTCGGTCGCCCTGTGGTGGGGCTTCCGCAACACCAAGGCCGGGCTGATCCTGCGCGTCGTCGGTGACAGCGCCGACGCCGCCCGCGCGCTCGGCTACGACGTCGACCGGGTGCGCCTCATCGCCACCGGGCTCGGCGGCGTGCTCGCCGGCATCGGCGGCTCGTACCTTTCGCTCTACTATCCGGGCTCGTGGAACGAGGGCATCTCCTCCGGCCAGGGGCTGATGGCGGTGGCGCTCGTCATCTTCGCCCGCTGGAACCCGCTCGCCTGCTTCGGGGCGGCGCTGCTGTTCGGCGGCGCGGGGGCGCTCGGCCCGGCGCTGCAATCGGTCGGCGTCTCGCAGGGCTATTACCTGTTTTACGCCGCGCCTTACGTCCTCACCCTCGTCCTCCTGATCGCCACCTCCTCGCCCGACCGGGCGCTGGCCGGGGCGCCGGGCGAGCTGTCCCTGTCGAAGTGAGAGTTGTGCCGATGAACGGCCTCGGTGGATTGAACAAGACGCCAAATGGCGTGGTGATCGGCCTCGTGCAACTGCAATTGCCGAAGATCGAGACCCGCGCCGACATCGCCGCGCAGACCGACCGGATCGTGGCGATGGTCGGAAAGGCGCGGGCCAATCTCGGCACGATGGACCTCGTGGTCTTCCCGGAATACGCCCTCCACGGCCTGTCCATGGACATCCGCCCGGAGATCCTGTGCACCCTCGACGGGCCGGAGGTGGCCGCCTTCAAGCGCGCCTGCGCCGAGAACGAGATCTGGGGCTGCTTCTCCATCATGGAGGCGAACCCCGGCGGGATGCCCTACAATTCCGGCCTGATCATCGACGACCGGGGCGAGCTGAAGCTCTACTACCGGAAGATGCACCCCTGGGTCCCCGTGGAGCCCTGGGAGCCCGGCGACCTCGGCATTCCGGTGATCGAGGGGCCGAAGGGCGCCAAGCTCGGCCTGATCATCTGCCACGACGGCATGTTCCCGGAGATGGCGCGGGAGGCCGCCTACAAGGGCGCCGAGATCATGATCCGCACGGCCGGCTACACGGCCCCGATCCGCGAATCCTGGCGCTTCACCAACCAGTCCAACGCCTTCTGCAACCTGATGGTCACGGCCAATGTCTGCCTGTGCGGCTCGGACGGCACGTTCGACTCGATGGGCGAGGGGATGATCTGCAACTTCGACGGGGCGGTCCTCGCCCATGGCACCACCGGCCGGGTCGATGAGATCATCACCGCCGAGGTGCGGCCCGATCTGGTGCGCGAGGCGCGCCGGCACTGGGGCGTCGAGAACAACATCTACCAGTTCGGCCACCGGGGCTACACGGCGGTGAAGGGCGGGGCGCAGGATTGCCCCTACACCTACATGACCGACCTCGCCGCCGGCCGCTATCGCCTGCCCTGGGAGGATCAGGTGATCGTCACGGACGGCACCTCCTGCGGCTTCCCGGCGCCGACCCGCCTCTACGACGAGCCCTCCCGCCGGGAGGCCGCCGAATGAGCGGGACGGAGGGCACCTACACCGCCGCCGAGCCCTATCCCTGGCCCTTCGACGGCGATCTGCGGCCCGGCAACACCGCCCTCGTCGTCATCGACATGCAGACGGATTTCTGCGGCAAGGGCGGCTACGTCGATGCGATGGGCTACGACCTCGCCCTGACCCGCGCGCCGATCGGGCCGATCGGCCGCCTGCTCGACGCGGCCCGCGCCGCCGGCTTCCATGTGATCCACACCCGCGAGGGCCACCGGCCGGACCTCGCCGACCTGCCCGCCAACAAGCGCTGGCGCTCCCGCCGGATCGGCGCGGGCATCGGCGATCCCGGCCCCTGCGGCCGGGTGCTGGTGCGGGGCGAGCCGGGCTGGGAAATCATCCCCGAACTGGCGCCGCTGCCGGGGGAGCCGGTCATCGACAAGCCGGGCAAGGGCTCGTTCTGCGCCACCGACCTGGAACTGATCCTCACGCAGCGGGGCATCCGCAACCTGATCCTCACCGGCATCACCACCGACGTCTGCGTCCACACGACGATGCGCGAGGCCAACGACCGGGGCTTCGAATGCGTGATCGTCGCGGACGGCACCGCCGCGACCGATCCCGGCAACCACGAGGCGGCCCTGAAGATGGTGACGATGCAGGGCGGGGTGTTCGGCGCCGTCGCCACTTCGTCCGCGCTCATCGCCGCGATGGGCCGCCGGGCATGAGCGAGGTGCCGCCCCCGGAAACTGTGCTCGGCGCGCTGGGCGTCGAGACCATCGGCATGACGAAGCGCTTCGGCGCCTTCGCGGCGCTCGACGACGTGTCGATGAAGATCGAAGCGGGGGGCTTCCACGCGCTGCTCGGAGAGAACGGCGCCGGCAAGTCGACCTTCGTGAAATGCGTGATGGGCTTCTACGCCCCGAGCGCCGGCAGCGTGCTGGTGGACGGCCGCGAGGTCGAGATCACCAACCCGAAGGGCGCGCAGGCGCGCGGCCTCGGGATGGTCTACCAGCACTTCACCCTGGTCCCGTCCCTGACCGGGGCGGAAAACCTCGTGATCGCCCGCGCCGACGCCCCCGCCATCCTCGATTGGAAGGCCGAGCGGGCGGCGCTCGCCGCGTTCATGGCCGGGATGCCGTTCCGGCTGAACCTCGACCGGCCGGTGGCCGAACTCGCGGCGGGGGAGAAGCAGAAGCTCGAAATCGTCAAGCAGCTCTACCTGAAGGCCCGCTTCCTGATCCTCGACGAGCCGACCTCGGTCCTCACCCCCGACGAGGCCGAGGAGGTGCTGGGCCTCCTGCGGGCCATGGCCGACCGGGGCGACCTCACCGTCCTGATGATCAGCCACAAGTTCCGGGAGGTCGAGACCTTCGCCCGATCCTTCAGCGTCCTGCGCCGGGGCAAGCTCGTCGGGGGCGGGGAGGTCGGTGCCGTGTCGCGCACCGAGATGGCGGCGATGATGATCGGCGAGCGCGTCGTGCGGCCCATCGCCAGCCGGGTCGGCGAGCCCGATCTGGCTCGCGAGATCCTGCGCGTCGAGAACCTTCAGGCGACCGACAGTTCCGGCCTGCGCCGGATCGCGATCCCCGACCTGCGGGTTCGGGCGCGGGAGATCGTCGGGATCGCGGGCGTCTCCGGCAACGGGCAGAAGGAGTTGGCCGACGTGCTCGGCGGGCGTATCCGCGCGGCCGGCGGCCGGGTGGTCGTGGCGGGCGAGCCCTATACGGGGATCCGCGCGCAGAGCCGCGCCCGGAAGGTCCGCTTCATCCCGGAGGAGCCCCTGCGGGAAGCCTGCGCCCCGCGCATGTCGGTGGCCGAAAACCTCGCCTTCCGCGCCTTCGACCGGCGGGGCGAGGACGCCGCCGGCCCGCCGACCTTCTGGCTCGACCGGCGCGCCATGGCCAAGCGCGCCAAGGAGCTGGTCGAGCGGTTCCAGGTGAAGACCGCCTCGTCGGAGGCGCCCATCGCGACGCTCTCCGGAGGCAACGTCCAGCGGGCGGTGCTCGCCCGCGAGCTGACCGATCCGGTCGATCTGCTGATCGTGGTCAACCCGTGCTTCGGGCTCGACTTCGCGGCGGTCTCCGAGATCCGCACGCGGATCGTCACCGCCCGCAACGCCGGGGCGGCGGTGCTGCTCATCAGCGAGGATCTGGACGAGATCCTCGAACTCTCCGACCGCATCGTCGTGATGTCGGAGGGCCACCTCGTCTACGAGACGCCGGGCGCCACCGCCGAGGCCGGCACGATCGGCCGGCACATGGCGGGGCACCACTGAGGGGGCTCAGGCGTCGATCACGCTCACATGCGCGGCGACGACCTTCCAGCCCTCGGGGAACCGCACCCAGGTCTGGCTCTGGCGGCCGACCTTGCCCGGCGCGTTCTCGCGGGCGAACAGGGTCATCGCCGTGGCGAAATCCTGTCCGTAGGTGGTGATCACCGTGCCCTCCAGGGCGCGGGCGAGGCCCTGCGGCGAGCGCCCCCGGCGGAACCGGCGGATCGCCTCCATGCCATAGAGGTTCTCCCCGCCGCCGTAGCGGATGGTGCGGGGATCGTCGTGGAACAGGGCTTCGAGGATCGCCACGTCGTTGGTGACGAGGGCCGTCTCGTAGGCCGCGAAGGCCGCCTCGACCTCGGCCTTCACCTCAGGATCGTCGATCATCATCAAAGCCTCGCGATGGGCGCGCGCACGACACCCTCCCGTTCGAGATGCCGCGCCACCCGCAGGGCGATATCCTCCCGCCACGGCGCGGCGATGACCTGCACGCCTAGCGGCAGGCCGTCGTCTGGCCAGACCGGCACGGCGGCGACGGGCAGGCCGATGAAGGAGATCGGCTGCGTATAGAGGCCGATGTTTGGCCGCAGCGGAAACTCCACCCCGTCGAGGAGGAAGGTGGTCTGCCCGCCCCTCGGCGCCCGGCAGGGCGTGGTGGGGGCGAGGATCACGTCCACCTCCTTGAACAGGTCGAGCATGGCCGCGCGGTACCAGCGGCGGAAGCGCTGCGCCCGCTCGATGAAGGCGGCGGGCAGCATCGCCCCGGCGAGCAGCCGGTCGCGCACCGCCGGGTCGAACTCGGCCGCCCGGTGGCGCAAGCGGTCGAGATGCAGGGAGGCCCCCTCGGCGGCGCTGATGAGGTAGGCGGCGGCCCGCGCGCGGGCGGCCTCCGGCAGTTCCACGACGCGGGACACGTCCAGCGCCCCCGCCACCTTCGCCACGGCGGCGAAGGCTTCGGGCTCGCCGGAGCGGGTGAAATAGCCCCCGACGGTGGCGATGCGCAGGCCCCCGATGCCGTCCTCCAGGCCGGGGTGGGCGGGCTCGGCCGGGCGCTTGGCGCAGGCGGGATCGTCGGGATCCGGCCCCTGCATCGCGTCGAAGGCGAGGGCGAGGTCGGCGACGCTCCGCGCCATCGGCCCAAGATGGTCGAGGCTCCCGACGAAGGGGAAGCTGCCGGCCCGGCTGGTGCGCCCGTAGGTCGGCTTCAGCCCGAAGCAGCCGCAGAAGGCGGAGGGCACGCGGATCGAGCCGTTGGTGTCGGAGGCGAGCGCCAGGGGCACGAGCCCCGCCGCCACCGCCCCGCCGGAGCCTCCCGACGAGCCGCCCGACATCCGCGACAGGTCGTGCGGGTTGTGGGTGTCGCCGTCGTGGATGTTCTCGCCGGTGAAGTCGTAGGCGTATTCGCCCATGTTGAGGGCACCGACCAGCACGGCGCCCGCGCCTTCGAGGCGGCGGATCAGCGCCGCGTCGCGGGCGGCCGGTGCCCGCTCTCGGTTGATGCGCGATCCGGCGCGGGTGGTCAGGCCCGCGACGTCGAACAGGTTCTTCACCGCGAAGGGCACGCCGCAGAGCGGCCCCGGCGCCTCGCCCCGGGCGAGCGCGGCATCGACGGCCTCGGCGCGGGCGATGGCCCGCCCGGCCAGCACGTCGGTGAAGCTGTTCACGGCGGAGTCGATCCGGCCGATCCGCTCCAGGGACGCCGCGACGACGGCGCGGGCGCTGACCGCCCCGGAGGCCACGCCCCGGGCGATGGCGGCGGCGGGGGCCGTGGCCCAATCCTGCGACACGGACATCACCTCACGCCTCGAAGACCGGGGCCGGCTCGGCCTCGTCGGGGAGGGGGAAGCCCTCGAGCAGCGCGGCGGCCTCCCGCAGCACCCGCAGATTGGCGAGGACCGGCGCCCGCCACGCGGGGTCGATCGTCAGGCCGAGGAGCGCGGCGGCGGCGTCGCAATAGGCGTCGAGATCCGGCGGGGCGGCCGGGTGCGGGTTGGGGCTCATCGATCCTCCGAAGCCGGGTTCCGGGGAAAGGCAGGCAAGGATCGTTCCGCAGCTTGGCCGCACCCTTGCATGGATCGCTGCCGGGAATCCGGTCAGTCGGAGTGTGTGAGAATGTGCCTCGGTGACGATCCGACCTGCGCGGCCTTCGCGGAGCACCGCCTGCGCTACCAGCACGACATGGCGCCCGAGCGCCGGGCCTTCCTGAAGAGCACCTTCGCCGCGACCGGCGGCGCCGCCGCGATGATGGCGGCGGGCACCACCCTCGTGAGCCCGGCGCTGGCCCAGGCGAGCGCCGCCAAGGCCGCCGCCGGCCGGACGGCGCATTACCACCTGCCGGCCAATGCCGACACGATCCACTGGGGCTACTTCTCCAAGAACCTGAAACCCCAGGTCGAGATCGAATCCGGCGACTTCGTCACCATCGAGACCCTGACCCATCACGCCAACGACGACGCGGAGCGGATGGTCCAGGGCGATCCCGGCGCGGAGAGCGTCTTCCTCTGGACCAAGGAGAAGAAGGGCGTCGCCCGGCGCGGCGCCGGCCCGGACGATGCCAAGCTCGGGCCGGGCGGCGGGCTCGGCGTGCATATCTGCACCGGGCCGGTGGCGATCCGGGGCGCCGAGCCCGGCGACGTGCTGGAGGTGCGCATCCTCGACGTGGCGCCGCGCCCCTGCGCCAACCCGAAGTTCAAGGGCCTCGCCTTCGGCAGCAACGCGGCGGCATGGTGGGGCTACCATTACAAGGACCTGCTGACCGGGGAGAAACCCCGCGAGGTCGTGACGATCTACGAGATCGACGCCACCGGCCGCCGCGACTGGGCGCGGGCCGCCTACAATTTCCGCTGGCCGGGCGTGACCGACCCGAACGGTGTCCACCACCCGACCATCGACTATCCCGGCCTGCCGGTGGACCATTCGCGCACCACGCGGGACTTCGACGTGCTGAAGGGCGTGCGCCTGCCGATCCGCCCGCATTTCGGCACGATGGGCTTGGCGCCGGCCGAAGCCGATATGGTGAACTCGATCCCGCCGAGCTACACCGGCGGCAACATCGACAATTGGCGCATCGGCAAGGGCGCCACGATGTATTACCCCGTGGCGGTGCCCGGCGCGCTGTTCTCCGTGGGCGATCCCCATGCGAGCCAGGGCGATTCCGAACTCTGCGGCACGGCCATCGAGTGCTCGCTCACCGGCACGTTCCAGTTCATCCTGCACAAGAAGGCCGACCTCGCCGGCACGTCCCTCGCCAGCCTCGACTTCCCGATGATCGAGACGGGCGAGGATTGGGTGCTCTCGGGCTTCAGCTACCCGAACTACCTGCGCGACCTCGGGCCCGACGCCCAATCGGAGATCTTCGCGAAGTCGTCCCTCGACCTCGCCATGCGCGACGCGTTCCGCAAGATGCGCCAGTTCCTGATGCAGGCGCAGGGCCTCACCGAGGACGAGGCGATCTCGCTCATGTCCATCGCAGTCGATTTCGGCATCACCCAGGTGGTGGATGGCAACTGGGGCGTCCACGCCATCGTGAAGAAGGCGATCTTCGCCGAACGTCCCCTCAACTCCCCTCCCGGTTGAGGCGGGCGACGAGTTGGTCCGCGAACTTCGCCGCCGCCACCGAGAGGGACCGGCCGCGCAGCTGCGCCAGGACCAGCACCATGGGGGTGAGGTCGCGCTCGTCGATAGGCCGGCTGTGCAGGCGCGGATCCTGCGGGATGCCACTCGGCACCTGAAGGCTGATCACGCCCTCCCGCAGGGTCAGGTTGCGCAGGAATTCCAGCGAGCCCGATTCCACGGTGGGTTGCAGCGCGACGCCCCGCCGGGCCAGCGCCTGCTCGATATGATGGCGGATGGCGAGCGACCGGTCGGGCAGGGCGAGGGCGTGGCCGAGGCAGTCGCGCAGGCGCACCGGCCCGGCCTCCGCCGCCAGGGGGTGATCCGACCGCATCAGGACGCGCAGGGTCTGGTGCCCGGAATAGAGCGGATGCAAATCCGCCGAGGGCGGGGGCTGGAGGATGAGGGCGAGATCCGCCTCGAAGGTGGCGAGCGCCGTCACCGCCTGGGCGTGGTCGCGCACCTGCACCGTGAACCCGACGAGCGGGAAGCGCGCGCGATAGGTCTCGACCTCCTCCGGCACCACCTGCGTCACGAAGGCCTGGCTGCACGCCAAAGCCACATGGCCCCGGCGCACGCCAGAGAGGTCGGCGATCTGCGAGCGGACCCGGTCGAGGTCGGCCATCTGGTCGCGGATGTGCCGGACGAACAGTTCCCCCGCCGCGTTGAGGCGCATCCCCTGCGCCAGCCGCTCGAAGATCGGCGTGCCGAGCTCATATTCGAGGTCCTGGATCTGCCGGGTGAGGGCCGAGGGGGTGATGCTCAGCCGCTCGGCAGCGCGCCGGATCGACCCGGCGCGGGCGATCTCGGTGACGTAGGCGAGGGTGCGCAGGTGCTTCATCGCCCCACACTGTCGCCCTGTTGCCTGGCTTGCAACGGGTCACTCGAAAAATAGCACTTCCTTGCAACAGGCGGCGAACCTAGCCTCCCATCCATCGAGAATCTCACGGAGCCGTTCGATGATCCGCCGCCGCTCTCTCCTGGCCGGTCTCGGGGCCGGCCTCGCCCTCTCACCGCTCTCTCGCCGCACCGCGCGGGCCGAGGGCGCGCCCGTGACGATCCGGATGGGCTCCCTGAAGCTCATCCATTCCATCGCGCCGAGCTTCTATGAGCGCTTCACCCCCGAGAACGTGCGGGTGGAGGTCGTGCCCTTCGAGAGCCCGACCGAGTGCAAGAACGCCGTCGTCACCAAGTCGGTCGATTTCGGCACGTTCGGCCTCGCATCCGCGATGCTCGGCGCGGCGGCGGGCGAGCCGCTGGTGGTCATCGCCTCCACCTGCAATCGCGGGATGGCGGTGATCGCGAAGAAGGGTTCGGACATCCACGCGATCAAGGACCTGCGCGGCAAGCGGGTCGCGATCTGGCCCGGCAGCACGCAGGAGGTGTTCGCCCTCGAACGGATGCGCATGGAGGGCCTGTCCGTGAAGGACATCACCCCCGTGCGGATCTCCTTCTCCGAGATGCACATCGCCCTCGCGCGGGGCGACGTCGACGCCTATGTCGGCGCCGAGCCCGCCCCCGGCGTCAGCCTCGCCTCCGGCGTGGGGCAATTGGTGGAATATCCCTACGGCACCGAGATGGGCTCGCTGAACATGGTGTTCGGCGCCCATCGCGATACCCTGACCGAGCGCCCCGACATGGTGCGCACCATGCTCGACATCCACCGCAAGGCGACGGAGTTCGCGGCCGGCAACCGCGAGGCGATGATCGCCATGGCGGTGGCCAAGCTCGGCCAGAAGCGCGAGGCGCTGGAACTCTCCGCGCCGAACGTCGAGCTGACGTGGCGCCTCGGGCCGGACGAGGTGCGGCAGGCCGGCGCCTACGCCCAGCACATGCTGGCGCTGAAGCAGATCAAGCGCCTGCCGGAGCCCGGCTTCATCGACACCCGCTTCGTCGATGCGATGAGCCGGGCATGAGCACCGGCATCGACGCCCCCGCTCTGCCGGCCTCCGCGCCGGCGAGGGCGCCCGCGCGGATCGCCCTCGGCGGCGGGCTGGCGCGGGCCGGGCTCGCCCTGGTGGTGCCGGCGATCCTCGTCGCGATCTGGCAAATCACGACGGCGGGCCGGCCCTACAGCCTGATCCCGCCGCCCGCCGACGTCTGGGCCGAGATGCGCGACCTCGCCATCGGTGGGGTGAACGACGATGCCTTCAGCGGCACCCTCTGGACGCATCTCTCGGCCTCGCTGATGCGCGTCTACGGCGGCTTCGCGCTGGCCGCCGCGGCAGCCCTGCCGCTCGGCCTGCTGATCGGCCGCGTGCCCGTGGTCCGGGCGCTGCTCGACCCCGTGTTGCAGATCCTGCGGCCGGTCCCGGTGACGGCGTGGCTGCCGCTGGCGATGATCCTGTTCGGCCTCGGGCCGCGCTCGGCCTTCTTCCTCGTGTTCCTGGGGGCGTTCTACCCGATCCTCGTCAACACCGTGTTCGGCGTGCGCTCGGTGGAGCCGCGCCTGTTCGAGGCGGCGGCGATGCTTGGCTGCACCGGGGCGGCGCAATTCGCCCGGGTGGTGCTGCCGGCGGCGCTGCCGTCGATCTTCACCGGCCTGCGGCTCGGCCTCGGCTTCGCCTGGGTGGTGATCGTGGTCGGCGAGATGACCGGCGTCCAGACCGGCCTCGGTGCGATCATCATGGAGGCGCGCCAGCTCTCCCGCACCGAGATCGTGATCTGCGGCATGGCGGTGATCGGCGTCGCGGGCTTCGTCTCGGATTGGCTGGTCATGCGCCTCGGCCGCAAACTCCTTGCCTGGAGCCCGTCCCATGGCTGATCCCACCGTCCCGATCCTCGACATGCGCGGGGTCGGCAAGACCTACCGGGCCAACGGGCGCACCACCGAGGCCCTGCGCGATGCGAACCTCACCGTCTCGCGGGGCGAGTTCGTCTGCCTGCTCGGCGCCTCCGGCTGCGGGAAGTCGACCCTTCTGCGCGTCGCCGCCGGCTTCGAGGCGCCCACGTCAGGCCAGGCGCTGATGTGGGGCAAGCCCATCCCCGGCCCCGGGCCGAGCCGGGGGATGGTGTTCCAGGATTACGGCCTGTTCCCCTGGCTCACCGTGCGCGACAACATCGGGTTCGGCCCGAAATCGCGCAAGCGACCCGCCGCCGAGGTCCGGGACATCACCGAGCGCTACATCTCCCTCGTCGGCCTCCAGGCCTTCGCGGATGCCTATCCGCACCAGCTCTCGGGGGGCATGAAGCAGCGCGTCGCCATCGCCCGCGTGCTGGCCAACGAGGCCGAGGTGGTGCTGATGGACGAGCCCTTCGGGGCGCTGGACGCCATGACCCGCGAGCGGCTTCAGGACGAATTGCTCGAACTCTGGTCGCGGACGGGGCTGACGATCCTATTCGTCACCCACGCCATCGAGGAGGCGATCTTCCTCGCCGACCGCGTCGTGATGATGTCCCCCGGTCCCGGCCGGATCGAGGCCGTCCACGAGGTCGACCTGCTGCGCCGACGGGACGTGTCGAGCCCGGCGTTCAACGACCTGCGCCGTATGCTCGCCGCGCAGCTGCATAGCCACCACGCCCCGCGCACCGCGACGGTCGCCGCCTGATGGATTTCCCGTTGCCCCCCTTCCCGACCATCCCCGCCCTTCACGCGGCCTACGAAGGGGGGCTCGACCCCCGCGCCGTGGTGGCAGAGGCCTATCGCCGGATCGCGGAGATCGACGATCCCGGCATCTTCCTCGCGCTGGTGCCGGAGGCGGAGGCGCTGGCCGCCGCCGACGCGCTCGGCGCCTTCGACCCGCAGGCCAAACCCCTCTGGGGCGTGCCGTTCGCGGTGAAGGACAACATCGACGTGGCGGGCCTGCCGACCACCGCCGCCTGCCCGGACTTCGCCTTCACCCCCACCGAGACCGCGCCCGCCGTGGCGCGGCTCCTCGCGGCGGGGGCGATCCTGATCGGGAAGACCAACCTCGACCAGTTCGCCACCGGACTCGTGGGGGTGCGCACGCCCTATCCCGTCCCGCGCAACGCCATCGACCCGGCCTACGTGCCGGGGGGATCGAGCAGCGGCTCGGCCGTGGCGGTCTCGCACGGGATCGTCGCCTTCGCGCTCGGCACCGACACGGCGGGCTCCGGCCGGGTGCCGGCGGGGCTCAACAACGTGGTCGGGCTGAAGCCCTCCCTCGGCGCCGTCTCGAGCCGGGGGATGCTGCCAGCCTGCCGTACCCTCGACACGCTCTCCGTCTTCGCCGGCACCGTGGCCGATGCCGACGCCGCCTTCCGCGTCATGGCCGGGTTCGACCCCGCCGATCCGTGGTCGCGTCCGCTGCCGGTGGCGCCCGTCCCCGCCGGCCTGCCGCCGGGCCTGCGCCTTGGCGTGCCCGACGCCGCCGGCCTGCGCTTCGGCGGCGATGCGCTCTCCGAGACCGCCTTCGCCGCGACGCTGGCCGACCTCGAAGGCATCGCCGGCCAGGCTGCCCCCGTCGATCTCGCGCCGATGTTCGCCGTGGCGGCCCTGCTCTACGACGGCCCCTGGGTCGCCGAGCGCTACGAAGCGATCCGCTCCGTGATGGAGACGCGGCCGGAGATCCTGCACGCGACGACGCGGACGGTGATCGGCTCGGCGACCCGCCACGCGGCGGCCGACGCCTTCGCCGGCCTCTACCGCCTGACGGAATTGCGCAGGGCCGCCGACGCGGTCTGGTCGCGGGTCGATGTCCTGTGCGTGCCGACCTACCCGCGCCCGCACACCCTCGCCGCCCTGGAGGCGGATCCGATCGGGCCGAACAGCGAACTCGGCACCTACACGAACTTCGTGAACCTGCTCGACTGGTGCGCGCTGGCCGTGCCGGGCCACGCCCGAGACGACGGATTCCCCGCCGGCATCACCCTCCTCGGCCCCCGTGGGGCGGACGGGTTGCTGGCCGCCCTCGGCGCCCGGTTGCACGCGGCCTCTGCCGAGCGGATCGGCGCCAGCCGCGCGCCGGTGCCGCCCGCCCAGGACGGACCGGCGAGGGCGCTGCCCGGCGAGATCGAACTCGTCGTGGTCGGGGCACATCTCTCCGGCCTGCCGCTCAATCACGAGCTGGCAACGCGCGGCGCTCGCTTCCTCCGCGCGGCGGACACCGCCCCGGATTACCGTCTCTACGCGCTGCCCGGCGGCCCGCCCAAGCGGCCCGGTCTCGTGCGTGTGGAGGAGGGCGGCGGCGCCATCGCGACGGAGGTCTGGGCGCTTCCGCCCGCCGACTTCGGGGAGTTCGTGGCCGGCATCCCGTCCCCACTGGGGATCGGCACCGTGCGCCTCGCCGACGGCACCGCGCCGAAGGGCTTCCTGTGCGAGGCGGCGGGGCTCGTCGGCGCCACCGACATCACTGGGTTCGGCGGCTGGCGCCGCTACATGGAGAAAGCCGCTGCCTGACCCGCGAGACCCGATGACCGCCTTCCTCCTCGACGACCCGACGCCCCGCGACCCCCGCCTCGACTGGCCGAGCCTCGACCAGAAGGCGCGGGACGCGAGCTACGACAACACCAACGCGGTGGCCGACAGCGCGGAGCGGGTCGCCACCCGTAACGCGGCCTCGGCGCGCTACCGCGCCGCCCATCCGGCCGGTCTCGACATTCCCTATGCGGAGGGCGAGCGCACGGGCTTCGACCTGTTCCCCGTCGCGGATGCCAATGCGCCCTGTTTCGTCTTCATCCACGGCGGCTACTGGCAGCGCAATGCGAGGGCCGATTTCGCCTGCCTCGCGGAAGGGCTGAACGAAGCCGGCTGGGCGGTGGCCATGCCGGGCTACACCCTGGCCCCCGAGGCGAGCCTCACTCGAATCTCCGCCGAGATCGGAGTGTCCCTCGACTGGCTGGCTGACCATGGGAAGGCCCACGGGATCGGCGGGCCGATCATCCTCTCCGGCTGGTCGGCGGGGGGGCATCTCGCCGCCCTGCATCTTGGACACCGGGCGGTGGCGGCGGCGCTCGCCATCTCCGGCGTCTACGACCTCGCGCCGATCCGCGACACCTACCTGAACGAGAAGCTTTCGTTGACGGAGGACGAGATCGCGACGCTCTCGCCGCTGCGCCTGCCGGTCACGGACAAGCCGATGACGCTCGCCTATGGCAGCCGCGAATTGCCGGCCCTCGTCCATGACGCGCGCCGCTTCCACGCCCTGCGCGCCGCCGCCCACGCGCCGGGCGCGCTCCTGCCGGTGCCGGGCGCCGACCACTTCTCCATCCTCGACGAGTTCGGCCGTGCGGACGGCCTCCTCGTCCGCGCGGCGCGCGACCTGCTCGACGGGGTGCGCTGAGGCGCGGGTCCGGCAGGAGCCCTTCCAACGCTCGCGTCCGATCAGGCGACACAGAATCCGCTCCCGACGCTACAAGGGAGCGGCCCGCACCGTCGCGGGTGATGGGACCCCACGATGCCGGCGCGCGCCCTCGTCCTTTACCCGGACCCCCGCCTCTCCCTCGCGGCTGCCGCGGTCGAGGCGTTCGGTCCCGACCTCGAAGCCGTCGCGGAGGACGTGCGGGACACCCTCCTCGCGGTGTCGGCGCTCGGGCTCACCGCGCCGCATATCGGCATCCTCCAGCGCGTTGTGGTCGCCCGGATGGCGCCGGACGACGCGCCGCGCGTCTACGTGAACCCGTCGGTGCTCTGGGCCTCGCCCGAAACGATGTCCCACGACGAGGGCAGCGTCAGCATGCCCGGGATCCGGGAGCGGATCACACGACCCACGCGCATCCGCATCGGCTATCGCGACCTCGCCGGAGCGCCCCACGAGGAGGAACTGGCCGACTTTTCGGCGGCGATCCTCCAGCACGAGATCGACCAGCTCGACGGGATCTTCTGGATCGACCGCCTGTCGCGCCTGAAGCGCGAGCGCCTTCTCAAGCGCTTCGCGAAGGTGAAGGCGGCCTGACGATGGGCGGGGCGCCCTATCGCCCGCCCTTGCGGCGTGCGGTGAGGCCGCCGCCGTTCAGCCGCCGCAGGGAAACCTCAAGGCGGGCCTCGGCGGCCTTCACCTCGTTGAGGGGCAGGATGCACGCGGTGATGTCCCTGTGCTGGGCGTAGAGGCAATCGCGGGTCTCCGGCCGCGAGAACAGGGTGTCGCGGTTCTCGATCACCCCCTGGCGCAGCAAGCCCGAAAGCGAGCGCATCGTGTGACGAGTTAGGTCAAATCATTTGACCAAGCCACCATCGGTTCGGCAGGTGACACCCAGTCCGACGCCATGCATGGGGTTGAAGAAACGAATTGCGCAGCGACCCCTGCGGCCGGGATCGCGAGCGCCTGTGGAGTCTCAAAGATGCGTCTGTCTCAGTGTCATTCGTTCCACGACTTCCGCCGCATGGCGAAGAGCCGCCTGCCGGGGCCGATCTTCGACTACATCGACGGCGCCGCCGATGATGAGGTCACGTATCGGCGCAACACTTCGTCCTTCGACAATTGCAGCCTCGTGCCCAACGTCCTGCGCGGCGTCGGCGATGTGGACATGTCGGTGACGGTGATGGGCCAGAAGCTCGCCATGCCGGTCTATTGCTCGCCGACGGCGCTCCAGCGGCTGTTCCACCACGATGGCGAGCGCGCCGTCGCGGCGGCGGCGGGCAAGTATG
The DNA here is from genome assembly GCF_056430985.1 of Methylobacterium sp. Gmos3. NCBI lineage: Bacteria > Pseudomonadati > Pseudomonadota > Alphaproteobacteria > Hyphomicrobiales > Methylobacteriaceae > Methylobacterium > Methylobacterium sp. Gmos3. Next base: position 36,314 of record NZ_JBWJYL010000001.1, read on the forward strand.
GGACGATGTTCGGCGTCTCGTCGCTCGGCACGGTGAGCCTGGAGGAGGCGCGTCGCATCAGCGGCGGGCCTCAGGTCTACCAGTTCTACTTCCACAAGGATCGCGGCCTGAACCGCGAGATGATGGCCCGCGCCAAGCAGGCCGGCATCCAGGTGATGATGCTGACCGTCGACAGCATCACCGGCGGCAACCGCGAGCGCGACAAGCGCACGGGCTTCTCGATTCCGTTCCGTCTGACGCTCGGCGGGATGCTGCAATTCGCGATCAAGCCCGCCTGGGCGATCAACTACGCCACGCATGAGCGCTTCAAGCTGCCCCAGCTCGACAACCACGTCGACATGGGCGGCGGCTCGCTCTCGATCAGCCGCTACTTCACCGAGATGCTCGACCCGAGCATGACCTGGGACGACGTCGCCCTGATGGTGCGCGAATGGGGCGGCCAGTTCTGCCTCAAGGGCATCATGTCGGTGGAGGACGCCAAGCGCGCGGTCGAGATCGGCTGCACCGGCATCGTGCTGTCGAACCACGGCGGACGCCAGCTCGACGGCTCGACCACGGGATTCGACCAGCTCGCCGAGATCGTGGACGCGGTGGGCGACCGGATCGACGTCATCATGGATGGCGGCGTCCAGCGCGGGACGCATGTGCTGAAGGCGCTCTCCCTCGGGGCGAAGGCGGTCGGCCTCGGCCGCTACTACCTCTTCCCGCTGGCCGCCGCCGGCCAGCCGGGTGTCGAGAAGGCGCTCGGCCTGATGCATGCCGAGATCGAGCGGGACATGCGCCTGATGGGCTGCTCGTCGATCTCGGAGCTGTCGCGGGACAACCTGCGCTTCACGAAGGATTGGGGCGTTCAGACGAGGCCGGTGGCGTAGTAGACCCCGATCACCACGAAGACCGCCAGGGTCTTGATGATGGTGATGGCGAAGATGTCGCCGTAGCTCTGGCGGTGGGTCAGCCCGGTCACCGCCAGCAGGGTGATGACCGCGCCGTTATGGGGCAGGGTGTCCATGCCGCCGCTCGCCATGGAGGCGACACGGTGCAGCACCTCCATCGGGATGCCGGCGGCCTGGGCGCCCTGCACGAAGCGGTCGGCCAGGGCGGCGAGCGCGATCGACAGGCCGCCCGAGGCCGAGCCCGTCACGCCGGCCAGCACGTTCACCGTCACCGCCTCGTTGACGAGGGGGTTCGGGATCGCGGCGAGCCCGTCCGAGATGGTCTTGAAGCCGGGCAGGGCGGCGATCACCGCGCCGAACCCGTACTCGGTGGCGGTGTTCATGCCGGCGAGCAGCGAGCCCGCCACGGCGGCCTTCGACCCGTCCGAGAAGCGGCCCCGGATGTTGCGCATCCCCAGAACCAGCGTCGCCAGGATGCCGAGGACCAGGGCGCCCTCCACCGCCCAGATCGCGGTGACGGCCTTCACATCGACGATGACCGGGTGGCTCGCCATCTCGGGGCTGAGCGCGACGCTCGCCTGCGCGCCGTAGGCCGAGGCGATCACGCTGAGGAGCAGCTTGTTGCCGATGCCGACGATGAGGAGCGGCAGCAGGGCGACGAGCGGATGGATGGGAGCCGCCACCTCGACCGCCTCCGGCTCGTTGGTGTGGCCGGTGCCGTAGCCCTCGCCGGCCTTGGCCGCCGCGCGGCGCCGGAATTCGAGATAGGCGACGCCGACCGTGAAGATGAACAGCGAGCCGACGATGCCGAGGATCGGCGCGGCGTAGGCGTTCGTCTTGAAGAAGGTCGAGGGGATGATGTTCTGGATCTGCGGCGTGCCCGGCAGCGTATCCATGGTGAAGGTGAAGGCGCCGAGCGCGATGGTGCCGGGAATCAGCCGCTTCGGGATGTCGCTCTGCCGGAACAGCTCGGCGGCGAAGGGGTAGACCGCGAAGACCGCCACGAACAGCGAGACGCCGCCATAGGTCAGGATCGCGCCGACGAGGACGATGGCGATGATCGAGCGGCTGGTGCCGAGAAGGCCCGTCACCGCGCTCACGATGGAGCGGGCGAAACCCGAGATCTCGATGAGCTTGCCGAACAGGGCGCCGAGCAGGAACACCGGGAAGTAGAGCTTCAGGAAGCCGACCAGCTTCTCCATGAACAGCCCGCTGAAGATCGGCGGGACGGCGGAGGGATCGGTGACGAGCACCGCGCCGAGGGCGGCGAGCGGCGCGAACAGGATGACGCTATAGCCGCGATAGGCGACCGCCATGAGGAAGAAGAGCGCGGCTAAACAGATGATGAAGCTCATGAACCGGCCCGTCTACGCCGGCTGAACTGGAAAAATGATGCCGACGGGCTCTTTGTTCGGGCCACGCTTGCGGAGTCAAGCCATCGACGGGGCTCCCCATGAACACGAAGGCCCCAGCCTCATGGGGCTCCCCGCGCCCCGCGCGCGGTTGGCGAGGGTGAACAGGTCGACGGGCACGGTCTCGCTGGGGCTGGGGCCCGGCCGGGCGAGCGAGGCCCTGCGCGAGCAGGTCGAGGCGCGGTGCCCCCTTCGGGCCGATCTCCGCAACCCGTTCTTCACCGCGCTGTGGAGACTGTGGGTGATCCTCTATGAGGCTCAGGCCACGGCGCGGTCCGGCGCCGAGGGCTCGCTGGCGTGAAGACCGGCTTCCTCGTCGTCATCCTGGCAGAGGGCCGTCGCCAGCGCCCGCGAGCGGCGGCGCCAGAGGTCGCGCTGCTCGCGCATGTGGTCCAGCCCGTTCTCCGATTCCGCAAGCGAGAGCCGCAGCGCGTCGAGTTCGCCGCGCAGGGCCGTCGTGCGGCTGCGCTCCTCGACGAGAGCCGCCTTCAGGATGGCGATGGCGGCGGCATCGCTGGTGCTTCGGGCCGGAACGGGCTCCGGGGCGGGCAGGCCCTGCGGCCGGGTGAGGGGGGCGATCTCCTCGCGCAGGCGTTCGGTGTCGAGGATGCGCGGAAGGGGCTGCGGTTCCGGCGCGGGCTGCGGAGGCGCGGCGATGCCTTCCTCTTCGAGGACGAGGCCGTGCAGCATGGAGAACACCTCGTCGCCGTCGAGGCGGCGCAAATCGAAGCCGCTCTCGGTCGCGAGGCGGTTCCACACGGCCTGACCGCTGGTCGAGTGGCCGACGAAGGCCATCGACCATTCCGGGAAGCTGCGCTCTGTCACCGGGCGGCATTCCAGCACGGTCACGTCGCCGTGGCGCAGATCGCGCTGGATGCGCTCGAACGTGTCCTCGACGCCCTTCTGCGGGCCTTCCAGCACCTGGGCGAAGGCGCCGTCGTTGAACATCAGCGCGCCCGTCACCCCGACGCGGGCGTTGTTGCGGCGGGACGCATCGAGGATCGTCTCCACCGCCACCCGCGCCTCCGGCTCGGTGCCTTTGAGCAGGTTCTTGCTGGCGTAAACGAGGCGGAAGAGGTCGCTCATGGGTGAACTCCCGGGGCGGACGGGTGGTTGTGCTGGTCCCGCGCCAGCAGGCGCATCAGGTCGTCGAGCGGCACCGGCCGGCTGATGAGGTAGCCCTGCACGTCGGTGCAGCCCTCGGCCTGGATGCGGCGCATCTGCTCCTCGGTCTCCACCCCTTCCGCCACCGTCGTCATGCCGAGGCTGCGGCCGAGCCCGGCGATGGCGCGGATGATCGCGTCCCCGTCCGGCGCGGTGGCGATATCCTTCACGAAGGAGCGGTCGATCTTGATCTTGTCGAAGGGGAAGCTGCGCAGGTAGCTCAAGGAAGAATAGCCCGTGCCGAAATCGTCCATCGAGACGCGCACGCCGAGCTTGCGCAGCCGGTGCAGGGTCTCGAGCGTGTGCTCGTTGTTCTGCAGCAGCACGCCTTCGGTGATCTCGATCTCGAGGCGGTGCGCGGGCAGGCCGGACGTGGCGAGGGCGGAGACGATCATCTCCACCAGGCGCTCGCTCTTGAACTGCGCGGGCGAGACGTTCACCGCCACCGTGACCGGATCCGGCCACAGGGCCGCGTCCCGGCAGGCCTGCCGCACCACCCACTCGCCGATCGGCACGATCAGGCCCACCTCCTCCGCCAGCGGGATGAAGTCCGCCGGGGAGACCGTCCCGCGCTCGGGGTGCTTCCAGCGCAGCAGCGCCTCGCAGCCGGTGAGGCTCTGGTTCGCGAGGTTCAATTGCGGCTGGTAGTGGAGCACGAATTCGCGCCGGGCCAGGGCCTGCCGGATGTCGAGTTCGAGCCGGCGGCGGGCCTGCATCCGCACGTCCATCTCGGGCTCGAAGAAGCGGAACGTGCCGCGTCCGTCGAGCTTGGCGCGGTAGAGGGCGAGGTCGGCGTGCTTCAGGAGCCGCTCGGCGTCCGTCCCGTCCTTGGGCGCCAGGGCCGCACCGACGCTGGCGCCGATGGTGAGCAGCTGCCCGTCGATGATGTAGGTGCGCCCGATCAGGTCCACGAGCCGGCGGGCGAGGGTCGTCACGTCCTCCTGTCGCCCGGCGGCCGCCTGGATCACCACGAATTCGTCGCCGCCGATGCGCGCCACCGTGTCGGCGCTGCGCACGGCCGAGCGCAGCCGGTCGGCCACCTTTTCCAGCAGCGCATCGCCCACGGCATGGCCGAGGGTGTCGTTGATCGGCTTGAACCGGTCGAGGTCGAGGAGCAGCACCGCGCAGGGCTCGCCGTAGCGGTTCAGGCGGTCGAGGGAGGCGCTCAGGCGCTCGCGCAGCATCAGCCGGTTGGCGAGGCCGGTCAGCGGATCGATCCGCGCCAGCTCGGCCGAGTTCGCCTCCTTCGCGCGGAGTTCGGTGACGTCCTCCAGCACGACGGTCCAGCCCTCGTCCAGAGGGTGGATGCGCAGGGCGATGGTGCGCCCGGCCGTCACCGCCTCGAAGGCCTGCGGGCCATCCTCCGCGCGGGCGCGGCGCAGCATCGCGAAGCCGTCGCGCAGGCCGGAGCCGGTGATCGCCGCCAGGATGCGCAGCAGGTCCCGCCCGGACGAACCGGCGGTCGCGGTGAAGCCGAGGCCCGTGAGGATGGTACAGGCGGGGGCGGTCGCGACCACGACGCGGCCCCGCCGGTCAATGGCGATCACCCCCTGGTCGAGGCCGTCGAAATAGGAGGCGAGGCGGCGAACCGGGTCCGAGGCGACCGGGGCGGGGACGCGAAAGGGCAGGGGAGCGGGCATCGTGGGTGGACCGGACGTGGCGGCACAGCCGAGGCGTGCCGCTTCACGCCCATCAGGGCAGGCAAGCGTCACCAATTCGTGACCAAACGGCCGAAGTCCGTGAGAAGACTTTACGAATCGGCCGCGAACACATGCCGCAACTGCTTATGTGAATCCCCGGCCAAGGTTTTGCTGTCGCCCGATACGCGCGTGAAAAGCCCCGGCCGCGCCGCCTCGCGAGAGACGGCACGACCGGGGCGACGACGCCGTTACGCGGCTTCAAGAATTACCAGCGGCGCCAGCCGTGGTGCCACCCGCCGCGCCAGCCGACATGCCGGTGCCAGCCCCAGCCCCGGTGCCAGCCGTAATGGCGGCGCCAGCCATAGCCGTAGCCATAGACGGGACGGAACGCGTACGGACGATAGAAGCCGTTCGGACGGCAGAAGCCGTAGATGGTGCGGTGGAAGCCGAGCCCGCACCCATCGCGGGCTTCCGCGGTGCCCGCCGTCGCGGTCACGGTGCCGAGCGCCAGAAGGGCGGCGCCAATCAACTTCATTCGCATTGAAGTCTTCCTCCTTGGTGAGTGCCTTGAAACACCAGAGACTGGAGGACAGTTGCAACGCCAATTCCATGAACGTGTATCATTTTGTTTCAAGGCCGCGTAAGCTTCGAAACGCGTCTTGGAAACTTTACAGCGCCCTGCACTGCAGTGATTTCAATTTGATCAAGATCGTCTGCTCGGCTCGCAGAGACGGTGAAAGCGCACCGCACGATCTGGAGAAGGCTGGCTGAACCAACTCGTTCGGGTGCGGCCCTCGTGGTTCGCTCGACGCATCAGGCGCAAGGCCGAACGCCCGCCCGCAATGCGGTCGCCCAGCATTCGATGCCGAGGGCAAGCCCGGTCAAAGCGCAACTCCACTTTAGACTAAATATAATCAAGCGCCGATCCGGCACTTCACTCAGCGAATGCTTTGGACAGGCGCTTGATCGAGCCCGCCTCATCACCTACTCCCGCCCTGCATCGGCGGAAAAGCCGGTGCCGAACGCTGTCGCGATGGCGGACAGCACCGGAGCCTTCCCGATGCCGAGCCCCCGTGCGATCCTCTTCCGCCTGCACTGGGTGCTCGGCCTGACGGCCGGCCTCGTCCTGGCGGTGATGGGCGCGACGGGAGCGCTCCTCAGCTACGAGGAAGCCCTGACCGATTGGGCGAACCATGATCGCCTGTCGGTGGGAACGCGGCAGGCGCCGCCGCTCGCCCTGTCGGATCTGTCGAAGCGCATCGAGGCGCAGAGGCCGGGTCAGCGCGTGGCCCGGCTGAGCCTGCGCGACGACCCCGCCGCCAGCGTCACCGTTCGCTTCGCCCGCGATCCGGGAACGCGCCTCCGGCCGGAATCCGTCTTCGCCGATCCCTATGACGGCGCCGTGCTTGGGCCGGTGCGCGGGGAGTCGCTGTTCGATACGGTCCTTGCCCTGCACCGCTTCCTGCTCGTGCCGGGCGAGGGCAATGGCTGGGGCCGCCAGATCACGGGCGCCTGCGCGGTCGCGCTCCTCGTGTTCCTCGCGACGGGCCTCGTGCTGCGCTGGCCGCAGGTGCATCGCCTGAAGATCTGGCTGCGGCCGAACCTCTCCCGGCCGGGGCGGGCCCGGTGGTGGTCCCTCCATGCGGTGGCCGGAACGTGGCTGCTGCCGGTCTATGCCATCATCGCCCTGTCCGGGCTCACGTGGTCCTACGATTGGGTCAAGGACGGCGCGAATGCGCTTCTCGTGGGTGGGGCGAAGCCCGCGCGGATGGGCGGCCGGGGCAAGGCCGCGCCGGAGGGTCCGCCGGCCCTCGATGCGATCTGGACCGCGTTCCGCGCCGGCGAAGGGCGCAACGCCGCCCGCGCGCAGATCCTCGTGCCGGAGGAGGGGCGCCAGCCGGTCCGCATCCGCTGGTTCTCCCGCGACGACGACCGCCCCGCCGCCCGCAACGAGGCCAGATACGAGGCCGCCACCGGCACCCTGATCTCGGCCGAGCGCGCCGCCGAGCAACCGGTGGGCAAGCGCATCGCCGGCAACATGCTGGAGGTGCATCGCGGCCGGTTCTTTGGTGAAGGCTTCGCCCTTCTGTTCTGCCTCGCGGCCCTGGCGATGCCGGGCTTCGCGGCCACGGGGATCACCCTCTACGTCCTGCGGCGCCGGGCCGCTGGACGGCGGGCCCAGCGCAAGCCGCTGGTGGCCGCACCCGCCGAGTGAGGGCGCGCTACAGCTTCACGCGGATGGCGGCGATGGCCGAAAAGGGCGCGCCGGGCGTGTTGTTGAACTGGTTGAACGGCTGCTCGATGTAGCGCGCGTCCGTCAGGTTGCGCAGGTTGACCGAAAGCCGCCAGCGCTCGTCGAAATCGTACCAGAGTGCGGCATCGACACGGGCATAGGCGCCGACGGAGTAGCTGGCGTTCAAGTCGCCCGTCCGCCGGCCGACATAGGTGACGCCCGCGCCGAGCCCGAGCCCGCGCAGCCAGCCCTCGTGGAACTCGTAGGTCGTCCAGACGCTGCCGCTGACATGCGGCACGCCGGCGAGCCGGTTGCCGACGGGGAAGATCCGATCCTCGGTGATCTTCGCATCGAGGAAGCCGACGCCGCCGATCACGTTCCAGCCGGGCAGGATCTCGCCCGCGAGATCCGCCTCGAACCCCTGCGAGCGCTGCTGCCCGGTGATGACGGAGAAGCCGGTATTCACCGGATCGCTCGCGGCGACGTTGTCGCGGGTGATGCGGAAGGCCGAGCCCGAGAGGGTCAGGCTCGGCAGGATGTCGATCCGGGTGCCGACCTCGACCTGTTCGCCCGTCTCGGGGCGCGGGTTGGTGACGTTGAGAACGTTCGCGGTCTGCGGCGCGAAGGATGTCGCGTAGCTGGCGTAGAGGGTCAGCGGCTCGAACGGGCGGTAGATCAAACCGACGCGCGGCGAGGCGCCGAACAGGTCCTGCTCCGGGGAGAGGGTCCGCGTGCCCGGCTGGCGATTGGCATAGAGCTGCGTGCCGAGATCGAACCGGGCGCCCAGGACGAGCTGCAGCTCGGGCGTCAGCGCGATCTGGTCCTGAAGGTAGAAGCCGAACAGTTCGAGCTTCTGCTTCAGGTCCTGCTGGAAGGCGAGGCCCACCGGCGAGGCGCCCGACAGGATCGGGTTGAGGAAGCTCGTCGAGGGCAGCACGCCCTGCTGCGAGTAGGGGTGGCGGAAGCCGTTCGTGTATTCGAAGCCGAAGAGCGCCGTGTGGCCGAGGCCGAACGTGTCGAACTTCAGCACCGCCTCGGTCTGGGAATCCACGGCCGCGAAGGTGGAATCGACGGTCGCTTCCCGCCGGGTGACGGTGGTGCCGGCGGCGTTCACCCCCGTGTTGCGGGCGGCGAAAACGTGGAACACACCCCATTGCCCGTTCACGATCTGCCGCAGGGTGAGGTTCTCGTTGACGTCGTGCTCGATGCGCAGCGTCGTGGAGTTGATCTCGCCGTAATACCGGGACCACGGCGTGCCGTAATACCGGCTGACATTGTCCAGCGGCACCCGGCCCCTGAACGCGGTCAGCCCCTCGTCGTATTGGCTGTACTGCTTCGTGAACTCGGAATTGAGATAGACCCGTGTGTCGGCGCTCGGCGTCCAACTGAAGGCGGGTGCGACGAAGTACCGGGAATTGGTGTTGTCGCCGATGTTGCGGAAGGTTGGATCTTCCTGCGCGGCGAAGCTGATCCGCCCGGCGAGCGTATCAGAGCCGAGGAGCGCGCTCGACACGGAGCCCTGCACCCGCCGCAGGCCGAAGCCGCCGCCGAGCACGGAGAGTTCGCCCGAGGGCTCCAGCGTCGGCCGCCGGGTCACGATGTTGACGACGCCGCCGGGGTCGCCGCGCCCATAGAGCACCGAGGCCGGACCCTTGATCACCTCCACCCGCTCGGCATTCGCGAGATCGCGCTCCACGGGATAGAAGTTGATGGCCGGATTGATCAGCACCCCGTCGACGGCGAAGATCTGCGTGCTGAACCCGCGGATGATGTAGTTCTGCGAGCGCCCCTGGACGGTGCTGCCCGGCACGACGTTGCTGACATTCGTCACCGCATCGGTGAGGCGCAGATCCTGCTGATCCCCGAGCACCTGCCGGGGCACGACGTTGATGGTCTGCGGCGAGTCGCGCAAAGCCGTGTCGGTCTTGGTGCCGGTGGCGGAGCGGGTGGCGCGATAGCCCGTCACCGGGCCGGTGGCGCTCTCGGGGACGGCGCCGCCCTGACCGACCACGCTCAGTTCCTCCAGAACAACCTCGTTCGCCGCCGGTTGCGCCCGCACCGGGCCGAAGCTCGCCGCCGCCATGGCGAGGCCGAGGGGAAGCCGGCCCCAGGATGGGGAGCGGCGCGGGAACGGGGTGGACATGGCTCTTCGACTCACTGCGGCGCGGCACGCGCGCCCGATCGGGTCTTCATCGGCCAAGGGCGGCGGATCAATCGAGTAATGGCATTTACTTCTGGGTTTCCGTTTATTGCCGTCGTCTGTTTCTCAAACACAACAAAGGTGAATTAGATCAATTCCAGACAAGATCATTCGCCGGCCGGACCGAACGACGACGGAAGATCGACAAAGACAGGCGCAGGAAGATTGCGCGCCATCGGAATCGAGCCATGCGGCGGCGGCCCTTGAGCGCGGCAGGCGCAACCGCTACCTGTCCCGCGCAAGGGGGCCCCGCCACCCTTGGGCCGGGTTCCCCGGTAGCCTGCGGCCGAGAGGGCAGTCGTGGCGTCGAGTCTTCCCCCGATCCCGTCCCCGGACATCGATCCGGCCGCGCCGAAACGGCGCGTGAGCGCCCGAGGGCGGCTGCGGACCTACTTCCTGACCGGCGTGATCGTCGCGGGGCCGCTAGCCATCACCGCGTACATCACGTGGTGGATCATCGCGCTCATCGATTCCTTCGTGAAGCCGCTGATCCCGGCAAGCTACCTGCCGGACCATTACCTGCCGTTCTCGATTCCCGGCATCGGCCTCGTCATCGCCTTCCTGGCGGTGACGCTCCTCGGCTTCCTCACCGCCAACCTCGTCGGCCGCTCGATCATCGAGTTCGGGGAGGTGCTGCTCGCCCGTACCCCGGTCATTTCCGGCCTGTACAAGGGGCTGCGCCAGATCTTCGAGACGCTGTTCTCGGCCAACGGCACCTCGTTCCGCACCGTGGGGCTGGTGGAATTCCCCGTGAAGGGCACGTGGTCCGTGGTGTTCCTCTCCGCGCCGGCCGCGCCGGAGGTGGAGAACGCCCTGCAGGGCAGGGGCGTATCGGGGGGCGATCTCGTGGGCGTGTTCCTGCCCTGCGCCCCGAACCCGACCACGGGGTTCTTCTTCTACCTGCCGCGCTCGGAGGTGGTGGAGGTGCCGATCAGCGTCGACGACGCGGCCAAGCTGGTGATGTCGGCGGGCGTCATCCAGCCGGAGGATCCGCAGGCGCGGCTCAACGCCATGGCGGCGACCCTGCGTTCCACCCACGCCCCCGGACCACACCCCGCCGAGACGCGGCAGGCGGCGCCGGAAGATGCCTGAGACGCGAAGGGCCGCCCCAATCGGCGGATGGGACGGCCCTTCACGAAATGTCTTGAACCCGTTGGTCCGATCAGCGCTGCAGGGAAGCCTGCTGGGGCGCGATGGTCGGCGGGGTCGCCTGCGCCACCGAGACGGTGGAGCGGTGTGCGGGGGCCATCCAGCCCGTGCTCGCCTGAAGGGTGAGCGCGAGCCCGAGGGCCACCACGAGGCCGTTGGCAGCGATCCAGAAGGGGCGAGACGCCCGCTTCACGGCGGCCTGAAGCTCGTCCGCAGTCCGGTTCGCGACGGTCTCCCGATCCGAGATGGGCATCAACCACGGCTCATTGGGGAGCGCGAAGTGGCCGGCCATCTCGTTGGAGCCCGGCAGGTGCTGGAACAGTCCGTTCGACATGTCCGTCCTCCAGATTCGTCCGTGACGACCCGGCGTACCGGGCCATTCGTTCATCTGCAGTTAAGGGACGATTGTGTCGGATGCAAGGTCTTAGCCTACCTGAAGCTTGCCTGAACGACCGGAGCGTTCGGTCGGGAAACTTCTAAGTTGCTGATATTTCTCGCCTATCTCGGAGCGGTACCAGCGCCCCGGCCGATTGTGCAGTAATTTTCCGCACTTTTCGATCCTGTCGCTTTTCTGAACGAACCCGTTCAGCCAGCCCCGATCAGGCGGATCGCGGCCTCCCGTTCGAACAGGTAGAGCAGCACCCGGAGTGCCTGGCCGCGCGGACTTTCGAGTCGCGGATCGCGCTCCACCACCAACCTCGCATCGTCGCGGGCGGTCTCCAAAAGGTCGCCGTCGCTTTCGATCCGGGCGAGGCGGAAGGCGGCCATGCCCGATTGGCGGGTGCCGAGCACCTCGCCCTCGCCGCGCAGCTTCAGGTCGGCCTCGGCGATGCGGAAGCCGTCCTGGGTCTCGCGCATCATCTCCAGCCGCGCCCGTGAGACCTGCCCGAGCGGCCCCCGGTAGAGCAGCAGGCAGGACGACGCCTTGGCCCCGCGCCCGACGCGGCCGCGCAACTGGTGGAGCTGGGCGAGGCCGAAGCGCTCGGCGTGCTCCACCACTATGATCGTCGCCTGGGGGACATCGACGCCGACCTCGACCACGGTGGTCGAGACCAGCAGCGTCGTCTCGCCCGCCGCGAAGCGGGCCATGGCGGCGTCCTTCTCCGGCCCCTGCATCTTGCCGTGGATCAGCCCGACGACATTCCCGAAATGCTGCTTCAGGTCCTCGAACCGCTCGGCCGCCGCCGCGAGGTCCACGAACTCGGATTCGTCCACCAGGGGGCAGATCCAGTAGACGCGCTCGCCCTGCGCCATGGCCCGGCCGAGCCCGGCCACCACCTCGTCCAGGCGCTCGGTCGACATCGTGACCGTGCGGATCGGCTGACGGCCGGCGGGCTTCTCGTCGAGGATCGAGACGTCCATGTCGCCGAAGAAGGTCAGCGCAAGGGTGCGCGGGATCGGCGTGGCGGTCATCACGAGGAAGTCCACCGCCTCGCCCTTGGCGCCGAGGGCGAGCCGCTGGTGGACGCCGAAGCGGTGCTGCTCATCGACCACGGCGAGGCCGAGGTCGTGGAAGGTCACGGCCTCCTGGAACAGGGCATGGGTGCCGACGAGGATGTCGATCTCCCCCGCCGCGAGGTCTGTGAGCGTCGCCCGGCGCTCGGCCGCCTTGTCGCGGCCGGTCATCAGCCGCAGGCGCAGGGCGCCGGCCATCGGCACGAGGCGTTCGAAATGCTGCCGGGCCAGGATCTCGGTCGGCGCCATCAGGGCGGCCTGCCGACCCGCCTCCACCGCCGAGGCCATGGCGAGCAGCGCCACCGCCGTCTTGCCCGAGCCGACATCGCCCTGGAGCAGGCGCAGCATCCGGCGGGGCGCGGCGAGGTCGGCGCGGATCTCGTCCACCGCCCGCCGCTGCGCCCCGGTGAGGGCGAAGGGCAGATCCGCCGTGAGCCGCGCGACGAGGCTACCATCCCCCGCATTCACCCGCCCCGCCTTCCGCCGCTGGCGGGCGCGGGTGAGGGCGAGCGCCAGTTGGGAGGCCAGCAGCTCGTCATAGGCGAGCCGCCGCCGGGCGGGGGTCACGGGCGCCGGCTGGAGCGGGTCGGCCGGGCGGGCCGGCAGGTCCTCCGGGCGGTGCTCGGCGCGCAGGGCCTCGGCGAAGGGCGGGTAGCGGTTCTTGGCGAGCCAGGCCGGGTCCTGCCATTCCGGCAGGGGCGCCAGCTTGTCGAGGGCGGCGACGGCGAGCTTGTTGATCGCCCGCGAGGTCAGCCCCTCGGTGGCGCCGTAGACCGGCTCGACGGCGGGCAGTTCCGCGAGCCCGGCCTCGTCCATGATGCGGGACGGATGCACCATCTGGCGCATCCCCTCCCACACGTCGATCTTGCCGGAGACGTAGCGGTGCGAGCCGAGGGGCAGCATCTTCTCGATCCGCGCCCGGGGCATCCCGAAGAACACGAGCGTGACCTCGCCCGTGGCATCCTCCGTCACCACCCGGTGCGGGCGCCGGCCCGTCCCCTGGGTCGGCGGCCGATGCGCCACCACCGTCACGCCGATCGTCACCGGCTCGCCGACCGGCGCCTCGGCGACCGAGCCGACCAGCCGGCGCGACACCCCGCCCTGCGGCAGGTGGAACAGCAGATCGACGATGCGCGCCTCGCGCTCGGGCGAGCCAAGCAGCTTCTCGATCAACGGCGCGACCTTCGACCCGACGCCCGGCAGGGTGCGGGCCGGGGCGAAGAGCGGATCGAGGAGGCTCGGGCGGAGGCTGGGTTCGGACATCGCGTTCGGCGAGGTTAGACCGGAGGGGCTTACCGGAGCCTTCCCCGCCGTGCCACTCATGCCGGCGACGCAGCGCCTCGCGTTGCCTACAAGACGTCGTTCACCCGAGAGGTCTCCGTGGCCGTCGATTTCCTGCCGGGCTTCGCCCACCACCGTATCGAGACCGCCCCCGGCGTCACGATCCATGCGCGCTCCGGCGGGTCCGGCCCGCCGCTGCTCCTGCTGCACGGTCATCCGCAGACGCTCTCGACTTGGCTGCACGTCGCCCCCCGCCTCGCGGAGCATCGCAGCGTCGTGGCAATGGACCTGCGCGGCTACGGCGATTCGGCCAAGCCCGAGGGTGGGGAGCGGCACGAAGCCTATGCCAAGCGCGCCATGGCCGCCGATGCCGTCGCGGTGATGCGCGCCCTCGGCCACGAGCGCTTCGCCGTGGTCGGGCATGATCGGGGCGGGCGGGTCGCCCACCGGCTCGCCCTCGACCACCCGGATGCGGTGGAGCGGATCGCCGTCTTCGACATCGCCCCAACGGCGACGATGTACGCGCGCACCGACAAGGATTTCGCCACCCGGTACTTCTGGTGGTTCTTCTTCATCCAGCCGGCGCCTCTGCCGGAGCGGCTGATCGGCGCCGATCCGGCCTATTTCCTGCGTCATCACATCGAGAACCAGTCGAAGACGCCGGGCTCGACCTCGCCGGAGCTGTTCGCGGAATATCTGCGCTGCTACGCCGATCCGGCGAGCCGCCACGCCATCTGCGAGGATTACCGCGCCTCGGCCGGCATCGACCTCGACCATGACGCCGCCGATGCAGAGAAACGCATCGCCGTGCCGCTCCTGGCCCTGTGGGGCGCGAAGGGCGTGGTCGGCAAGACCTACGACGTGCTGGCCACATGGCGCGAGAAGGCGACCGACGTCTCCGGCCGGGCCCTCGATTGCGGTCACACCCTCCAGGAGGAGCGGCCGGACGAGCTCATCGCCGAACTGTCGCGCTTCCTGGGGTGAGCCCCGCGTCGCATGCCCTTGGCAGGGACCGGCCGGGAGGACAGATAGGACCCGAACGGAGGCCAGAGACGGTGCAGGGCGTGTCGGCGGGAACAGCGAATCCGCAAGTCGAGGTGGCCGTGGTGGGGGCCGGGGCCGCAGGCCTCGCCGCCGCCCTGGCCTGCGCGCAGGCGGGCGTCCCGACGGCCCTGGTCGGCCGTCACGCCTCCGTGGCGGACGGGCGCACCGTCGCCCTGCTCGACGGTTCGGTGCGCTTCCTGAAGGCGCTCGGCGCCTGGGATGAGGTCGGCGCGAAGGCGAGCCCGCTCTGCACGCTTCAGATCGTGGACGACACCGGCAGCCTGTTCCGGCCGCCGCCCGCCCGATTCAACGCGTCCGAGATCGGCCTCGACGCCTTCGGCTGGAACGTCGAGAGCGCGCATCTCGTGGCGGCCCTGCGCCGCTGCGCCCGCAGCCAGCCGGGGCTCACCCTGATCGAGAGCGATGCCGCCGGGGCCGAGCCCGGCGAGGAAACCTCGCGCATCGCCCTCGCCGAGGGCGGCACGGTCGCGGCGCGGCTGGTGGTGGGGGCGGACGGAAGCCGCTCGCCGCTGCGCGCGGCCAGCGGCGTCACGGTCCGCGAATGGACCTACCCGCAATCGGCGATCACCACGATCCTCGCCCACACCAAGCCGCATGACGACGTCTCGACCGAGTTTCACACCCGCTCCGGCCCCTTCACCCTGGTGCCGATGGCGGGTGGGTTCCGGTCCAGCCTCGTCTGGGTGGCGGGCAAGGGGCCGGCCGAGCGGCTGGCATCGCTGGACGATGCCGGCCTCGCCCAGGCCGTCGAGCGGCAGGCGCGGGGGATGCTCGGCACGATGCGCATCGACGGGCCGCGCGGCCTCGTGCCGATGCGCGGAATGCTGGTCGCGAGCCCGGTCGCGGCACGGCTCGCGCTGATCGGGGAGGCGGCGCATGTCTTTCCGCCCATCGGCGCGCAGGGGCTGAATCTCGGCCTGCGGGATGCGGCCTCGTTGCGCGACGTGGTGGCGCGGGCGCATCGCGATGGACGCGATCCGGGCAGCCGGGCTCTGCTCGCGACCTATGCGGGCGGACGCCGGATCGACGCCGCCGCGCGCACGGCCGCCGTCGATGCGCTGAACCGTTCCCTGCTCACGGATATGCTGCCGCTCGATCTCGCGCGGGGGCTCGGCCTGCTCGCCATGGCCCATCTCGGGCCGCTGCGGCGAATCGTGATGCGGGAAGGGGTGTTGCCGCGCTTCGGAGCGCCCGAACTCATGCGGGCGGACAGGCGAGCGGCCTCGGCCTGAGGGCTTGTCTCAGAAGGAGGGCTTGGCGGCGACGCAGGCGCCGAGCCGCGTCGCGAGGTCGACGGGCGCGCCGCTGCGGGTCTCGCCGTTCTCGCCGATCAGGATGACGGGGATGCCGCGTTCGCGCATCCGCGCCCGGAGGCGGGCCGCCCGCCGCGCGTAGGTCGGGTCGCGCCGGGCGGGCGCCTGGACCAGGACTGCGGCGGGAGGGGCGATGACGGCCAGCACGTCGTCCGCCGCCTCGAGCGAGGCGGTGACGCTGGCGTAACCCAGCCCGGCAAGCTCGCCGGAGAGCGAGTGGTCCACGGCCCTGACGCCGTCATCCACCACGAGGACTTGCTGCAGCGCAACCATAAGCTTGAGCGATACCCCATCGGTTGCGGGCTGAAAAGATAGCCGCGCTCGGAAACCTAAGCCAAACCCGCGAAAATGCCTTTGGATCCACCATCCGCACTCTGTGGCGAAGGTGAATGAGGCAATCTGAGCGGTGGCTGAACCGAACCGAAGGACGCGTTCAGAGGGTGGGTAAGACGGCTAAAATACCCTGTGCATAATGGGCGCGATAAGCGGTTTCCTGCCAGATCGCATCGCCGATCCCGGCCTGCCTGTCGCGGTGCGAAGGGGCGGCGCGGCAGAGCAGACGCCCGTCCCGAGGCCGGCGAACGAGCGGGTGAATAACCTCGCCCGGGAGCGATTCATCGAGCATCGCGATCTCCCACCGGCCGCGCGGGCGGGTGAGGATCGCGTCCTCGTCGAGCACGAGAACGTCGAGGCAAGGCGGGCCGGCGACGTCGCGGGCGCTCGGCTCGGGCATCCGGGTGGGCGCCCGGTGAGCGATGTCGATGGCCCGCACCGTCCAGGGCAGGGTCGTCTCGGCGAGCGCCGACTCGAACGCGGCGGGCACGACGAGGCGCGTCGGCACCGGACGCATCAGGGCGACGCGGAAGGCGGCCGACTCGAACGGGATCAGGGTCTCCAGGCTCGCGCCGGAAGCCAGGGCCGTCCCGAGGCCGGTGACGAGGCCGCGCAGATCGTGCGGCGGCAGGAGGGTGAGCACGCGCTCCGGCGAGGGCAGACGCTCCCGGTGGGCGGCCACTGCCGCGCCGAAGGAGGCGGCATCCCGCTGGACGGGACGGCGCGGATCGGCCCCGGCGAAGGTGAGGATCCCGAGCCCGGGGGCGGGATCGATGATTCCGCGCTCCAGCGCCATGGCGTCGAGGCTGATGACCCCGTCCGGCAGACCCGGCCCGAAGGCGGCGATGAAGCGAAGGCCGAAATGGCGGAGCGCGGTGAAGGCGAGTTCCTCGGCGGGCCGCCTCGTCCCGCGCCGCCCCTCGGTGAGGACGGCGACGAGCCCGGCCGATTCGATCGCGGCCGACAGCGCCTCGCTCTCCCAGACCGGCGAGAGCGGGCAGGGCAGGTGCCCGGCGGCCTCGACGGCGAGATGGGCGAGGGAGGCTTCGGCGCCCCCGGCGAAGCACAGGCCGATTCGGCTGCCGCGCGGCAGCCGCCATGCGGCGATGCCCCGCGCCAGCCGGCCGACGATCTCGGCGGCGGCCTCGTAGGTCCAGGTGATGGCAGGACGACCGCACCACGCCCGCCGGTCCCCGGCATCGCGCAGAAGTGTCCGCTGCGGATTCAGCCGGGCAGCCGCCATCAGGGCGGTGGCCAAGCCCTGCCGCAAAGGCTCGTCGGCCGGCGATGCCGGAAATTGCGCCGCGTGCGCGCTCACTCGAACCCCTGACGGACAGCGTTCAGGCGCACCTTTCCCCGTCCATGGTTAACCGCCCGTTGACGCTCGGAGGCCTCGGCCTCTTGCGGCGGAACGGCATGCGGCCTAGGGAGGCCCGCGTCCGCACACGGATCCTGGAGGCGGCGGCGTCATGCCTTCGCCTCATTCACAGGGAAATCAGCCGCCCGGCCCTCCGGGTGGATCCATCCGATCCGCAGCGGCCGACGGCCAAACCGGTCCGACCGGGTTTCGAGCGGCGATCGTCATCGCGGCACGCTCCCCGGAGGCTTCGGCAAGCCGCCGCGCAGGTTCCACGTCCAGGTAACGAACGCCCTAAGGAATAAGAGCCGATGTCCTTCACTCGCTCCGCGCCGTTCGCGCGCGCCGCCTTCCTCGGCCTCGCGGGCCTCGCGCTGGCGACGGTTCCGGCCTCGGCTCAGCCGAAGAAGCCCGCCGCCCCGGCGGCCCAGGCCCCCGCTCCGGCCGCTCCCGCCCCGGCCGCGCAGACCCCCGCCGCCCAGACCGGCCCGCAGATCGTCACGCTCAAGTCCGAGCCGAGCCAGGCCGACTGGACCAAGGTGTGCGGCAAGGACCAGGGTTCGGGCACCGACATCTGCTACACGACCCGCGACTTCGTGTCGGACCAGGGCCAGCCGGTGCTCGCCGCCGCCGTCTACGACATGAAGAACCCGGCGCAGAAGCAGGAAATCCGCGTCGTGCGCTTCCTGCTGCCGCTCGGCCTGCTGCTGCAGCCCGGCATCCGCTTCAGCATCGACGGTCAGGCCGCCACCGCCGGCCGCTTCGCCGTGTGCTTCCCGAACGGCTGCTTCGCCGAAGTCGGCGGCGTCGATGCGGGCGTGATCGCGGCCCTCAAGAAGGGCACGACCCTCAGCGTGTCGGTGCAGAACCAGACCCAGCGCGAAGTGACCTTCGCCGTGCCGCTCGCCGGCTTCGGCAAGGCGTTCGATGGCCCGGCCATGGATCCGAAGGTGCTCGAGGAGCAGCAGAAGAAGCTGCAATCCGAGTTGGAGAAGCGCAGCGAGGACATGCGCAAGAAGCTCGAGTCGCAGCAGGGCGCCGCCGGCGCCGCTCCGGCCGCCAAGTAAGCCAGACACGAAAAGGGGCGCCCGCGGGCGCCCCGATTCGGCCAGAGGGTCGGGCTGGGAGGCCCGGCCCTTTTTCAGTTGGTCGGCCGGTCGCGCATCCGGTAGGTGCCGGAAGCGTCACGCTCGAAGATCTCTTTGATCCCGGCATGGCGCAACGCCTCGCCCGACGTATCCGGCAGCAGGTTCTGCTCGGAGACGTAGGCGACGTACTCCGTCTCCGAATTCTCCGCGAGCAGATGGTAGAAGGGCTGATCCTTGCGCGGTCGCACTTCCTCCGGGATCGCGAGCCACCATTCCTCGGTGTTGTCGAACACCGGGTCGACGTCGAACACGATGCCCCGGAAGGGATAGATCTTGTGCCGCACGATGGCGCCGATGCCGAATTTTGCGGTCTTGAGTGTCACGTCCGTCATCAGTCGTTCCGTCCTGCGCGTGAGATAAGCGCGATGGACGGATCTGTCACCGTTGGCGGGATAAGCTTCACGAGCCTGTCACGATCCCGAATTCCCGCGCGATCGCCCGTGCCGTGGCCTCGCGGCGGGCGATGAGGGCGGCGGAGGCCCCCCGCACCGCCGCCACGGTGTCCGGCGAGGCGGTCCGCGGCGTGCCGCTGTCGAAGGGCGGCTCGGGCGCGTATTGCATCATCAGCTGGATGGCGCGGGCGGTCTCCTCGCCGCGCAGGATCGCCGCGAGGCGCAGCGCCCCGTCGATGCCGGCGGTGACGCCCGCCGCGAAGATCCAGTCGCCGTCGATCACCACGCGCTCATCGACCGGCGTCGCCCCGAAATGGGGGAGCAGGTCGACGGCGCTCCAATAGGTCGTCGCGCGCCGCCCCCGGAGCAGCCCCGCCGCGCCGAGGAGCAGAGCCCCCGTGCACACGGAAAAGACCGTCCCGGCACCGGCCGCCTGATCGCGCAGCCACCCGAGCACGGCCGCGTTGCGCATCAACTCCTCCTGCCCGGCGCCTCCGGGGACGTGGAGCACATCGAGTTGCGGCGCCTCGGCGATGGCCCCGTCGGGCACGAGGCGCAGGCCGCGCACGTCGCGCACCGGAGCCCCATCCGGCGAGTAGAGCCGCACCGTGCTGTTGGGCAGGCGCCCGAACACCTCGAACGGGCCGGTGAGATCGATCTGGTCGATGCCCTCGAAGATGAGCGCACCGATGGCGAGCGGCTGGTCGTGGGGGATCATGGCGGGCCTCCTGTCTGGACGGGCCGATCCTAATGCGGCATCGTCTGGCTGAAATGCCAAAGACCCCACATTTCTCGCCAGGACCGCGCGTGGTCGAGATCCTGGCGTTCCCCCAGGTGCAGCTACTCGACGTCGCGGGGCCGTTGCAGGTCTTCGCCACGGCGAACGAGCGTCTGGGCCTGCCGACGGAGCCCTACGCGCCGCGCGTGGTGGCGCCGGGCGGGGATCCGGTGACGGCCTCGGCGGGGCTCGGCCTCGCGACCCTGCCGCTGCCGGACGCGGATTCTCCCGTGGACACGTTCATCGTTGCCGGCGGCCCCGGCGTGACGGCGGCAGCGAGCGATCCCGCCCTCGTCGCCTGGGTTGCGGCGCGGGCCGCACGGGCGCGGCGGGTCGCCTCGGTGTGTACCGGGGCCTTCCTCCTGGCCGCGACGGGCCGGCTCGACGACAGGCGCGCCGCGACCCACTGGGCGCATTGCGACCGGCTGAAGGCCCTGCATCCGCGTATCCGCGTGGAGGCCGATCCGATCTTCGTTCGCGACGGCGACACCTGGACCTCGGCGGGCGTCACCGCCGGCATCGACCTCGCCCTGGCGCTGGTGGAGGACGATCTCGGCCGGCAGGCGGCGCTCGCCATCGCCCGGCACCTCGTGATGTTCCTCAAGCGGCCCGGCGGGCAGGCGCAGTTCAGCGCGGCCCTCGCGCTCCAGGGTGGCGAGGACCGTTTCGCCGCCCTGCACGACTGGATCGGCGCGAACCTCGCCCACGATCTGTCCCTGCCGTCGCTGGCCGCGCAGGCGGGGATGAGCGAGCGCAGCCTCAGCCGCCGCTACCGCGAGGCGACGGGGATGACGCCGGCTAAGGGCGTCGAGCACCTCCGGCTCGACGCGGCGCGGCGGGCGCTGGCCGAGACGCGGGCGCCGGTGAAACGGATCGCCCGCGATTGCGGCTTCGGCACCGAGGAGACCATGCGCCGCGTCTTCCTGCGCCACGTCCACGCGACGCCGCAGGATTACCGGGTGCGGTTCGGCGCCTGAACGATCAAGCCGGCAGGGTGAGGAGCCCGGCCTTGCCGTCGGCGCAGCCGAAGAGCAGGCGCGCGCCCCGTCCGTCCCAGGCCAATGCGGTCACGCCGCTCCTGGCGACAGCCGGGCGGACCAGCAATTCCGCCGCATCGGTGAAGCGCACGAGCAGGATGCAGCCGTCCTCGTAGCCCATGGCGAGCACGGGCGCCTTCGGGTGGAAGGCGACGCGAGAGACGCGGGCCGGGCGCACGCCGCATTCGCGCGGGGGCTTGCCGGTGGGGCCGTCCTTGGAATCGAAGGGCCACGCGATGGCCGCCTCGGCGCCGCTCGTGGCGAGCCAGTTTCCGTCCGCCGACCAGGACAGGGAGCGGACCTTGCCGGGGTAGCCCGACATCCGCATGTGGCCCTTGTCCGGCTGGAGGCGCCAGCCGTGCAGGGAGCTCTCCTGCATCGTGGTGACGACGAAGCGGCCGTCCGGCGACCACGACACGTCGATATGCGAGCCCTTCCAGGTGAGGTCCTCGGGCGCCGTCTCGAGGTTCGGGTACCAGAGGCTCACGCCGTTGTAGTGCGACACCGCGAGCCGATAGCCCTTCGGTGCGAAGGCGAGGCCGCGCGCGGAGGTGGGGGCCTGGAAGGTCTTCTCGCGGCCCTTTGCGTCGAGGGCCACGACGTTGCGCCCGGCCGAGAAGGCCACCCCGCCGTCCCCATGCAGGGCGATGGCGTCGATCCAGGCGCTGTTCTTGGCGGTGGCGACCTCGCGAGTGGTGCCGTCGGCGCGGGTCTCGACCACGCGGCCGTCGTCGCCGCCCGTCACGAGGCGCGCCGGGCCGCCCGCCGCCACGAGCACGCCCGCTTCGGGATGGGCCGCGACGCGGGACACATCGCCGTCGCGGATCAGGGCGACATGGCCGTCGGCCAGCGCGAGGCAGGGGATGTCGCCGAGCCAGTGGGCGGCGACGGCGTGGGCGCCGGGCTCGAGATCGACGACATGGCTCGTGAGCGAGGCGGTGGAGAGGGAAGAGCTCATGAGGAAACCTTTGCGGCGGCACCGGCGCGGGCGACGAGCAGGGTGGTGATCAAGGCGAGCAGCCCCGCGACGAGAGCCGGCGGGACCAGGGCGTAGAGGTTGACGGCGCGATAGGCCAGGGCGCCGCACAGGGCGCCCACGAGAAGCGACAGCCACACGACGCCATCGCCGGCCCAGCCGAGCGGGGAGCCGGTGCGGGTCAGCGCCTCGGCGATCTTCTGCCCGAAGCTGAACAGCGCGCCGGTGACGAAGGTGGTGCCGGCGCGGAACCCCTTCACGCGGGCGAGCACGGCGTTCTGCGCCCCCATCGCGCAGGCGATGGCGAGGCTCGCATGGCCGGGCTCCGGCGAGGTGAGGCCGATGACGAGGGCCGCCGCGATGAGAGCCGTCTCGAACACCAGAACGGCGGGCGTCGCCCAGCGCTCCCCCAGGAGGATGCCGAGGACGCTGCCGAGGATGGCCCCCGCCAGGAAGGCGGCGACGAGCCCGAGCGGCAGGAGCGTCCGGTGCCAGTCCGCCTCGCCGGCATAGACCGCGAATTGCGTCGTGTTGCCGCTCATGAACGACGTGTAGAGGCCCCCGAGCCTCACGAAGCCGAGGGCATCGACGTATCCGGCCAGCGCCGTGAGCACCAGGCCCGTCCCCAACTGCCATTTGCGGTTCACAAACCGGCTCCCTGCGCGCAGCGCGTGAACCATTCGTTAACCAAACCGGCGCCTCCGTTTACGCCGCCGCCGTCGCGGTTAACGCAATGCTCACCTAACCTCTGCAATTCGATGCATATCCGGCGAACGCCGAGCCGCAGGGCTCCGTTTCCCCTGCGATCTGCCAGCGGGGCCGTCAGCTCCGCCCAGGTGAGTTGGAGTTGCGTCATGATCCCGTTCGCGTTCGCCGTACCGGCCGTTCCGCACCTCGCCCCCGCCGCCACCACGGTGCTGGTCGTGGAGGATGAGCCCACCGTCTGCGAGCTCGCCGCCGAGGCGCTGCTGGACGAGGGCTACCGGGTGCTCACCGCCGCCGACGCCTGGGAGGCCGAAGCCATCCTCTCCCGCGAGAGCGTGGATTTGCTCTTCACCGATATCGACCTCGCCCGCAACACGAACGGCATCGTGCTGGCCCGCCACGCGCGGGAGCAATGCCCGCGCTTGGCCGTTGTCTATACCTCCGGTGGTCGCGCCTGCCTGTCCAGCGGCGAAGCGGTGCCGGAATCCGTCTTCGTCCCGAAGCCCTACCGCCCGAGCCAGCTCGTCGCCCTCACGAACGAGATTCTGCGCCCGGTGGACCTTCACCACGCCTGAGAGGACACTCGACCCATGCGGCCCTGCCAGACCGCCCTGTTGTGCCTGTTGCTCGGCACGCTGACGCCGCCAGGGGCCGCCTTCGCCGCCTGCGACGTGCAAGGGGCGAAGATCGAGGAACAGATCGCCGCCAAGCCGGAATTGCAGAAGGACGCCAACGCCCAGACGGTGCGCGACCTGCGCACGCTGCGCGACGCGGCCATCGTGCTGGAAACCTACAAGTATCCGGGTGAGTGCGAGGTGCTGCTCGGCATCGCCCGCTCCCTCCTGTCGGACCCCGCCAAGACCATTGAGCAGGGCGGCGACACCGACGAGGACAAGGCCGAGACCCTGATCGAGGCCCGCAAGCCGAAGGGCGGCGCCGAGAAGGCACCGAAGGCCGAGTAGGCCGGACCCTACTTCCCCCCGCCGCCTGCGTTGATCCTCGCCTTGGCGAGGGCGCGGGCGAGCTTGGCGGCGATCTCGCCCCGCAGGGCATCGGCCATCTCGATATCGGCGAGCCGCCACGTGAAGCCGCGCAGGCGCAGGCGGATCCGCGTGCGCTGCTCGCGCGGCCCCTCCGGCGGGATCGGGATCACCACCGCGCGGAAGCCCCGCATCTCGGCCGCCGCGTAATAGTGCATCAGCCGGCCCAGGCTGCGGATCGACAGGCCGGTCGTCTTCGCCGCATCCGGCTTCTTCAGGTCAAGCTTCTCGGGCCAGCCATCGTCGAGCAGGTCGATCACCGTGTCGGGCGTCACGAGGCTTTCGGCCAGCGCCAGGGCGAGACCGTAGGCGGCCTCGTTCAGGCGCTGACGGTCGCGGGGGTCGAGATCCTCGTCGGCATCGGTCGCCACGCGCACGGCGGCGACGATCTGCCGGACCAGCGACAGACGCAGGGCGCGGAAATTGACGTGCGTCTCGACATAGGCGGCATCGTGCCGCCGCACCGCATCCGCGAGATTGTAGAGCGACCAGAGCGGGCTCAACGTGAACAGGAGCCACGCGACCGCGATCGCGAGGGGAATCGCGAGCCAGCGCCGCATGACTCAGACCGGACCGGGCCGGATCATACCCGCTCCGCCCAGGCGAAGAGGCCGGAGAAGGCCTCGACGACCCGCTCGTAGACCGGGCGCTTGAACGGCACGATCAGGCCGGGCAACTCGTCGAACCGCGCCCAGCGCCACGCCTCGAATTCGGGCTTGTGCGCCCCGCCGCCGGGATTCAGCACGTCGATCACGCTCTCCGCGCCGACGAAGCCGTAGGCGAACCATTTCTGAGTCTGCCCCCGGTAGCGGCCCTTCCAGGCCTGCTTCATCACCTCCGGCGGCAGATCGTAGGAGAGCCAATCCGGCACCTCGCCGATCAGCCGCACGGCCTCGGGCGGGACGTTGGTCTCCTCGAACAACTCGCGCTTGGCCGCTGCCTCCGGGTCCTCGCCGGGATCGATGCCGCCCTGGGGCATCTGCCAGGAATACGGGCCGGCGACGTGCTCGGGGCCGGCATCCTGCCGCCGCCGACCGACGAAGACACCGCCATCGGGTCCGATCAGGGTGATCCCGACACAGGGCCGGTAGGGCAGGTCTTTCGATTCGCTGTGCTGAGCCATCGCGGGCGACCATAGGCCGCCGCGCCGAGGCGCGGCAACGCGCATTCGCGTCCGGATCGCAATTACTCGGCCTTGGAGACGCGCTTGGGCGTGCCGCGCAGCGCGACGCTCGCCGGCACGAGGCGGATGCCGCGCGCGTCGAGGTCGCGAGCCCAGCGGGCGATGCGGTCCACGCTCATCAGCGATCCGCTCGCCGAGACGAGGACGAAGCCGTTGCTGCGGGCCTGCGCCTCGGCGCGGGCGAGTTCGGCGTCGATGGCCTCGGGGCGCGGCGTCGCGTCGAGGACGATCTCGGCGCGGGCCGACGGCGTGCGCGACTTGGTCGACAGGGCAGGGCCCTTGGGCACGGTCCCGTCATCGACGAAGCCGAGGCCCCGCGCGCCGATCTCGCGCAGGATCGGCTCGAAGGCGGGATCGCCCATCAGCTTGCCGCCCATCAGGTTGACGAGGCCGACATAGCCGGGAAACCGCGACAGCACCCAGGCGAGCCGATCCGCGTTCTCAGGGCCCTTCAAGGCGGTGAGAAGGGCCTGGGGGCCGGGATCGCTGTCGGGATAGTCGAATGGCTCCATCGGCAATTGCAGGAACACCTCGTGCCCGGCATCGCGGGCACGGGCGGCGGCGCGCTCGACCTCGTTGCCGTAGGGCGCGAAGGCGAGGCTCACCGCCTGCGGCAGGCGGGCAGTGGCGGCGGCCGTGGCCGATTGGCCGATCCCGAGCCCGGTCACGAGGATCGCGATGCGCGGGCCGGTGCCGGGTTCGTCGGGGCGGGCATAGAGGTCGAGCGCGCGCAGGCGGCCTTCGCCGATGCGCGGCATGATGCCGTGGCGGCCCTGCTCGGTCAGGCGCGGGTCGGGGGCGGCCGCGAGGCGGGGGGCGTTGGCCGGCGGCACCCGGATGACCACCGCCTCGCTCGGAGCGGAACCGGGCGGGCGCACCACCGTGACGCCGGAGGCGGTCTCCAGTTCCTCCGCACTGCGCTGCGACGGCGGCGCGGCTTCGTCCGGGGCGGGCATGGCGGCGGCGACGGGCGCGACGGGCGCGGGCTTCGCCGGAGCGGGCTCGCGCAGGTCGATCACCGCCCGCGCGCTGGGTTCGCCGGCGCGGGGATCACCGAAGGCCAGGACGAGGCCGAAAGCGGCCAGGAGGACGCCCGCACTGACACCGGCCACGACGCGCGGCTGGCGAGCGCGGGCGATCAGCTCGGCGGCACGGCCGGCCGGCGGCGCTGCGGCACCGGCCTCGTCGACCCCGAGGGGCTTGGTCAGGATATCGTCTGCGGGCTCGGTCACGTGGAACTCGTCGCAGGAGCCAGCCCGCAACCGAGAGCAGCGGGCGATCCTCGTCCATATCTGCCGGTTGGTGTGGTTAACGTTCCGCTAACGCGCCCCGACAAGTCAGTCCACCGACGTTTTTCGGCCACGCTCGATCAATCCCGCCGGGCGGATGATCGTGCGAGGTTATCATAGATCAATACATGCCAACTTATGTTTCTCTGTCGATGCTTGGCAGTATTTCGTATGAACATGCGGCAATGAATTCAGCCGGGAACTTTCGCTCACCTGAGGCATCGTCGGAGCGACGCCGAAATCGACGATCTCGGCCCCATGAGCGGAGCCATTCCATGAGCACGAGCGCGCACGACATCTACATCACCGCCCTGAAGAACACCCATGCCCTCGAAATGCAGGCGCTTCAGATCATGGAGCGGCAGGTCGAGCGGCTCGAGCGCTACCCTGAGATGTCCGACGCCCTCCGCAAGCACATCGACGAGACCCACGGGCAACGCCAGCGACTCGAGGAGGCGCTTCACGGCCTCAACGAGACTCACTCGGTGATCAAGGAGGGCTTCCTGGGCTTCGTCGGCAACATGATGGCGCTCGGCCACACGCCGGCGCAGGACGAGATCCTGAAGAACACCTACGCGAACCACGCGTTCGAGAACTTCGAGATCGCGGCCTACACCTCGCTCCTCGCCATCGGCGAAGCCGCGGGCCTTTCGGCGCACCGGGCCGGGTTCAGCCAGTCGCTGGACGAGGAAAAGGCCATGGCGCAGCGCGTCCATGACCTCATCGTGCCGACAACGCAGCGTTACGTCACACTGACGGCCGGCGGCGAGAAGGCCGACCGGTAACGAAAAACCGGTGCCCGCTTGGCGGGCACCGGCTGTTTCAGCGCAGGAGAACCTAGTTCGGAACGCTGGGCTTCGGCTGCGGCGCCTGGGTCCCGTTGGCGGCGCCCTTCTGGATGCCGTGCAGGAAGTCCACCGCCGAGATCAGCTGCTTGTCCTTGGCCGGATCCGGCGGGACGTAGGCGGACGACCCACCCCGCTCGTCGGTATCCTTCTGCTTCAGGTGGCCCTTCAGCCCGGCCTCACCCTTCGTCTCGTCCTTGCCCTTCAGCTCGTCCGGCACGTCCTGCAGCACCTCGACGTCGGGCTCGATGCCCTTCGCCTGGATCGAGCGGCCGGACGGCGTGTAGTAGCGCGCCGTGGTCAGGCGCAGGGCGCCGGAGCCGCCGAGCGGGATGATCGACTGCACGGAGCCCTTACCGAAGGAGCGGGTGCCCATGATGGTCGCCCGCTTGTGGTCCTGCAGGGCGCCGGCCACGATCTCGGAGGCCGAGGCCGAGCCGCCGTTCACCAGCACCACGATCGGCTTGCCCTTGGTCAGGTCGCCGGACTTCGCGGAGAAGCGCTGCGTCTCGTCGGGGTTGCGGCCACGGGTGGAAACGATCTCGCCGCGATCCAGGAAGGCGTCGGAGATCATCACTGCCTGATCGAGCAGGCCGCCGGGGTTGTTGCGCAGATCGAGGACGAAGCCCTTCAGCTTGTCGGCGCCGACGTCGCTGGTGAGCTTCTCGATGGCGGCGCGCATTCCGTCGAAGGACTGCTCGTTGAACTGCGTCAGGCGGATGTAGCCGACGTCGTTGCCCTCGACCTTCGAGCGCACAGGCTTGATCTTGATCGTGTCGCGGGTGAGCGTGACCTCGATCGGGTCCTTCGACTCCTTGCGGGTGATCTTCAGCTTCACCTGCGAGTTCACCGGGCCGCGCATCTTGTCGACCGCCTGGTTCAGGGTGAGGCCCTGGACCTGATCGTCGTCGATCTGGGTGATGACGTCGTTGGCCAGGAGGCCGGCCTTGGAGGCGGGCGTGTCGTCGATGGGCGTCACGACCTTGATCAGGCCGTCCTCCATCGTGACCTCGATGCCGAGGCCGCCGAACTCGCCACGGGTCGTGGTCTGCATGTCGCGGAACGCCTTGGCGTCCATGTAGCTCGAATGCGGGTCGAGCGAGGTGAGCATGCCGTTGACGGCCGCCTCGATCATCTTCGACTCGTCGGGCTTCTCGACGTAGTCGGTCCGCACCTTCTCGAACACGTCACCGAACAGGCTGAGCTGGCGGTAGGTCTCGGCCGAGGCAGCGACCGCCCGGGGACCGGAGAGAAACTCCGTCTGGGTCGCCACCATCGAGGTGCCGGCGCCCAGGAAGGCGCCGAGCATAATCAGGGATGTCTTGCGCATCAGCCGCGAACCTTCTCGCCAAGAATCTTGTCATTGGGGCTCTTCGCCCACCACGGCTCCGGATCGATGGAGCCGCCATCCTTCTTGAACTCGACGTACAGGGTCGGGTCCCCATCGGGTCCAGGCGTCCCCTCGCCCATGGAGCCCAACGGTTCGCCAGCCAGCACGAACTGGCCGACCTCGACGCTGATCTGATCCATTCCTGCCAGCAAAAGATAGTACCCGTCGCCCGCGTTGATGATCAAGAGTCGGCCATAAGAGCGGAACGGGCCGGCGAACTGGACCCAGCCATCGGCCGGGGAGGCCACGGTGGCCCTTGGCCGCGTAGCGAAGGAAACGCCCCGCGTCGAGCCGCCATTTCCATCGGGCTGGTTGAAGGCCCGCACCAGCCTGCCCGCCACGGGGCGCGGCACTTCGCCCCGTGCCTCGGCGAAACGCACCTTCGGAGCCAGCCGCGCGGGATCGCGGAAGCCGGCTGCGGCAAAGCGTTCCTGCGTCACGCGGGCCTCGCGCTCGGCCGCCGCCTTGGCCTCCTCGGCCGTGCGCTTGGCCGCGTTCACCTCGCCCTCGACCCGCTCCAGCAGGTCCTTCAGGCTCTTGGCCTGGACGCCCAACTCCGCCGACCGCTTGCGCTCGGCGGCGAGCCCGCTCTCGATATCGGCCTGGCGCGCCCGCCGGGCCGTCACCAGCGCCTGAAGACGCTGCTGCTCCCGCGCCCAGCCGGCGAGGTCGGCGGCGAGCCCTTCCTTGTCGCGGGCGATGGCATCGCGCAGGCGGACCATCTCGGTGAGGTCCGCCGCCAGCGTATCGAGTTCGCCGCGCAGTTCCGGCACCACCGCGCCGAGGAGCATCGACGTGCGGATGGCGGCGAGCACGTCCTCGGGGCTCGACAGCACGGCGGGCGGGGGGCGGCGGCCCATCCGTTGAAGGGCGGCCAGGATCTCCGCGACAGTGCCGCGCCGTGCCTGGAGCGAGCGGCGGATCGCCGCCTCGCTGTCGGTCATCGCCTTGAGGCGCTCCTCCAGGCGGGTCATCCGCTCCTCGGTGGCCTGCGCCTGCCGCCCGGCATCGAGCAGGGCCGCGTCGAGCTTGGCGCGGTCCGTGCCGATGGCAGCGATCTCCTTCTCGAACTGCGCGCGCTGGCCCTCGCTCGCCGAGAGCGCGTCCTGCACACGCTTCAGGTTTTCCGCGCGCCGGTCGCGCTCCTCGGTCGCCTGCCGGATCTTGTCCTGATCGGGCGCGTCCTGGGGCAGGGCGGGGGCCGGCGCGAGAACGAGGAGGGCCGTGCAGGCGAGCCACGCCAGCCGTGGACGATGCACCACGCTCACCCCGGCTCGCCGCGATGATAGGGATGGCCCGCCAGAATGGTGAGGCTGCGGTAGATCTGTTCGAGGGCGAGCACGCGCACGAGTCCGTGGGGCAGGGTGGTGGCCCCGAAGGACAGGATCAGGTCCGCCCGAGTCCGAAATGAGGCATCGAGCCCGTCCGGGCCGCCAATCACCACCGCCAGCGCGGGCTTGGCGGCATCGCGCCACGCGGCGATCCGCCGGGCCAGATCCTCGCTCGGAAGGTCGGCGCGACCGCGCTCGTCGTAGGTCAGCAGGGCGCTGCCCGGCGGCAGGAGCGGCAGCAACGCCGCCGCCTCCTCGGCGGCACGGTCGGCGCCGCGCCGGGCTCGGGATTCCGGGATCTCGATGAGGTCGCAGGCGGGAAAGCCGAGGCTGCGGCCGAGTTGGGCCGCACGCTCGCGATATCGTGACGCCAATTCTCGTTCAGGCCCGGCCTTCAGGCGGCCGACCGTGGCGACGACAAGGCGCAACGAGGGGTGCGATCAGCCGGCGGTGAGACCGACGGGGCGATCGGCGCCCCACATCTTTTCGAGGTTGTAGAAGCCCCGAACCTCTGGCCGGAAGATGTGCACCAGGATGTCGCCGGCATCGATCAGCACCCAGTCGCAGGCCGGCAGGCCCTCGACACGGGCGGTGCCGTAGCCCTGGTTCTTCATCTCCTGGATAATCTTGTCGGCGATGGAGCCGACATGGCGCTGCGAGCGCCCCGAGGTGATGATCATCGTATCGGCCAGCGAGGTCTTGCCGGCGAGGTCGATCTCGACCGTCTCTTCGGCCTTCATCTCGTCGAGGCACCCGAGCGCCAGATCCCTCAAGGCTCCCACGCGGGCGAGGCCGTTATCCTCGGCGCCGGGGCGGGATGGGGTTTCGGTGCGCACGGTCTCGGTGCGAAGGGTCTCGGGCAGCGTCCTGATTCCTCGTGGGGCCGTCCTCCGGCCTTACCGCCTGAAAGTGGCGGCTTCGCACCGTGATTGCAACAGGTCTGTGCGAGAGATGTCCCGGATCACGGGATCCCGACGCTAGCGACTGCGCCGTTTCGCCCGGATCGCGGTGGAGGACAGTTTCGAGCGCGGCCCGTGCAGGAACATCCAGGCGGGGGGCCTGTGCCCGGCCAGCGTCGTCGCCGCCGCCTCCGGGACCCGGGCGCCGGACAGCCGCCGCGCCGCCTTGGCCGAGACCGGGGTGAGGGTCGAGCCCGGCCTGTCGATCACCGCGATGGGCATCAGCCGGGCGATCTCCGCCGCTCCCTTCCAGCGATGGAACGTCGCCAGCGAATCGGCGCCCATGATCCACACGAAGCGCACACCCGGCCGCCGTCGCACCAGATAGCGCAACGTCTGCACGGTGAAGCGCACGCCGAGCACCGCCTCGAACCCCGTCACCGCGATGCGCGGATGCGCGGCGACCCGCGCGGCCTGGGCGCAGCGGTCCTCCAGCGGCGCGAGGCGGCTGCGGTCCTTCAGCGGGTTGCCGGGGCTCACCAGCCACCACACCCGATCGAGGCGCAGGCGCCGCAGGGCGGTGGTGGAGACGTGCAGGTGCCCCTCATGGGCGGGATCGAACGATCCGCCATAGAGGCCGATCCGCATGCCCGGCGCGCTCGGCGGCAGAATCAGCCGCACGAGGCATGGCCGTTGGCAGTGCGGATCACGGGCGCGTCTGGCCGCGACCGTGGACCCGGTACTTGAAGGTGGTGAGTTGCTCGACGCCCACCGGCCCGCGCGCATGCATCCGCCCGGTGGCTATGCCGATCTCCGAGCCGAAGCCGAACTCGCCGCCATCGGCGAATTGCGTCGAGGCGTTGTGGGTGACGATGGCCGAGTCGACCTCCGCGAGAAAGCGGCGGGCCGCCTCCTCGTCCTCGGTGATGATCGCGTCAGTGTGGTGCGAGCCGTAGCGCTCGATATGCGCGATGGCCTCGTCGAGCCCGTCGACCACCCGCGCGGCGATCACCGCGTCGAGGTATTCGGTGCCCCAATCGGCCTCGCTCGCCTCGGTCACGCGCGGATCGACGGCGCGGGTCGCCGCGTCGCCGCGCACGGCGCAGCCGGCCTCCAGCAGGGCCGTGACGAGGGGCTTGAGGTGCGTGTCGGCGCAGGCCCGGTCCACGAGCAGCGTCTCGGCGGCGCCGCATACGCTGACCCGGCGCATCTTACTGTTGAGCAGCACCGTGCGCGCCATGTCGAGATCGGCGGCGCGGTCGACATAGACGTGGTTGATGCCATCGAGATGGGCGAAGACCGGCACCTTGGCCTCGGCCTGGACCCGCTCCACGAGACTGCGGCCGCCGCGCGGGACGATGACGTCGACGCAGCCGTCGAGGCCCGCGAGCATCAGACCCACCGCCGCCCGGTCGCGGGTGGGGACGATCTGGATCGCGTCGGCCGGCAGCCCGGCATCCGCGAGGCCCTGGCTCATGGCGCGGGCGATGGCCTGGGAGGTGCGGAAGCTGTCCGAGCCCGCGCGCAGGATCGCGGCGTTGCCGGCCTTGAGGCACAGGGCGCCGGCATCGGCGGTGACGTTGGGCCGGCTCTCGAAGATCACGCCGATGACGCCGAGGGGCACGGCGACGCGCTCGATCAGCAGCCCGTTCGGGCGCTCGATGGCCGCGAGCTGCCGCCCGACCGGATCGGCCAGCGCGCCCACCTTCTCCACCGCCTCGGCGATGGAGTCGAGCCGCCGGCCGTCGAGCTTCAGCCGGTCGATCAGCGCCGCGCTCTGCCCGGCCTCGTGGGCGGCGGCGACGTCGCGCTCGTTCTCGCGCAGGATCGCGTCCCGGTCGGCGCGCAGGCGCTCGGCGATGCGCTGGAGGGCGATGTCCTTGGTCTGGGCCGAGGCCAGCGCCATCTTGCGCGCCGCCTGCCGCGCCCGGCGCCCGATGGCGGCCATCTGCTCCGGCAGCGAATCCGCGCCCGCGAAATCGGATCTGAGATTCAGGACGGCCACGGCGATGCCTCCGGCTTCCGGGGCTGAGGGGGCCGTCGTCTTGGCACATCGCGGCGAGGCCCGACAAGGGCCGCCACGTGCGCTAGAACAAGGCGAGATCGTCCCGGTGTACCATCCAGGCGCGGCCCGGGTAATTCAGCAGTTCGGCGATCCGCGCGCTCGGATGGCCGATGATGAGCGCGGCCTCTCCGCTGTCGTAGCCGACGAGGCCGCGCCCGATAGCCCGTCCCTCGGCGTCGCGGATCAGCACCGCATCGCCCCGTGAGAAATTGCCCTCGACCGCGCGGACACCCACCGGCAGCAGGCTCGCGCCGCCCGCCAGCGCCTTCGCCGCGCCCTCGTCGATGGTGAGGCTTCCCCGCGGTTCGAGGGAGCCGGCGATCCAGGTCTTACGCGCGGCGTTCGGCGTCGAGCCCGAGAGGAACCACGTGCAGCGCGCGCCATTCTGCACAGCCTTCAGCGGGTTCTTGGCCCGCCCGTCCGCGATGACGAGATGCGTGCCGCCGGACACGGCGATCTTGGCCGCTTCGACCTTGGTGCGCATGCCACCCCGCGACAGCTCCGAGGCCGGGCCGCCGGCCATGGCCTCGATCTCCGGCGTGATGCGCTCCACCAGCGGCAGGTGCCGCGCCGTGGGATCCGTGTTCGGCGGCGCCGTGTAGAGCCCGTCGATGTCGGAGAACAGCACCAGCACGTCGGCGTCGATCATCGTGGCGACGCGGGCGGCGAGGCGATCATTGTCGCCGTAGCGGATCTCGGCGGTGGCCACGGTGTCGTTCTCGTTGACCACCGGCACCGCGCGCAGTTCGAGCAGCTTCAGGACCGTCGAGCGGGCGTTGAGGTAGCGGCGGCGCTCCTCCGTGTCCTGCGGGGTCACGAGGATCTGGCCGGCGATGATGCCGTGATGACCGAGCGCTTCCGCCCAGTGGCGGGCGAGGGCGATCTGTCCGACGGAGGCCGCGCCCTGGCTCTCCTCCAGCCGCAGCGCCCCCGGCGGCAGGCCGAGAACCGTGCGCCCGAGGGCGATGCTGCCCGAGGATACGACGAGTACGTCGACGCCACGCGCATGCAGATCGGCGATATCC
Organism: Methylobacterium sp. Gmos3; assembly: GCF_056430985.1. NCBI lineage: Bacteria > Pseudomonadati > Pseudomonadota > Alphaproteobacteria > Hyphomicrobiales > Methylobacteriaceae > Methylobacterium > Methylobacterium sp. Gmos3. The sequence goes on from NZ_JBWJYL010000001.1 coordinate 69,912, forward strand.
TCGGCCAGGGCCGCGAGCCACGCATGACGCAAGCGGCCACGGGCACGATCGACCAGCAGGGCCGACCCGACCTTGATGACGACGCGGCGGAAGGTATCGAGGGCGGGGATCATGGGACTCGTCTACGAAAGCGCGGACGAGATGTGGCCGAAGACGGCGCCTTTGAACAGCGCCTACAGCGCCGGATCGTAGGCCGGCACGAGATCCGTGCGGGCGAAGTCATCGCCCTTGAAGAGCAGGGGCAGGTTCCGGCTCCTGGCGACCGCGTAGGAGAGGCAATCGCCGAAGTTCAGTTGCGCGGGGTGGCCCCGGCCCTTGCCGTAGCGGTTGAAGGCGTCGATCCCGGTCACGGCCATTGCATCATCGAAGGCGACGACTTCAATCCCCTCGTCCGCCACAAATCGCTCCAGCGTCTGCCACGCGCGTCCCGGCAGACGGCGGTCGAGTGCCATCCTCGTTTCGCAGAGCGTCGGCGCCCCGATCACGCAATGCCGTTGCGAGACGATGACCTTCAGCTTCGGCGCCTCCGGTTCATCGAGAATGATGGCCACAACCGCCGATGAATCGAGAGCGATCACCTTAAGTACTCAGATCGGCAACCCGTATTCGTCGTACATGTCACTGTGATCGGACGTCGCTCCCGGCACCCGGAAAGGCGCGGCCGCTTCGACCAGAGCAGTCAGTCGATCATACCGGGCTTGCTGTTCAGGCGTCATTTGCTCGTAGGGCACAATCGGAACCGGCTTCGGCGGCTCGCGCGAGGGCGGCTCGGTGCGGGCGAGGGTGCCGCGTAGCGACTCGACCACCGCCTCGTCGACCGACATGCCCCGCCGGTCGGCCAACTCACGGGCGAGAGAAAGGGCGTCCTCGCGTTCCACGATCAGAGACTCGGTCATCACCCCAAACCTCGCGACTCACGATCAAGATAATTATCCCAGCTTGTCCCTGATGTCACTCACGGCTGCCACTCCGCGGCAACCGGCGCCTCCTCCGCGCGGCCCGTCTCGATGGCGTCCTGCAACGCGCGCAGCGCCTCGGGCACGCCCTTGCGGCTCGCGGAGGACAGTACCAGCGGCGCCTTGCCGGCCGCGCGCTTCAGCTTGGCGGTCTGGCTCTTGAGCGTCTCCGGGTCGAGGGCGTCGACCTTCGACAGGGCGACGATCTCCGGCTTGTCCGCGAGGCCGTGGCCGTAGGCCTCGATCTCGCCGCGCACCAGCTTGTAGGCCTTGCCGGCATGCTCGCTGGTGCCGTCCACGAGGTGCAGCAGAACCCGGCAGCGCTCCACATGCGCGAGGAACTTGTCGCCGAGGCCGACCCCCTCGTGGGCGCCCTCGATCAGGCCGGGAATGTCGGCCAGCACGAACTCGCGCTGATCGTTGCGCACCACGCCGAGGCCGGGATGCAGCGTCGTGAACGGGTAGTCGGCGATCTTGGGCTTGGCCGCCGTCACGCTGGCGAGGAAGGTCGACTTGCCGGCATTCGGCAGGCCCACGAGCCCGGCATCCGCGATAAGCTTCAGGCGCAGCCAGATCCACATCTCCTGGCCTTCCAGGCCGGGATTGGCGTGCTTCGGCGCGCGGTTTGTGGAGGTGGTGAAATAGGCGTTGCCGAAGCCGCCGTTGCCGCCCTTGGCGAGGCGGACACGTTGCCCGATTTCGGTCATGTCGGCGATCAGGGTTTCGCCGTCCTCGGCCAGGACCTGCGTCCCGGCGGGCACCTTCAGCACGACGTCGGACCCGGCCGCCCCGTGGCAGTTCGAGCCCATGCCGTGCTCGCCCTTCTTGGCCTTGAAGTGCTGCTGGTAGCGGTAGTCGATCAGGGTGTTGAGACCCTGGACGCACTCGATCCAGACGTCGCCGCCCCGGCCGCCGTCACCACCGTTCGGGCCGCCGAACTCGATGAACTTCTCGCGCCGGAACGACACGCAGCCCGGGCCGCCGTCGCCGGAGCGGATATAGACCTTGGCTTCGTCGAGAAATTTCACGGGACCGTCTCGTGTCAGGTCAGAGATTGCCGAAGGACTCATTCCTTCGGCAGGAGCGGAGTTCCACGTTCACTCCGCAGCGAGGAGCGTGCGAGATTCGCCGAGCCAGCGCGTCCGGTCCAGCCGGAAGTGCTCGACCTCGACATCGCCCCCACGGGCCGGGCAATGCAGCAGGCCCCGGCCGGTCGGGATGAAGCCGGCCCGCTCTAGCACCCGCCGCGATGCCGCGTTGCCGATCCGCACCGAGGAGCCGAGGCTTTCGGCATCGGTCCAGGCGAACCACGCATGGACCAGCGCGGCCGTCGCCTCGCCCATCAGTCCAGCCCCCCAATAGGGTTGCCCGAGCCAGTAGCCGAGATGGGCGCCGCCACCCTCGCCGTCGGGGGTGATGGCGATCACCCCGATGGGCCGGGCGGGACGGGCCCGCTCGGCGAGCGCCAGGGTCAGCCCCGTACCGGCGGCGTTGCCCGAACGGCTCGCGACGACGAACGCCTCGGCGTCCGCCCGCTCGAAGGGCAGGGGGATGCGGGCCGTCATCTCCGCCACCGCCGGGTCGCCGGCGAGACGGTGGATGGTTTCGGCGTCGCGGGCGGTCGGCCAGCGCAGCCACAGGCGGCGGGTCTCGATCCGGAAGACGTCGTCGTGGAACAGATCTGGGAACATGGCGCCCTCACCGGCACCGCTCCCCTCGGGATGGCGGCGCCCAGAGACGACGAAGGGGAGGATGGTGTCCCATCCTCCCCGGTGTTCCGTCAGACCCCTCCCGATGAAGGGCGGCTCACGTCTCCGGTCCGGTGTGGGACACCGTCGCGGGACGCTCGCTTCGCCTTTCGGGCGCCCGCCTGTTACTCCGCGGCCTCGGCCAGCGGCACCACTGCTACGAAGGCGCGCCCGCGGCGCGTCTGGAACTCGACGGTGCCGGGTTTCAGCGCGAACAGGGTGTGATCCTTGCCCATGCCGACATTGGCGCCGGGGTGCCACTTGGTGCCGCGCTGGCGCACGATAATGTTGCCCGGAATCACGGATTCCGAACCGAACTTCTTGACGCCGAGGCGCCGGCCTTCCGAATCGCGGCCGTTGCGGGACGAGCCGCCTGCCTTCTTGTGTGCCATCTCTCGAACTCCGAATCTGTCTGAGGGGTCGCGCGGATCGCAGGCTCAGAAGAGCCCGCGCTCGATCACGCGGAAATGCCGGTGATGCGGACCACGGTGTGGTCCTGGCGGTGGCCGCGCTTGCGGCGCGAGTTCTGGCGGCGGCGCTTCTTGAAGGCGATGACCTTCTTGTCCCGGCCGTGACGGACGATCTCGCCCGTGACGTTGATGCCCGACAGGGTCGGCGCGCCGACCTGGGTGGCACCGGCGCCGTCGGCGAACAGGAGGACCTCACCGAAGGTCACGGCCTCGCCGGCCTCGCCCGGAAGGGTGGCGATGGTAATGGTGTCGTTAGCGGCGACGCGGTACTGCTTACCGCCCGTCTTGATGACTGCGAACATCGTTCTCTCGTGCTCTCGAACGGCCTCCGGGAGCCTTGCGGCGGCCCTGGACCGGCTTCTTGTTTGAGTCATTGGCCGGGCCGAGCCGGACAACGCGAAGACGCGCGAAAACCTGCAGGAGGCCGCGCGTGCTGCGGGCTCTCTAGAGCGCGCGGTGGCGTCCTGTCAATCCGAACTCAACGCGTGAGCACGTCCTTGGCCACGCTCCCCTGCGGCCCGAAGGCGTCGAAAGCCGCGTCGCACCAGGCGGCCCGCCCGTCCGCCGCGAGGCGCTGGCGCAGCTCCGAGGCCCGGCTGCGGAGCTTGGCTTCGAGGGCCGCCTCCTGCGCCGGCACGACCTTGGCGGCGAGCCGCAACGTCGTCAACCGGCCCGCCCGCAGATGCGTGCCGGGGCAATTCTGCTCGGCGAGAATCGTGGTCGCCGCCGCCTCGGCATAGGCGTCGAGGGGGTTGAGCGGCGCCGGCTGCTCGGCGGCGGAAGCCCCCGCCGCGCTCAGGGATAGCAACAGGACGAGGGGAGCCGATCGTCTCATCACGGCGCCGCCTTGAACTCGCCCGCGAGGCGCAGAGTCACCTCGTCCCCGACCATGGGCAGGTAGGCGTTCACCCCGAAATCGGAGCGCTTGACGACCGCGCGCCCCTCGAAACCCACCGTGTAACGGCGGTCGACCGGGTTGGTGCCGGCCTGGGTGAAGGTGGCATCGAACGAGACGGGCTTCGTCACGCCGTGCAGGGTGAGGGTGCCGGTGATCCGGGCCGTCGTCGGGCTCGTCGGCTCGACGCCGGTACCGGCGAACGTGGCCTCGGGGAATTTCTGTGTGTCGAAGAAATCCGGCCCGGCGAGGTGCTGGTCGAGGTGCTGGCTGCCGGTCAGCACGCCGCTTAGGGGCACCGTGGCGGTGAGCCGGCTCTTGGCCAGCGCCTTCGGGTCGAGGTTGAGCCGCGCGCTCACCCCGGTGAACTGGCCGTAATAGGTCGAGTAGCCGAGATGGCTCACAGACCAGGTGATCTTGCCGTGGTCGGGATCGAGCACGTAGGCACCCGCCCGGACTTGGTTCGGGTCCTGGGTCGGGTCGGCGGCCTGCTCCTGCGCAAGGCCTCCGGTCGCGTGGAGAAGAAGGGCCGCGAAGGCGAGGGCGGTGGCGCGCATCTGGGCTCGTCGGTCGGTGCGGTCTGGACGGGCTCTTTCCACGAAGCCGTCCGTCACTCAAGGTTCGGCGCGTCCGTTCCCCTTTCGCCCGCCGTGCTCTATCCCCCCGGGATCGGACGGATGGGCAGGGCATGATCGGCAAGCTGAAGGGCGTGGTCGATTCCTACGGCGAGGATTTCGTGATCCTCGACGTGCAGGGGGTAGGCTACGTGGTGCATTGCTCGGCGCGCACGCTGCAGCGCCTGCCGGCGGTGGGAGAGGCGACCTCCCTCTCCATCGAGACGTTCGTGCGCGAGGACATGATCCGCCTCTACGGCTTCCGCTCGGATGTTGAGCGGGAATGGTTCCGGCTTCTCCAGACCGTGCAGGGCGTCGGCGCCAAGGTGGCCCTCGGCGTCCTCTCCGTATTGGAACCGCCGGCCCTGGCCAGCGCCATCGCCACCAACGACAAGGGGGCCGTAGCCCGCGCGCCCGGCGTCGGGCCGCGCCTCGCCGCCCGCCTCGTCGCGGAGCTGAAGGACAAGGCGCCGGCCTTCGCCCCCGTGGACCCCGCCCTCGTCGCCCTGTCGGGCGCGGTGGAGGAGGGCACCGCGCCCCAGCCGGTGAGCGACGCGATCTCGGCCCTCGTCAACCTGGGCTACCAGCAGGCCCAGGCCTCGGCCGCCATCGCCGCCGTGCTGAAGAACGCGGGCGAGGGCGCGGAGGCCAAGGTCCTGATCCGCCTCGGGTTGCGCGAGCTGGCCAAGTAGCGGCGAGCCGTCGAAGGAGGCTAGCCGAGGCTGCCGAACCCGCTCGTCTCCCGCGTCCAGGCCAGGGCCTGCTCGCTGAGGCTGATGCCGAGGCCGGGGCGGGTCGGCACGAGCATCCGCCCGTCCTTCAGTTCCAGGCGCTCGTTGAACAGCGGCTCAAGCCACTCGAAATGCTCCACCCACGGCTCCCGCTGCATCGCGGCGGCGAGGTGGGTGTGCAGCTCCATCGAGAAGTGCGGGGCGATGGTCATGCCGGCGAATTCGGCGAGCGTCGCCACCTTCAGGTAGGGGGTGATGCCGCCGACTCGGGGAGCGTCCGGCATCAGGAAGTCGGCGCCGTTCTGACGGATGAAGTCCCAGTGCTCCGACACGCTCGTCAGCATCTCGCCGGTGGCGATCGGGGTATCGAGGGCGGCGGCGAGCGCCGCGTGACCAGCCGCGTCGTAGCAATCCAGCGGCTCCTCGATCCAGATCAGGTTGAACCGCTCGAAGATGCGGCCCATCCGCATGGCGGTCGGCCGGTCCCATTGCTGGTTGGCGTCGACCATCAGCGGGAAGGCGTCACCGAGATGTTCGCGGACACGGGAGACGCGCTTGATGTCGAGCGCCCAATCCGGCTGCCCGACCTTCAGCTTGATGCCGCCGATGCCCTTCTCCCGGGAGCGGTCGGTGTTCACCAGAAGCTCTTCCAGCGGGGTGTGCAGGAAGCCGCCGGAGGTGTTGTAGCAGCGCACGCTGTCGCGCTGCGCCCCGAGGAGCTTGGCGAGCGACAGCCCGGCGCGCTTCGCCTTCAGGTCCCAGAGCGCCACGTCGAACGCGCCGATCGCCTGGACGGCGAGGCCACTTCGGCCGACCGAGGCGCCGGCCCAGGCGAGCTTGTCCCAGGCCTTGGCGATGTCGCTCGGGTCCTCCCCGAGGAGCGCGGGGGCGATCTCGCGGGCATGGGCGAACTGTCCCGGCCCACCGGCCCGCTTCGAGTAGCTGATACCAAGGCCGCGATGGCCCTCGCTCGTCTCGACCTCACAGAACAGGATCGCGATCTCGGTCATCGGCTTCTGCCGGCCGGTCAGCACCTTGGCGTCGCTGATCGGCGTGTTGAGCGGCAGGTAGACCGAGCGCAGGCGGATGCCGGTGACTGTGTCCTGAGCCATGATGTCCTCCAGAGGGGTGGGAATGCGGCGCTCAGGCCCGGGCGGCGCCGACGTCGCGCGGCAGGGCGGACGCCGGATCCGGGCTGCGCTCGTCGCTGCGGATCTCGAGGCGGTTCAGCGGCCCGACGATGACGAGGTAGGAGAGGGCGCCGATCAGCGCGACCACGCCGATGTAGACGAGGGCGAGATCGAAGGAGCCCATCTCCTTGACGATGATGCCGATGGCGAGCGGCGTGACGATGCTGGCGAGGTTGCCGCACAGATTGAAGATGCCGCCGCTGACGCCCATGATCTGCTTGGGCGAGACGTCGCCGACGATGCACCAGCCGAGGTTGCCGATGCCCTTGGCGAAGAAGGCGACGCTCATCACCACGATCACGAACACGTCGGACTGGACGTAGTTGGCGAGCACGATCATCGAGGAGAACAGCAGGCCGACGATGATCGGCAGCTTGCGCGCCATCGTGAGGCTGAAGCCGCGCCGGAGCATCCAATCCGACCACAGGCCGCCCGCCAGCCCGCCGAGGAAGCCGCAGATCGCCGGGATCGCCGCCACGAGGCCGACCTTCAGGATCGACATGCCCCGCGCCTCGAGCAGGTAGGTCGGGAACCACGTCAGGAAGAACCACGTGATCGTGGTGAGGCAGAACTGGCCGATATAGATGCCGACCATCATGCGGTTGCTGACGAGCGCCTTCACTTCGGACCAGCGGATGCGGTCGCGCTTGTCGCCCATGTTCGGCAGGCCGCCGCCGGCCTCGATATAGTCGAGTTCGCCCTGGTTCACGCCCCGGTGGTGGCGCGGCTCGTGGACGTAGAGCAGCCACACGACGCCGAGCACGATGCCGACACCGCCGGCCCAATAGAAGATCGCCTGCCAGCTATGGCTGTGCAGGATCCATGTCATGATCGGGGTGAAGACGGCCAGCGCGAAATACTGGGCCGATTGGAAGATCGAGGTGGCGAAGGCCCGTTCCTTGGTCGGAAACCACATCACCGTCAGGCGGCTGTTGGCCGGGAAGGCGGGTGATTCGGCGATGCCCATCAGGAAGCGCAGGGCGAAGAGCGCGAGGAAGGTGAACGAGACGGCGTGGACGAGGCCCTGCATCATCGTGAAGGCCGACCACAGGATCAGGCCGATGCCGTAGACGAGCCGGGCGCCGTACTTGTCGAGCACCCAGCCGCCGGGGATCTGCATCGCCGTGTAGGCCCAGCCGAAGGCCGAGAAGGCGAGGCCCATCGTGATCGCGTCGAAGCCGAACTCGGCGCGCATCGCCGGAGCGGCCACCGAGAGCGTGGCGCGGTCGACGTAATTGAAGGTGGTGGCGAGGAAGATCAGTGCCAGGATCACGTACCGGGCATTGGTCTTTTTCTGGGCTTGCCCTGCCGAAGCCATGACGTTCCTCCGATGTCGAGGCCCGTCTCACCCCATCAAGCGGCGGCAGGCCTTCGTTCGGAACCATCGGTGGCGCAGCTCACTATGGCTGTCCAACGCCAATTTTGGATTGTTTATTGCTGTTCCCGCAACAATGCATCGCTGCGACTGTGAAGTGGCGGCGGCAAGCCATTCGCTCACTGCACTGGCGCCTGCGGAAACCATGGGCCACCTTGCCGTAACGCCCCTGAGCCCGGGCCTGTCGGCAAGACGTGGCGCGGAGCGACTTCGGTCCTCAGTCCGTCACGCCGAGTTCGCTGAGCGCAGTCGTCAGCACGCAGGACAATCCGGCCGCATCGAACGCGGTGTGGACCTCGCCCCCGGCCAGCCCCCGCTCGATCAGCCGCGTGCCGAAACCCTTGCGCTTGGGCGGCGCCACGGCGGGGCCGCCGGCTTCCCGCCAGGACAGCCGTAGCACCGCGTCGTCCGCCGTCCATTCCACCGTGACCTGGCCCGTCTCGGCGCTGAGGGCGCCGTATTTGGCGGCGTTGGTCGCGAGCTCGTGGAGGATCAGCGCCAGCGACAGGGCGGCGCCCGGTCCGATGTTCAGCGATGGCCCGTCGAGGCGGAATCGCTCCGGCCCGTCTGCGTGGAGGCCCAGGGAGCCGCGCACCACCTCCGCCACATCGGCCCCGTCCCGCCGGCCGGCGAGGAGAATGTCGTGCGCCTTCCCCAACGCGATCAGCCGAAGCGACAGGGCATCCCGCGCGGTCTCGACGTCGGGCGCGTTGCGCAGGGTCTGGCTGGCGATCGACTGCACCAGGGTGAGGGTGTTCTTCAGCCGGTGCGACAGCTCGTTGGTGAGGATCCGGCGTTCGTCTTCGGCCTGCACACGGGCGACCGCAGCCTGGGTTCGGTCGGCCACGTTGCGCATGAACATGATCTCCTTGTCGGAGACGGAATGCGGGCGATCGAAATGGACGAAGACCAGGGCGGTCAGCCGGCCCCTGACCAGGATCGGAACGTTGATCAACACGCGGATGCCGAGGGAGAGCAGCGCGCCCGCGAGCGCCCGCTCATCGGTAAGACAATCGGCGATGATCACCACATCGCCGCGCTTCAGGTCGTCGATGTAGCTGCCGTAATCGCGGAAGGCGTAACGGCCGGCGATCTCGATGGCACCGGGCGCGTGCCAGCCCGGCATCATGTGCACCGTCTCGCGGAGGGGATCGACCGTGCCGTAGCCGGCCCGGATGGCGCCGAGCGCCCCGGCCATGATCCGCGCCGCCGCGCGCGCCATGGCCTCGACATCGTCGATGTCGCGCAGGGCATCGCCGAGCGCCAGCAGGGCATCCTTGCGCAGGTCGGTCGCCTTGCGCTCGGTGATGTCGAGGGCGACGCCCACGAAGCGTTCCGGGCTGCCCGACAGGTCGCGGGTGAAACGCCCGCGCGCATGGACCCAGCGGACCGTGCCGTCCGGCAGGCACAGGCGGTAATCCTCGGCGAAGTCGCCGCCGTCGGCCATGCCCTGGGCGATCCGCGCCCGGACCCATTCCCGGTCGTCGGGGTGAATGCCGTCGAGAAAGGCGGCGGAGGGCGCCGATCCCGGCTCCATCCCCGACAGGCGGGCGAAGGAATCGCTGGTATAGAAACGGTCGCCCGGGATGTCCCAATCCCACCACGCCAGGAAACCGGAGGCGGCGGAGGCGAGGCTCAGCCGTTCCTCGCTGCGGGCCAGGGCCGCCTGGCTTTCCCAGAGGGCGGCGGTGAGCGCCCGCTCGACGCGCGGCTCCGGCCGGTCGCCATCCGGCAAGGCGAGGACCGGTTCGCCGCCATCGCTGCCGAGTCCGAGGGACAGCAAGGCCTCACGGAGCCGCGCGTTCTCGGCCTTCAGCTCGGCGAACCGTCGCAATCTCTCATCGGTCCGGGTCACGTGCGACCGTTACAACTTTCAGTTGAATCTACCACAGGTAACGCCAGAAGCCGATGGGGCACAATGGTCGGCAAACCTGCCAGAACATGTGTTGGTGACGGGACCACAAGAGCTGACACCGCAACGTCATTCGGCTGTGCGATGCAACTTCGCACGGAACCGCGAGGCACAAAATCAACGACGCGTGATTGAGTGGCGCTTGACCAAACGGGCGCGCGCTGCCATCTCCCTCTCGCGCTAAGAGCTTGAAACTCCTGTAGTTTTTAAGAATTCCAAACTGGCGCACGACCGGAACATGGAAACCACGATCGCATGATCGTCTGCTCCTGCAACGTCCTGTCGGACGGCGCCGTCCGCGATTGCCTCGGCGCCGGACCCGGCTGTCCCCGCACCCCCGCGCAGGTCTATGCGTGCCTGGGTTGCAGCCCGAAATGCGGGCGTTGCGCGCGCACGATCCGCGAGATCATGCGCAGCGCGCTCGGTGAGGACATCCCCGCCGCGGAACCCGCCCATGCCTGCACGACCGCTTGCGCTAGCGCCTGTACTCTGGTGAAGGTCCAGAGAACGGAGGAGCGGGCCGGCGCCTGATAGGGCGCGTCGTCCTCCGGGGATTTGCTCGGGGAGTACGGGGATGAAGGGCGACACCAAGGTCATCGAGTATCTCAATCGCGGCTTGCGCAGCGAATTGACCGCGGTGAGCCAGTATTGGCTGCATTTCCGCATGCTCAATGACTGGGGCTACGTCGAGCTGGCGAAGTTCTGGCGGAAGGAATCCATCGAGGAGATGAACCACGCCGATCGGTTCATCGATCGGATTTTGTTCCTCGACGGTTTCCCGAACCTGCAGGAACTGGATCCGCTGCGGATCGGCCAGAACGTCGAGGAGATCCTGCACAGCGATCTCGCCGCCGAGAACGAGGCGCGCTCGCTCTACCTCGAAGCCGCCAAGTACTGCGACTCGATCAACGACCGCGTGTCGAAGCGCCTGTTCGAGGATCTGGCCGAGGACGAGGAAGGCCATATCGACTTCCTCGAGACCCAGCTGGAGCTCATCAAGCAGGTCGGCCTGCCGCTCTACGCGCAGAAGCACATCGGCGGCCTGGAGCAGATCGCGCCCGAGAAGGAGTGAGGCCTCTGGGCTTCCTCCGCGCGAACGGGTTCCGCCTCCGGGCGGAACCCACGGCACACTTCTAGTGCAGTGACGCACTCACTCCGTTCATGCGTCTCCGCACTAGCTCCTTGTTTTTGCATCAATTTTTCCAGTCACGGCTGACGCCTTCGTCTGGATCGATGCACTAGACGGACAGGTTGACGATGCGGCTCGTCGTGGTGGGCGCCGACGGGCGCATGGGGCGGATGCTGGTGCGCGCGGTGGCGCAGGCCGCGGGGTGCAGCCTCGCGGCCGCCATCGAGCGCGAGGGCTCGGCCGCCCTGGGGCAGGATGCCGGCACCCTGGCGGGCTTGCCGGCGATGGGCGTTCCGGTGACGGACGATCCGCTGCGGGCCTTCGCCGCCGCCGATGGCGTGCTCGACTTCACCACACCGGCCGCGACGGTGCATTTCGCCGAACTCGCGGCGCAGGCGCGGATCGTCCACATCGTGGGCACGACCGGCCTGTCGGAGGACGACCTCGCCAAGCTGAAGGCGGCCTCGTATCACGCGCGGATCGTGCGCTCGGGCAACATGTCCCTCGGCGTGAACCTGATGGCCGCCCTGGTCCGCAAGGTCGCGGAGACGCTCGGGGCCGAGTTCGACATCGAGATCCTGGAGATGCACCACCGGATGAAGGTGGACGCCCCCTCCGGCACGGCGCTCCTGCTGGGCGAGGCCGCCGCCGAGGGGAGGGGCGTCGACCTTCCTTCCGTGCGCGTCTCCACCCGCGACGGTCATACCGGCGCGCGCAAGCCCGGCGATATCGGCTTCGCGACCCTGCGCGGTGGTTCGGTCGTGGGCGACCACAGCGTGCTCTTCGCGGGCGCCGGCGAGACCTTGACCATCAGCCACCACGCCGCCGACCGGGGCCTGTTCGCCAACGGGGCGGTGAAGGCGGCGCTCTGGGCCCAGCCGAAGCCGCCGGGCCTGTATTCGATGGCGGATGTTCTCGACCTGTGAACGGCCACGCTCTTTTATAACCGCAAGCGGATCACCACCCTTTGGGCTCCGGCCCGGGCCTGATACGAGCCCGGGCGACAGCGGCACCCCGCCGCCGACACGAGACCGAAGAGACCTTATTATGGAGCGCCTGCTCGTCCTCGCTCGCCACGGCCAGAGCGAGTGGAACCTCAAGAACCTGTTCACGGGCTGGCGCGACCCCGGTCTCACCGAGCGTGGCGTCGAAGAGGCCGTGAAGGCCGGGCGCTGGCTGAAGGGCGAGGGCTACGGCTTCGACGTCGCCTTCACCTCGAATCTCGGCCGGGCCCAGCGCACCTGTGCCCTGATGCTCGAGGAAATGGGCCTTTCGAACATCGAGGTGCTCCGCTCGCAGGCCCTCAACGAGCGCGATTACGGCGATCTCTCCGGCCTCAACAAGGACGACGCCCGCGCCAAGTGGGGCGCGGAGCAGGTGCATACCTGGCGCCGTTCCTACGACGTGGCGCCCCCCGGCGGCGAAAGCCTGAAGGACACCGCCGCCCGCGTGCTGCCCTACTACATCGAGACCATCCTGCCCCGCGTCATGGACGGGCAGCGGGTGCTCGTCGCCGCCCACGGCAACTCCCTGCGCGCCCTGGTGATGGTGCTCGACCATCTCGGCCCGGCGACCATCGCCGGCCTGGAGATCGCCACCGGCGTGCCGCTGGTCTACCGCCTCAAAGGCGACACGACGGTGGCCTCGAAGTCCGTCCTGGAACGCGACATCGACGACGCGTGAGCGTCGAACTCCGCCCCGGCCTGATCCACTGTCCGGGCTTCCTCGATGAGGCGGCCCGGACGCGGCTGGCCGGGGAAGTCGCCGCGGTGCTGGCGACCGCGCCGCCCTTCACGCCCCGGATGCCGCGAACGGGCAAGCCGTTCTCCGTGCGCATGGGCAATGCCGGGCCGCTCGGCTGGGTGTCGGACGAGCGCGGCTACCGCTATCAGCCCCACCACCCCGAGACGGACGAGCCTTGGCCGCCGATCCCGCCCACCGCGCTCGCGGCCTGGGAAAGCCTGTCGCGCTACGAGGCGCCGCCGGAGGCCTGCCTCATCAACCTCTATGGCCCGGAGGCTCGCATGGGCCTGCATCAGGACCGGGACGAAGAGGATTTCGACGCGCCCGTCCTGTCCCTGTCGCTCGGCGCGCCGGCCCTGTTCCGCTACGGCGGCCTCGCCCGCACCGACCCAACCCGCTCGGTGCGCCTGATGCCCGGCGACGCGGTGGTGATCGGCGGCCCGTCCCGCCTGATCTTCCACGGGATCGACCGGATCTACCGGGAGCCCGGCCTGCTGGCGCAGGACCTCCTCGCCGGCTTCCTCCCGCCCGGCGGGCGCTGCAACCTCACCCTCCGGCGGGTGAGGCCGAGCCATGCGGTAACGTGAACCGCCGGAACCGGAATCGGTCGCTTGACTCCGGGCACGCCGCGTCGGACCCATCGTTCCTGTCCGTCCGCCATTGGACGGCAGGTGGAGAGCGTTGAGTTTCATGCCGTTGCGCGATCTCAGGTGGCCTCTCGCGGCGCTCGTCATGGCCGCCGGGCTCATGCCGGCCTCGGCGGCGGACAGGGTCTTTCCGGCGGGCTCCCGCTTCGGCTTCGAGCCGCCCTCGGACATGGTGCTGTCCAAACGCTTCTCCGGCTTCGAGCGGGAGGGGGGAGGCGCCACCGTCTCCGTGGTGGAATTGCCGCCGAACGCCTTCCCGGAACTCGTCAGCGGCTTCACCGATTCGAACCTGCTCAACCAGGGCTTCGCCGTCTCCAAGAAGGAGCCGATCAAGGTCGGTGACAACGAGGCGATGCTCTACGTCGGCGAGCAGCCGAGCGACCCGGCCAATCCCGGCCCGGCGATCCGCAAATGGATCACCGTCATCGGCACGCCGAGCGTAACCGGCCTGATCATCGCCCAGGCGACGCCGGAGGCCGAGACCGAGGAGACGATGCGCAAGCTCGTCACCGACATCACGGTTCGCGCGCCCCTCTCGCTGACGCAACAGGTCGATGCGCTGCCCTTCCGCATCGCCGACCCAGCGGGCTTCCGGCCGGTTCGCGTGCTGGCGGGCAATTCGGTCCTGCTGACCAAGGGTCCCAAGGACCAGATGCAGAACCTGGAACAGCCGATCCTGGTGATCGCCCAGGCCGTGCAGCCCCCGCCGACCGCCGAGCAGCGCGACGCCTTCGCCCGCGCGGCCCTCTACGCCAACCAGACGATGAAGGACTTCGTGATCGAGCGCGCCCAGAGCTATCGCTCGAACGGGGTCGATTGGCACGAGATCGTGGCGCGGGCGACCGACATGCCCACCAACAAGCAGGTGGTGGTGGCTCAGACGATCCGATTCAACCCGGATGGCTATCTGCGCGCCGTGGGCGTGGTGCGCGAGGACCAGCGGGACGGCGTGCTCGCCGCCTTCCGGCAGGTGGTGGACAGCATCCAGATCAAGTGAGACCCATCCGTCACCGGGGCCCAAGACCTGCATAGGTCCCGGTGACGGTGCCGGACGGTCGCGCGATGGCGGATTTCCGCAGCCTGGAAGTGTTTTACTGGGTCGCCACGCTCTCCAGCTTCCGCCGGGCGAGCGAGCAGGTGAACACGACTCAGCCCGCCGTCTCGCAGCGCATCGCCGCCCTGGAGCACGAGTTCGGCACCCTGTTCGAACGCCGCAGCCGCGATGTGGCGCTCACCGAGCGGGGCCGCGTGCTGCTCGGTTTCGCGGAACGCTTCCTCGCCCTGCAAGCCGAGATGGCCTCGGCCCTCGACGAGACCGGCCGCACCACGGGCACCCTGCGCCTCGGCGTCTCCGAGACCGTCGTCCATCTCTGGCTGTCGCGCTTCATCGAGCGGATGCGGGCGGTGCATCCGGGCATCAGCGTCGACATCACCGTCGACATCTCGCCGAACATGCAGGCGGCCCTGGTCGCCAACGAACTCGACCTCGCCTTCCTCGTCGGCCCGATCACCGTACCGAGCCTCGTGAACCGCCCGCTCTTCGCGGTGCCGGTCGCCTGGATCGCGGCCCCCGGCCTCGTGCCGGACGCGGAGCCCCTGAGCCTCGGGGCGCTGATGCGCCACCCCCTCGTCACCTATCCCCGCAACACCAGCCCCTACGTGGAGTTGCGCGACCTCGTGCTGAAGGCGAACCTCCTGCCGAGCCAGATCCACACCAGCGCGTCGCTCGCCACCATCGTGAAGATGGGCGTGGAGCGGCTTGGCATCTGCGTGATCCCGCCGGCCATCGTCCGGGACGAGCTGGCCTCCGGCGCCCTGCGCGTCCTGCCGACCGAGCAGGCGCTTTCGGACCTCACCTTCACCGCCACCCACGCCAAGCGCCCCGAGGGGCATTTCGTGGCCGATGCCGCCCGCATCGCGGAAGAGGTCGCGCGGGATTGGGCCGCCGCCCGATAAGGCCGGGTTATCGCCCGCCATTCGCAATGACGATTGGCGCGCAAAGCGGCAGGGTGGGATCGTGTCTCATAAGGCGGCAAATCGACCGCCCGACAGGGAGACATGCCGGTGATCGCGCAACCCGACGCCCCCCGTGCGGCCATGGCCTTCGACGATGCGCGCGCCGCCCGCCGGGCCATCCGCCACGGTGAATGGCGCGGCCACACCTCCGGCCTCGCCCCGGCCCACGTCCAGGGCAACCTCATGATCCTGCCGGCGGCGCTCGCCCCGGATTTCCAGCGCTTCTGCCAGCAGAACCCGAAGCCCTGCCCGGTGATCGGCGTCTCGCAGCCGGGCGCCCGCGACCTGCCCGCCCTCGGCACCGACCTCGACATCGCCACCGATGTGCCGGGCTACCGGGTCTACGAGCACGGCGCGCTGGTCGCGGAGGTCCCGGACCTGACGCCCTACTGGCGCGATGACCTCGTGACCTTCGTGCTCGGCTGCTCCTTCTCCTTCGAGGCGGCGCTGATCGAGGCGGGCATCCCCCTCCGCCACGTCGCGGAAGGGCGCAACGTCGCCATGTACCGGACATCGATGCCGACGGTGCCGGCCGGGCCGTTCCACGGTCCGCTGGTGGTCTCGATGCGGCCGATGAAGGCCGCCGACGCGATCAAGGCGGTGCAGGTGACGTCCCGTGTGCCCGCGGTCCACGGCGCGCCGGTCCATCTCGGAGACCCGAGCCTGATCGGCATCCGCGACATCGGCAAGCCCGATTTCGGCGACCCGGTCGCCATCTCGCCCGACGAGATCCCGGTCTTCTGGGCCTGCGGGGTGACGCCCCAGGCGGTGGCGATGGCCGCGCGCCTGCCCCTCTGCATCACCCATTCCCCCGGCTTCATGCTGATCACCGACCTGCTCAACCGGGACCTGCCGTACCGCTAGGGCGCCATCGCTGGCCCCAGCCCGTCATTGCGAGCGGAGCGAAGCAATCCAGGGAACCGCCACGTCCTGAAGCGTCCCGCTGCCCTGGATTGCTTCACTTCGCTCGCAATGACGGCGGAGACAAATGTCCCATTTGAAGAATGACCTGACCACCGATCCATCCTGAGGGAGCCAGACCATGTGGTTGAAAGACACGAGCCCGCCGGAGCGCCGGGTGTTGGGGGCGGCCTTCGCCGGATACGGCGTCGATGCCTTCGATTACATGGTCTATACCTTCCTCATCCCGACGCTTACCCTGGTGTGGGGGCTCACCAAGGTCGAGGCGGGCAACATCGCCACCGCCGCGCTCGTCACCTCGGCCATCGGCGGATGGGCCGCCGGTATCCTCGCGGATCGCTACGGCCGGGTGGTGATCCTCCAGGCCACCGTCGCGTGGTTCACCGTCTTCACGGTGCTCTCCGGCTTCACCCACTCCTACGAGCAATTGCTCGTCACCCGCGCCCTCCAGGGCTTCGGCTTCGGCGGGGAATGGTCGGTGGGTTCGGTGCTGATTGCCGAGACGATCCAGGCCCGCTACCGGGGCAAGGCGGTCGGGCTCGTGCAATCGAGCTGGGCGGTCGGCTGGGCCTGCGCGGCCATCGCCTTCTGGGCGGTCTTCGCCGTGGCCGAGCCGGCCCAGGCCTGGCGCATCCTGTTCTGGCTCGGGGCCGCGCCCTCGATCCTGATCTTCTGGATCCGCCGCAACATCGAGGACCCGGAGGTCTACCGGCAGACCCGCGCGGAGATGCGCATCGTCGGCGACGGCGGCAACTTCCTCGACATATTCTCCCGCGACCTCATCGGCCGCACGGCCCTGGCGAGCCTCCTCGCGACGGGGATGCAGGGCGGATACTACGCCGTCACCACCTGGCTGCCGACCTACCTGAAGACCGAGCGCAACCTCTCGGTGCTCAACACCAGCGGCTACCTGCTGATGCTGATCTTCGGCTCGTTCCTCGGCTACCTGACGAGCGCCTATCTTTCCGACCGGATCGGCCGCCGCAAGGGCTTCATCCTGTTCGGCTTCTGCGCGGGCGTTCTCGTGCTCGGCTACACGCTGATCCCGATCACCGACACGGCGATGCTGTTCCTCGGCTTCCCACTGGGCTTCTTCCTCTCCGGCGTGTTCTCCGGCATGGGCGCCTTCCTCAGCGAGCTGTTCCCGAGCCGGGTGCGCGGCTCGGCGCAGGGGTTCTGCTACAATTTCGGCCGGGCGACCGGCGCCGTCTGCCCCGCCCTCGTCGGTTTTCTCAGCGCGTCGCTGACGCTGGGCGTCGCCATCGGCGTCGTGGCGGCCTGCGCCTATTGCCTCGTGATCGTGGCGGCGCTTCTCTTGCCGGAGACGGCCGGGCGCGAACTCGACACACAGGTCGAGTCGCCCACCGAGCCTGCCCCGGCGGCGATAGCCTGAGTGGAGTGACGACAATGGCGAGCGTCGATCTCAACGCGGATCTCGGCGAGGGCTACGGGGCCTATGCCTGCGGCGACGACGCGGCGATGCTCGCCGTGGTCACCTCGGCCAACGTCGCCTGCGGCCTCCATGCCGGCGATCCCGAGATCATGGCGAGCACCTTCCGGCTCGCCAAGGAGAAGGGCGTGGCGGTGGGCGCCCATCCGGGCTTCCCCGACCTCTGGGGCTTCGGCCGGCGGCGGATGCCCTTCACCCCGGCCGAGATCGAGCGGCTGGTGGCCTATCAGGTCGGCGCCGCCGCTGCCCTCGCCGCCTATGCCGGCCACCGCATCACCTACGTGAAGGCCCACGGGGCGCTCGCCAACCTCGCCGCCGAAGACCGCGCCGTGGCCGATGCCATCGCGGGGGCGTTGCGGGCGGTGGACCGCAACCTCGCGCTGCTGGCCATCGCGCTCACCGCGCAGGTCCCGGCCGGCGAGGCGGCCGGCCTCGACGTGCATCAGGAGATCTTCGCGGATCGCGGCTACACCGAGGACGGGCAGCTCATTTCGCGCAGCCTTCCCGGCGCCCTCATCACCGACCAGGAAGAGGCGGCCAGCCGCGTTCTCTCCATGGTGCGGGAGGGCGCGATCCTCACCGCTTCGGGGAAGCACCTGCCGACACCGATCCGCTCGATCTGCGTCCACGGCGATTCGGCCCACGCGGTCGGCACCGCCCGCGCGGTGCGGGCGAAGCTGGAAGGCGCGGGCGTCACCCTCGCGCCGTTCAAGTCGTGAGCGCCGCGCCCCGCATCCTCGACGCGGGCGAGGCGGCCCTGGTGGTCGAGTTCGGCACGAGCGTCGATCCCGCGATCAGCGATCGCGTGCTCGCCCTCGACGACGCGCTCCTGGCCGACAGGCCGGAGGGCATCGCCGAGACCGTGCCGACCTACCGCTCGCTGATGATCCATTACGACCCGCTGGTCCTCGACCGGGACACCCTGGCGGGCCGCGTCCTGGCGCTCGCGGGCGGCGCGCCCCAGCGGGCCACGGCCCCGACCCGCTGGGTCCTGCCCTGCTGCTACGAGGCGCCCCACGGGGAAGACCTCGCGGCGGTTGCGGAGCAGATCGGCCAGTCGCCGGAGCAGGTCGCCGCGCTCCATGCGGGGGCGACCTTCCGGGTCTACATGTACGGCTTCGCGCCGGGCTTCGCCTATTGCGGCGGCCTGCCCGAGGCCCTGGCGGTGCCGCGTCGCCCCAGCCCGCGCCCGCCGCATCCGGCGAACGCGGTGATGATCGGCGGTGGCCTCGCGGCGGTCGCCACCGTGCCGATGCCGACCGGCTGGTACGTCCTCGGCGCGACGCCCTCGCGCCTCTACGCGCCGGAGCGGGAGGAGAGCTTCTTCGTGAGCCCCGGCGATTCCATGCGGTTCGAACCCATCGACGCGGCGACCTTCGCCCGGCTCGCGGAGCGCGAGGCGGCGGGCGAGCGGGTCGCCCGGCGGGAGGAGGGGGTTTCGTGAGCGTGCTGGCGATCGAGGCCGCCGGGCCCGGCGTGACCCTTCAGGACGGCGGCCGGAAGGGCTACCTCCGCTTCGGCATCACCGCCGCCGGGCCGATGGACCCGCTGATGTTCGCCACCGCCAACCGGGCGGTGGGCAACCCCCTCGACGCGACGGCGATCGAGGTCTCGACCGGCGGCCTCACCGTCACCGCGCCGGAAGGGCCGCTCGGCCTCGCCCTGGTCTCGGGCGGCTTCCGCGCCACCCTCGACGGCGAGGCTCTGCCGCCGGCCTGCGCGCTGACCCTCGAACCCGGCCAGATTCTCGCCGTGCGGGCGGGAAGCACCGGCGCCTGGGGCTACCTCGCCGTGGTGGGCCGGCTCGACGTGGCGCCGGTCCTCGGTGCGACGGCCACCCACACCCGCTCCGGCCTCGGCGGACTGGACGGGCGCGGGCTGCGGGCCGGGGATCGCCTCGGCGTGTCGGAAGGCCGCTCAGGCGACGGGGCGCCGCAGCGGCTGCTCACCCCCTGGCTCGACCGTGACCCGTCGCGGATCCGCGTCGTGCTCGGGCCGCAGGACGATTATTTCGCGGAGGATCAGGTCGCCGCCTTCCTCGCCGGCCCCTGGACGGTCTCGCCGCGCGGCGACCGGATGGCCTGCTTCCTCGACGGCACGCCGCTCACCCACGCGAAGGGCCACGACATCGTCTCGGACGGGGTGGCGATGGGGGCGATCCAGGTGCCGGGCAACGGCCTGCCGATCATCCTGATGGCCGACAGGCAATCGACCGGCGGCTATCCGAAGATCGCCACGGTGATCGGGCCGGATCTCGGGCGGCTGGCGCAGGCGCAGGGGGGCACGCGCATCGCGTTCTCACAGGTCTCCGTTGCGGAGGCCGTCGCCGCCCGCCGGGCCGAGGCGGAGGCCCTTCGCGGCGAGGTGCCGCGCGAGCCGCTGCTGCGCACGGATTTCCCGGCGGAATTCCTGCTCGGTCTGAACCTCGTCGGCGGCGTCACCGATGGGCGGGATGCTCCTCACCGTCATGGCGAGCGAAGCGACGCCGTCCAGGGAGCCGCCACATCCTGAAGCGTTCCGCTGCCCTGGGTCGCTTCGCTGCACCCGCGATGACGCTGGCGGACAACGAAAAAGGGCGCGGACCCTCTCGGATCCGCGCCCTGCGTTGGGAAACCGCCGAACCTTAGTACGGGCGGCCGTAGAGCGGCGAGGTCGGGTCGAGCCGGTCCACGAAGGAGAGGTCGACGTTGCGCACCGCGCTCGACCGGGCACCGATGAACGGGCCGTTGGTGATCGGATCGGGCAGGATGCCGGCGCCGTAACGGTCGCTCGGGCCGTAGGGCGGGGTCAGGGCGTTCGAGGCCGCGATCAGGTAGGGGTTCAGGGCCGGGTTGCGCGAGCCGCCGGCGCCGGGAACGCCGGAGGTCAGCGGGACATTGCCAGCATCGAGCCACGACCGCGGACGGACGCGGATCGGGAGCGGGCGGCTGACGCTGTAGAACGGGCCGCGGGCGAAGCCGTCCTGCGCCTGAGCCGGCGCGGCGGACACGGCGGAAAGGCCGGCGACGGTGAGGGCGCCCAGGAGGGCGATCTTGAGGGAGCGCATGGCCGTCCTTCGGATGAGAGTGCCATCATTGTGGCGGCCGAAGCTTAACAGTTCGCCGCCCTTGTGGAGAAGACGTCTGACACCTGCCATGGTTCCGCTCGAACGGCCGCGCTTGTGCGATTTGCCACATTAGCGCCTCAATTTTTGGTGGACGACCGCCGCCGCTCGATGGAGCCCGTGCGTCCGGCCGGGTCGGCGGCCATCACGCCGGAAGATTCGCAGGCGCTGCGCGCCTTCGCCTGCCGGAACAGCGCGCTCGCGCTTGGGTCGGATTGATCGTCAAAATCCAGGGCATCGAGGGTGCAGGCCACGGCATTCGGCTCGGCCGCACCGCCGAGCGGAGCGCACAGGAACCCGTCGATCCGCAACCCTGCCTGGGCCAGGACGAAACCGGTGCAGGTGCGGGTGGTGGGACCGGAGAGGGTCGCCTCCGCGATCTCCGCCGGTCCGAAGCGGGTCGCGACGACGCCGCGCGGCACGACCCGCGAGACCGACAAGGGCAATTCCCCCCGCGCGGCGAGCGCCGCCCGCCGGGCCACGAGGACGAAGAGGCCCGGCGCGCGCTCGGCGCCGATGCCCCGCGTCACGGCGAGCCGCAGCACGGGCGCCTCGATGGCGGCGAAGTTGCCGCGCCCGAGCACGTCCTCGCGCAGGCCGGTCTTCGGGTCGATGCGGCCGGGTTCGACGCGCACGGGATCGATGCCGGGCTCGTTCAGGCGCAGCGGTGCCGTGCCGACGATGGCAGGCACCTCGCTCGTCCGGTTGAGCACCGGCACGGGCACCGGGGCGGCAGGCATCCTCACCGCGAGGACGATGAGCGCCACGATCAGGGCCGCCGCCGCGACGCGGACGGGCAGGCCGATCGCGGAGAACCCGCGCTCGGACCGCTCGTCGTCGGCGTCGTCGATGGCTCCGATCCGCATGTCGTCCCCGTATCCTCCGGCCCTGCGGCCGGGGCCAACCTGCACGGGGCGAAACAACCGAAGGGTTTCCGGCACGGGCCTTTCGCGGGACAGGGTGAATCCACCCTTGCCGTTGCTGCGGCGCGGCAATGCGGCCTTGACAGGCCCCCGGCTTCCTGTGCCTTGCTGGCGCCCTGGCCGTCGATGCCGGCCCCGCTGGGGACCGGATCCGCGGCCGCGCTCATTTGGGGCGAGACGGACCGGCGCGAACGATCCCGCCGCCGGCATGAACCCGAGGAGAGGCGCAACCCCCCGGATCGTTCGGGGTCCTGAACGCGCGGAGACGAGAGATGGGTTACAAGGTCGCCGTCGTCGGCGCCACGGGCAACGTGGGCCGCGAGATGCTCGATATCCTGGCCGAGCGGGCTTTCCCCGCCGACGAGGTCGTGGCGCTGGCCTCGCGCCGCAGCCAGGGCCAGGAGGTCTCCTTCGGCGACAAGACCCTGAAGGTCAAAACCCCCGACTCCTACGATTTCTCCGACACGGACATCTGCCTGATGTCGGCCGGCGGCGAGGCCTCCAAGGAGTGGTCGCCGCGCATCGGCAGCCAAGGCTGCGTCGTGATCGATAACTCGTCGGCCTTCCGCTACGACGCGGACGTGCCGCTGATCGTGCCCGAGGTGAACGCCGACGCCGTCGCCGGCTTCACCAAGCGCAACATCATCGCCAACCCGAACTGCTCGACGGCCCAGCTCGTCGTCGCCCTGAAGCCGCTGCACGACGCGGCGACGATCAAGCGCGTCGTGGTCTCGACCTATCAGTCGGTCTCCGGCGCCGGCAAGGAGGCGATGGACGAGCTGTTCCAGCAGACCCGCGCCGTCTTCACTGCCGGCGAGATCAAGCAGGGCGGCAAGTTCACCAAGCGCATCGCCTTCAACGTGATCCCGCACATCGATGTCTTCATGGAGGACGGGTACACGAAGGAAGAGTGGAAGATGGTCGCCGAGACCAAGAAGATGCTCGACCCGAAGATCAAGCTCACGGCCACCGCCGTGCGCGTGCCGGTCTTCATCGGCCATGCCGAGGCGGTGAACGTCGAATTCGAGCGGCCCCTGTCGGCCGAGCGGGCGACCGAGATCCTGCGCGCAGCGCCGGGCATCCTGGTGATCGATAAGCGCGAGAACGGCGGCTACATCACCCCGCACGAGGCGGCGGGCGAGGACGCCACCTACATCTCCCGCATCCGCGAGGACGCGACGATCGAGAACGGCCTGAACTTCTGGTGCGTCTCGGACAACCTGCGCAAGGGCGCCGCTCTCAACGCGGTGCAGATCGCCGAGGTGCTGGTGAACCGCAAGCTCATCAAGGCGAAGTCGGCGGCGTAGGCACTCAACTCTCCCTTCTCCCTGGCGGGGGAGGGGAGATCGCTTGACCGTTGTCCCGCATGGCCGCGTCATACGAAGTATGATAACGTATGAGTCCTTTTGGGAGGCGGATCATGCCGGACCTTGAGCGTCTGACGGTCACTGTGCCGACCGAGATGGCAGTCAGCATCAGGAACGCGGTCGAGGCCGGCGATTACGCCTCGACGAGCGAAGTCATGCGGGCCGCCCTGCGGGATTGGAAGACCAAGCGCGCCCTCCAATTGGACGAGTTGGCGGCGCTCAAGGCCGATATCGACCGGGGCCTCGCCGATGTGGCTGCAGGGCGTGTCAGGGACTTCGACCCCGATCGCATCGTTGCGCGGGGGAAGAAGCTATTAGCCGACCGCTCGTCCTCCGTCTGACCGAGGCGGCGGAAGCCGATCTCGCTTCGATCTGGAGCTACCTCGCATCCGAAGCATCGGAGGACGTGGCCAACCGGCTGATCGGCCGTATCGACGGCGCGTGTCGGTCGGCCTGCCAATTTCCGGATTCGGGACCGGCTCGCGCGGCCCTGGCCATGGGGCTGCGCGTGACGTTCGAGGGTCGGTACGCGATCTATTACACCCATGACGAGGTCGCGCTCACGGTCGTACGTGTGCTGCACGGTGCCCGCGATCTCGCCGCGCTCGTGAACCGGGGCACCTTCACCTGAGCGTCCCCCGTCATTGCGAGCTAGGCGAAGCAATCCAGGGTAGCGGGGCGTTTCAGAACGTAGCGCGTCCCTGGATTGCTTCGCTGCGCTCGCAATGACGGCGTGGGGTGCAGGGCGGCGCGCTAATGCCCGCCGAGATAAGCCGCGCGCACCGCCGGATCGTTCTTCAGCTGAGCCGCCGGGCCCTGGAAGCGGATGCGGCCGTTCTCCAGCACGTAGGCATGATCCGCCACGCCCAGCGCCGCCATGGCGAACTGCTCCACGAGGAGCATCGTCACCTTCTCTTCCTTCAGCTGGCGGATGATACGAAAAACCTCCTCCACAAGCTTGGGGGCGAGGCCCATCGAGGGCTCGTCGAGGAGGAGGATTTCCGGCTTCAGCATCAGCGCCCGGCCCATGGCCAGCATCTGCTGCTCGCCGCCCGAGAGGGTGCCCGCGAGCTGGGTGCGGCGCTCCTTCAGGCGTGGGAACAGGGCGAAGGCGCGGTCGCGGTCGGCGGCGATGTCGCCCTTCGGCCGGGAGCCGGTCAGGCGCGGGAAGGCGCCGAGCGTCAGGTTGTCCTCGACGGAGAGCGTCGGGAACACCCGGCGCCCCTCCGGCGAATGGGCCAGCCCCTCACGGGCGACATCGTGGCTTTCGAGGCCGGCGATGTCCTTGCCGTTCAGGCAGATCGTGCCCGAGCGCGGGCGGATCATGCCCGAGAGCGCTCGCATCGTCGTCGTCTTGCCGGCCCCGTTGGAGCCGATCAGCGTGACCACCTGGCCCTTCGGCACCTGAAAGGTCAGGCCGTGCAGCACCTCGACCAGGCCGTAGCCGGCGTGGAGACCCTGGACCTCAAGCATGGGCGGTCTCCGCAGCGGTGCCGCCCATTTCGCCGGGGGCGCCGAGATAGGCTTCGATCACCTTTGGGTCCGCCTGCACCTCGCGGGCGCCGCCCTCGGCGATCTTGTGGCCGAAATCGAGGACGCTCACCCGGTCGCAGAGACCCATGACCACGTCCATGTGGTGCTCGATCAGGATGACGGTGATGCCCGCATCCCGGATCTTGCGGATGATCGCCACGAGGTCGGCGATGTCCGGCGCCGTCAGGCCCGCCGCCGGCTCGTCCAGCAGCAGCAGCACCGGATCGAGCGCCAAGGCGCGGCCGATCTCGAGAAGGCGCTGCTTGCCGTAGGGGAGGTTGCGCGCCTCCGTCTGCGCCAGGGCATGCAGCCCCATGAAGTCGAGGATCGCCATGGCGCGGGCGCGCGCCTCGCGCTCCTCCCGGCGACGCCGGGGCGTGCCGAGGATCGCGTCGAACAGCGTGCCCTTGAAGGTGTGGTGGAGGCCGACCAGCACGTTCTCCAGCGCGGTCATCTCGCGAAAGAGCTGCACGTTTTGGAAGGTCCGCGCCACACCCGAGAGGGCGATCTCGGAGGGCGTGCGCCCGTCGATGCGCTGGCCGCCCGCCACGGCGAGCGTCACCGAGCCGGCCGTGGGTTTGTAGATGCCGGTGAGCACGTTCATCATCGTGCTCTTGCCCGAGCCGTTCGGGCCGATGAGCCCGTGGATCGTGCCGGGCTTCACCGTCAGGTCGACGCCGGCGAGCGCCTTCAGGCCGCCGAACTGCATCAGCGCCTGATCGACCTTGAGGAGCACGTCCGCCCCGGCATCGCCGCGCTGGGCGATGAGGGCCGAGCCCTCGGCGGCGACGCTGCGCCCCTCGCCGGTATGAGCCGGGCGCAGCGCCGGGATCATCTGGCGCAGGAAGCCGACGATCCCGTCCGGCAGGTAATAGACCACGAACAGGATCAGCAGGCCGAACACCGTCAGGCGGAAGTCGGTCACGGATTCCATGGCCATCGTGGCCGGGAAGAACAGGATGCAGAGCGCGACGGGGATGAGGATCGCGAAGCGGTTCTCACGCTTGCGCAGGAAGGCCTGCGCACCGACGATCACGGCGGCGACCGCGATGATGCCGGCCATGATCCGCACGAGGCTGATATCCGCCAGGATGTTCGGCATCATCACGATGATCACCGAGCCGATCAGCGGCCCGGAGCGCGATTTGCGCCCGCCCATGGTGACGGCGAGCAGGAACAGCACCGTCAGTTCGAAACTGTAGGTATTCGGCGAGACGTAGCGCTCGGACCACGAGAACAAGGCACCCGCGAGCCCGGCGAGACCCGCCGAGACCACGAAGGCATAGACCTTGTAGCGGTAGACCGAGACGCCCATGCAATCACAGGCGATGGGGGAGTCGCGCAGCGCCTCGAAGGCGCGGCCGAAGGGCGAGCGCACCACGCGGTTCACCAGCACGATGGTGGCGAGCAGGCAGGCGCAGACGAGGTAATAGAACTCGAGCTTGCGGCCGGCGGAGCCCCAGGGGGCCTGCATCCCGATCAGCGAGAAGTCGAGGACGCGCACCGGGGGCAGGGTGATGCCGAGCGGGCCATTGGTGATCGGCGTCAGCTCGTTGATGAAGATCTGGATGATCGTGCCGAAGGCCAGCGTCACCATGGCGAGGTAGGGGCCGCTCACCCGCAACGCCGGCACCGCCAGGATGGCGCCGAAGGCCGCCGTCAGCCCGATCCCAGCCACGAGGCCGAGCCAGATGCCGATCTTGAAGTGGAAGAACAGCGCCGCCGCCGCATAGGCGCCGATGCCGAACAGGCCGGCATGGCCGAGGGAGACCTGGCCCGTATAGCCGACGACGATGTCGAGGCCGAGGATCAGGATGGCGTAGATCGCGATCACGATCATCAGGTGCACGTAGTAGGTGCTCGTGACGACGTGCGGGAAGCCGGCAAGGAAGGCGACGAGCAGGAGCCCGCCGACCCAGCCGATGCCACGGCTCATGGAAGGGGTGGCGGCGGGCTCTGCCGCCGGCGCGAGGGCGCTGTTCGCCATGGCGGTCAGACCTTCTTGATGACGGCCTTGCCGAACAGCCCGACCGGGCGGATCGACAGCACGACGAGGAGGAGGATCAGGCCCGGCACATCCTTGTAGCCGGTCGAGATGTAGAAGCCGGTCAGCGTCTCGGCGACGCCGAGGATGAGGCCGCCGACGATGACGCCGAGCCCGGATTCGAGGCCGCCGATGATCGCCACGGCGAAGGCCTTCAGCGCCAGCACCGAGCCCATCGTCGCGCCCGTGAGGGTGACGGGCGCCACCAGCACGCCCGCGAAGGCGGCGGTCATGGCGCTGATCGAGTAGGAGAGGGTGATGACCCGCTTGGTATTGATGCCCATCAGCCCGGCGGCGTCGATGTCGTTCGAGGTGGCGACGACCGCCTTCCCCCAGATCGACTTGCGGTTGAAGATTTCGACGGCGAGCATCATCAGCAGCGCCCCGGCGACGATCAGCATCTCCATCGGCAGGATGCGCACGCCCGCGATCTCGTAGGGCACGTCCGGCAGCGGGGAGGGGAAGGGCAGGTCGTCCCGGCCCCAGATGTTCTCGGCGAGGTTCTTGAAGATGATGCCCAGCGCGATGGTGGCCATGATCCACCCGTACTCGGACTTGATCGCGATGGCCGGCCGCACCGCCAGCCGCTCGACCACGGCGCCGAGGCCGAAGCCGAAGACGAGGACGAGGGGGATCATCAGCCAGTAGCCGGTGAAGGGCACCAGCGTCAGGCCGAACAGGGCGCCGACGGCCAGCGCTTCGCCCTGGCCGAAATTCAGCGTCTTCGACGTGGCGAAGGTCAGCTGATAGCCGAAGGCGATGGCGGCATAGATCATGCCGACCGCAACGCCCGAGGACACGAGTTGCAGGAAGATGGTCATGGCCGGCCTGGGGTCCAGTCTGTCGCGGAGGTCGGTCGTGGGAGCGGTGTGGGGTTCGCAACCCCGTTCGTCATTCCGGGGCGCCGAAGGCGAGCCCGGAATCCAGACCCGCCGACTTGCGCAAAGCCTGCCGCGTCGGCGGGTCTGGATCCCGGGCTCCGCTGCGCGGCCCCGGGATGACGGTGCGGCGTCATGCGCCCCGGGCTTTCACCCGGAGCGCGCAACCTCGAACGATCAGTTCGAGGACTTTTCCTTCACGCGGACGGTGCTCGCGTTCTTGGCATCGTCCGGGTTCGCGTAGACGATCTTGCCGTCCTGCACCTTGCCGAACACGACCATGTTCCGCGAAATCGCGTTGTGGTCCTTGGCGGTGAAGGGGTGATCGTAGGTCGTCACCACGCCCTCGACCTTGGTGTTAAGGTTTTCCAGGGCTTCACGGATCTTCGGCCCGTCGGTGGAGCCGGCCTGCTTGATCGCGGCGGCGATCAGATAGATCGAGTCATACCCCTGGGCACCCGCCA
This sequence comes from Methylobacterium sp. Gmos3, assembly GCF_056430985.1. Taxonomy (NCBI): domain Bacteria; kingdom Pseudomonadati; phylum Pseudomonadota; class Alphaproteobacteria; order Hyphomicrobiales; family Methylobacteriaceae; genus Methylobacterium; species Methylobacterium sp. Gmos3. The sequence continues at coordinate 98,021 of NZ_JBWJYL010000001.1, forward strand.
CCGGGGTCGGGATCTTCGTCACGCCGTAGGTCTTGTAGTAATCGTCGAGGAAGGCGGCGCGCTTCGGCACGGACTTATCCTCGATGAAGGTCTGCGGCATCACCACGCCGTTGCCGTTGGTGCCGGCGATATCGATGAAGCTCTGCATCGAGGCCGGCCACGAGGCGATCATCGGCACCTTCCAGCCGAGCTTGGCCATGCCGTTGGTGATCTGCGCCAGCTCCGGCCCGATGCCGTAGGCGAGGATCACCTCGGCGCCGGCTTCCTTGGCCTTGAGAAGCTGGGCCGTCATGTCGACGTCCTTGATGTTGAACTTCTCGACGGCGACCGCCTTCATCTTCTTGGCGGCGAGCTGCTTCTCGATGTCCTCGCGGCCGAGCTGGCCGTAATTGGTCGAGTCGGCCAGCACCGCGATCTTCTTGAAGTTCTGGCGCAGGGCCTCGTCCACCATCATGCCGGCCTGGAGCACGTCGTAGGCGGAGTTCCGGAAGACGTAGTTGTTGTCGTAATCCGGCGCCTTGAACTGCTCGGTAATGATCGTGCCGGTGGCGACGTTGTTGAACACCGGGATCTCGGCTTCCTGGTAGAAGCGCTGGGCGGCCAGCGCCACGCCGGTGTTGATGAAGCCGACGGTGGCGACGACCTTTTCCTTGTTGATGAGCTCCTGCGCGACCTGCGCGCCGACCTCGTTCTTGGCCTCGTCGTCACGCTCGACGAGCTGGATCTGCTTGCCCAGCACACCACCGTTCTTGTTGATCTCGGCGGCGGCGAGCTTGGCGCCGTCACGCATCGACACGCCCATGGACGACGAGCCGCCCGTGTAGGGTCCGGTCAGGCCGATCTTGATCGCGTCGGCGGCGAAGGCGGCGTGGAAGGGGGCGACGCCGAGGGCGGTCGCGCAGAGCAGCGCACCCACGAGGGCGCGTTTGGTCACGATCATCGTTTCCTCTCCCATGCCGGGGCGGCGTTACGGCTCTACGAATCTTTGAGTCGTACGACCGGCCGCGCCGCCAGCCACTTCGGGCTTCGTCGTCGCGGTCCGGTAACCGCGCGGCTTGCCCTTCACCGTGGCAACTGTCGTGCGGTAACGCACCTTTGAAGGCAACGTCACCGAAGCGTCAAGGTCTGGCAGAGGTTTCTGCGTAATGGATACAGGAAAGATCCCGGAAGACGTCACGTCCCCCGGGGTTCCTGGTATTTTGGCTACGCCATACCTAGCGCCTGCAGGTACAACTCCAGGATGGCTTCCTGCTCCTGGCGCTCGCTGTGATCCTGTTTGCGGATGCGCAGGATGGTGCGGATGGCCTTCGCGTCGAAGCCGCGGCCCTTCAGTTCGGCGAACACCTCCTTGATGTCGCCCATGATGCCGGCCTTCTCCTCCTCGAGGCGTTCCAGGCGCTCGATGAACTGCTTGAGTTCGTCGGCGGCCACGCCCTCGGCGGAGGAGACGTCGCCGGAGGCCGGCGCGCCCGCTCGGGGCATCGAATGCGCGTTCATGGAGATCTCCGCTTCTGCGCCGAACGGGCGCCTTGGACCCGCTGGTTAAGCCGTCAAGCTTACCCGATTCTTATTGCGGGAGTCCCCGTTCAGTGGCCGCCCTCGCGGTTGCCGAAGGCCGCTTGCTGCGCCGGGCTCGCCTCCGTCTGGTGCTGCGCCTTCCACGTCTCGTAGGGCATGCCGTAGACCGCCTCGCGGCTCTCGTCCTTCGTCATGGCGATGCCCTTCTCGTCGGCGGCGTCCTTGAGCCAGTTCGACAGGCAGTTCCGGCAGAAGCCGGCGAGGTTCATCAGGTCGATGTTCTGCACGTCCGTGCGGTTGCGCAGGTGCGAGACGAGCCGCCGGAACACCGCAGCCTCGAGTTCGGTCTGGGTCGCTTGGTCGATCTCAGCCATGGGATGGGTCCTTCCGTGACGGGTCAGGCGGCGATGAGCGGCGCGAGGATGCGGGCGAACCTGTCCGCCCATTCGCGCTGCCCGTCCTCGCCCGCGATGAGGTCCTGGCGGATCTCCACCAGGGCGTTGGGCAGGCCACGCAATGTGGCGTGGCGGTCGATCGTGTCGCCGGGCAGGCCGCCGCCATAGGGATCGTTGTCGCCCACGGTGAGGCCCGCCGGATCGGCCTTCAGGGCGTCGATGAGCGGTCGCGCGAGGCGGTCGTCGCGGTCGTAGAGGATGCCGACGTGCCAGGGCCGGGGCACGCCGCGCCAATAGGGCGTGAAGCTGTGGATCGTCACGAGCGACGGCACACGCCCCGCGCCCTCGCTGGCCGCCAGCGCGGCGGCGATGCCGGCATCGAACGGATCGTAGAAGCGGGCGATGCGCGCCGCCTTGCCGGCCTCGTCGATCCGGGCGTTGCCTGGCACCACGGCGCCGTCCGAGAGGCGCATCACCAGGGTGGGGTCGGCCCGCCCGCGATTCGGATCGATGATCAGGCGCGAGAAGTTCGTGAGCACGGCCGGCGCGTTCAGCGCCCTGGCGAGCGCCCGCGTCACGGCGGCGGCGCCGATATCGTAGGCGATGTGCCGGGAGAACTCCTCCGGCGCGACGCCGAGATGGATGTCGGGCGGCACGAAATTCGAGGCGTGGTCGCAGGCGAGGACCAGCCCGCAGGCGGGGTCGCCCTCGATGATCTCGCAGGGATGGGAGGGCGCGTCAGGCTGCGGGCGGATCACGCAAAACTCGCTGGCCGGGTCGGGAAGGGCGAAGAGCGTGGCGGATAGCGCGGGCGGCCCGCTTGCCGTCGCGCGGCGGCTCGGGCACAGCACCTATCAAGGATCGTGCGCTCACGGCAAGGAACGGGCCCGCCGTCTCGAGAGGGGCGGGGATCGCACGGCCTGGTCGGGCGCTCCCGTCGGCGGGAGGCCCCCGGCAATCAAGAAACGCGCGCCGCCCCCCGGGCCACGGCGCCGAGGGAGCCCGTTGCACGCCATGTCCGAGACCCCCGCTTCAGAGACCCCCGCCACCGACGTCCAGACCCAGCGCGCCCATCTGGATGCCTTCCTCACCGCTGCGATCCGCGCGGCCCATCCGGATCTCTGCCTGCCGGCGCATCTGCCGCCGCCGAGCCCCGGCCGGCTGATCATCCTCGCCGCCGGCAAGGCCGCCGGCAGCATGAGCGCCGTGGCGAGCCGGTTCTACCGGCAGGAGCACGGCCTGGGCGATGATCGCATCGTCGGCCTCGCCGTGGCGCGCCACGGCTACGGCCAGGAGGCGCCCGGCATCCGCATGGTCGAGGCGGGCCACCCGGTCCCCGATCAGGCGGGCATCGACGCCACGGAGGAGGTGCTGCGCCTCGCGGCGGCGGCGGGGCCGGACGACGAGGTGCTGGTGCTGCTCTCCGGCGGCGGCTCGGCCAACTGGATCGCCCCGGCCGGCGACCTCACCCTCACCGAGAAGCAGGGCATCACCCGCGCGATCCTGCGCTCCGGCGCGCCGATCGGCGAGTTCAACACGGTGCGCAAGCACATCTCGCGGGTCAAGGGCGGCCGCCTCGCCCGCGCGGCGCGCAACGCCCGCTCGGTCCTGACGCTCGCGATCTCCGACGTGCCCTTCGACGATCCCGCCGTGATCGCCTCCGGCCCGACCGTGCCCGACCCCTCGACCCTGGCCGATGCCCGGGAAATCTGCGAGCGCCGGAACATTCCGCTCCCCGAGGCGGCCAAGCGGCTGCTGAACGATCCGGCGAACGAATCGCCGAAGCCCGGCGACCCGCTCTTCGCCAACAGCACGTACAAGATCATCGCCCGCCCGCAGGACGCCCTCGACGCGGCGGCGGCGGCGGCGCGGGAGGCCGGCTACGAGCCGGTGATGCTGGGCTCCGACCTCGAAGGCGAGGCCCGCGCGGTCGCCGCCGAGCACGCGGTGGAGGCCAAGCGCTACAAGCAAGCCGGCCGGCGCGTCGCGCTCATCTCCGGCGGCGAATTGACGGTGACGATCCGGGGCGAGGGCCATGGCGGCCCGAACCAGGAATACGCGCTGGCCCTCGCCATCGCGCTGGATGGCACCCCCGGCATCAGCGGGATCAGCGCCGACACGGACGGCACCGATGGCGGGCGCGGCCTCGCCACCGACCCGGCCGGCGGCCTCATCGACCCGACGACTCTCGCACGCGCCCGCGCCGCCGGCCTCGATCCGGCCGCGATGCTCGACCAGAACGACTCCACCGCGTTCTTCGCTGCCCTCGGCGATCTGGTGAATCCCGGCCCCACCTGCACGAATGTCAACGACTGCCGCATCATCCTCGTCGGCTGAGCACCCGTCTGGCCGGTCCCTCGGCGCCTTGACCGGCCTCCTTGCTCCCTGGCTCCCCCTCATCCTGAGGTGCCGCGAAGCGGCCTCGAAGGAGGGCTCCAGGAGTCGCCGCCCATTCTGGAACACTCCTTCGAGGCCGTCGCGCGAGCGACGGCACCTCAGGATGAGGGCGTGGTTGGGACGAACCGGGCTGCTGGCGACCCTGGTCCTCCTCGCCGGCCCGGCGCGGGCCGACCTTCGCCTTTGCAACCAGACCGAGAGCAAGGTCGGGGTGTCGCTCGGCTACCGCGACACGCAGGGCTGGGTGACGGAGGGCTGGTGGGATTTGAAGCCGAAGGGTTGCGAGACGCTGCTCTCCGGCTCCCTGGCGGCCCGGTTCTATTACGTCTTCGCCGTGGACTACACGCGCGGCGGCGAATGGGGCGGGCGCTCGCTGATGTGCACCCGCGACGCGGAATTCACGATCCGCGGGATCGAGGATTGCCTTGCGCGCGGCTTCGACCGGAACGGCTTCTTCGAGATCGATACCGGCGAGCAGAAGAATTGGACGATCCAGCTCACCGAGCCGGATCGGTCGGCGCCCAAGCCATTGGACAAGCCTTGAGGGTTGCCTCCGGGGGACGAATCCTGATATGGCGACGCCGATCCCGCGATGTTTGAGCCGTCATCGCCGGGCGCGTTCCGCGCGCTCCGAAACCGGCCGGACGTTTTCGACGAACCCCGTTCCTGGACGGCCCCTCGCGGGCCGAGAGACCCATGAAGATCCGCAACTCCCTCAAGTCCCTGCTCGACCGCCACCGCGACAACCAGCTCGTGCGCCGCAAGGGCCGCGTCTACATCATCAACAAGACCCAGAAGCGCTTCAAGGCCCGCCAGGGCTGAAGCCCGCCGCCCGGCTTCGGTCGGGCGCGCTGGTCCGTTGGTTTGCGAAGCCGCGTCCGCGAGGGCGCGGCTTTTGCGCGTCGGCCCACGCGGCACGACGGCGCGTTGACGGGAGCGCCCGTCCGCCGCAGCTTACAACCATGGCGCGCGCGAACCCCTTTCTGCTCCTTCTGGCCATCCTGCCCCTGGCGGGCGCGGCCGTGGCGGCCCCGTCCGACGGCATGGGACGGCCCGGCGCCCGGTCCGCGCCGGAGAAGCCGGCGGCCAAGCCCGTCCCGAAGCCGCCGAGCCTCGACGATCTGTTCGCCCGGCTGAAGGCCGCCGACGATCCGGCCGAGGCCAAGGGCGTCGCCCGCCTGATCGAGCAGCGGCTCGATCGCTCCGGCAGCGCCACCGTCGATCTCCTCACCGACCGGGCACGGCAGGCCATGACCGGCCGCGATTTCGCGCTGGCCGCCGAACTGATGGACCGGGCGACCGCCCTCGACCCGACCTGGTCCGAGGGCTGGAACCGCCGGGCGACGGTGTTCTGGCTGCTCTCCGACAAGAGCGAAGCCCTCGCGGACCTGCAGCGGGCCCTGGTTCTGGAGCCGCGCCATTTCGAGGCGTGGTCGGCCATGGGCAAGATCTACGAATCGATGGACGACAAGGGCCGCGCGCTCGCCGCCTTCCGCCGGGCGCTGGCGCTCTATCCGAAGATGGAGAAGGTGCAGGACGCGGTGGACCGCCTCGCCCCCGACGTGGACGGCCGCGACCTGTGATTGCCCGCACCGGCGCCCCGGCTTGCCTGTGCCCGGCCTGCCTGTGATGGCGCGCGCCTTCGGTCTCGTGCTCGTCCTCCTGGCGCTGCCCTTCGCGGTGGCGGGGCTCGTCCTCGCCCTCGGGGCGGTGGCGAGCCTGATCATCTCGCTGCGGGTCGGCTCCCTCTACCCGCCGGCCGGGCCGTTCGTGGACGTGCCCGGCGGGCGGCTCGCGACGATCCAGGCCGGCCCCGCCGACGGCAAGCCTGTCGTGCTGCTGCACGGGGCCTCGGCCAATGCCGCCGACCCGATGGGCGGCGTCGGGTATCTGCTGGCCGCGCGGGGGTTCCGCGTCATCGCCTTCGACCGGCCCGGCTTCGGCTGGAGCGACCGCCCCCATGGCGGCGCCGACGCCGCGCCGCAGGCCCAGGCGACGCTGATCGCCGAGGCCCTTGCGGCGATGGGGGTCGGCCCGGCCATCGTCCTCGGCCATTCCTGGGCGGGGGCGCTGGCCCTGGCGCTGGCCCTCGACCACCCGGAGCGCGTGGCAGGCCTCGTCCTCGCGGCGCCGGTCGGGATGCCGATGCCGGGGCCGATCACCCTGCCGTGGTACTGGCGCCTCGCCCTCAAGCCGCCGGTCCTCTGGGTGCTGAGCCGGACGGTGGGGCCGCCCATCGCCCAGGCCTATCTCCGCGAGGCGGGGAACCGGGTGTTCAAGCCCGAAGAGCCGGTGCCCGGCTACATCGAAACCTCCCGCGCCGCCCTCGTCCTGCGGCCGGACACGCTGCGCGCCAACGTGCAGGATCTCGTCGGGCTGCCATCCTCGCTCGCCGCCATGAGCCCGCGCTACGGAAGCCTCCACCTGCCGACGACGATCGTCTCCGGCGCCGCCGACCCGATCGTGCGCCCGGATCTACAGGCCAAGCCGCTCGCCCGCGCGATCCCGGGCGCGCGTCTCGTCCTGCTCACCGGACAGGGGCACATGATCCACTACACCGCACCGGAAGCCCTGGCCGGCGCGGTGTCCGACCTCGAAGCGACGATCCGGCAAGGCGCGGTGCCCGCCGCGTTGCCGTGAACCTGGGGCTTTCCGTCGTCCTTGCGAGCGTCTTCGAAGCAATTCAGCCGGTGCCGACTCTTCCGGACACGTCGCGCTCTGGATTGCTTCGGCTCCGCCTCGCAATGACGACGGCGGTTGGTCGAGCGTAAACAATCTCACGCCTTCTCGGCGTGTTCCCGCGTGATGAAGGTGAGGCGCACGAGGTTCGTCGCGCCCGGCGTGCCGAAGGGCAGGCCGGCGACGACGATGATCCGGTCGCCCACCGCCGCAAACTTCTCACGAACGGCGAACTTGGCGGCGCGGAACGACATGTCGTCCACGTCGCTCGCATCCTTCGTCACGATGGGGTGGACGCCCCAGGCGATGGCGAGCCGCCGCGCCGTCTCCCGGCGGGGCGTCAGGGCGATCACCGAGGCGTTCGGGCGCTCGCGGGTGAGGCGCAGCACCGTCGAGCCGGAATTCGTCCAGGCCATGATCGCGTCGAGGTCGAGGGCGTCGACCATCTGGTGCGCGGCCGCCGCGATGGCGTCGGCGGCGGTGTGGTCGGGCGTGTCCTTCTGCGCGCGGATGATCGACCAGTAGAGCGCATCGCGCTCCACCTGCTCGGCGATCCGGCTCATGGTCGTCACCGCCTCGATGGGGAAGGCGCCCGCCGCGCTCTCGGCCGAGAGCATCACCGCATCCGCGCCTTCGTAGACGGCGGTCGCCACGTCCGAAACCTCGGCGCGGGTCGGGACCGGCGCGGTGATCATCGATTCCAGCATCTGCGTCGCGACGACCACCGGCTTGCCGGAGCGGCGCGCCCCCCGGGTGAGGCGCTTCTGCACCCCCGGCACCTGTTCGAGGGGCATCTCGACGCCGAGGTCGCCGCGGGCGACCATCAGCCCGTCCGACACCTCGATGATCTCGTCGAGCCGCGCCAGCGCCTGCGGCTTCTCGATCTTGGCCATCACCAGGGCGCGTCCGGCGCAGACCTTCTTCACCTCGGCCACGTCCTCCGGCCGCTGCACGAAGGACACGGCGATCCAGTCGGCCCCGGCATTGAGCCCGGCTTCGAGGTCCGAGCGGTCCTTCTCGGTCATGGCCGGCACCGGCAGCACCGTGTGCGGCAGGGACACGCCCTTCTTGTTCGAGATGCGCCCACCGACCTCGACGCGGGTCACCGCACGGTCGCCGGTGGTTTCCAGAACGGAGAGGCGCAGCTTGCCGTCATCGAGCAGGATCGCGTGGCCCGGCTCCAATGCCTGGAGGATTTCCGGGTGCGGCAGGTGGCAGCGGCCGATGTCGCCCGGCGTGGGGTCGCCGTCGAGGACGAAGGTCGCGCCCTTCTCCAGGATCACCGCGCCTTCGGCGAAGACGCCGAGCCGCAGCTTCGGTCCCTGGAGATCCACGAGGATGCCGATCGGCCGCTTGGCCTCGCGCTCGATGGCCCGGATCACCTCGACCTTCTCGGGCAGTTTCTCCCGCGAGAGGTGGCTCATGTTGAGCCGGAACACGTCGGCGCCGGCCCGGAACAGCCGTTCAATCATCTCCGGCGTGTCGGAAGCGGGGCCGAGGGTCGCGACGATCTTGGTGCGACGGGAACGTTTCAAGCGGCGGCCCTCCGGGACTCGTCTCGGCCGCCCTCGGCGACCCTGTGGTCCGTTCCGGCGGTCTGAGCATCGGCCAAGCCGTGCCGTCAAGCCATGCCGTTGAGCTACGCCATCGCGGTCGGTCGAAAAGCTCTCCACAGAACCTTCTGTCGCAGCCAGGAACGCCGCCTGCCGAATGAGGTTGCCGAAAAGCCGGGCCGATCCTGCCCAAGGCGTAGGCGTTCCAGAGTAATCGAGCAGCAGACGACCAATGCAATTTCCACGCGACGACCGCGAGCATCCTCGGGCTCAGGCCTTTCGAGAGTTCATCCAAGATCCTCCATTCCCCTGCGTCGGCGCGAAATCGGCCCTGTCGCGCGGGAAGATGCGGATCGTCGTGGCGCGCGACATCACGTCCAGCTGGGACGACATGCGGATTTATCCCGCTCTGTTGTCTTTCATTGCCAGCTATCGGGAATCACCGGCCCTGTTCCAAAGCTTCGCCGTGGTGTTCGAAGGCCCCGACCGCATCTCCGAGGAGACCTTCGAGACGAGCCTGTGGCAGCGGGCGCAATCGCTGTCCGACAAGGATTTCTGGCTCGGCCAGCCCTATGACGGCAGCGTCGATGCCGACCCGGACGATGCGCATTTCTCCCTGAGCTTCGGCGGCGAGGCCTTCTTCGTGGTCGGCCTGCATCCCGGCGCGAGCCGCCCGGCCCGGCGCTTCCCCTCGCCGGTCATGGTGTTCAACCTGCATTCGCAGTTCGAGCGCCTGCGCGCCGAGGGCCGCTACGAGAAGCTGCGCGCCTCGATCCTCCAGCGCGACGAGGCCCTGGCCGGCAGCATCAACCCGATGCTCTCCCGCCACGGCGAATCCTCCGAGGCGCGCCAGTACAGCGGCCGGCAGGTCGGGCCGGAATGGCGCTGCCCCTTCACCCCGCGCACAGAGCGTGATCCGGCCGCGCTGGCCAAGGCACGGGAACCGGTCCACCCCTTCGATCTCCCCCTGCTCGGAAGCGGAACGTGACCCAGATGTCGGGCACGGGGATGGGAGGCATGGTGTGACCCACGAAATTTCGCCGCGCTCGGGCGTGGCCTTCACGCTCGCCAAGGGCGACCGGCTGACGGTGATCGACCCGCACGGCGAACAGGTCGCCGACCTCGTGGCCTTCAACCGGCACGATCTCGATGAAGTGATCTCGAACGGCCGCACCCTCGATTACGCGAGCAAGATCTATCTCACGACCGGCGATCCGCTCTATTCGAACCGGTCGAACGTGCTCCTGCGGATCGTCGAGGACACGGTGGGCCGGCACGATTTCCTGCTGACGCCGTGCTCGGCGGACACGTTCCGCATCATCTACGGCGACACCAACCCACATCGCGGCTGCTTCGGCAATCTCGCGGCGGCCCTGGAGCCCTACGGCATCGCGCCCGACCGGATCCCGGTGGCGTTCAACTGCTTCATGAACGTGCCGGTGGACGGCACGACAGGCGCCCTGACCGTGGAGCCGCCCCTCAGCAAGGCGGGGGACCGGATCGTCTTCGTGGCTGAGGCCGACCTCGTGATCGGCCTCACCGCCTGCTCGGCGCTGCAATCGAACAACGGCAGCTTCAAGCCGATCCACTACCGGATCGACTCGGCCGCCTGAGGATCAGGTCCGCGCGTAGGTGCCGATCAGGCCACCCTTCGCGAGGACATTATCCCGCATCGTATCGATCAGTGCCTCGCGGCCCGAGCCTTCCTCCAGGTCGAGGCGCTGAGACAGCGCGTAGACCTGGAACAGGTATGCGTGGTCGCCATGGCCGGTGGGCGGGTCCGGCGGCAGCCAGCCGGTCTTCATGAAGCTGTTCTTGCCGAATGTCGGGCCGGTGGCGCCCTCCGGGAGGGACGCGGCGGGGTCGAGATTCCAGGCGAGAAGGTGAACCAGAGGGCGCGGCGTCGGGCTGCCGGCATCCTCCACGATTACCGCGACGGACATGGTGCCCGTGGGCAGGCCGTCCCAGGAGAGCGGCGGCGACACGCCCTCGCCATCGGCGGTGAAGCGCGGGGGCAGGGCAGCGCGGTCGGCGAAGGCACCGCTGCTCACGCGGATGGTCTCCACCACGCCGGGAAATTCCGAGTGGTAGGTGGTTCCGTCGAGACCGGCCTTCAGGCCGGACAGGGCCTCGCCCAGCACGCGGGGCATCTTCTCAAGCATCGGGCACTCCTTCTGTCGCCGGTCAACGGCGGAAGGGTCCCGCGGTTCAAGCCGGGCGGGCGGCGCTCAGCATGTAGTTCACCGCCGTGTCGCGCCCCAGGCGCCAGCCGTCGGCCAGCGGGTTGTAGACGACGCCGGTCGTGTCGGTGACGTCGAGTCCCCCGGAGCGGATCGCGGCGGAAAACTCGTCCGGCTTCACGAACTTCTCCCAATCGTGCGTGCCCTTCGGCAGCCAGCCGAGGACGTATTCCGCCCCGACGATGGCGAGGGCGAAGGAGCGCATCGTGCGGTTGAGGGTGGCGGCGAAGAGCAGCCCACCGGGCTTCACCGCCGCGCAGGCACTGCGCACGAAGGCCGGCATGTCGGAGACGTGCTCGACCACCTCCATGATGAGCACGGCGTCGAACGTCTCGCCGGCCGCGACGATTTCCTCGATGGTCTGAGCCCGGTAATCGACCGGCACGCCCGACGCTTCGGCATGGGCGCGGGCGACGGCGAGGTTGCGCTCGGCGGGGTCGAGCCCCGTCATTGTGGCGCCGAGGCGGGCCAGCGGCTCGGACAGGACACCGCCGCCGCAGCCGACATCGCAGATCGTCAGGCCGTCGAGGGCGAAGGGCACTTCCGGGTCGCGGCCGTGATGGCGGCACAGGGCGTCGCGGATGTAGCCGACGCGCACGGGATTGAAGCGGTGGAGCACCCGCATCGGCCCGGCCTCGTCCCACCACGTGGCGGCCATGGCGTCGAACCGCGCGACCTCCTCCCGGTCTACGAACCCGCCCGTCGTCTCCGCCGCCATGCCGTAGAACCTCCGTGTCCCCGGACGACCTCCACCTCATCCGGCGCCCGAGCGCAACCCGGAAGGAGGTCGCGGCAAAGGAGCGGAGCCGGCCGGGCCGGACGTTGACAGGGGGGACCGGCCCGAGTACCCGCGAAACCCGTCCGGGGGCGGGCCCCGGCCGGTCTGCGGCGGGACGCCCGCTCCGGCTGCACGGGCTTGGAAACGTTCGAAGAATGCCCCGTCTGGTAATGAAGTTCGGCGGTACGTCCGTCGCCAACGTCGAGCGCATCCGCAACGTCGCGCGCCATGTCGCCCGCGAGGTCGCGGCCGGCTACGAGGTCGCCGTCATCGTCTCGGCGATGTCCGGCAAGACCAACGAGCTGGTCGATTGGGTGAAGGACGCGAATTCGCTCTACGACACCGCCGAGTACGACGCCGTCGTCGCCTCTGGCGAACTTGTGACCGCCGGTCTTCTGGCCATCGCCCTGCGGAAGGAAGGCATCGCGGCCCGTTCCTGGCAGGGCTGGCAGATCCCGGTCCTGACCTCGGACGCGCACGGCTCCGCGCGCATCGCCGACATTCCCTCGGCCAACCTCGACGCCGGCTTTGCCCGGGGCGAGGTCGCGGTGATCGCCGGCTTCCAGGGCATCCATCCCGAGAGCGGCCGGGTGACGACCCTCGGGCGCGGCGGCTCGGACACCTCGGCCGTGGCGATCGCGGCGGCCATCGGTGCCGAGCGCTGCGACATCTATACCGACGTGGACGGCGTCTACACGACCGACCCCCGCGTCGTGCCGAAGGCCAGGCGCATGGAGCGCGTGACCTTCGAGGAAATGCTGGAGATGGCCTCGCTCGGCGCCAAGGTGCTGCAGGTGCGCTCCGTCGAGCTCGCGATGGTGCACCGGGTGCCGACCACCGTCCGTTCCTCCTTCGACCCGCCGGACGCCGCGCGCCCGGGTACCCTCATCTGCGACGAGGACGACATCGTGGAACAGCAGATCATCACCGGGATCGCGTTTTCCCGGGACGAGGCGCAGATCACCCTGCGCCGCGTCAAGGACAGCCCCGGCGTCGCCGCCGCGATCTTCGGGCCGCTAGCCGATGCCAACATCAACGTCGACATGATCATCCAGACGGTCTCGGGCGACCAGTCGACCACCGACATGACGTTCACGGTGCCCTCCGCCGAGTACGAGCGCGCCCGCGCCATCCTCGATCAGGCCCGCGAGCATATCGGCTATGCGCAGATCGAGGGCGCCACGGATGTGGTGAAGGTCTCGGCCATCGGCGTCGGGATGCGCAGCCATGCCGGCGTCGCCGCCAAGGCGTTCCGGGCGCTCGCGGCCAAGGGGATCAACATCCGCGCGATCACCACCTCCGAGATCAAGTTCTCGGTCCTGATCGACGCCGCCTACACAGAGCTTGCGGTGCGCACGCTCCATTCGCTCTACGGGCTCGACCGAGCCTGAGGCGCGGGGGCCGCCGGCCTTTGATAAGCCGTGCTTTGATGAACTAAACGCCCCGGGACGGATTGCCGTCCCGGGGCGATTGGCGCCAAGGTTGCAGGGGGCCGACGCCACGGCCGCCCGCCGACGCTGGAACGACGATACGATGCCCGCTGCGCTCGGAGGCCCGCGCCTTCTGCTGCGCCGCCTCCGCGAAGCGATGGCGGAGCCGGTGAGCCCGCAGGCGCGTCTCGACCGGATCGTCGTGCTGATCGCCGCGAACGTGGTGGCCGAGGTCTGCTCGGTCTACGTGCTGCGCGACGACAACATCCTCGAACTCTTCGCCACCGAGGGCCTGAACCGCGAGGCGGTGCATCTCACGCGGCTGCGTGCCGACGAGGGCCTCGTCGGCCTCATCGCCTCCACCGCCGAACCCCTCGCCCTGTCGGACGCGCAGAAGCACCCGGCCTTCTCCTACCGGCCGGAGACGGGGGAAGAGATCTACCACGCCTTCCTCGGCGTGCCCCTCCTAAGGGCGGGCCACACGCTCGGCGTGCTGACCGTCCAGAACAAGACCTATCGCGTCTATTCCGAGGAGGAGATCGAGGCGCTCCAGACCACCGCGATGGTGCTCTCGGAGATGATCGCCTCGGGCGAGCTGGAGGGGCTCGGCTCGCAGGCGAGCACAGCCAACCGCCGCCCGGTCATGGCGCGGGGCGTCGCCCTCTCGGACGGGATCGGCCTCGGCCACGTGGTGCTGCACGAGCCGCGCCTCGTGGTGAAGACCCTCATCGCCGAGAACGTCGACCGCGAGGTCGCCCGTCTCGATGCGGCCATTGAGGGCGTGCGCTCGGCCATCGATGCTCTCGTGGAGCGGGGCGACCGGATCGGCACCGCCGAGTCCCGCGAGGTCCTGGAAACCGTGCGGATGTTCGCCCACGACCAGGGCTGGCTGCGGCGGATGCGCGAGGCCGTCGCCTCGGGCCTCACCGCCGAGGCCGCCGTGGAGCGGGTGCAGTCGGACAACCGGGCGCGGATGCTGCGCCAGTCCGACCCCTACCTGCGCGAGCGCCTGCATGACCTCGACGACCTCGCCAACCGCCTCCTGCGGGCGCTGATCGGCCCCGGCGCGGCCGGCACGGCGCCGTTGCCGGAGAACGCGATCCTCGTCGCCCGCACCATGGGGCCGGCGGCGCTCCTCGATTACGATGCGGGGACGCTCCGGGGCATCGTGCTGGAGGAGGGCGGCCCGACGAGCCACGTCGCCATCGTGGCGCGGGCGCTCGGCATCCCCGCCGTGGGCGAGGTCGAGAACGCCACGGCGCTGTGCGAATCCGGCGACGCGATCATCGTGGACGGCGTCGCGGGGGAGGTCCATGTCCGGCCGGGGCCGGAGATCGAATCCTCCTACGCCGAGATGGTGCGCCTGCGCGCCCGGCGGCAGGAACAGTACCGTGCCCTGCGGGACGTGCCCGCCATCACCCGCGACGGGGTGAAGGTCGGCCTCAACCTCAATGCCGGACTGCTCATCGACTTCAGCCATCTGGAGGAGACGGGCGCGGAGGGCGTCGGCCTGTTCCGCACCGAGTTGCAGTTCATGGTCGCCCAGCGGATGCCCTCGGCGGCGGAGCAGCAGGCGCTCTATTCCCAGGCCTTCGCGGCCTCGGGCGGGCGGCCGGTGACGGTGCGCACCCTCGATATCGGCGGCGACAAGATCCTGCCCTACATGGCCAAGCTGGAGGAGGAGAACCCGGCTTTGGGCTGGCGGGCGATCCGCATTGGCCTCGACCGGCCCGCGCTCCTGCGGATGCAGCTGCGCGCCCTCCTGAAGGCGGCCGAGGGGCGGCCCCTGAAGATCATGTTCCCGATGGTGGCGACCGTGCACGAGTTCGTGCAGGCGCGGGAGATCGTCGAGCGGGAGAAGGCCCACCTCGCCCGGCACGGCTACAGGCTGCCGCAGCCCTGCGAATTGGGGGCGATGGTCGAGGTGCCCTCGCTCCTGTTCCAGATCGACGAGATCGCCCGCGAGGCGGATTTCCTCTCGGTCGGCTCCAACGACCTGATGCAGTTCCTGTTCGCGGTGGACCGCGAGAACCGGCGCGTGGCCGACCGGTTCGATCCGCTCTCAGTGGCGGCCCTGCGCGCCTTCCGCCTGATCGCGGAGCGGGCCAACGCGGCCGGCTGCCCGGTGACGGTGTGCGGCGAGATCGGCGGGCGCCCCCTCGACGCGATGGCGCTGATCGGGCTCGGCTTCCGCAACCTGTCGATGTCGCCCGCCGCCATCGGCCCCCTGAAGGCGATGGTGCTCAGCCTCGACGCGGGGGAGGTCGCCCGGCTGATCGAGGCCGAGATGACGACGATGCACGACGGCCAGACCCTGCGCCCGCTGCTCACCGCCTACGCCCGCGACAACGGCGTCCCGATCTAGCGACGCCCGCTGCCACCTTGCGAAACCTTCCGCCGGGGTTGTACCCCCTCGCGGAACCGGGCCGACACACCGACGTCCCCACAGAATAACGGGCGATGATACCTTTCCCCCCCGAACGCCTCGACGCCATCCTCGTTAGGCACGACCTCGTCACCGCGCAGCTCGCCTCCGGCGAGGGCGAGGCCGAGATGGTCGTGCAGCTCTCGCGCGAATTGTCGGATCTCGATCCCGTGGTCGCGGCGATCCGCGAGTACCGCTCCGCCCTCGATAACCTGCGGGGCATCGAGGCGATGATCGACGAGGCCGGCACCGACCCGGAGATGCGCGCCTTCGCCGCCGAGGAGAAGCCGCCGGCCGAGGAGGCGCTTGAGGCCGCCCACCGCGCCCTGCAACTGATGCTGCTCCCGAAGGATGCGGCGGACGAGAAGAGCGCCATCCTCGAAATCCGCGCCGGGACCGGCGGCGATGAAGCCGCCCTGTTCGCCGGCGACCTGTTCCGCATGTACGCCAAATACGCGGAGACGAAGGGCTGGCGGGTCGAGGTGGTCTCGGAGAGCGAGGGCACGGTCGGCGGCTACCGCGAGGTGATCGCCGAGGTGAAGGGCAGGGGCGTGTTCGCCCGGATGAAGTTCGAGAGCGGCGCCCACCGGGTGCAGCGCGTGCCCGACACGGAAACGCAAGGCCGCATCCACACCTCCGCCGCCACCGTCGCGGTGCTGCCGGAGGCCGAGGATGTCGACATCGTCGTCAACGACGCCGACCTGAAGATCGACACGATGCGTGCCCAGGGCGCGGGCGGCCAGCACGTCAACAAGACGGAATCGGCGATCCGCATCACCCACCTGCCGACGGGGATCGTGGTCTTCGTCCAGGAGGAGCGCTCGCAGCACAAGAACCGGGCGCGGGCGATGTCGCTCCTGCGCGCGAAGCTCTACGACGCCGAGCGCACCGCCAAGGATTCCGCCCGCGCCGCCGACCGCAAGGCGCAGGTCGGCTCCGGTGATCGCTCTGAGCGGATCCGCACCTACAATTTCCCGCAAGGGCGGGTGACGGACCACCGCATCAACCTCACCCTCTACAAGCTCGAAGAGGTGATGGCCGGCACCGCCCTGGACGAGGTGGTGGACGCGCTCATCGCCGAGCACCAGGCGGAACTGCTCGCCGCCGAGGGCATGGCGTGAGCGGGGAGGGCGGCCTCGACGCCTCCCTGTCCCTGCGCGACGCGATCCGCCGGGCGGGCGCCGTCCTCGCCGCCGCCGGCATCGCGCAGGCCGAGGGGGATGCGCGCTTCCTCGTGCTCGGCCTGCTCGGCCTGTCCACCCGCGATCTCGCCCTCGACGGCCACCGCCCCATCGGCGGGGAGGCGCCTCGCCTGTCGGAAGCATTGGCGCGGCGTGTGGCCGGGGAGCCGGTGGCGCGCATCCTCGGCGCCTGGGAGTTCTGGGGCCTGCCCTTCACCCTTGGACCGGACACCCTGGTGCCGCGCCCGGACACCGAGACCGTCGTGGAGGCGGCGCTCGCCGCCTTGCCCGACCGGCACGCGCCGCTCCGCGTTCTCGATCTCGGCACCGGCTCGGGCTGCATCCTCGTGGCGTTGCTCAGCGAGTTGCCGAACGCCACCGGCTTCGGCCTCGACCGCTCGGAGGCGGCCCTGCGCATCGCCCGCGCCAACGCGGTGGTGAACGGGGTCGGCGGCCGGGCGCATCTCGTCCGGGGGGATTGGTGCGCCGCCCTGCGCGGACCTTTCGACCTCGTGGTCTCGAACCCGCCCTACATCGCCGCCGCCATCATCGCCGGGCTCGACCGGGAGGTGGCGGAGCACGATCCCCGCGCCGCCCTCGACGGCGGAGCGGACGGGCTCGATGCCTATCGCGGCATCCTCGGCGCCCTCGGGCAGGGCGACATCCTGAAGCCCGGCGCGCCCGCGATCCTCGAGATCGGATACGATCAGGCCGAGTCCGTCCGAGCAATCGGCGTGGCCAGCGGGCTTCACGTTGCGGGATTGTTTCAGGATCTCGCCGGACTCGACCGTGCTCTCAGCTTCGTGCATTGAATTTGGCCGCGTGGGCTCCCAGATCGAGCCATCGAATACAAGTCGAGCCGTCGCCCGCAGCCAGCGTAGCGCCCGCGAGGAGCCGCAAACCGAAAAAAGCTTGTTGCAGCGCGCAGAAGACGGTAGAGTCCGCTTGAAGATCGCGAACGTTTCGTTAAGACGAACCGCGATAGGGTCGGTGGAGACCACGGCCGCCACGTAGTTCGCCGACCCCCTCAAGATCCGGAAGATGGTGTACGCGAGGCTCGCGCGCCGGTCCGGTACCGC
Source organism: Methylobacterium sp. Gmos3 (assembly GCF_056430985.1). Classification (NCBI taxonomy): domain Bacteria; kingdom Pseudomonadati; phylum Pseudomonadota; class Alphaproteobacteria; order Hyphomicrobiales; family Methylobacteriaceae; genus Methylobacterium; species Methylobacterium sp. Gmos3. The sequence goes on from NZ_JBWJYL010000001.1 coordinate 115,696, forward strand.
TCGAATCTGACAACCGGCTTGTGGTCCGCGCCGATGCCTCGGCCTGCGACGCGAGGGGTGGTTCAGGCGATCGTTGAGGTTCGTGCGAGGTGTTGCACGGCTGCTTTCGGGCAGTACGGGTCGGGACGCCGCACCGCAGCTGTGCGCGATCCCGGACGTCCCTTTAGACTTGTCTGGCGTGAACTGAGGGTCACTGAAGACCGATGAGACCGAACCAGAATCGACGGATGCGCGGGCGCAATCGCCCCAAGGGTCCCAATCCGCTCACGCGCTCGTACGAATCGAACGGCCCCGACGTCAAGATCCGCGGTACCGCTCAGCATATCGCCGACAAGTACGCCCAGCTCGCGCGCGATGCGCTGGCGGCCGGCGACCCGGTTGCGGCCGAGAATTACTTCCAGCACGGCGAGCATTACTTCCGCATCATCTCCGGTGCGCAGGAGCCGAGCCGCCCCGTCGCCGGCGGCTATGCCGCCCGTGCCTTCGACGAGGACATGGAAGAGGGCGAAGAGGAGGCTCAGGGCCAGCAGGGCGGCCAGCCGAACGGGCATGCCTATAACGGCCAGGGCTACGGCCAGGACGAGTACGGCGACCCCGGTCACCAGCCTCAGCCCTACGAAGGCCGCCAGGATTACCAGGACAACGGACGCCAGAACCGCGACCGTTTCCAGAACCGCGACCAGCGCCGCTTCGACGGCCAGCCGCGCCAGGACAACGGGCGGCAGGACAACGGCCGGCAGGACCGCCAGGATTACGGCCGGGACCGTCAGCGGCAGGACAATCGGCAAGACAACAACCGGCAGGATTACGGGCGGCAGGACCGCCAAGATTATCCGCGCCAGGAGTTCCGCGGCCAGCAGGAGAATGGCCGGCAGGACCGCCAGGATCGTCCGCGCCAGGATTACCAGCGCAACGAGGGCCAGGAGTTCCGCCAGGACCGTCCCGAGCGCCAAGAGCGCCAAGACCGTCCCGAACGGCAGGACCGTCCTGAGCGGCAGGACCGTCAGGAGCGACGCGAGTTCCGCCCCGAAACGCCGCGCGGCGAGTTCCAGCGCCCGGAGGGGACGCCCCGCCGTGAGCGCCGCCGCGAGGAGCCGGCCGCCGTCACCGAGGAGGCGGCAGCCCTGCCGGCCTTCCTGATGGCCCCCGCTCGTCCGGCCGCTCCCGCCGCCACGCCGGAGCCCGTCGAGCCGCCGCCGGCCACCGAGGCTGCCGCCGACGAGGCGCCCGCGCCGAAGGCCCGCCGCCGCCGTCGTCCGCGCTTCGAAAGCGCGACGGCCGAGGCCGGCGAAGGCAGCGCCCCGTCCTCCGACGACACGCCCACCGAGTGAGGCTCGACCCCGCCGCCCCGCGATCATGCCGGGCGGCGGGGATTGTCCTGCGACCCAGGGCTGTCTATCTCGCGTCGGCCGTGAAACCCTGGATTCCGATGGCCGCTCTGCCCCGACGCCTCCTTGCCGGCCTTCTGGTTCTTGCGAGCCCCGCGCTCGCAGCCCCCGCCACGCCGGAGCCGAAAGAGGCGCCCGCCCAGGCGCCAGCGCCCGTCATCCTGGCCAATCACCGAGCGGTCTACGATCTCGCCCTCACCGGCAGCTCGAGCACCCGCTCCGTCGAGTCGGCGCGCGGGCGCATCGTCATCGATTTCCGGGGCGATGCCTGCCGGGGCTACACGATGCAGACCCGTCAGGTCACGGAGCTGACCTCCAGCGAGACCGGGACCCGCGTCTCGGACCTGCGCAGCACCACCTTCGAGAGCGGGGACGCGCGCGAGTTTCGCTTCAAGACCACCACGATCTCGGACGGCGACAATTCCGCTCCCGTCGACGGCATGGCGACCGAGGACGACAACGGCCTGACGGTGAAGCTGAAGGGCAAGGGCAAGCCTGTCACGGTCGCGGGTCCGGTGCTGTTCCCCAGCGCCCACATGCGCAAGCTGGTGGAGGTGGCCCGCGCCGGGCAGACCACGCTCTCGGTGAAGGTTTACGACGGCTCGGATGACGGCCGGAAAGTCTACGACACCTTCGCGGTGATCGGCCATGAGGCGGTCGCCGGCACGGACCTGGAAAAGCCGCTTCAGACCGGCCCCATCGCCTCGGTGAAGCGCTGGCCGGTGAAGCTGACCTACTACACCGAGGGCGCGGGCGAGCGCACGCCGATCTATACGCTGAGCTTCGACCTCTACGAGAACGGCGTCAGCGGGCGGATCAAGCTCGATTACGGCGAGTTCGTGCTGGCCGGCACGATGACCACCCTCGACCTCGACACGTCGGCGCCGAAGGCCACGGGCAAGGGCTGCACGCCTTAACCGCAGGGCCGGACTCCGTCGGCGTCAGGCCCATTCGTCGTCAGGCCGGGGCGAGAGCTTCTGCCAGGCGGCGATGATCCGTTCCGGCTTGATCTCCAGGGCGCGGGCGCAGGCGAGCAGCACCGGCTCGTCCCCCGCGACATGGTCGAGCACGCCCGCGAGGAAGGCGGGATCCTTGGCACCGGCCCGGACAGCCTCCAGATCAAGCCCGGTCGAGGCGAGAAAGGGAAAAAGGCGGTCTTCATCCCCAAGGATCCACAGAAGAACATCGAGGGCGAGGCTTTCCGTCGAGTCATCCGCTTGATGCGGTTTGCCTTTCGTCAACATGTAACCCTTAAAACCGACGCAATGGGGCTGATGGGTCCTTAATCATGATCGGCTCTGACCGAGGCAAGGAACCATGTCGAAGACGGTGCTCATCGTCGAGGACAACGAACTGAACATGAAGCTGTTCAACGACCTCCTCGAGGCGAACGGCTACGCGACCCTGAAGACCGCCAACGGCATCGAGGCGATCGAGCTCGCCCGCGCCCATCATCCCGACCTGATCCTCATGGATATCCAGCTGCCGGAGGTGTCCGGCCTGGAGGTCACGAAGTGGCTGAAGGAAGACGACGATCTGAAGTCGATTCCGATCATCGCCATCACTGCTTTCGCCATGAAGGGTGACGAGGAGCGCATCCGCGAAGGCGGTTGCGAGGCCTATTTGTCCAAGCCCATCTCGGTCGCGAAGTTTTTGGCAACGGTTCGCGCGTATCTTGAACCCAAATGACGCGGCGCAGGGCCGTCTCCCTCGTCGCGAGATCTTGAGTCGCGCCTGAGGATGGCGACGGCGAGCGACGCAAGCGAGGTAGCATGTCGGCCCGCGTCCTGATCGTCGATGATCTATTCCCGAACGTCAAACTGCTCGAAACGAAGCTCGGCCTCGAATATTTCGACACGCTCGCGGCGATGAACGGCCCCGATGCCATCGCGATCTGCGAAAAGGGCCTGTGCGACATCGTCCTGCTTGACGTGATGATGCCGGGCATGGACGGATTCGAGGTGTGCCGCCGCCTGAAGAGCAATCCCGTCACCGCCCATATTCCGGTGGTGATGGTCACCGCCCTCGACCAGCCCTCCGACCGGCTCAAGGGCCTCGACGCGGGCGCGGACGACTTCCTGACCAAGCCCGTCGACGACACCGCGCTGTTCACGCGCGTGCGCAGCCTCGTGCGCCTGAAGGCCGTCACGGATGAGCTGCGCCAGCGCGCGCTCGCCTCCCGCGCCTTCGGGATGGGCGACCCTCTCATCACCGCCGCCGCCGAGACCGGGCTCGACGCCCGCATCCTCCTCGTTGAGGACCGGCCCGGCGCCGCCGAGCGGATGGCGATGGCGCTGAGCCAGCACCATCGCGTGACCGTCGAGGCCGATCCGCATCTCGCCATCCAGGTGGCCGCCGAGGGTGATTTCGATCTCACTCTGGTGAGCCTCGACCTTCAGGACCATGACGGGCTGCGCCTGTGCAGCCAGCTCCGATCGCTGGATCGGACGCGGGGTATGCCGCTCATCATGGTCGCGGAGGCGCATGACCGCGCGCGGATCGTCCGCGGTCTCGATTTCGGCGTGCACGATTACCTGATGCGCCCGGTGGACCGGAACGAGCTTCTGGCCCGCGCCCGGACCCAGGTGCGCCGCAAGCGCTATTCCGACGTGCTGCGCGGCGCCATGCAGGCGTCGCTGCAGATGGCCGTGACGGACGGGCTCACCGGCCTGCACAACCGCCGCTACCTCGACAACCACCTCGGCGTCCTGTTCTCCGAGGAGGCGATGCGCCTTCGGCCGCTCGCCGCGCTCATCCTCGACATCGACCGCTTCAAGGCGATCAACGACACCTACGGCCACGAGGCCGGCGACGAGGTGCTGCGCGCCTTCGCCGAGCGCGTGCGCCAGCACACCCGGCCGATCGACATCGTGGCTCGCTACGGCGGCGAGGAGATCGTGGTGATCCTGCCGGATTCCGGCCTCGCCGAGGCCCATGCCATCGCCGAGCGCATCCGCGAGCGCATCCAGGCGGTGCCCTTCGCGATCCAGCGCGACACGCGCAGCCTGCCCGTCACCGTCTCGATCGGCGTCGCCATCCGTTGCGCCGACGATGCCTCGCCGGGCGATATGCTCCGGCGGGCGGATGAGGGCCTGTACGAGGCGAAGGCCGGGGGCCGGAACCGGGTCGTGGCCCAGGCCGCCTGAACCGCCGACGGACGGCAGAGGTTGACAGCGGGGGGCTTTGCGCCAACACCTCGCGCCGGCCGCGGCCGGGCTCCCTACCGGGCGTGCGACACCCCACGACTCGGTTACGGAACTCCATGGCGGTAACGCGCTCCTATCTCGACTTCGAGAAGCCGGTGGCCGAGCTCGAAGCGAAGCTCGAAGAACTGCGCGCCGTGGGTAGCCAGGACGGTGCCGTCGCGATCAGCGAGGAGGTCGGCCGGCTGGAGGCGAAGGCCCGGCAGGCCCTCGCAGAGATCTACGCCGCGCTCACGCCCTGGCAGAAGACGCAGGTGGCCCGCCACCCGCAGCGCCCGCACTTCGTCGATTATTGCGCCGGGCTCATCACTGAATTCACCCCGCTCGCGGGCGACCGCGCCTTCGGCGAGGACGAGGCCATCGTCGGCGGCTTCGGCCGGTTCAACGGCCGCCCGGTCTGCGTGCTGGGCCAGGAGAAGGGCGCCACCACCGAGGCGCGCCTGCGCCACAATTTCGGGATGGCCCGCCCCGAGGGCTACCGCAAGGCGGTGCGCCTGATGGAGACCGCCGACCGGTTCGGCCTGCCGGTCATCGCCTTCGTGGACACGGCCGGCGCCTATCCCGGCATCGAGGCCGAGGAGCGCGGGCAGGCCGAGGCCATCGCCCGCTCGACCGAGGCCTGCCTCGGCCTGTCGGTGCCCAACGTCGCGCTGGTGATCGGGGAGGGCGGCTCGGGCGGTGCCATCGCGCTCGCCACCGCCAACCGGGTGCTGATGCTGGAACACGCGATCTACGGCGTGATCTCGCCGGAGGGCGCGGCCTCGATCCTGTGGCGCGACGGCGGCCGGGCGCACGAAGCCGCCACCGCCATGAAGATCACCGCGCAGGACCTGCTGCGGCTCGGCGTCATCGATGCCATCGTTCCCGAGGCGGTGGGCGGCGCGCACCGGGACCGGGAGGGCGCGGTGCAGGCCGCCGGGCAGGCCATCGCGGAGTCGCTCGCGATGTTCGACGGGCTTGACGCCGCCACGATCCGGAACCGCCGGGCCGACAAGTTCCTCGAAATCGGAAGGCGCCTGTGACGGCAGCGGCCGGGCTGCGCGGCGCGCTCGGCCGTCTCGGCCGCCGTTTCGCCCGCCGCGACACCCGCGAGCCGGGGGCGTTCAACACGATCTCCCTCGGCTGCAATTGCCAGATGGCGCATGTCCTCAAGACACTGGACCTGCGCGCGTGGTCCGGTCCGTTCGACTGGATCTTCACCATGCCGGGGATGGTGCGGGATTGCCTTGAGGACGATTTCGCCGCGCTGACCGACCGCCGCGAATTGGAGAGCATTCCCGTCTCCGAACGCCGGGGCGAGGGCATCTGGAAGGGGCGCCACCGCCTCTACCGCGCGCGGCATGGCCTCGACTGCGTGTTCAACCACCACGATCCGGCCGCCGACCCGACCGATTACGCCTTCCTGACCGAGGGCGTGCGCCGGATGCGCGTGGCCCTCGACACGCCCGGCACACGCAACCGCCTGTGGATGATGACGCACCTCTACACCCCCCGCCCGGTGGTGGAGGAGATCGATGCGCTGCTCGGCCGGCGGGCGAGCACCAACCACCTGACCTTCGTACAGCTCATGCCCGGCCACGCGCGGGTCGAAGTGATCGAGGCTGTCGATGTGTCCCAAAGCCTGCGCTGCCTGACGATCAACAGCCCCACCGAACCGGTCGGCCTGCGCCTCGCCAATCCGGCCGACGACGCGGCGCTCGTCGGCATCCTCCGCGTGGAAGCCGAATGCCGTCCCGAGCGCCTGACGTGATCCACAGATCGCGGCGGCGTGTTGCAACGGCGCCATTGCGGTAACGAAGGCGCAAGCTTAACGACGGTAGACGGTTGGGGAGTGACGCCTGAAGCCGGCCGATGCCAACGGCCTCCGGGCGAGAGTTCGAGGACGAGGTTCCCCATGACGGCGCGTCCCGCACTTGCGAGGATGCTGGCGGCCGCAGCCTTGACCGCCCTTCTGCTCGGCGCCTGCCAGGACGGCAGCGGGATTTACGGTCCCACGGCCCGCAGCATTGCCCCCATCGCTCCGCAAACCTTGGCTCTGATGCAGACCAAGGGGATGCAGCAATCCGACCCGATCCTGATCCGCGCCTACAAGAAGGAAGCGGAGATGGAGGTTTGGAAGAAGGGCGCGGACGGCAAATACGCCCTGCTCAAGACCTTCCCGATCTGCCGCTGGTCCGGCCAGCTCGGCCCGAAGACCCGGGAAGGGGATCGCCAGACGCCCGAGGGCTTCTACACGATCACCCCGGGCCTGATGAACCCGAACTCCTCGTACTATCTGTCCTTCGACACTGGCTTCCCGAACGCCGTGGACCGGGCGAACGGGCGCTCCGGCCGCTACCTGATGGTGCACGGCACCTGCTCGTCGGCGGGCTGCTTCGCGATGACGGACGCCTCGATCGCCGAGATCTACGCCATCGCCCGCGAGGCCTTCATCGGCGGCCAGCGCAGCTTCCAATTCCAGTCCTACCCGTTCCGGATGACGGCCAAGAACATGGCCAAGTTCAGGAACGACCCGAACGCCCCGTTCTGGCGGAACCTCAAGGAAGGCTCGGATTATTTCGAGGCCCTGCGCGAGGAGCCGAAGATCGGCGCCTGCGGCACCCGCTACGTGTTCGGCGGGGCGGACGTCGCGGCCGGCTCGTGCAAGCCGAAGGTCGATCCCCTGGTCGCGGAGAAGCGCGCCGAGGACGAGCGCGAGATCGCCGAACTCGTCGCCAAGGGCACGCCTGCGGTGCGGGTGGCCTATCAGGACGGCGGCCAGAACCCAGTCTTCCGCCCGCAGAACAACCCGACCACCTTCGCGAGCCTCGGCGGCACCGAAACGGTCCTACCCTACGACGCCAAGGAATACGGCCGCCACAACCTCGGAGAGGTGAGCCGGCCGGAGACCCTGGCCGCCGGGCCGGAGGAAGTCGAGATCGACGTGAAGGGCCGGCCGGTGATGCTCGCCTCCGCCGCGGGGCCGACCACCACGGCCTCGACCACGCCGAAGGCCGTGGCTCTCAAGCCTGCGGACAAGGCGAAGGGTCCGGTGAAGCCTGCGCCGACCACGCTGATGGCGTCTCGCCCCGAGGAGCCGGCCGTCGCGCCGGAGAAGCCTGCCCGTATCGCCGTGGCGGACGCGGACGACGATTCGGACGGCTACCGAAAGCTGCTCGGCTCGCTGTTCGCGAAGGACAAGCCCGCGCCGGTCGTCACCCCCGCCACCGATGCGGCGACGGTGGAGCCGATCAAGGTCGCGGCGCATATCGAGCCGCCGGTCTCGAAGCCGGCCGCCGCCAAGCCGGCCCATGCGAGCAAGGAGCATGGGGAGCACAAGGCCGAGGCCAAGACGGTCGAAGGCAAGAAGATCGAAGAGAAGAAGGTCGAGGCGAAGAAGCCGGAGCCGGCCAAGCCGGCCCATCGCCAAGCCGTCGCGAAGGCGGACGCGAAGCCCTAAGGGCGCGATCTCAAAGGAGCGGCCGGTCGCGGTTCATGAGCCACAGGGCGTGAACCGTGCCGGGCAGCCAGCCCAGAATCCAGAGCACGATGTTCAGCAGGAACTGAATGCCGAAGCCCGTCGTGACCAGTACGGCGATGGGCGGGAAAAAGATCGCGAGCAGAATCCGGATGAGGCTGGACACGGGAACTCCGTGAGAGGTGAGGGCGGTTGCGCCGCGGTAACGAAGCGGAGCGGTGACGGTTCCGCCGGAAAGGTTGCGAGCCGCGATGCCTCATGCGATCTATATGTTGGCGAGCCGCCGCCACGGGACGCTCTACGTCGGTGTCACGAACGATCTCGCCCGCAGGGTCTATGAACACAAGAGCGGCCGAACTGGGAGTTTTACTACCCGATACGGTGTGACCCGCCTCGTCTGGTACGAGTTCTATGACAAGATCACCGACGCGATTGATCGCGAGAAGGTGCTGAAAAAGTGGCGTCGTGACTGGAAGATTCGGCTGATTGAAGAGTTCAACCCGGATTGGTCCGATCTCTACATGACGCTTGCGGGCTGGACTGGCCATTAGCCCGCTTTGTCATTCCGGGGCTCGCAAAGCGAGAGCCCGGAATCCAGAACCGCGCCAGCTCCAGCAGGGAGCGTCGTGCGTCTGGATTCCGGGCTCCGCTACGCGGCCCCGGAATGACGAGAAGAGAGCGACCGCAGCCTCATTTCGGCGGCGTGGTTGCGCCCGGGATGGCGGCGGGGACGTTCGCGGCCTGCTTCTCCGGGTTCTTCACCTGGCTGTATGAGACGTTCGAGAACGTCCCGATCACCGCCGGCCAGCTCGGATTGGCGTATTGCGGATCGTCGCGGCCGACCTTGCAGAACGCGGTGGTGAGGCCGTTGACGATGTCGTCGTCGGTCGCGCCGGTCTGCTCGGCCTTGATCTGTGGCGTCAGCCGGGCGAGCGTCGGCACGAAGTCCTGCTGCTTCAGGCCCTTCAGGCTGTCCTGGATATTCAGCTTGTCGAAGGCCGCCTTGAGCTTGTCCTGCTCGATCTCGGCGCAGGGCGCGGTGCCCGCCAGCATGGTCTTCGTCGCGGCACGCGCGTCGGAGGCCTCGGAGCCGGACAGGACCGGCGCCTTGTTGCCCCAGGCGTTGCGGACGTAATCGGTGACGTTCTTCACCTCGACATCGGTCATCTGCTGGCCGATGGCGACCATCGGGGCGAGGCCGCTCTGGGCGGCGAGGCCACCATAGATCACCCGCAGCACGGTCTCCGGCCCATGGGATTGCACGGAGGTGTTGCCGGCGAGCGCGGGCACGGCGCCCTCGATGCCCTTGCCGTCCGGCTGGTGGCAGGAGGAGCAATAGGTCAGGTAGGTCGAGGCGCCGGGGGCGTCCTTCGTGTCGAAGGCGGCGAGGTCCTTGGCCTTGTAGGTCTGCTTGGCGGGCACCGTCCGCAGGTAGGCGACCATCGCCTTCAGATCCTCCTCCTTCACCTTGGAGAGGGATTCCATGATGGTCTGGCGCATCGGGCCAGCGGCGACGCCCGGCCGGTCGCCGGGGGCGGTGCCGGTCTTGAGGTAGGTCACGACCTGCTCGTCGGTCCAGGCGCCGATGCCCTGGTGTCCGTCGGGAGTGATGTTCGGGGCGTACCAGCCGTCGATCACGCCGCCACCGAACCGCCCGGCGAAGCTCGAATTGCCGACGAGCTTGTTCTCGTTGTGGCACATGGCGCAGTGGCCGAGACCCTCCACGAGGTAGGCGCCGCGGTTGACCTCGGCGCTGGCATTCGGATCGGGCTCGAAGCGCTTCTCGGTGAAGAACGCCGTACGCCACGTCACCAGGGCGGTGCGGACGCTGAACGGGAATGGGATCTGGCTTTCCTGCCGCTTCTCGTTCACCGCCGGAATCGACTGCAGGTAGGCCCAGATCGCCTTCGTGTCCTCGTCGGTGACCTTCGTGAACCAGCCGAAGGGGAAGGCCGGGTAGAGGTAGCCGACGTGCTTGCTGTAGCCCTGCCGGAAGGACTTGTCGAAATCCTCGTAGGAGTAGTCGCCGAGGCCGGTTTCCTTATCGGGGGTCAGGTTCGGGGTCATGATGACGCCGAAGGGCATGTTCAGGGCGTAGTTGCCGGCGAGGTACTTGCCGCCGGGCGCCGTGTGGCAGGCGGCGCAATCGCCCATCGTCACGAGATACTTGCCCCGCTCGACCGGATCCTGGCTGTCCTGCGCCCAGGCGGGCGCCCCGAGGATGGTGCCGGCGAGCAGGCCGGACGCAAGGACGAAGCTGCGCTGCATGGCCTGCACCTCCAGGGCGAGGACTTCAGAAGAATTCAAAACGGTTGCCGCGCGTGAACGCGGGGTCGGAAACTGTTGTTCCTGCCGCGCTAGCCGCGAACCTGCGGCCAAGCGTCCTTTTGTGGAGCGCCGTGCGGGGATGCCGCAGGGCGCAGGCTCTTCCGGCGCAGGATCAGGTCGGCGACGTGGGCCACGAGCCCAGCGAGCATCCAGCAAGCGACGACCGGCCAGGCCGATCCGGTGAGGGCGGCACGCAGGGCGAGCATCAGCGCGGCCCCGGCGGCGATGGTGGCGCCGAAGGGGGCGAAGCGGGCCGCCCCCCGGCAGAGGAAGACGAGCAACACCGCCTCGGCCGCTACGCCGACGAGGATGAGGTCGATGATCCGGCCGGAGGCGAACAGCCCCTCCATCACACGAGGCTCCGGCGCGGGTTCAATTGCACGATGCGCAGGTTGAGGCAGGCCGCGACGCTGACCCAGGCGAGATAGGGGAGATTCAGGAGCGCGGCGGTGAGGCTCGTGCGCCCCACGGCGAGCATCAGCACGAGGATCGAGAGCCACAGCATCGCGACCTCGACCAGCGCCCAATCGGGCCGGCGCATGCGGAAGAACAGCACGCTCCAGGCGATGTTGAGCACGCTGTTGATGGCGAAGACGGTGGCGATCACGGGTCGGGCGGCCGGATCGGCGCCCCAGGCGAGGACGCCGGATGCCGCCGTCATGGCGAAGATCGTCGCCCAGATCGGCCCGAAGGCCCAATCCGGCGGCTTCCAGGCCGGCACGCGCAGCCTCTTGTACCAAGCGTCCGTACGCGTCGCGACGCCGCCGGCCACGGCCACCAGCACGGCGCAGACGGCGGCGACGAGGGCCGTCCTCCAATCCGCCTGCGCAAGGGCGTTCACGGCGAGACCCAGCGGAACAGGTGGGCAAGGTCCTTGAAGAAGATGCGGACATGGGCCGCCGGCTTCGCCCGGACCAATTCCTTGTTCATGTAGGAATCCCAGGTGAGCTGCTGCACGTCCTTGTCGCGGCAGATCGAGACGAAGCGCTCGCGCAACCCGTCGCTGCGGTACCAGACCCACTGCATGATGCCGAGGATCAGGAAGACCCGTCCGTGCTGCTTCATGAAGCGGCGGCGGGCGAGGCCGAGCGCCTTGGCGTCGCCGCTGGCGAGAAAGGCTTCGGCCGCCTCGGCCGCGAGGCGCCCGCCGAGCATGGCGTAATAGATGCCCTCGCCGGAGGCCGGCGCCACGACACCCGCCGCGTCCCCCGCGAGGAGCACGTCGCGTCCGTTGTCCCAGCGCTTCAGGGGTTTCAGGGGCAGGGGTGCCCCCTCGCGCCGCACCGTCTCAGCCTCGGCGAGGCCAGTCGCCTCACGAAGGGCGCGGATCGAGGAGCGGAGCGAGAAGCCCTTGCGGGCGCTGCCCGTGCCGATGCTCGCGGTCTCGCCGTGGGGGAAGATCCACGAATAGAAGTCCGGCGAGTGCCGCCCTTGGTAGAACACGTCGCAGCGGGTCGGGCCGATGGCCGCCTCGCCCGCCTCTCCGGCGCGGGGCACGCGGACGATCTCGTGATAGGCGAAGACCTGCCGCATCTTGTCGTGGCCCGGCACCTCGGCGCGACCGACCGGCGAGGTGGCCCCGTCCGCGCCGATCACCAGTTTGGCACGCACGCTGTGGTGCTTCAGGCTCTCGCCCTTGCCGGTGGTGAAGTGGATGACGGCGGGGCCGTCGTCGGACCGCGCGATGCGCTCGAACGTGGCCTCGCGCAAGTCGGCGCCGGCCTGCGCCGCACGCTCGCGCAACCAGGGGTCGAAATCCTTGCGGTCGACCATGCCGACGAAGCCGTCGCCGACCGGCATTTCCACCTCCTTGCCGCTCGGCGCGATCATGCGCGCGGCGCGGATGCGGGCGACGAGGAGATGGTCGGGGATCGCGAAGTCACGGATCAGCCGGGGCGGGATCGCGCCGCCGCAGGGCTTGATCCGGCCCGGCTTGTCGAGGAGCAGCACCGAGCGCCCCCCTGCGGCGAGGTCGTGGGCCGTCGTCGCCCCCGCCGGCCCACCGCCCACCACCACGATATCGAAGGTCTCGCCCGCTCGTTCGTGCTGGATCATGGCTCACCTCGCCTCGAATGCCGGATTGAGCGGGAAGGAGGAGGGCGCCGCGTCGAGGCGCAGCGCCACCGCGACCGCCACGAGGAACAGCACGCCCTCAGCCACGAAGACGGTGGCGTAGGCATGGACCGGATCGGCCACGACGAGGCGCATGACATCGACGGCGAAGGTGCCGAGCACCCCACCGCTGCCGAAGGCGACGCCCTGCGCCGCCCCCCAGACGCCCATGCGGGTGCCGCGCTCGCGCTCGCCGCCGCTTCCGGCCAGTGCCATCATCGAGCCGATCGCCGCTACCGCGTAGATGCCGTTTGCGAAGCCGAGGGCGAAGACCGCGCCGCGTAGCGGAAAGTCCGGCCCGGAGGGTCCGCCCGCCGCGATGGCGAACAAGGCGAGGCCCGAGGCGCCGCAGCCGATGGCGATCCAGAGCCGCAGGGAGGCGAGGGCGGTGCCCTTGGCCAGCAGCGTCACCGCCGCCACGAGGAGCATCCCCACGAGCACGCCGCCATGCTGGAGCCCGGCGAGCTTCGTCGTGGCGCCTGGCCCCATGCCGAAGACCAGCCCGGCATAGGGTTCGAGGATGAGTTCCTGCGCGCTGTAGGCGAGCATGGAGACGAAGACGAAGATCGTGAAGCGCCGGGCGACGGGGTCGGCCAGCACCTTGCTCAGAACCTGCATGAAGGGCGGCTTGGCCTCCGGGGCCTCCGGCCGCGCGGCCGGCAATCGCGCTTCGATGCCGGTGACGGCCAGGGCCGCGACGCAGAAGGCGATGAGGGACACGCCGCCGGAGACGGCCACGAGGCGCATCACCGTGAAGGGTTCGAGGAAATGCCCGGCAAGCGGCGCGGTCAGCGCGAAGCCGAGGATCATCATCACCCAGACGAGGGTCGCCGCCGCCCCGCGCCGCGCCGGGGCGACGCCGCCCGCGAGCAGGACGAGGAGCGAGGTCCCCGCCGCCCCGACGCCGAGGCCGACAAGCAGGAAGGAGAGGGCGGCGAGCGCCAAGCCGGCGACGAGATGCGTCTGCGCCAGCGCCGTCCCGCAGGCCGCCCCGAAGCCGCCGAGGCAGAGGGTCGCCATGCCGCCGAGGATCCACGGGGTGCGCCGGCCCGTCCGGTCCGAGCCATAGCCCCAGCGGGGACGCAGAACCTGCACGGCGTAGTGGATCGCCACCAGCAGCCCCGGCACCAGGGCCGGCAGGGCGAGTTCCACCACCATTACCCGGTTCAGCGTCGAGGTCATCAGCACCACGACGCCGCCGAGGGCGGTCTGCACGAGGCCGAGCCGCAGGATCGACGGCCAGGAGAGTTGCGCGGGCTCGCGGGCCATCAGGCGCCTCCCACCAGCGGGCGCAGGGCGAAGGCGGTGGCGAGCATCCCGAGCACGTAGAGGGTCGTGCCGGTGCCGTTGTACCAGGCCGCCCGGCCGCGCGGGTCGTCGAGGAAGCGGACCATCAGCGCCGCCTGCCCGGCGAGCAGCGCGACGATGATCGCGGCGTGCCACGGCCGCCCCCAGGCGAAGAGCAGGCCGATCACCACCACCTGCGGCAGCGCCATGACGAGGCAGGCGAAGCGCGCGGCCCGCGCCGGGCCGAGCTGCACCGGCAGGGAGCGCACGCCGGTCGCGATATCCCCCTCCACCGACTTGAAGTCGTTGAGGGTCATGATGCCGTGCGCGCCGATGGAATAGAGCAGCGCGGTGAGGAGCACCCGCCAATCGGGCATGGCGGCGGCCATCACCGCCGCGCCCGTGAACCAGGGCAGGCCCTCGTAGCAGATCGCCACCGCAGAGTTGCCCCACCAGCCATTGCCCTTCAGGCGCAGGGGCGGCGCGGAATAGAGCCACGCCAGCACCAGCCCGAACAGGGCGGCGCCGAGGATCCACGGTCCGAGTGCCGCCGCGACGACGAGGGAGAGGGCGGTCCAGCCCATCGCGAGGTAGAGACCCCAGCGGCCGGGGATGCGGCCCGACGGAATCGGCCGGTTCGGCTCGTTGATGGCGTCGACATGCCGGTCGAACCAATCGTTCGCCGCCTGGCTCGTGGCGCAGACCAACGGGCCCGCCAGTACGATCCCCGCCGCGATCACCGGCCATTGGCCATGCGCGGGGACGCCAGATGAGACCACGCCGCAGGCGAAAGCCCACATCGGCGCGAACCACGTAAGCGGCTTCAGAAGCTCGACGACGGCACTGGGAGCGGGCGTGGCGGCCATGGCGGGAGGCTATGCCAGCCCCGCGAGGTGTCAAGTCAGAATGACACTGGCCGCGTCATATGGCGTCGATTCCGAAACGGCGCCTGCGAACCGCGGCAGTAACGGATTCAATATTCGTCAACTGCTCACGCGTCGTCGCCGGGGTCGAGGTCGCCGACGCCGTAGCGGCGCATCTTGGCGTAGAGCCCCTGCCGGGACAGGCCCAGCATCTCGGCCGCCGAGGCGCGGTTGTCACGGGTGATCCGCAGAGCCGCCTCGATGCACAGCTTCTCGATGAGATCGGTGGTCTCCCGCACCAAGGTCTTCATCGAGACGCGACCGACCAGTTCGGCCATCTGCTCCACCGAGCGCGGCTCCGCGCGGGTGCCGACATTCAGCGCCGAGCGGGGCGGGAGGGCGCGAATCGACAGGCCGATGCAGGCCGGCGTGCCGGCCGATGCCACGGCGGCGACCTCCACATCCTCCATCCCGCCATAGGCGCCGCGCACCACGGTGGCGAACCGGCGGACGGAGCCGTGGTCCTGCAAGGTCGCGAAAAGGGTCCGCGCCTCGGTCTCGTCGCGGGCGAGCCATTCCTCGATCGGGCGGCCCCGCGCCTGTCCCTCGGCGGCCAGTTGCGCCAGTTCGAGGAAGGCGGCGTTGGCCCAGACCACCCGGTGCCCCGAATCGGTGATGACGAAGCCCTCGGGCATCGCCTCGATCAGCGCGCGGGTCGGCAAGGTGCCGGACGTGTCCTGCGGGGCGCGCTCGGCGGCGCCCTGGTCGGGAATGAGGCGCAGGATCGCGCTGGTCCCACCCTCGCCGCGGAACAGCGAGGCCGAGATCGTCACCTCGCCGCGTCCCTGGAGCAGCGCGGCACGGATGTCGGTCGCCTGACCCGTGGCGCGGAGCGATCCGTGCTGCGCCTCGAGGGTGCGCAGGCTCGCCGGATCGAACAGTTCGACCACATCGACGCCGACGAGCCGGCGCACCGCCCGGCCGAGCAGCCGCGCGGCCGAAGGGTTGGCCTCGATCACCCGGCGGGTCGTCGAATCCACCACCAGCACCGCCTCGCCACAGATCTGGAACAGCAGGCGGTAGCGGGTCTCGGCAGCGCGGAGCCGGTCGTAATCGCGCTCCAGCGTCTGCTGCGTGTCGGCGAGGCGGCGCTGAAGGGCGGCGACGGTGCGCATGTCGCGCCCGAGGACGAGGATCGGCCCGTCCGCCTCGGGGCGCAGGGCGGTGTAGCGAATCGGGAGGTCGATGCCGGTGGGCGAGGGGTGGTTCACCTGCCGCCAGCGGGTGATTTCCCCCGCGCCGGCATCGCGCAGCAATTCATCGACCTTGGTGCGGCTCTCGACGGTGACGGTGTCGACAAGACGCCGGCCGAGCCAGCCGCCGATCTTCTCCTCGGCGAAATCCGCCGCGCCCGCAGCGCCGCGAATCACCCCGTCCGCATCGACGATGAGCGACAGGTCGGAGGCAGCCGTTACGGCGAGCCCCGCCGCGTTGCCGCCGAGGAGAGCGGCGACCTTGGGCAGGGCCTCATTCGAGACCGGCTGAGCGGTGCGTGGTCGGGGTGTCACGGATGTCTGTCGCAGTGCGTCGATTCGTCTAACCTTTCAGCAAGCCACGGCCGGTCTGTCCAGCATGGCTTCCGCAAGACCGGGCGCTGACCACGCATCCGGGGCGAAGGCATCGGCCCCGAACGCGATCGGATCGGCTCCGGTGCGCGCGAAATACGATCCGCCAACCAACACGAACAGCGAAGGGTTGCGGGAAGCCCTGCGAAGGGCCGGAATCAGCGTCTGAACCGCAGGGGCGCAGACATCGCAGGAGAGCGAAAGGCCGAGCATGTCGTACCAGCCGGAACTCAGGAGATCGGCCGCGTCGGCATCGGAATGGCCGAGGTTCGTCACCTCCCAACCCGATTCGCGGAAGAAGCTCGCAAGGATCGACAGCCCGTAGACATGCGTTTCGCCGGGGCAAGGCATCAACAGGATACTGCGTCCGGACGGGGCCGCCGAGCGCTCCATGCCCGCGCACAGGCGCCGGGTGAGCGCCTGGAGCCGGCCGAGCCCTTCCGTCACCGCCAGGAAGTCGCAGGTATCCTCTTCCCACATCGTGCCGAGGCGGCGCGCCGCCGGGGCGAGGATGTCGAGAAGCAGGCTGTCGAGGGACAGGCCGGCGCCGAGCAGCGCCTCCACCGCCGTGTCGAGATCGAAGGGATCGGGGTGCAGCAGCACCGCCGCCAGCGCCTCGGGGTCGTGCAGCGGCGCGACCGGCGCCCTGCGCGTCGGACGGCTGTGGGCAAGCATCAGCCGTGGAAGAATCTCGGCCTCGACGAGCCACGCGAGCACGTCGCGGTCGCCGTCGCCCTGCTCGCGATCGAGAATCAGGCCCGAATAGCCGTCGTCACAGAGGTGCCCCAGATCGTCCATCGGCATCCCTCCCGGCACTGCGGGCTCTGACGGCCCGCTCCTATGGTCGCGTCGTCATACTTGGCTTGTCGCTATAATCGGCCGGTCATCGGCTGAAAGGGACACTCCCTACTGCATTGACCGGCAGCCGAACCTCGGCGGGTACAGCCTACGCGGGAAAAAGACTTTGGCAACGGATTGACGCGGACACCTCGCAGAAAAGTGTCACGACCATAAACCGTCAAGCGGGATTGACACTTTCCGGGGGGCAGATAGGTTCGAGGCCAACCGGGACGGCGTTACGGACCGGATTGGCAGGCGAGGGCGAACCCATGGGTCGGCAGGACCTCGGTCGCGGAACCCGGCCGGCACTTCCGCTCTACACGGCAGATGAGCGGCTGAGGCGGGATGCCTCGCCGTGGACGCTGGTGCAGGGCGTGCTCGCCCCCCTGCAATTCGCGATCTTCCTCGTGAGCCTCGGCCTCGTCCTGCGCACCCTGTCCACGGGCGAGGGCGCCGCCGCCGCCCAGGCCTCCGTCGTCGTCAAGACGCTCGCCCTCTACGCGATCATGATCACGGGCTCGATCTGGGAGAAGGACGTGTTCGGGCGCTACCTGTTCGCCCCGGCCTTCTACTGGGAAGACATGGTCAGCATGCTGGTGCTGGCCCTGCACACCGCCTACCTCGCCGCCCTGACGACCGGGGCGCTAGGCGAACGGGGCCTGCTGCTCCTCGCGCTGGCCGCCTACGCCACCTACGTCGTCAATGCCGGGCAGTTCGTCCTGAAGCTGCGCGCCGCCCGGCTGCAGGGCACCGGTTCGGCCATGCACCCGGCGGGGGCGATGTCATGAACGCGCCGCTCCCCCATACGCCCGGCTGCGGCGGCATCGACCTGCACCGGGAGGACGGCCAGCGCGCCGTCTTCTGCGGCCTCACCGGCATCGTCTGGCTGCACCGCAAGATCCGCGACGCCTTCTTCCTCGTCGTCGGCTCGCGCACCTGCGCCCACCTGATCCAGTCGGCGGCCGGCGTGATGATCTTCGCCGAGCCGCGATTCGCCACCGCCATCATCGACGAGCGCGACCTCGCCGGGCTGGCCGATTGCAACGAGGAGCTGGACCGGGTGGTCGCGCGCCTCGTGGAGCGGCGGCCGGACATCAAGCTCCTGTTCCTTGTGGGCTCCTGCCCGTCCGAAGTGATCAAGCTCGATCTCAGCCGGGCGGCGCAGCGCCTCTCGGCCAAGCTCTCGTCGGTGAAGGTGCTGAACTATTCGGGCTCGGGCATCGAGACGACCTTCACCGAGGGCGAGGATGCCTGCCTCGCCGCTCTGGTGCCGGATCTGCCCGCCGAATCGCCCGAAGCGGCCCCCTCGCTCCTCGTGGTCGGCGCGCTGGCCGACGTGGTCGAGGACCAGTTCCTCCGCCTCTTCGCCGCGATGGGCATCGCGGATGTGCGCTTCCTGCCGGCCCGGCACGCCAACGCGATGCCGGCGGTCGGGCGGAACACCCGCTACCTCCTGGCGCAACCCTTCCTCACCGGCACGGCGCGGGCGCTCGACGAGCGCGGCGCCAAGCGGCTGGCCGCCCCGTTCCCGCTGGGCGCCGAGGGCACCACCGGCTGGCTCGCCGCTGCGGCGGAAGCGTTCGGCGTATCGCAATCGACCTTCGATTCCGCCACCGCCGCCGGCCGGGCGCGGGCCGAGACCGCGCTCTCACCTTACCGCGAAAAGCTCGGCGGCAAGCGGGTGTTCTTCTTCCCCGATTCGCAGCTCGAAGTGCCGCTCTCGCGCTTCCTGGCGCGGGAGGTCGGCGCGACTCTCGTGGAGGTCGGTACGCCCTACCTGCACCGCGCCCATCTCGCCGCCGAGATCGAGCTTCTGCCGGAGGGCACCCGCGTCACCGAAGGCCAGAGCCTCGACGACCAGATGGACCGCTGCCGCGCCGCCCGGCCCGACCTGACGGTCTGTGGCCTCGGCCTCGCCAACCCGCTGGAGGCGGAAGGGCTGACGACCAAGTGGTCGATCGAACTGCTCTTCACCCCCGTCCAGGGCTACGAGCAGGCGGGCGACCTCGCCGAACTCTTCGCGCGGCCGCTCGGCCGGCGCGCGCTGCTGGAGGTGTAGGGCCATGCAGCTCACCCTCTGGACCTACGAGGGCCCTCCCCACATCGGCGCGATGCGCGTAGCGACCGCCATGAAGGGGCTGCACTACGTGCTGCACGCCCCGCAGGGCGACACCTATGCCGACCTGCTGTTCACGATGATCGAGCGGCGGGACCACCGCCCGCCCGTCACCTACACGACCTTCCGCGCGCAGGATCTCGGCCGCGACACGGCCGAACTGTTCAAGACCGCCTGCGCGCAGGCCTATGCCCGGTTCCAGCCGCAGGCGATGATCGTCGGCGCCTCCTGCACCGCCGAGCTGATCCAGGACGATCCGGGCGGCCTCGCCAAGGCGCTGGACCTGCCGGTTCCGGTGATCCCGCTGGACCTGCCAGCCTACCAGAAGAAAGAGAACTGGGGAGCGTCCGAGACCTTCTACCGGCTGGTCCGCGCCCTCTCCGGCCAGGTGGAGAAGCGCCCCGCCGGCAGCCGTCCGCTGTGCAACATCCTCGGGCCGACGGCTCTGGGCTTCCGCCACCGGGACGACCTGATCGAGATCCGCCGCATCCTCGCCGAGCTCGGCATCGACGTGAACGTGGTGGCGCCGCTGGGCGCGAGCCCGGCCGACCTCGCACGGCTCGGCGCGGCCGACTTCAACGTGGTGCTCTATCCCGAGACCGCCCGTTCGGCCGCCGAGCACCTGAAGCGCGCGCTGGGCCAGCCCTTCACCAAGGCGATCCCCATCGGGGTCGGCGGCACCCGCGCCTTCGTGGAAGAGGTCGCGGCTTTGGCGGGCGTCGATCCGGCGCCGGTCCTGGAGGGCGAGGGCTCGCGCCTGCCCTGGTACTCGCGCTCGGTCGATTCGACCTACCTGACGGGCAAGCGCGTCTTCGTGTTCGGCGACGCCACCCATGCGCTCGGCCTCGCCCGGGTCGCGACCAAGGAACTCGGCTTCAAGCTCGTCGGGCTCGGCACCTACACCCGCGAGTTCGCCCGCGAGGTCCGGGCCGAGGCGGAGGCCCACGGCATCGAGGCGACGATCACCGACGATTACCTCGACGTCGAGGCCGCCATCCGCGCCGCCGCGCCGGAACTGGTGCTCGGCACCCAGATGGAGCGGCACGTCGCCAAGCGGCTGGGCCTGCCCTGCGCGGTGATCTCGGCGCCGGTCCACGTGCAGGACTTCCCGGCCCGCCACTCGCCGCAGATGGGGTTCGAGGGCGCCAACGTCCTGTTCGACACCCTCGTCCACCCGCTGATGATGGGTCTCGAAGAGCATCTCCTGGGCATGTTCCGGGAGGACCCCGAATTCCACGATGGCGTCGGGCCGTCGCATCTCGGCGCCGCGCCGGTGGTGCGGCCCGAGGCCGTGGAACGGGTGCCGGCTTCTCCCCCTCCGACACCGGCACCCGTTTCCGAGACAAACGGCCCGATCGTCCTCACCTGGGCGCCCGACGCCGAGAAGGAACTGAAGAAGATCCCGTTCTTCGTGCGCGGGAAAGCGCGCAGCAACACGGAGACCTTTGCCCGCGAGCGGCGGCTCCCGCTCATCACCCTCGAGACCTTGTACGATGCAAAAGCGCATTTCGGTCGCTAGACCTGACATCCGCGTCGTCATCGTCACGCTCGACAATCATTTGGCGAGCGCGGTGGAGCGGGCGCGCCTGCGCCTGCGCGGCGCCATGCCGGGCCTGCACCTCGCCTTCCACGCCGCCGCCGAGTGGGACAACGACACCGCCGCGCTGGAAGCCTGCAAGGCCGACATCGCCCGCGCCGACATCGTCCTCTCGGCGATGCTGTTCCTCGACGAGCATGTCCGCGCGATCCTCCCCGCCCTGAAGGCGCGGCGGGATTCCTGCGATGCGATGATCGGCTGCCTTTCGGCGGGCGACGTGGTGAAGACCACCCGGCTCAACCGCTTCGACATGAGCGGCACGAAGCGCAGCGCGCTGGATTTCCTCAAGAAGCTGCGCGGCAAGCCCGGCGCCGAGGGCAACGCCGCCCGCCAGATGGCGCTGGTGCGCAAGCTGCCGAAGATCCTGCGCTTCATCCCCGGCTCGGCGCAGGACGTGCGCGCCTATTTCCTGACCCTGCAATACTGGCTCGCGGGCTCGGACGAGAACGTCGCCGCGCTGATCCATTTCCTCGTGCAGCGCTACGCGGCGGGCGAGCGGGCGGTCTGGCGGGATCTCCCCGCCGCCCCGTCGCCGCTGCACTATCCCGAGACCGGCCTCTACCACCCCCGCATGGCGGGCCGCGTGGCCGAGGACGCCGCGCGCCTGCCCCGGCGCCAGGGCACGAAGGGCCGCGTCGGGTTGTTGCTGATGCGCAGCTACGTGCTCGCCGGCAACACCGCCCATTACGACGGGGTGATCGCCGCCATGGAGGCCAGGGGCCTCGACGTGGTGCCGGCCTTCGCCGCCGGCCTCGACAACCGCCCGGCGGTGGAGGCCTTCTTCATGGCCGACGGGCGGCCGACCATCGACGCCCTGGTCTCCCTCACCGGCTTCTCGCTGGTCGGCGGCCCGGCCTACAACGATTCGAAGGCGGCCGAGACGACGCTGGCCCGGCTCGACGTGCCCTACCTCGCCGCCCACGCCCTGGAATTCCAGACGATCGAGCAATGGGAGGCGGGCGCGCGCGGCCTCTCCCCGGTCGAGGCGACGATGATGGTCGCCATCCCCGAACTCGACGGCGCCACCGCGCCGACCGTGTTCGGCGGACGCTCCATCGCCTCGGGCGCCGACAACGCCCGCGACATGCGCGCCCATCCCGAGCGCGTCGCGCAATTGGCGGAGCGGGTCGCGCGGCTCGTCGCCCTGCGCCGCACCGCGAAGGCCGCCCGCAAGGTCGCGGTGGTGCTGTTCAACTTCCCGCCGAATGCCGGCGCCACCGGCACCGCCGCGTTCCTCTCGGTCTACGCCTCGCTCCTCAACACCCTGAAGGGGATGAAGGCCGAGGGCTACAGCGTCGAGGTGCCCGACAGCGTCGATGCCCTGCGCGACGCGATCCTCGCCGGCAATGCCGGCCGCTACGGCACGCAGGCCAACGTCCACGTTCGCATCCCCGCCGAAGACCATGTCCGCCGGGAAAAGCACCTCGCCGAGATCGAGGCGCAATGGGGTCCGGCGCCGGGCCGCCACCAGAGCGACGGCGCGGGCCTGTTCGTGCTCGGCGCGCAGTTCGGCAACGTGTTCGTCGGCGTGCAGCCCGCCTTCGGCTACGAGGGCGACCCGATGCGGCTGCTGTTCGAGAGCGGCTTCGCCCCGACCCACGCCTTCAGCGCCTTCTACCGCTACCTGCGCGAGGATTTCCGCGCCGACGCCGTGCTGCATTTCGGCACCCACGGGGCGCTCGAATTCATGCCCGGCAAGCAGACCGGCCTCTCGGAAGCCTGCTGGCCGGAGCGGCTGATCGGCGCCATGCCGAACGTCTACCTCTACGCCGCCAACAACCCCTCCGAGGGGACGCTCGCCAAGCGCCGCTCGGCGGCGACGCTGGTGAGCTACCTGACCCCGAGCCTCGCAGCGGCGGGCCTCTATCGCGGCCTCCTCGACCTCAAGAGCAGCATCGAGCGCTTCCGGGGCCTCGATGCCGAGGCCACGAGCGAGCGCGCCGACCTCGCCGCGCTCATCCAGGCGCAGGGCGCGGGCGTCGATCTCGTGCCGGCCGAACCGGCCTGGGACGGCGACCTCACCGCCCGCGTCGGCACCCTGTGGGCCGCCGTCAGCGAACTCGAACAGACGCTCATCCCGTACGGCCTCCACGTCGTGGGCGAGGGCGTGCCGGCGGAAGAGCGCGCCGACCTCCTCGCCGCCGTGGCGGAAGCCTCGCACGGGCTGAAGCCGGAGCGGGCCGCGATCCTCGCCCTGGTGGCGGGGGAGGGCGCCGAGGCGGCGTTGCGCCTCTCGGGCCTGCCCGCGACCGACGAGAATCGCGCCGCCTTCGCGAGCCTCGCGCAGACCGACGCGCTGCTCTCGACCGATCACGAGGTGGCCGGCATCCTCACCGCCCTCGACGGGCGCTTCGTGCCCCCGGTGGCGGGCGGCGATCTGCTCCGCAGCCCGGCGATCCTGCCCACCGGCCGCAACATCCACGGATTCAACCCCTGCCGCCTGCCCTCCGCGTTCGCGGTGGCCGACGGCGCGCGGCAGGTGGCCCGCATCCTCGCCCGGCACGCCGAGGAGGGGAAACCCCTGCCCGAAAGCGTCGCCATCGTCCTGTGGGGCACCGACAACCTCAAGAGCGAGGGCGGCCCCATCGCCCAGGCGCTGGCGCTCCTCGGCGCCGCCCCGCGCTTCGACGGCTACGGCCGTCTCGCGGGCGCCGAACTGATCCCGCTCGAAACGCTGGGCCGCCCGCGCATCGACGCGGTCGTCACCCTCTCGGGCATCTTCCGCGATCTGCTGCCGTTGCAGACCAAGCTCATCGCCGAAGCCTGCTTCCTCGCCGCCACCGCCGACGAGCCCGTCGAGCAGAACTTCGTCCGCAAGCATGCCCTGGCCATCCAGGCCGAGCAGGGTTGCGACATCGACACGGCGGCGCTCCGGGTCTTCTCCAACGCCGAGGGGGCCTACGGCGCCAACGTGAACCACCTCGTGGATTCCGGCGCCTGGGACGACGAGGACGAGCTGTGCGAGGCGTTCTCCCGCCGCAAGAGCTTTGCCTATGACCGCTCGGGCAAGCCGGCCCCGCAGCGGGCCTTGATGAAGGCGGTGCTCGCCTCCGTCGATCTCGCCTACCAGAACCTCGATTCCGTCGAGGTCGGGGTGACGAGCGTCGACCATTACTTCGACGGCCTCGGCGGCATGGGCCGGGCGGTGGCCCGCGCCAAGGGCGAGGCGGTGCCGATCTACATCAGCGACCAGACCCGCGGCGAAGGCCGGGTCCGCACCCTGCCGGAGCAGGTGGCGCTGGAGACCCGCACCCGGATGCTCAACCCCAAGTGGTACGAGCCCCTGCTCGGCCACGGCTACGAGGGCGTCCGCCAGATCGAGGCGCATCTCACCAACACTGTGGGCTGGTCGGCGACCGCCAACGCGGTGCAGCCCTGGATCTACGAGCGCATCACCGAGACCTTCGTCCTCGATCCGGCCATGCGCGAGCGCATCGCCTCCCTCAACCCCACCGCCTCCGCCAAGGTCGCCCAGCGGCTGATCGAGGCTCACAAACGCGGCTTCTGGACCCCCGACGCGGAGACCCGCGACGCCCTCGACCGGGCGGAGGAGGAACTGGAAGACCGGCTCGAAGGCGTCACAGCAGGAGTGGCCGCATGAATATCGCCATCCGAAACCCCGTCCCCGTGCGGAAAGAGGAAGGCAGCCTGCAGGTCGCCCTCGATCCCGATCTGAAGATCGACACCGCGAAGGTCTTCGCCGTCTACGGCAAGGGCGGCATCGGCAAATCGACCACCTCGTCGAACCTGTCGGTCGCTTTCTCGAAGCTCGGCAAGCGGGTGCTCCAGATCGGCTGCGATCCGAAGCACGACTCGACCTTCACCCTCACAAAGCGCCTCGCCCCCACGGTGATCGACGCGCTGGAATCCGTGAACTTCCACTCGGAGGAGTTGCGGGTCGAGGATTTCGTGGTCGAGGGCTACAACGGCGTGATGTGCGTCGAGGCGGGCGGCCCGCCGGCCGGCACCGGCTGCGGCGGCTACGTCGTCGGCCAGACGGTGAAGCTCCTGAAGGAGCATCACCTGCTCGAAGACACCGACGTCGTGGTGTTCGACGTGCTGGGCGACGTGGTGTGCGGCGGCTTCGCCTCGCCCCTCCAGCACGCGGACCGGGCGCTGATCGTCACCGCCAACGACTTCGATTCGATCTTCGCGATGAACCGGATCGTCGCGGCGATCCACGCCAAGTCGAAGAATTACGGCGTGCGGCTCGGCGGCGTCATCGCCAACCGCTCGGCCAAGACCGACGAGATCGACCGGTTCAACGACGCGGTCGGCCTCAAGCGCCTCGCGCACTTCCCCGACCTCGACGTGGTGCGCCGCTCGCGCCTCAAGAAGTCGACGCTGTTCGAGATGGACTCGTCCCCCGAACTCGACGCCGTGACCGCCGAGTACATGCGCCTCGCCGAGACCCTCTGGGCCGGCGGCGAGCCCTGCGAGGCGGCCCCGATGAAGGACCGCGACCTGTTCGAGTTCCTGGGGTTCGACTGATGGCCAGCGCCAGCTACGACGCCCGCCGGGGCGAACTCACCACCTATTTCGACCGCACCGCCGTCGAGGCGTGGTCGCGGCTGACCTCGGACGCGCCGGTCAGCAAGGTCCGGGCGACCGTCCGGGCCGGGCGGGACGCGATGCGCGGCACTCTGCTCTCCTGGTTGCCCGCCGACATGACCGGCCTGCGCCTGCTCGATGCCGGCTGCGGCACGGGGGCGCTCTCGGTGGAGGCGGCCAAGCGCGGCGCGGAGGTGGTCGCCATCGACGTGTCGCCGACACTGATCGGGCTGGCGCGGGAGCGCCTTCCGGCGATCACCGGCGCCGGGCGCATCGACTTCCGCGTGGGCGACATGCTCGACGAAGGCCTCGGCCGGTTCGACCATGTGGTCGCGATGGATTCGCTGATCCATTACCGCGCCGCCGACATCGCCCGTGCGCTGGCCCGGCTCGCCGAGCGCACGGACGGCTCGGTGCTGTTCACCGTGGCGCCGCGCACCGCCCTGCTGACCGTGATGCACGCGGCCGGGAAGCTCTTCCCCCGTGGTGACCGCTCGCCGGCCATCGTGCCGGTGACGGAGCGCGGCCTGAAGCGCCGCATCGCCGCCGAGCGCGCGCTCGACGGCTTCACCTGGGCGCAGAGCCACCGGGTGAACAGCGGCTTCTACCTGTCGAACGCCGTGGCGCTGACGCGGAGCGCGTCACGATGAACCTCACCCGCACCCTCATGCGCTTCGGCCCGTCGATCCTGCCCTTCGCGGATGCGGCCACCGTCGAGCTGCCGATGGGGCGGTTGCTGCGGCTTGCCCTGTTCCAGGTGACGGTCGGCATGGCTGCCGTGCTGCTGATCGGCACCCTGAACCGCGTGATGATCGTGGAACTCGGCGTGCCGGCCTGGGTCGTGGCGGTGATGCTGTCGCTGCCGCTGGTCTTCGCACCGTTGCGGGCGATTGTCGGCTTCCGGTCGGACACGCACCGCTCGGTGCTGGGCTGGCGGCGGGTGCCCTACATCTGGTTCGGGACGCTGCTGCAATTCGGCGGCCTGGCGATCATGCCCTTCGCCCTGCTGATCCTGTCCGGCGACACGACCGGCCCCCTCTGGGTCGGGGACGTGGCGGCGGCGCTGGCCTTCCTCCTCGTCGGTGCGGGACTTCACACCACGCAGACGGTCGGCCTCGCGCTCGCCACCGATCTCGCCCCGGCCCATGCCCGGCCGAAGGTGGTGGCGCTCCTCTGCGCCGCGCTCCTCGTCGGGATGATGGCGAGCGCCGTGGTCTTCGGGCTGGCGCTGTCGAACTTCTCGCAGGTGCGCCTGATCCAGGTGATCCAGGGCGCGGCCCTCGTCACCATCGTGCTGAACGGTCTCGCCCTGTGGAAGCAGGAGCCGCGCGACCCCAATCGCAGCCGCGAGGCACCGCGCCAGAACTTCAAGGAATCCTGGCACGCCTATGCCGGCCAGGGCCATGCCCGGCGGCGGCTCATCGCCATCGGCCTCGGCACGGCGGGCTTCTCGATGCAGGACATCCTGCTCGAACCCTATGGCGGGCAGATCCTGCACCTGCCGGTGGCGGCCACCACCGCGCTCACTGCTATGCTGGCGGCGGGCGGCGGCCTCGGCCTGCTGCTGGCCGCGCGCTGGCTGAACCGGGGCGGCGACCCGTTCCGCGTCTCCGCGGCCGGCGCCGGCATCGGCATCCTGGCCTTCTCGGCGGTGGTCTTCGCCGCGCCGCTCGCCTCGCAGAACCTGTTCGCGGTCGGCGTCACCCTCATCGGACTCGGCGGCGGCCTGTTCGCCCACGGTACGCTCACCGCCTCCATGGAGAAGGCGGGACCGGAGGATACCGGCCTCGCGCTCGGCGCCTGGGGGGCGGTGCAGGCCACCGCCGCCGGGCTGTCCATCGCCGCCAGCGGCATCGTCCGCGATGTCGGCGCCGCCATCGCCCAGACCGGCATCCTCGGTGAGGGGATGAACGAGCCGGCCATCGGCTACCTCATCGTCTACCACATCGAAATCGCGCTGCTCTTCGCCGCCCTCGTAGCCCTCGGGCCGCTGGTGCGCAGCAGCGAGCGTCGCCGGCTCATCGAGAGAACCGCCTGAAGCCAGGGGGAGGATCACATGCCAACGGGTGCCTTGACCGGATATGTCGACGTCGCACAGGTCGTGCTCTACGCGTTCTTCCTGTTCTTCGCGGGGCTGGTCTTCTACCTGCGCCGGGAAGACCGCCGCGAGGGCTACCCCCTCGAGGACGAGGCGGTGGGCCTGCGCCACAGCCACAACCCGTTCCTGATTCCCCCGTCGAAGGCGTTCCTGCTGCCCGGCGGCGAGACCACCTTCGCCCCGCAGGCGATGCAGGGCCGGACGGACATCGAAACCGGCATCCCCGCCCGCAAGGTCGAGCCGTGGCCCGGCGCGCCCTACGAGCGCACGGAAGGCTCGCTCGCGGCCGGCGTCGGCCCCGGCTCCTACGTCATCCGCCACGACGTGACGGACAAGACCTGGGAGGGCGAGGACCGGATGGCCCCCCTGCGCGTCGCCACGAACTTCGTCGTCCACGAGCAGGGTCCGAACCCGATCGGCATGACCGTGTTCGGCACCGACAACGCGGTGGCGGGCGTGGTCGCCGACCTCTGGGTCGACCGGGGCGAGTCCCTGGTGCGTTACTACGAGGTCGAGCTCACCGACGGCTCCCGCCGGCTGATGCCCTCGGTCTTCTGCCGCGCCGGGCGCTTCACGCGGACGGTGAAGTCCGAGGCGCTGCTCGGGGCGCAATTCGCGGGCATCCCGACGACCAAGAACCCCGATACCGTGACCTTCCTTGAGGAGGAGCGGATCATGTCCTACTTCGGCGCGGGCACGCTCTACGCCACGCCGGCACGCGCGGAGCCGATCCTGTGAGCGGCGGCGACTTCCTCCCCGAGGGCACCCTGCGCGGGATGCCCGGCCCCCTGCCGCGCGGCGAGCGCCTGCTCTGGCAGGGTGCGCCGACGACGATGGGTGTGTTCGTCCGGGTGTTCCATGCCCGGATGGTCGCCCTGTGGTTCTGCGGCTGGGCGAGCGTCTTCGCCGCCGGTGCCGGCTCGCCGGGCCGGGCGGCGATCACCGCCGGCGCGGTGCTCCTCACGGGCGCCGCCGCCCTCGGCCTGCTGTGGGTGCTGTCGTGGCTCACTCACCGCACCACCGTCTACACGCTGACCGACCGGCGCCTCGTGCTCCATGCCGGCATCGCCCTTCCGGTGACGCGCAACCTGCCCTTCGCGCAGATCGAGAACGGCGCCCTGCGCGCCTTCGCCGATGGCAGCGGCGACATCCCGCTGCGGTTGCAGCCGGGGCAGAGGATCGCCTACCTTCAACTCTGGCCGCATGTGAGGCCCTGGCATGTCTCCCGCACCGAGCCCATGCTTCGCTCGGTGCCGGAGGCCGAATCGGTCGCCCGTCTCCTGGTGCAGGCGTTGAACGCCTTCGCCGAGGACGGGGAGCCGCTGGTGCCGGTGGTCGTCGCACGGCCCAAGCCGCAGGCGCCTCGCCTCGTGGCGGCGGAATAGGGAGGACGCGATGGGCGGAGCGATCCCAGGACGGGGGCTGCGACGGTCGGAGGTCGGGCCGGTGCCCGCCCTGCTGCTGATCGGCGCGGGCGCGCTCCTCGGCTTCACCATGCTCGCCGTGGCGATCGGCCGGGGCGAGGGTGTCGGCCTGACGCAATTGCCCCCCGCCAAGCCCGTCGCCCGCCTCGAATTCCGCGCCGAGGATCAGGCGGACGGCTCTATCGCCCTGCGCAACGCGGCCGATGCGAAGATCGTCGCCTGGATCCGCCCCGGCGAGGATGGCTTCGTGCGCGGCACCCTCCGGGGCCTCGCCCAGGCCCGCCAGCGCGACGGGCTCGGCCGCGAGCCGCCGTTCAGCCTGACCCGCTTCGACGACGGACGCCTCGACCTCGCCGACGAGGCGACGGGCCGGCACGTGCCCCTCGAAGCCTTCGGCCCGACCAATTTCGGCGCCTTCGCCCGGCTGCTGCCGGGGCAGGGCGCCCCGGTGACGGAGACCCGCTGATGGGCTGGCCCGGCTCCCGCACCGTCACCGTGCCCTGCACGGTCGAACTCGAGAACACGCCCGAGAGCCTGCACGCGCATGTCACCCTCGATGCCGGCTTCGACATCGAGCCCGGCGACGAGGTGCAGGTGCACGACGCCCCGACGGAGGTGCCCTACGGCGAGCGCCTCACGGTGCGCCGCACCGCCACCGTGATCCGGGCCGGCGCGCTGGAGCGCGCCTGGACCAAGCTCATCGCCCATCTCGAACTGACCGAACTCTACGAGGTCAGCTTTTCCGAACGGAGGACGCTGTGAACGCTCCCGTCCCGAAGTTGCCGATCAACGAATCGACCAAGGCCGCCCAGGAAACGACCTTCCTGTCGCCGCGCTTCTACACGACCGATTTCGTGGAACTGGACCGCACGAACGTCGAGCCGGTCCGCCGCGATTGGGACGTGCTGATCGCGGAGCTGAAGGCGGACCCGAACAAGCGCCACTTCACCCGCAACGAGGAGTTCGATTGCGACCTCTCGGCCATGGAGCCGGAGCTGCGCAAGGAATTTCTGGATTTCCTCGTCTCGTCCATAACGGCTGAATTCTCGGGCTGCGTGCTCTATGCCGAGATGCGCAAGCGCGCGAAGAACAAGGACATCAAGGAGCTGTTCGGCCTGATGAGCCGCGACGAGGCCCGCCACGCCGGCTTCATCAACGACACGCTCAAGGATTTCGGGATCGGCGTCGACCTCGGCTTCCTGACGAAATCGAAGAAGTACACCTTCTTCAAGCCGAAGTTCATCTTCTACGCCACCTACCTCTCCGAGAAGATCGGCTACGCCCGCTACATCACAATCTACCGGGAGCTGGAGAAGCACCCGGAGCGGCGCATCCACCCGATCTTCAAGTGGTTCGAGAAGTGGTGCAACGACGAGTTCCGCCACGGCGAGGCCTTCGCCCTGTTGATGCGCGCGAACCCGAAGCTGACGAGCGGCGTCAACCGCTACTGGATCCGCTTCTTCCTCCTCGCCGTGTTCGCGACGATGTATGTCCGCGACCATCACCGGCCCGCCTTCCACGCGGCGTTGGGCGTCGATCCGTCCGACTACGATTACAAGGTCTTCCGCATCACCTCGGAGATCTCGAAGCAGACGTTCCCGCTGGAACTCGACATCGACAACCCGAAATTCCGGGCCGGTCTCGACACGCTGCTGGCCCATTCCCGCGCCATCGCGGCGGCGCGGGCCAAGGGCGGGCTGATGGGCAAGGTCTCGCACGGGCTGCACGCGGCCGGCGCCGCGCTTACCTTCGCGCGGCTCTACCTCCTCCCGGTGAAGGCCAACGCCCTGCCGGCCGACATCCGTCTCCAACCGGTCTGGTAGCATGGCGACATACGCCGCCCCGGTCGTCTACGCGGTCCTGCTCTGGTGGTTCTCCACCGGGCTGATCCTGCTCCTCGACCACGCCCCCCGGCGCACCCATCCGTGGAGCATGGCGGCGGCGACGCTGCTGCTCGCCGGGGCGCTGGTGATGGTGCGGGCGAGCGCCGGGGATACGGGCGCGGGCGGGGCCTACACGGCCTTCACTGCCGCCCTGGTCGTCTGGGGCTGGCAGGAGATGAGCTACTACATGGGCTTCATCTCCGGCCCCCGGCCGGTGGCCTGCCCGCCTTCCCTCCGGGGGAGCGAGCGGTTCTTCGCGGCGCTGGCGACCAGCCTGTGGCACGAATTCGCCATCGTGATCGGCGGGCTCGCGATCCTCGCGCTCGTCTGGGGCCAGCCGAACAAGTTCGCCCTCTGGACCTACGCCACCCTGGTGGTGATGAACCTCTCGGCCCGGCTCAACCTGTTCCTCGGGGTGCGCAACCTGCATTCCGAGTTCCTGCCGGACCATCTTGGCTACCTCGCCTGCTACCTGACGCGGGCGCCGATGAACCGGCTCTTCCCGGTCTCCGTCACCCTCGGCACCGCCGCCGCCGCCCTCCTCGGGCGGGCAGCGATCGCCGACGAAGTGCTGGCGCACGAACTGATCGGCTTCACGGTGCTCGCGACGCTGATGGCGCTCGCGACCCTGGAGCACTGGTTCCTGATGCTGCCGCTGCCCTCCGCCGCCCTGTGGCGCTGGAGCCTGCCGGGGCGGAGCCTCGACGGCGCGCGCGGCGCGCCGGACTGATCCACCGTGCACGGTTTTCGCTCACGCGGGCGCCGTGCACCCCTCGATTTAGAATTCGTCGTATGCGAGTTCTTGAGCGACACGAGTTTAACCAAACAAGCGGGCCGAACCTGCGGCAACCGGGGAGTAGAGGAATGGACTACGAGGCCTTCTTCGGCGCCGAGATCGCCGGTCTCCACCGGGAGGGGCGCTACCGCGTCTTCACCGATCTGGAGCGCCATGCCGGCCGCTTCCCCCACGCCACCCACCACCATGGCGGCGGCACGCGGCCGGTGACCGTGTGGTGCTCGAACGACTATCTCGGCATGGGCCAGCACCCGAGCGTGCTCGGCGCGATGCACGAGGCCCTGGACCGCTGCGGCGCGGGCGCGGGCGGCACCCGCAACATCTCCGGCACGAACCACTACCACGTGCTGCTGGAGCGGGAGCTCGCCGACCTTCACCGCAAGGAATCGGCGCTGCTCTTCACCTCGGGCTACGTCTCGAACTGGGCGGCTCTGGGCACGCTCGCCTCCCGCCTGCCGAACTGCGCGGTGTTCTCCGATTCCGAGAACCACGCCTCGATGATCGAGGGCATCCGCTTCAGCCGGGCCGAGCGCCACATCTTCCGCCACAACGACCCGGAAGACCTGGACCGTAAGCTCGGCCTCATCGACCCCTCCCGCCCGAAGCTGGTGGCGTTCGAGTCGGTCTACTCGATGGACGGCGACATCGCCCCGATCGGCGAGATCTGCGACGTGGCCGAGAAGCACGGCGCGCTGACCTATCTCGATGAGGTCCACGCGGTCGGCCTCTACGGCGAGCGCGGCGGCGGCATCTCCGAACGCGACGGCGTGGCCCACCGGCTGGACGTGATCGAGGGCACGCTGGGCAAGGCCTTCGCCGTGCATGGCGGCTACATCACGGCCTCCGAGAAGCTGTGCGACTTCGTGCGCAGCTTCGCCTCGGGCTTTATCTTCACCACGTCCCTGCCGCCCACGGTGGCGGCGGGCGCGGCGGCCTCGATCCGCCACCTGAAGGAGAGCGGCGTCGAGCGCGCCCGCCATCAGGAGCGCGTCGCCAAGACCCGCGCGGCGCTGGAAGCCGCCGACATCCCGACCATGCCGAACGACAGCCACATCGTGCCGGTGATGGTCTGCGACCCCGTGCTGTGCAAGGGGATCTCGGACACGCTGCTGGACGAGTTCGGCATCTACGTGCAGCCGATCAACTACCCGACCGTGGCGCGCGGCACCGAGCGCCTGCGCATCACGCCCTCGCCCCTGCATACGGACGAGGATATCGGCCATCTGGTCGATGCGCTCTCCACGATCTGGGGCCGCATCGGCCTCCGGCAGAAGGCGGCGGAGTAGGACAAAGATAGAAGTCCCTCGCAATCTACCATTTAACATCTAACTCATCATCGAAACGTAGACCCGAAAAACTTGCAGTGGCGAGATGAGACGGAAAAAGTCTAGTTACACGCTTCCGTCTCATCTCAAAACCGGGATAATTATCATTAATGATTTGCAAGAACCATTTATAAATTGTTAGATCTAGACAGTTTGCTATATCTAGCAGAAAAAGATGCGTGTTTTCGTAGTCTTCGATGGCGCCATTTGGATCGTATAGTTTTTCAATTTGCTGGAAGAACGTAGCTATATGATCTCCAGCCTCGCTGAAGATTGGGCGCTTACCTTCAAAATAGACAATTTCGATCAGATCTTTTTGTGGATCCATATTGCCGTGGATTAAATCATTACGTTTATTTATAATAGTCATAAATTTGCGGTACAGATCAGAATTCTTATCTATTCTCGATACAATGCCATAGCAGTTGTAGTGAATTAAATCGATCCTCTCCGGAATTTTTGCACGCACAAACGCGCTATACAATTCCTTATCGTTCCGAATTTCGTCTTTGCAGAACGTAAGTATAAATAGAGCGATGAACGCCTCCGCCATTACCGGCGTAAGAAGCCTTAATTTTAAACAATCGCCATGTAAATCCGCAGCTCTTGAAGCAACAACTTTCATTCGCTTCAAACTTTTGCTTATTTTTTTATTATTGCCGCCACTCGTCTTTGAGGGATCAAATTCTGGAGAGTTTAATATTCTCTCGTGGAGTTCAGCACAATTGTCAGCAATTACGGCGAATTTATTTTGAAAAATGGCCCATTTCTCAAAGCTTTGGACTACCTTGCCCTTGTCTTTCGCAACCCTCCTGAAATCGGCTTTTATCGCCTTCAATAAGATCGGCCATTCGTGGTCTTCAATTGCTTTCGAAATATGAAAATGTGTCTGCCTTGTTCCGCCGACGACGTAGATATCTGCAGATCCCGCTTTGATATTGTAATCCCAATGAAAA
Source organism: Methylobacterium sp. Gmos3 (assembly GCF_056430985.1). NCBI lineage: Bacteria > Pseudomonadati > Pseudomonadota > Alphaproteobacteria > Hyphomicrobiales > Methylobacteriaceae > Methylobacterium > Methylobacterium sp. Gmos3. The sequence continues at coordinate 149,545 of NZ_JBWJYL010000001.1, forward strand.
ATATTGTCGCTATCGTCGCTTCTTAATATATTCTGGATACCGTTTGGAGCCCCAAAGCGAGCCTTTAGGTATGAGTAGATATCTACTGGCCGGAGGTGAGTCCGGAAGATAATTGCGGAACCTAGTTTTTTCTTGTTTTTGTTTTTATATTCCTTTCTCTTTTTCAGAGATTGCAAAATCTCTTGGCTTGTGCTGGCTCGCCAGCTTTCCACATCAAGGATGCTCTGCTTCATTAGCTTGCCGTTTGGTAACGATCCTATCCAGCCGCATCATGTAGCTACAAGCCGGTTGAACTTGGAAAATTTCGCTCGACAATGATACGCATTTACAGAAGTTTTTGAACGAGCGCGTAAGCCGGTGCCCCCCTTCCCATTCTCGGCTATCGTCGGCCAGGACGAGATGCGACAAGCCCTGCTGATCGCGGCGGTGGATCCTGCGGTCGGCGGCGTGCTGGTCTTCGGTGATCGGGGAACCGGCAAGTCCACCGCCATCCGGGCGCTGGCCGCCCTCCTGCCGCCGATGAACGCGGTGGCCGGCTGCCCCTACAATTGCGACCCGGCGAGCCCGGCGGACCTCTGCCCGCACTGCGCGGAAGGAGGCCCGCGCAAAGCCCAGAAAAAACCCGTGCCGGTGGTGGACCTGCCGCTCGGCGCCACCGAGGACCGGGTGGTCGGCACCCTCGATCTCGAACGGGCACTCGGCGCCGGGGTGAAGGCGTTCGAGCCGGGGCTGCTCGCCCGCGCCAACCGGGGCTTTCTCTACATCGACGAGGTGAACCTGCTGGAGGACCACCTCGTGGACCTGCTCCTCGACGTGGCGGCCTCCGGCGTGAACACCGTGGAGCGCGAGGGCCTGTCCCTGCGCCATCCGGCGCGGTTCGTCCTCGTCGGCTCCGGCAACCCGGAGGAGGGCGAGTTGCGCCCGCAGTTGCTCGACCGGTTCGGCCTCGCCTGCGAGGTCGCTACCCCCACCGACATCGCCACCCGGATCGCGGTGGTCCGCGCCCGCGACGCGTACGAGCGCGACGCGGACGCCTTCTGCGCCGCCCATGCGAAGGAAGACACCGCCATCCGCAAGCGGATCGAGGCGGCGCGCAAGCGCCTCCCCGCCGTCACGGTGCCGGATGCGGCCCTGGAACAGGCGGCGCGGCTCTGCCTCGCGCTGGGCACCGATGGCCTGCGCGGCGAACTCACGCTGATGCGCACCGCCCGCGCGCTCGCCGCCCTCGACGGCGCCGGGACCGTCACCGACGACCATCTGCGCCGGATCGCCCCGGCGGCCCTGCGGCACCGGCTGCGCCGCAACCCGCTCGATGAATCGGGCTCGACGGTGCGCGTGGAGCGGGCGCTGGCCGAGGTGTTTGCGTGACCACGGCCGGCGAGCCGGAGCGCATCTGGGCCGACGCCCTCCTCGCCCTCCGGCTCCTCGCCAAGGACCCGCACGGCCTCGGCGGCATCGTGGTCCGCGCCGGGCCGGGTCCGGTGCGCGATGCCTGGATCGAGCGCCTGCGCGACGCCCTCGGGCCGGAGCGCGCCTTCCGCCGGATGCCCCCCGGCATCGGCGACGAGGGGCTGCTCGGCGGCCTCGACCTCACCGCGACCCTGTCCGCCGGGCGGCCGGTGACGCGGACGGGCCTCCTCGCGGCGGCCGATGGCGGGGTGATCGTCGTGCCCATGGCCGAGCGGCTGGAGCCCGGCACCGCCGCGCGCCTCGCCGCCGCCCTCGATACCGGCCGCGCCGGGCCGGAGAATACGCCGGCCCGGTTCGGCCTCGTGCTCCTCGACGAAGGCCGGGACGACGAGGCCGCGCCCGTCGCCCTGGCCGACAGGCTCGCCTTCCGCATCGACCTCGATTCCGTCCCGCCGCGCGTCGCCCTCACCGAGGGTCGCGCGGCGGAGGAACCGGAGGTGGAGGAGGCCGATCCGGTCGCGATGCTGTGCACCCTCGCATCGGCCTTCGGCATCGCCTCGCCCCGCGCGCCGATCCTGGCCCTGCGGGTGGCGCGGGCGCTGGCCACGGACAACGCGGCCGTCACGGCGGCGCGGCTCGTCCTCGCCCCCCGCGCCGAGCGTCTGCCCGAACCTGCGCCGCCGCCGGAGGCACCGCCGGAGAACGAGCGCGAGGAAACCCCGCCGGGGCAGGGCGAGGAGCGCGAGCCCGCGCCGCCGGAGGATGTGGTGCTGGATGCCGTGCGCGCGGCCATTCCCCCGCGCCTCCTCGACCTGCTGCTCGCCGGGGGCCTGCGCCGGTCGGACGCGAGGGCGGGGCGGGGCGGCCGGCCGGAGGCGGTGTCGCGCACCGGGCGGCCGGTGGGCCACCGGCCCGGCGACCCGCGACGGGGCCGCCTCGATCTCCTGGCGACGTTGCGCGCCGCTGCCCCCTGGCAGCGCCTGCGCCAGGGCGAGGGTCGCCTCACGATCCGGCGGGACGACCTGCGCATCCGCAAGCTGCGTCGAAGGGTCGAGACGACCACGGTGTTCTGCGTCGATGCCTCGGGCTCGGCTGCCCTCGAACGGCTCGCCGAGGCGAAGGGCGCCGTCGAGGCACTACTCGCGGAAGCCTATGTCCGGCGGGACCGGGTCGCGCTGGTGGCGTTCCGGGGGACGGGGGCGGATCTCGTCCTGCCGCCGACGCGCTCGCTCACGCGGGCGAAGCGCGGCCTCGCGGGGTTGCCCGGTGGCGGGGGCACGCCCCTGGCCTCCGGGCTCGACGCCGCGCTCACAGTCGCGCTCGGCGTGCGCCGGGGCGGGGGCAACGCCGTCGTGGTGGTGCTGACGGATGGGCGGGCCAACGTTGCCCGCGACGGGGCGGGCGGACGGGCGAGGGCCGGCGACGAGGCGTTGCAGGCGGCCCGCGCCCTCCGGCAGGCGGGGCTCCCGGCCCTGGTGGTGGATACCGGCGCCAGGGGCGGCGGCGCGAAGGCCATGGCCGAGGCCATGGCGGCGCGCTACCTCGCGCTGCCCCGGCTCGACAGCGGCGCCATCGGCGCCGCCGTGAAGGCGATCCGGTGAGGGGCCTACGGCTCGCCGGCGATGCCGAGATCGGCGAGGCGCTGGTGATGAGAGATCCAGGATTCGAACGCCCCGCGCAGGAAGGCGGCGAAGTTCCAGCCGCCGAAGCCGGCGGTGGCGTGCTGGCTGGTGTGGACGAGAGGTATCATGACCTGCTCCTGAGGTGGGGGCGCATGTTCTTGTTGAGTGACGCTAGGGTGCGCCCCATCCCGCATCGCAACAAGCACCCGCAGATCACCCGTGCCATGCGGAGATCGCATGGTTTGCCAATGCCTTACGAAATACTTCCGCCCATGAACGATAACGCCGGACCTGCGGTCGCCTTGCCCCGCCATGCTGCGATGCGGCAAGATCGGGCGATCCACCCGGCGATTTTTGCGAGGCCCGTGCTGTGAGTGTCGACACCCGAGACCGGCCGGATTGGGAGCGGGACGGCCACGATTGGCCCCACCGCGTGGCGAGCCGCTTCGTGACGGCCGGCGGCCTCTCCTGGCATGTCCAGGAATTCGGCCCGGCCGACGCGCCCGTGCTCCTGCTCCTGCATGGCACGGGAGCGGCCAACCATTCCTGGCGGGGCTTCGCGCCGCTGCTCGCCGGCCCGTTCCGGGTGATCGCGCCGGATCTGCCCGGCCACGGCTTCACCGATCCGATGCCGGATGGCACGCTCTCCCTGCCGGGCATGGCGAAGGCGGTCTCGGCCCTGGTGCAGGGTCTCGGGGTGGCGCCCGCCATCGTGGCGGGCCATTCGGCCGGGGCGGCGATCCTGGCGCGGATGTGTCTCGACGGGATGGTCGGCCCACGCCTGTTCGCGGCGTTCAACGGGGCGCTGGCGCCGCTGCCGGGGGCGGCGAGCTTCCTGTTCCCGAGCATGGCGCGGCTGCTGTTCCTGAACCCCTTCACCCCGCGCCTCTTCGCCTGGACCGCCGACAGCGCCGCCGTGCGCCGGCTGATCGAGGGCACGGGCTCGCGCCTCGACCCGGTGGGGCTCGACCTCTACCGGCGGCTCTTCGCCCGCGCCGGGCATGTCCGGGGGGCCCTCGGCATGATGGCGAACTGGGATCTGGACCGGCTGCACCGCGATCTGCCGAGGCTCGCGACGCGGACGCTCCTGATAGTCGGCGGCGACGACAAGGCGATTTCCCCCGACACCGCCTTCGACCTCGCCAAGCGCCTGCCCGATGCGCGGGTGAAGCTGGTGCGCGGCCTCGGCCATCTGGCGCACGAGGAAGCGCCGGAGCGCGTGGCCGAGATCCTGCTTGAGGAGGCGCGGGCGCTCGGGATCGTGTCGGCCCCGGGGTAGCGCCCGAACCCCGGCGCGCTTACCTCCGTATGCGAAATACAGTCGACGGGGAGAGCGGTGCGAGGATGGGCAGGCCCGTAATCGGCGTGATCGGCAATGCGCGCCTGCTCGAGGATCGCTTCCCGGCCCAGATCGTGGGCATGAACAACCTGCGCGCCCTGGCCGAGGTGGCGGGTGCCCTGCCTCTGGTCTTCGCCGGGTGTCCGCAGGTGACGGATCTCGGCGACCTGCTCGACACGGTGGACGGCGTGCTGCTCACGGGCGGCCGGGCGAACGTCCATCCCCGCCGCTTCGGCCTGCCGGCGGACCCCGCCCACGAGCCCTACGACGAATCCCGCGATGCCCTGGCCCTCCCGCTGGTCGAGGCCTGCGTGGCGCGCGGGGTGCCGCTGTTCGGCATCTGCCGGGGCTTCCAGGAGATGAACGTCGCCTTCGGCGGCACCCTCGACCCGGAGATCCGCGACCTGCCGGGGCGGCTCAACCACCGGATGCCGCGCCTGCCGAACGGCGAGCTGCACCCGGATTTCGAGGTGCTGTTCGCGGATCGCCACGACGTGACGCTGACGGAGGGCGGCGTGTTCGCCCAGTTGATCGGCCGCGACCGGATCCGCGTGAATTCCCTCCACGGGCAGGGCATCCGCGAAAAGGGCGAGCGCATCGTCGTCGAGGGCATCGCGGAGGACGGGACCATCGAGGCGATCCGCATCGACGGGGCGCCGGGCTTCGCGCTCGGCGTCCAGTGGCACGCCGAGCACGACACCGCCGCGAGCGACGTCAACCGGCCCCTCGTGGCGGCCTTCGGCCAAGCCGTGGCGGAGAAGGCACGAAGGCACCGATAGGGCGCGATGTCGCCCTCGACAAAACCGCCGGGCGCCCGACCTCTGGCGGGATGCAGATCCATCTCGATGCCTTGGGCGGCGTCGCCGGCGACATGGTCGTGGCCGCTCTCCTCGACGCCTTCCCCGAGCACGAGGCCGGGGTCGCCCGCAGCGTGCGCGCTGCGCTGGCCGAGGCCGCGCCGGATGCGGCGGCCCGCGTCGCCTGCACCCTCTCCGCGCATTCCGACGGCATCCTCACCGGCCGCCGCTTCGCGGTGACGCGCGACGGGCGCCCGGCCGAGGAGAACGGACACCACCACGATCACGGGCACGATCACGGCCATCACCATGATCACGCCCATCACGGGCATCACCACCCTCACGCCCACCGGCATTGGGCCGAGATCCGCGATGGGCTGCGCCGGGCGGACCTCGCGCCGGAGGTGGCGCGGCACGCCCTGGCGATCTTCGGGCATCTCGCCGAGGCCGAGGGGCGGGTCCACGGCATCCCGGTGGATCAGGTCGCTTTCCACGAGGTCGGCGCCTGGGATTCCATCGCCGACATCGTCGCCACCGCCCATATCGTGGCGGCCCTCGATGCGAGCGCCTGGACGGTCTCGGCCCTGCCGCTCGGCGGCGGGCGGGTGAAGACGCAGCACGGCCCCCTGCCGGTCCCGGCGCCGGCCACGACGCTGCTCCTCGACGGCTTCGCCCTCATCGATGACGGCATCCACGGCGAGCGCGTGACGCCGACCGGCGCCGCGATCCTGCGCCACCTCTGCGGCGGGGGGACCAGACGGGCGCCGGGCGCGCGGGTGCTCGCCCGCTCCGGCACCGGCTTCGGCACACGGCGCCTGCCGGGCATCAGCAATTGCCTACGCGTGCTCGCCTTCGAGGAAGGCGCCGCGCACTGGCCCGCCGGAGCGCGGGAGATCGGCATCGTCGAGTTCGAGGTGGACGACCAGACCGCCGAGGACCTGGCGCAGGGCCTCGACCGGATCCGCGCCCACGAGGCGGTGCTCGACGCGGTGCAGATGCCGGTCTTCGGCAAGAAGGGCCGGATGATGACCCATGTCCGCGTGCTCGCCCGCGCCGACGCCCTCGACGCGGCCATCGGCGCCTGCTTCCGCGAGACCACGACGATCGGCCTGCGTTACCGCAAGGAAGCCGGCATCGCCCTGGAGCGGGACAGCGTGAGCGTCGAGGTGGAAGGCCGGGAGGTCCGGGTGAAGCGCGTGATGCGGCCGGGCGGGCGCACCGCCAAGGCCGAGGCCGACGACGCCCTCGCGGGTGAGGACCACGCCGCCCGCGCCCGCCTGCGCCGGACGGCCGAGCGCATCGCCCTCGACCAGGGAGACGGGGAATGACACGCCTCGAAGAGGTGCTGACCGAGATTGGCCCGCTCGCCGTCGCGGTAAGCGGCGGCGTCGACAGCCTGACACTCGCCGCCCTGAGCCACCGGGTGCTCGGGGACGGCGCCGCCATGGTCCACGCCGCCTCGCCCGCCGTGCCCGCCGAGGCGACGGCGCGGGTGCGGCGCGAGGCCGAGCGCGAGGGCTGGGCGCTGACCGTCGTGCAGGCCGGGGAGTTCGACGATCCCCGCTACCGGGCGAACCCGGTGAACCGCTGCTTCTTCTGCAAGACGAACCTCTACGGCACGATCCGCACGGTGACGGACCGGCAGATGGTGTCGGGCGCGAACCTGAACGACCTCGGCGAGTACCGCCCCGGCCTCGATGCCGCCCGCGAGCACGGGGTGCGCCACCCCTATGTCGAGGCGGGGCTCGACAAGTCCGCCGTGCGGGCGCTCGCCCGCGATCTCGGCCTCGGCGACGTGGCGGAACTGCCCTCCGCGCCCTGCCTGTCGAGCCGCGTCGAGACCGGCCTGCGGATCGAGCCGGAGACGCTCGCCTTCATCCATGCGGTGGAGGGGATGGTCGGCGGCGCCCTCGGGGCGGGCGATGCCCGCCGGGCCGTGCGCTGCCGCGTCCGCGCGGCGGGGGTGGCGATCGAGCTCGACCCCGCGAGCCTCGCCGCCCTCGACGCATCCACGCGGGACGACCTCGCCGGCCGGATCGCGGCGGCGGCCCCTGCGGGCCTCGTCGGCGGCGGCGTGCGCTTCCTGCCCTACAAGGTCGGCAGCGCCTTCCTCACCGGAGACGCGGCGTGAGCGCCCCTTCCGTCTTCGCGAGCGCGGCAAAGCAAACCAGGGCGGCGCCCACTCCTGAAATCCTGGCCGGACAGACCTCGGCGACGAATGAAATCGCCTCGTCATTGCGAGGCGGAGCCGAAGCAATCCAGGCCGCGATTTATCCGGATGAGGCAGTGCCGGCTGGATTGCTTCGCTCCGCTCGCAATGACGTCGTGCGTGGGATGAGCGGGGGAGGGCGTCCATGAGCGTCAGGGATGAGATCACCCTCGATTTCGGCCGGGCCGAGCGGATCGGCCTCGAAGAGGCGATCTACTGCGCCGGCAAGTCGGCGGCGCAGATCGACGCCATCCTCGACGCAGCCGCCGAGCGGGGCGCCCGCTTCCTCCTCACCCGCCTGGATGCCGACAAGCTCGACGCCCTGCAGGGCCACCACCGCCGGGCCCTCGATTATTGCCCGGTCTCGCGCACCGCCTTCTTCGGCGAGCCGCGCCCGGTGGAGGCGGTGCCCGCCGTCGCGGTCGTGGCGGCCGGCACCTCGGACGTGCCCGTCGCCCGCGAGGCCCTGCGCACGCTGCACTACCAGGGCCGGGGCGCGACCCTCATCGCCGATGTCGGCGTCGCCGGCCTGTGGCGGCTGACCCAGCGGGTCGAGGAGATCCGCGCCCACCCCATCGTCATCGTGGCGGCGGGGATGGATGCCGCCCTGCCGAGCGTCGTGGGCGGCCTCGTCGCCTCCCCCGTGATCGCGGTGCCGACCTCCGTCGGCTACGGCGTCGCGGAGGGCGGGCACACCGCCCTGAACTCGGTGCTCGCGAGCTGCGCGCCGGGCATCACCGTCGTGAACATCGACAACGGCTACGGCGCTGCCTGCGCGGCCCTGCGCCTCCTGCACGCGGCGGAGCGTCTCGCCCGCGCCGCCGAACGATGACGCCCCGCGGCGGTTGATCCCCATAGCCCGGAGCGCCCCGATGACAGACCCGAAGCGACCCTCACGGAGACCGACATGGAACGCCGCGACTTCCTCAAGGGCGCTGCCCTCGGCGCCGGCCTTGCCGCCGCGAGCCCTGCGGGGGCGGCCGTGAGCGACCCCGGACTGCCCAACACCCGGCCGCAGGACCCGGCCGACCTGCCGCTCGTCACCGATCCGGGCGAGCGCCGGGGCGAGATGCTCTACCGGACCTTCGGCAAGACCGACGAGAAGATCTCGGCCATCGGCATGGGCGGGTTCCACCTCGGCAAGAGTGCCGTGACCGACGACGAGGCGACCCGGCTGATCCATGCCGGCATCGACCGCGGCATCACCTTCATGGACAATTGCTGGGACTACAATCAGGGCCGCTCCGAGGAGCGGATGGGCATCGCCCTGGAGCAGAACGGCTACCGCAACAAGGTCTTCCTGATGTCCAAGATGGACGGGCGGACCAAGGAGGAAGCCCTCAAGCAGATCGAGCAATCCCTGCGGCGCCTGCGCACCGACCATATCGACCTCGTGCAGCACCACGAGATCCTGCGCTTCGACGATCCCGACCGTGTCTTCGCCGAAGGTGGCGCCATGGAAGGGTTCATGGAGGCGAAGAAGCAGGGCAAGCTCCGCTACATCGGCTTCACCGGCCACAAGGATCCGCGCATCCACCTGCAGATGCTGTCGGTCGCGCAGGAGCGGGGCTTCCACTTCGATTCCTGCCAGATGCCACTCAACGTGATGGACGCGCATTTCCGCTCGTTCGGCCACCTCGTGCTGCCGCATCTCGTGCGCGAGGGCATCGCGCCGCTGGCGATGAAGACCTTCGGCGACGGGGTGATCCTGAAGTCGGACGCGCCGATCAAGCCGATCGAGTACCTGCACTTCTCCCTGAATCTGCCGGTCTCGGTGGTGATCACCGGCATCCAGAACCAGCGCGATCTGGATCAGGCCTTCGAGGCGGTGAAGACCTTCCAGCCGATGGACAAGGCGAAGGTGGCCGAGCTGCTGTCGCGCTCGAAGCCCTACGCCCTCGAAGGCAAGTACGAGCTGTTCAAGACCAGCGCGACCTTCGACGGGACCGCCAAGAACGCGGCGTGGCTGGGAGAAGACGTGCAGAGCGTCAAGAAACTCGCCCCCGTCATGGAGTGAGGCCCCTTGTCCCGCGCCTCCGGGCGCGGGACAGTGCCCGTGACGCCGCACAGACGGCGCGCGAGGGGAGACGCCGATGAACCCGCGCTGGACCCGCCGGCCGGAGGGCTCGACCTGGGGCGATTTCGGCCCCGACGACGAGCGCGGCCGGCTCAACCTGCTGACGCCGCAGAAGGTGCTCCAGGGCGTCGCGGAGGTGCGCGAGGGCCTGACCTTCTGCCTCAGCCTGCCCCTCGACCTGCCGGGCGGCAACGTCCTGAACGCCCGCCGCCACCCGCCGCGCATCACCCCGACCAAGCGCGCCAACGGCGAGCCGGTGACGAACTTCCTCGTCTGCGAGGAGGTGGACGGCGCGAGCGACGTGATCTGCGACGACCTCGCGGTGATCCACCTGCAATACTCGACGCAGTGGGATTCCCTCGCCCATGTCGGCTGCCTCTACGATCCGGACGGGCGCGGCGCGGGGCCGACCTTCTACAACGGCTTCCGGGGCGGGCGGGACATCGTCGGCCCGAGCACCGCCGAGGACGCGAACAATCCCTCGCGGGCGAAGCATCTCGGCATCGAACGTCTCGCCGAAGCGGGGATGCAGGGCAGGGCGGTGATGATCGACCTGCGCGCCCATCTCGGCGACGCCAGGACGGTCGTGACCTGGGAGATGCTGCGCGGCATCCTCGACGCGGACGGGATCACCGTGGAGGAGGGCGACATGGTCTGCCTCCATACCGGCTTCGCGGAACGCCTGATCGCGATGGGCGGAAACCCAGACCCGGACCTCGTGCACAATCTCTGCGCGGCGCTCGACGGGCGCGACCCCGGCATCCTCGACTGGATCACCCGCTCCGGCCTCGTCGCCCTCATCGCCGACAACTATGCCGTCGAGGCCTATCCGGCCCGCCCGGCTAGGGGCGAGGGCTGCGCCATCCTGCCCCTGCACCAGCATTGCCTGTTCAAGCTCGGGGTGAATCTCGGCGAGTTGTGGCACCTCACGCCGCTGGCCGACTGGCTGCGTGCCCACGGGCGCCACCGCTTCCTCCTCACCGCGCCGCCCCTGCGCCTGCCCGGCGCCGTCGGCTCGCCCGCCACCCCCATCGCCACGGTGTGAAGGTGTCTCGAAGCCCTGCCGGTCATTGCGAGCGCAGCGAAGCAATCCAGCAGCGCCGCGTTCGGGAGCGTCCCGCCACCCTGGATTGCGTCGCTGCGCTCGCAATGACGGCGGTGTCTGATGGCCGCTAGAGCACGAAACGGAAAGGACGTCCGAATGGAGATCGCTGTCGTCGGCGGCGGGCTGATGGGACACGGCATCGCCCTGGTCCTCGCGCTCGCCGGGCACGGGGTGCGCCTCACCGACACCCGACCCGAGACCCGCGCGGCGGTGCCCGGCCTGATGGCCTCCGCCCTCGCGACGCTCCGCGAAGCCGGCGCCGCGCCGGAGGGGTGGGACGAGGCCCGCCTGTCGCAAGCCGTGCGGATCGAGGCGGATCTGGCGGCCACGGTGGCGGGGGCTGGCCTCGTGATCGAGGCGATCACCGAGAACCCGGAGGCGAAGCGCGCCCTCTTCGCCGAACTCGACCGGCTCTGCGGGGCGGACACGATCCTCGCCAGCAACACGAGCTACCTCGACGTCTTCCCGCTGATGCCGGATTCCCGGCAGGCGCGGGCGCTGGTGATGCACTGGTACACCCCGCCCTACATCATCGACCTCGTGGACGTGGTGCCCGGCCCCGGCACCGATCCTGCGGTGATCGCGCAGATGCGCGATCTCGTGGTCGGCCTCGGCCAGAAGCCCGTGGTGCTGAAGCGCTTCGTGCCGGGCTACATCGCCAACCGCATCCAACAGGCGATCAGCGCCGAGGTGTTCCACCTGCTGGACGAGGGCTACGCCAGCCCCCGCGAGATCGACGAGGCGATCATCCACGGCCTGTCGTTGCGCATCCCGATCCTCGGGCACCTCGCCAAGGCCGACTTCACCGGGCTCGAACTCACGCAGCGGGCGCTCGCCAACGGCAGCTACGCGCCCCCGCCGCAGCGCGACCGCTCGGAGACCCTGGACGCCCTCTGCGCCGAGGGGCGCACGGGGGTGATGGCGGGGAGGGGCTATTTCGACTGGGGCGGCCGCGACCCGGCCGACCTGTTCCGCGAGCGCGACCGCAAGCTCCTGGCGCTCAAGGCGGCCATGGCCGGGATCGGCCGGATGGAGGGCACATGATCGGCGCCGACCTCTCAGGCAAGCGGGTGCTCGTGACGGGCGCCTCGTCCGGCATCGGGCTCGCCACCGTCGCCCTGTTCGCCCGCAACGGCGCGAGGGTCGCCCTCAACCACCTGCCCGACGATGCACGCGGCGCCGCCGAGGCGGAGCGGCTGTCGGTCCTCGCCGTGGCGGGGGACGTCTCGAAGCCCGGCGAGGCCGAGGCGATGGTGGCGCAGGCCATCGACCGCCTCGGCGGGCTCGACGTGCTCGTGAACAATGCCGGCACCTCCGGCACCACGGCGCCCATCGCCTTCGAGGATCTCGACGCGATGACCGAGGCGTTCTGGGACACGATCCTGTCCACGAATCTCGTCGGGCCATATCGCTGCGCCCGCGCCGCCGCCGGGGCCCTGCGGGAGACGCGGGGGGCCATCGTCAACACCGCCTCCGTGGCGGGTCTCGGGCGGCGGGGCTCATCCATCGCGTACTCGGCGAGCAAGGCGGGGCTGATCAACCTCACCCGCAGCCTCGCACGGGCGCTGGCGCCGGAGATCCGCGTGAACGCCGTGGCGCCGGGCCTCGTGGAGACGCCCTGGACCAGCGCATGGCCCGCCGAGCGCAAGGCCGCCACCCTCGACCGGACCATGCTCGCGCGGCTGGCGACGCCGGAGGACATCGCGGAGGCGATCTTCTTCCTCGGCGCCGGGGCGGCCTACATCACGGGTGAGACGATCACGGTGGATGGAGGCGCGAAGTAGGGACGCGCCACCGACAAGCACGACGTCATTGCGAGCGTCAGCGAAGCAATCCAGGGGCGGGAGGGCCGCTTCCGATTGTGGAGCGGCCCTGGATTGCTTCGTACCTCGCAATGACGGGGAGGGGCGGCACTCAAGCCACCACCGGCTCCGCATCGAGATCCAGTTCGATCGTGGCGCAGTTCTCGAGGAACGTGCCGGTCAGGTGGTAGAAGAACGTGCCGTGGCCCACCACCGCGATGGTGCGCTCCGGCCGCGCCCGCAGCCATTCCCGGAAGGCGACCACCCGGTCGTCGAACAGGTGACGGGGCTCGATCGGCAGGCCGAACGTGGTCTCCGCGCCGTCCTCGGCGTGCCACCACACCTCCGGAAGGTGCCCGATGTCGAGATGCGGGAAATCCGCCGCCAGCTCGGAGGCCGCCCGGCCGACGTCGCAGCTGCTCTCCTGGCATTCCCGGTGCAGCACCTCCACGAGGATGCGAGGCTCGCTCGGGTGCCCCTCGAACGCCAGGGCGGCGGTCTGGATCGCACGGGTGAGGGGCGAGACCACCACGAGGTCGAAGGGGATGTCGCGGAGCGCGGCGGCGGCGGCGCGCGCCTGCGCCTCGCCCTTGGGGGTGAGGCGCGCATCGCGGTGGTCCGGGTCGATCCCCGTCGCCCGGTGGGCGGCGTTGAAGGTCGATTCCCCGTGCCGGAGGCAGACGATGCGCGTGGTCTCTCTCATGGTACCTGAAGCTGGCCTGTGAAACGTGTGAGGGTGGAAGGCGTTACGAGAAGCGCCCGCCACGCTGGATGACCTCGATCTTGTAGCCGTCCGGGTCGGTGGCGAAGAAGAACGTCGCGAGTTGCGTCTCGCCGTGCTCGAGGGTCTTCACGTCGGTGACGGTGAAGCCCGCCTGCTTGTGCTTGGCGTGCTCGGCTTCGAGATCGTCCACCACGAAGGCGATGTGCCCGTAGCCGTCGCCAATGTCGTAGGGCTTCTCCCGGTCCTTGTTGACCGTCAGCTCCAGCTCGAACGGCGAGGACGGGTCCTTCAGGTAGAGCAGGGTGAAATCCGGGAAGTCGAACCGGTCGGCCGGCTCCAGGCCGAAGGCGCGGGCGTAGTAGTCGCGGGAACGCGCCTCATCGCGCACGCGGATCATGCTGTGGACGGGCTTGGCCATGGTCTCGTCGCTTCCGTGTTCGGGTGGTGCCAATGTGGTGCGGTCGCCCGGCGGCTCAATGGCCGATGCGGACGGTCTCGATCATCGCCCCCGCCGGAGCGAAGGCCTCCGGGTCGGTGCCGGTCATCCAGACCTGGCCGGAGAGGGCGTCCAGCGCCTCGAACAGGCCGAGCCGGCGGCGCGGGTCGAGATGGGCGGCAACCTCGTCGAGCAGGATCGCCGGGGCGATGCCGCTCATTGCCCGCACCAGCCGCGCATGGGCGAGGACGAGGCCGATCAGCAGCGCCTTCTGCTCCCCCGTGGAGGCCGTGCCCGCCGGCACGTCCTTGGGGCCGTGGCGGACCACGAGGTCGCTGGTCTGCGGCCCGCTGAGGGTGCGCCCCGCCGCCCGGTCGCGGGGGCGGCCCTGGCGCAGGGCCTGCCGGAAGCGGTCCTCGGCCTCGATGGCGGGCCAGACGGCGACGAGATCGTCGAGGTCGCCTTCGAGGCGCACCGAGGCCCAGGGGAAGGGCTGCGCGTCGTCGCGGCTCTGGGCGATGAGGCGATCCAGGCGTTCCACCGTCTCCCGGCGGGCCAGCGCCACCGCGACGCCGAGTTCGGCGATCTCCCGCTCGATGGCGTCGAGCCAGCGGGCATCCTGGCCCGGCTCCTCCAGCAGGCGATTGCGGGAGCGGAGCGCCCGTTCCAGGGCCGAGACCCGCGTGCCGTGGCCGGCATCGACGGCCAGCACCAGCCGGTCGAGGAAGCGGCGTCGGTCGCCCGCCGGCCCCCGGAACAGGGCATCGAAATCGGGGGTGAGCCACACCACCCGGAAGAACTCGCTGAACGCCACGGGCGAGGAGGCGGCGGCGCCATCGACCCGGCACAGGCGGCTCGCCCGCCCGTCGAAGCCCGGCGGCTCCATGCCCGTGCCGAGGCGGTGCTCGGCCCCGTCCCGGTCGAGGGTGAGGGAGACGGCGAAGCCCCCCGGCCCGCCGTTGCGCGCCATGGCCGAGAATTCGGCCCGGCGCAGGCCCCGCCCGGGGGCGAAGAGGGAGATTGCTTCCAGAATGTTGGTCTTGCCCGCCCCGTTCTCCCCCACCAGGGCGACGAGGCGCGCCCCCGGCTTCAGGTCGAGGTCGGCATGGTTGCGGAAGTCGCGCACGATCAGGCGGCTGAGGCGCTGATCGGGGACAGCCGGGGGGGACTCGTCGGACATGCGGGGCGCGCCGAGACCGGGCGTCAGGCCGCCCGGCCGGGATCGAGCAGGGCCGAGACGCGGGTGGCGAGGTCGGCCGAGCGGAACGGCTTGGCCAGCACCGGCAGGTCCGCCGGGATCTGCATCGCCTCGGCATGGCCGGTGAGGATCAGCACCGGCATGCCGGGCAGGCGGGCCTTCACCTCGGAGGCGAGCTCCACCCCGCTCATGCCCGGCATGGCGAGGTCGGCGACCACGAGGTCGAACCGCTCCCGGTTCAGCAGGTCGAGGGCGGTGAGGCCGTTGCCGGCTTCGGTCTCGTCGTAGCCGAAGCCCGACAGGAACGAGGCGGTGACGTGGCGGACCTCCGGGTCGTCATCGACCACGAGGATCCGGGCCGGGCGGGCGGCGGCGGGCGCGGCTGGCTCCCTGGCCTCGTCCACCTCCGGCGCCGAGGCCGCGAAGGGCAGGGCGAGTTCCACCCGCGTGCCCTTGCCGACCTCGCTCTCGATGACGAGCCGCCCCTTCGATTGCTGGGCGAGGCCGAACACCATGGCGAGGCCGAGGCCCGTGCCCTGTCCCACAGCCTTGGTGGTGAAGAACGGCTCGCAGACCCGGCGCAGGATCTCCTCCGGGATGCCGGTGCCCTCGTCGCTCACGCGGATGGCGAGGTAGGCCCCGTCCCCGATCTCGGGATCGCCGTTGATCGCCATCTGCCGCGTGGCGATGGTGATCCGGCCGCCGTCCGGCATCGCGTCGCGGGCGTTGATGCAGAGGTTGAGCACCGCCAGTTCGAGCTGGTCGGGGTCGACCTGCGCGGCGGGGAGGTCGGGGGCGAGGTCGGTGCTGACGGCGACGAGCCCGCCGAGGCTGCTCTTGAACAGCTCGCTCATGCCCTCGATCAGGGCGTTCACGTCGGTGGCCCGCGCCTGAAGGTCGTGGGCGCGGCTGAAGCTGAGGAGACGCTTGGTGAGGGACGCGCCGCGCTCGGCCGCCCCCCGGGCGTTCTCGATCAGGCGCTGGACGCGCGGCAGGTCGGCGACCTTCGGCGCCGCGAGTTCGAGGCTGCCGAGGATCGCGGTGAGCAGGTTGTTGAAGTCGTGGGCGATGCCGCCGGCGAGCGTACCGAGGGCCTGCATCTTGTCCGATTGGCGCAGCCGCGCCTCCAGGCTCTTCTGCTCGGTGACGTCCCGCTCGATCACCGCGAGATGCGAGACCGCGCCGCTGGCGTCGCGGATCGGCACGCGGGTGAAGTGGCTCCACGTCTCAGCGCCGGGCGGCCCCTCGCTGACGAGGGTCTCCGCCACCGTGCCGAGGCGCATCGCCTCGTCGTCGGCGGAGGCCTCGGCCTGGGCCTTGGGTTCGGGCAGGTCGGCCTCGCGCAGGCCGAGGCAATCGGGCAGGTCGCGCTTGAGGAGGGTGGCCTTGCGCGCGTTGAGGCGCACGAAGCGCCCGCCTGCATCCTTGAAGCTGATCGCGTCGGCGGCGTGGTCGAGGAGGCCGCGCAGCAGGGCGCGCTCGGTGGCGAGGTCGCGCCCGAGCTGGTGGCGCTGGTAGGCCTGGGCGACGGTGCCGCGCAGGATGCCGGGGTCCCACGGCTTGGTCACGTAGCCGACGATGCCGCCCCGGTTGAGGGCCGCGATCACGGCGGTGATGTCGGCATATCCGGTGAGGAGGATCGCCTGCGCGTCGTGGAACGCGCGGGCTTCGGCGAGCAGGGCGTCGCCGGTCAGGCCGGGCATCCGCTGGTCGGAGACGATGACGGCGATGTCCGGTTCGGCGCGGAGGATGTCCAGGGCGTCGGCGGGCCGGCTCGCGGTCAGGACGCGGTAGGAATCCTCGAACAGGTCCTCGAGGGCGATGAGGATGTCGGGCTCGTCATCGACAGCCAGAATCGTGCCCGTGCGAGCCGAAAGACCTCCCCCGATGTCACTCATGTGCGCGCGCCGCCTGCCGCGGAATCCCGATCACGAAGCAGGCACCTCCCCCTGGGGCCGTCTCCACAGTCAGCGAGCCGCTATGCGCCTGAACGACGCTGTATGCAATCGCCAGACCGAGGCCCGTACCAGCCCCGACCGGCTTCGTGGTAAAGAACGGCTCGAAGATCTTCTCGCGCAGATCCTCGGGAATACCGGGGCCGGTGTCGCTGATGCGGATTTCGTCGCAGGCGTTGTCCGAGCGGGTGGTCACGCGGATCGTGCCGCCCTCCGGCATCGCGTCGGCGGCGTTGCCGAGGATGTTCATCACCACCTGATTGAGCAGCGCCGGGGTGCAGTGGATCTCCGGCCGCCCGGAGAAGGTGCGCTCCACTGCGATCCGGTCCCCGAGCTTGTGCTGCAACAGGGCAAGCACAGTCTCGATCGCCTCGGGCACGTTCACCAGGGAACGCTCGCCCTCGTCGAGGCGTGAGAACTTGCGCAGGTTCAGGACGAGGTCCTGGATCCGCGTCAGCCCGAGCCGCATGGCGCCGACGCGGCTGCGCGCCTTCTCGATGGCGCGGGCGGCAGTGGGATCCCCGGTGGTGGGGAGTTCGCCCAGCACGCGCTCGACCGTGCCCTGGTGCGCCAGGATGAAGGCCAGCGGGTTGTTGATCTCGTGCGCGATGCCCGCGACCAGCTCGCCGAGGGAGGCCATCTTCGCGGCCTGGACCAGCTTCGCCTGGGCGTCGGTGAGGCGGCGGTTGGCGTCGGCGAGGTCCTGGTTCGCCCGTTCCAGGGCGTCGGCGAGGCTCGCCCGCGCCTCGGCGGCCTCGGCCTCGGCCAGCGCCCGCTCAACGGCGCGCTCCCGCTGCCCGAACTCCCCCGCGATGCGGCGGTCGTCCTCCTCCAGCAGGCGGCGGCGGACGTAGCCGCGCACCCGTAGCGCCAGCACCTCCGCGTCGGTCTTCGAGATGACGTCGTCAGCGCCCGCCGCGAAGGCCTGGACGAGGAAATCCTTGGCCGGGTCGCTGCCGGAGATGGCGACGAGGTGGAAGCCCGCCCCGGCCGCGCCCTCCCGCCGCCGGCCGATCTCCGCGCAGAGGGTCAGCCCGTCGTAATCGTGACCCAGCAGGTCGAGGGTCACGCAATCGAAGGCGTTGCCGTCGCCGTCGAGGGCGGCCAGGGCCGCCCCGGCGCTCTCGGCGACCGTGACCTGATGCCCGTCTTGGCCCAAGAGGCCGGCGAGGAAGGTGCGGTAGGTGGCGCTGCCGTCGATGACGAGGACGCGGCCCCGGCGGAAGGCCGCCGCGCCGGGGTTGTCGTCGCCCCCGGCCCGGCGCTCGCGCAGCAGGGCACGGATGCGCAGGATCATCAGGTCGCGGTCGGCGGATTTCGGCAGGTAGGCGTCGGCGCCGCTCTCCAGTCCCTGGCGCTCGCCGCCGCTGCCGCCCGTCAGCATCAGCACCGGCAGGGCCCGGGTGCGCAGCGACAGGCGCATCTGCCGGATCAGCTCGTCGCCGTTCATGCCGGGCAGGTGGTAATCGGCCACCACGAGGTCGGGCTGCGCCTCGTTGAGGGCGTCGAGCGCGGTCTCGGCGCTGGCGCAGCGCGACACACCGAAGCCATTGGCTTCGAGGAACAGCCGCAATTCGAGGGCCTGGGTCTCGGAATCCTCGACGAGGAGGATCCGCGCCGGCTCGCCTGCGGCGGCAGCCGTCACGGCAGCGTCCCCGGCATGGCGATGCGCTGGACATGCGCGGCGATCCGGTCGAGGGGCAACACCGCGCGCGCCGCGCCGAGGCGCACGGCCGCCGCCGGCATCCCGTAGACCACCGCCGTGCTCTCGTGCTCGGCCACCGTCTGGGCGCCGGCCGCTTGCATGTCGAGGAGGCCCGCCGCGCCGTCCTCGCCCATGCCGGTCAGGAGGGCGCCGATGGCCGAGGCCCCCGCCTGCCGGGCGATGGAGCGGAACAGCACCGTCGCCGCCGGGCGCTGGCCCGAAACGGCGGGGGTCTCGACCACCCGCAGCACCCGGTTGGAACCGAGTTCGAGGTGGCGGTCGCCGGGGGCGACGTAGACCCGGCCGGGCTCCGCGCGCTCGCCGTCGCGGGCGAGGCCCACGGGCAGGGCGACCACGCTATCGAGCCACGCGGCGAAGCCTTCCATGAAGGCCGGACCCATGTGCTGCACCAGCAGGATCGGCAGGGGGAAGGTCTCGGGCAGCGCGCCGATCACCTTGGCGAGCGCCGGCGGCCCGCCCGTCGAGGCGGCGATGCCGAAGACGCTCGGCGACTGGCCCGGCACGACGGGCATCGGTGACGGGGCGGCGGCGGCGGGTGCCGTGCGCCCGGCCCATTCCGCGCCGATCGGCCGGCGCCGGATCACCGGCACCTGGGCCATGATGCGCAATTGCGTGCAGATTTCGCCCGCGACCGATTCATAGCCCGCATGGGTCGTGGCGACGGGCTTCTCCACCACGGAGAGGGCGCCGGCCCGGAGCGCGTTCATCGAGATGTGGAGCGAGGAATCCTCCACCGCGTCGGCGATGACGACGATGGGGGTCGGCCGCTCGGCCATGATCCGCCGCGTGGTCTCCAGCCCGTCGATGCCGGGCAGGCGGATGTCCATCGAGATCACGTCGGGGCGATTGCTGGCGATCGACGCCAGGGCCTCCTCCCCGGAGGCGACCGCCGCGACGAGTTCGAGCCGGGGATCGCGCGAAACGATGTAGCGCAGCAGCTCCCGCACCACGAGGCTGTCCTCGACGATCATCACCCGGACGGGACTCACGGCAGGTCTCCTTCGGGAGCTTCTCGGGCGAAAGCGGGCCGGGTCACAGCAATTGTCCGATCGTGTCGAGGAGCTTGCGCTGGTCGAAGCTCTGCTTGGTCAGGTAGGCGTCGGCCCCGAGGTCGAGGCCGCGCGCCACGTCCTCGGCGTCGCCGCGCGAGGTCATCAGCACCGTCGGCAGGCGGGCGAAGCGCTCGTCGGCGCGCAGGGCCTTGAGCAGGCCGAACCCGTCGAGGCGGGGCATCTCCACGTCGGCGAGCACGAGGTCCACCGGCTCGACCTCGGCGCGCAGCCGGTCGAGGGCGTCCTGTCCGTCCACGCAGACGACGACACGGTAGCCTGCCGCCTCCAAGATGCCCTTCTCCAAGGTGCGGGTGGTGATCGAATCGTCCACGACGAGGATCGTCGTGCGCCCGGTGGCACGCCCGCCGGGTTTCGGCGTGGTGTGCGGGTCCGAACGTGGCGCCTGCCCCTGGGTTCCGGCCGCTCCCGCACGCGCGGCGAGGCCGTCCGGGTCGAGGACGAGGACCGGCCGGTCGCCCGGCAGGATCGCGGTGCCGCCGATCAGCCCGGAATCGCCCCCGACCTCGGGCGCGGGCAGGACGAGGAGGGAGCGCACGTCGCTCAGGCGGTCGACCGCGATCGCCGCCCGTCCGTGCTCCGAGCGCAGGACGATGGCGGTCAGCCGGGCGGCGTCGGGATCGGGCGCGGCGCCGAGCATCGCGGCGAGGTCGGCGATGGGCAGGGCCTCGCCGTCGCCTTCGGCGGGCAGGACGGTGCGGCCCATGGAGAGGGGCAGGTCGGCGCGGGGCAGGCGCACCAGCCGCTCCACCGCCGCCGAGGGCAGGGCGCAGGTATGCCCGCCGGCCTCCACGAGGAGCAGGCTGCGCCGCGCCGCCGACAGGGGCAGGCTGAAGACGAGGCTCGTGCCGGCGGGGGAGCGCGGCTCCAGCCGGGCGCTGCCCTGGAGCGAGCGCGCGGCGTCGGCGGCGACGGAGAGGCCGTAGCCCCGGCCCGACAGGGTGTCGATGGCGTCCGCCGTGGAGAAGCCCGGCTCGAAGACGAGGCGCAGCAGCGTCTCCGCGTCGGGGGTGGATTCGGGGGCGAGGAGCCCGCGTTCCCGCGCCACCGCCTCGATCCGGCCGAGGTCCGGCCCCGGCCCGTCGTCGTGGACCGCCACCCGCAGCCGCCCGCCGCGCAGGGCGACTTCCAGCACGAGGCCGAGCGTGTCCGGCTTGCCCGCCGAGCGACGAATCTCCGGCGGCTGCCACGCATGGCTCAGGGCGTTGCGCAGCGCGTGGAGCAGGGGATCCTTCAGCGCCTGAAGGGTCGCGCGCTCCACCGGGATGTCGAGGCCGGTGACGGCGAGATCGACCTCGCGGCCCTGCTCGCGTGCCGTGTCGCGGATCGTGCGGGCGAGTGGGCCGAGCACCGTCTCGGCCGGAACCAGGGCGAGGCGTTCCGTCTCGGCGCGCACCCGCGCCGCCGCGCCCTCGACGGCGCCGAGGGAGGCCGATTGCCGCCGCGCGTGCTCGGCGGCCTCCCGCGCCAGGGTCGCGAGGCCGGCGGCCACCGCCCGCTGCCCCGGCCCAGCCTGGTCGAGGGCGTCGGCCTTGGCCTGAAGGTCGCGCAGGGCGGCGGCGATCCGGCCCATCCCCTCGGCCACCGAGGCCTTGGCGGAGAGGGTCGTGGAAAGGTCGGCGCTGGCCCGCAGGAGCGCGGCCACCGTCTCCGCCGGCACCCGCAGGAAGGCGGCGGCGGGCTCCTGCGGCTCGGCCGGACGCTCCGGCGCGGGCTTCTTCGGGGCGGGGGCAGGAGCGGGCTGGGGCGTGGGCGCAGGCGGGGGAGGCGGCGACGCCGGCGCGGCGGGGGGCGGGGCCGCGCTCGGGGTCAGGCCGAGGAGCCGGCCCAGCGCGTCGAGCCCGTCACCCGGCATGTCCGGGCCGGTGCCGCCGTCGAGGCCCGCGACGTAGGCCTCGATCCGGTCGAGGGCGAGTTCCACCGCCGAGGCGGCCTCGCGGTCCAGCGCCATGCCGCCGGTGCGGACCCGCTCGAACAGCGTCTCCAGCCGGTGCGAGACCGCCTCCACCGGGGGCAGGTCGACGGCGCGGGAGGCGCCCTTCAGGCTGTGCGCCCGGCGGAACACGTCGTTCCAGTCGGGCGCGTCGGCGCGGAGCGCCGCCCGGATCGCCGTGATGTGCTCCCGGTGCTCGACGTCGAAGGCCGCGAGGAGCAGCTGGCGGATATCCGTCGCCATGGGTCGCGCCTTCAGGTGCGGTACCGCTCCGCGAGCGCCATCAGCGCTTGCGCGAGCTCGGTCATGTTGGCCGAGGCGGTCTCGACCTGCCGCGTCCCCGCCGCCGTCTGCTGGCTCGCCTGACGGATGTTCTGCAGCGCCCCCATCACCTGCTCGATCCCGAGCTGCTGCTGGTTCGTCGAGGCCACGATCTGCTGGAACGTCTGCACGTTCTCCTCGAACCGCGCCGTGATCTCCTCGATGGTCCGCTGCGTCGTGTCCGAGCGCGTCTTGCCCACCGCCGAGCGCTTCACCGCCTCCTCCGTCAGCATCACCGAGGTGTTGATGCCGCGCTGGATCTCCCCGAGGATCGCCCGCACCTGGCCCGTGGCCGCCTTCGCCTGATCGGCGAGCAGCTTCATCTCCGAGGCCACCACCGCGAAGCTGCGCCCGCTCTCGCCCGCCGCCGCCGCCTCGATGGCCGCGTTCAGCGCCAGCAGGTGCGTGCGCTCCGAGATGTCGTTGACGCTCTCGATGATCTCGCCGATCGCCTGGGTCTTCTCCGAGACGCCGACGATGTTGCCGGCCACCGCCTCGGCCTGCTCGCGGATCGCGTCCATGGCCTGGGCGGTGTCCGACACCGCGCGCAGGCCCTGCCGCGAGGTCTTGGCGGTCGCCTGCGCGGTGGCGATGACCTCGCTGGCGCGCTTGGAGATCTGCGCCCCGGAATGGGTGATCTCATCCACCGTTGCGGCGGTCTCCTGCACGGCGGCGAACTGCTCCTCGACGGAGGCCGCCTGCTGCTGCGCCGAGGCGCGGATCTCGGCCGCCGCCGCGTTGAGGTCGGCGGTCGCCGCCCGGTTCGTGCGGGCGAGGTCCGACAGGCTCTCGACCATGCCGTCGAGGGTGCGCCCGAGGCGGGCGATCTCGTCCTGCCCGCCGAGGCGTAGGCGCCCGGTGAGATCGCCGTCGCCGACCTTGCCCACGAACGCCATCACGGTGTTCAGCGGCCGCACCACGGCGCGGGTGACGAGGTAGGTCACGAGGAAGGCGAGCAGCACCGCCGCCAGCAGCGTGAGGGTGATCGACAGGCGCGAGCGCTCGTAGATCTCCGTCGCCACCCGCTGGCCGACCGTGACGCTCTCGTCGAGGGAGGCGCGGGCGCGCTCCACCGCCGCCGTGGTCGCCGCGTATTGCCGGCCGAGTTCGTCGTTGCCGTCCTCGACCGCCTGGATGTTGCCGTCGACCGCCGCCTGGATCTGCCGCTCGCCGCTGTCGCGGTAGCGGCGGAACGTGTCGTTCGCCAGGGCCAGGGAGGCTTGCAGCTTCTCGAACGTGGCCGCCCGGTCGGACGAGATGGCGGCTGTCCGGAACTCCAAGGCCTCGCGCGACAACGCGCCGAACAGCGTGTCGGAAGCCGCGCTGTTCTTGCGCCATTGGGCGAGGATATCCGCCTCGCGGGCCTGCCGCCCCTGCGCCTTCAGGAGCGAGGCGATCACCGCGTCCCGCCGGAGCACGCCGAGGTCGCGGGTCTGGTTCCCGAGCTCGTCGAGCTGGCGCATGATCAGCAGATCGCGCGCGACGATGCGGTCCGTCGTCTCGCGCACGGCGCCGACCTGCCCGATGGCATAGAGGCCCAGCGCCACCAGCACGGCGGTGACGGCGAAGAAGCCGAGGAGGATGCGTCGTCCGATCGAGATGGTCAGGGCCGGGCTCCGGAGGGTCAGAGGGTCAGGCGATCACCCGTCGCAGCACCTGCGCCGGGTCGATGATGGTGAAGTCCGGGCTGCCCTCGGCGGCCGGGACATAGGCGGACGCGGAGCCGTTTCCATGGGGGCCGTCCTCGCCCTCGGGCTGGGCGCCGTCCTGCACGGCGCGCACGATGGCGAGCGCCCGCCCGACGCTGAGGGCCACGGGCGGCTCCCGGCGCAGGACCACGAGGTGGTCGCGGGTGCCGTCCGACGCGTCGGGCCACCCCAGCGCGCGGGCGAGGCCGATCACCGGCACGATCCGCCCCGAGAGGGCGACGTAGCCCGACAGGGCGGGGGCCGTCCCCGGCACGGGGGTGCAGGGGCGGCCGGGCAGGACCTGCGCCACGCTGGCGAGGGGCAGGCCGATCCGGTCGTCGCCGCAGGCGCAGACGAGATACGGGAAGGTCGCCCGCTCCGGCGCGGCGGCGCCCTCCGCGCGGCGGGCCAGGGCGAGGGTACGCGCGGCCTTGATGTCCCGGATGCGGGTGGAGTCGCGCTCCGTCGCGTCGCGCATGGTCAGGCCCGCCCCCGCATCGTTCCAAAGCTCCGGCCCAGCGCGGCGGAGACGCCGGCCGCGACATCGCTCGCCAGCGCCCCGTCGCCTTCCGGCAGCATCGTGTCGGGGGGAAGGGATTGGCTGAGGGCGAAGGCATTGTCGAGGGCCCTGACCGCCTCGACCCTGCGGCCGAGGCCGAGGAGCAGCAGGCCGAGATGGTAATGGGCCATCACGAAATGGCGGTCGAGGTAGAGCGCCGCCCGCAGGGCCCGCTCGGCTTCCGCCTCCCGCCCGAGGCTCGCGGCGACGAGCCCCTCGTAGAAGCGCAGGCCCGCATGGGTGGGGTTCGCGTCGAGGGCCTCTCGCAGGACCCGCCACGCCGCCCCGGTCTCGCCGGCATCGGCCAGCATCCGCACGCGGTCGAGGGGGGCGGCGTCATCTGGCTTCTCCTCGGCCTCGTCCCGGGAGTCCGGCCGGAGAGCTTCGGAAACTCCGTCGTCATGCCGAGCCTCGCGAAGCAATCGAGGGGAGCGGGCCGCCTCAGGATGGGGTGCTTCCCTGGATTGCTTCGCTGTGCTCGCAATGACGGGGCCGGCGATGACGTTTCCGTCGGGCGTCTCGGGATGAGGCTGGGGCGACGCCGTGAACGGCACCGGCTCGACGGAAGAACTCCCGCCGGGCCGGAAGGCGACGGTGCCCGGCAGGCTGACGGGATCGAGGAAGGCCGAGAAGGTCGGGTTCGGCTCGGCATGGCCCAGCAGCAGCCAGCCCTCCGGCCGCAGGCGACGCCCGAGGCCGTGGACCACGCGGGTGACGGTGGCAGCGTCGAAATAGATGAGCACGTTGCGGCACAGGATGAGGTCGTAGCCCTCCTCGCCGCCGCCGGGAGGCTCGGCGACCTTGAGGAGGTTGCCTTGCGCGAAGCGGACCATCGCCCGGAACTCGGGCCGCAGGGCGAAGCCGCCCTCGCGGCGCACGCCCGGCTCCGGCGGCAGGTGGGTGAAGTAGCGCAGGCGCTCCTCCGGCGGCATCGTCCGCAGGGCCCAGCGGCCGTATTCCGCCGCCCGCGCCGTGGCGATGGCCTCCGCGCTGATGTCGGTGCCGAGGATCGTCACCCGCCACTCGGGCAGGGCCTCTCCCAGGATCTCGCGCACGAGGATCGCCAGGGAATAGGGCTCCGCCCCCGTGGAGCAGCCCGCGCTCCAGATCCGCAGCCGCTTCTCCGACCGGCGGGAGGCGACGAGATCGGGCAGGATCGTGTTGCGCAGGGCGGCGAATTGCTCGCCGTAGCGGAAGAAGAACGTCTCCCCGATGGTGATCTCGGCTTCGAGCCGCGCCCATTCCGCCTCGCCTTGGCTCGGCTCGCCGAGCAGCGCGCCATAGCCTTCGAGGTTGGGCGCACCCGTGGCCCGCATCCGGCGGTACAGGCGCTCCAGCAGCAGATCGTCCTTGTCGCTGTAATAGGCGTGGCCGGTGCGCGCGATGATCCGCGCCTTGAGCCCGGCATAGGCGGGCTCGGCGGCGGGATCGGGTCGGGGCGTGCCCGGCCGGCGCATCGGGGATCAGACCGTCGCGGGATCGGGCAGGGCGGACAGGCGCGCGGCGGCGGCACGGGCCAGCCCCTCGACGCGCGCGCGCTCGGCCTGCGTGAGCAGACGCTCGGGGTCGAGGGCGGGCACGAGGCGGTTCTCGAGCGCGAGCCCGGATACGACGCAGCCGTTCAGGCTGGTCTCCGGATCCGCCGGGCGATGGGCCTCCGGCGACACGGTCTTGAGATCGGCCACCCGGTCCACGAGCCACGCGAGCGAGCGGTCCCTCGCCAGCACGAGATGGGCATAGAGTCCTGCGGTGGCGTTCTCCCGCAGGCCGAGCAGGGCGGCGAGGTCGAGCACCGGGACGGGGCGCCCCCCGAGATTCGCGAGGCCGAGCAGCCAGCCGCCGGAGGCCGGCGCGGCCTGCAGATCGGGCAGGGGCAACACCTCCGCGACCGCCTCGCGCGGCAGGGCACAGGCCGTGCCGGCGACGTCGAGGATCAGATAGGCCGTCGAATCGCCCGCCACGCCAGCCTCCCGAAACGGCTCATAGCTAGCCGAGGTTATGCAATCGGCAATTGCCCGCCGAAAATGTCTTAACTGCGGAACCATGTCCTTCCTGGCGGTTTAGGCGGGACGCGACAACGCCGTTCACGACCGTGGCGACCGTTCGCAAATGGAAGGACTACACCCATGAGGAGCATTCTGCTCGGCGCTGCGGCGCTCACGCTGATCGCCGGCTCGGCCTTTGCCCAGGGCGGCTCGCCCTACAACAATTCCGGCTCGCAGGCTGGCGGCCCCCGCGGCGGCATGGAGCGCCGCATGGGCGATGCTCCGATGACGGGTGCGCCGATGGCGGGTGCCCCGATGGCGGAAGGCCGCCCGATGATGAAGCGTCATCGGATGCACAAGCGCATGCACCACCGCAAGATGCATCACCGCAAGATGATGCGTCACGGCATGTAAGCCGATCAGGCCCGCCCCTCCGGCGGGCCTTTTTTTTCGAGGACGGCCCCGATCCGCTCGTTTGCGCGCCCCCGCGACAACGGTATGTTGCGAAGCGAAAACGAGCGGGGCGGGAGGAACGGATGGCGCAGCCGGTGGAGCACCGGGGCGAGGGCGGCGTCGAGGCGCGGCGCGAAGCCATCGTCACCGCCGTGCGCCAGCGCGGCTTCATGACCATCGAGGCCCTGGCCGGTCAGTTCGGCGTCACCGTCCAGACGATCCGCCGCGATCTCAACGAACTCAGCGCCGAAGGCCGCCTGGAACGCTACCGGGGCGGCGGCGGCCTGCCTTCCAGCGTCGAGAACATCGACTACGCCGACCGGCGGGTGACGCTGCTCGCGGAGAAGACGCGCATCGGCCGCCTCGCCGCGAGCCGGATCCCGTCGCACTGCTCGGTCTTCGTCAATATCGGCACCACGCCGGAGGCGGTCGCCCGCGAGCTGACCCGCCACGACGACCTCAGCGTCATCACCAACAACCTGCACGTGGCGCTGTCGCTCGCCGACGCCACCGCGTTCCGCATCGTCGTGGCCGGGGGAACCGTGCGCAACCGCGACGGCGCCGTGCTGGGGCAGCTCACAAGCGACACGCTGGGACAGTTCCGGGTGGACGTCGCCGTGATCGGCATCAGCGGCATCGACGCGGACGGGGCGCTGCTCGATTACGATTACGAGGAGGTCCGGGCCACGCAGGCGATCCTGGCCCATGCCAAGCGCACCTTCCTCGTGGCCGACCACACCAAGTTCACCCGCCGCCCGATGGTGCAGGCGGGCCACCTCTCGCAGATCGACACGTTCTTCACCGACAGGCCGCCGCCGCCCGGCATCGCCGCCCTGATGGAGCGGGAGGGCGTGACCCTGGCCGTCGCCGA
Source organism: Methylobacterium sp. Gmos3 (assembly GCF_056430985.1). Lineage (NCBI taxonomy): Bacteria > Pseudomonadati > Pseudomonadota > Alphaproteobacteria > Hyphomicrobiales > Methylobacteriaceae > Methylobacterium > Methylobacterium sp. Gmos3. The sequence goes on from NZ_JBWJYL010000001.1 coordinate 176,825, forward strand.
TGAGCCATAGCGAACATTCAATTTTCGCTTGCGAAAATACGAATCGGGATTAGGATCGCCGGCAACGAACACGCGGAGGAACCCATGGCGACCGCCTCGCCCGCACGCGGAGAGCCCGACGTCTACGATCTCCTCGTCGTCGGCGGTGGGATCAACGGCACCGGCATCGCCCGGGATGCGGCCGGTCGCGGCCTGTCGGTCCTGCTCGCGGAGCGGGGGGATCTGGCCGGGTCCACCTCATCGTCCTCGACGAAGCTGATCCACGGCGGCCTGCGCTACCTCGAATATTACGAGTTCCGCCTCGTCCGCGAGGCCCTGGCCGAGCGGGAGCGCCTGCTGCGCCTCGCGCCCCACGTCATCTGGCCGCTGCGCTTCGTGCTGCCGCACGACAAGGGCCTGCGCCCCGCCTGGCTGCTGCGGATGGGCCTGTTCCTCTACGATCACCTGGCGCGGCTGCGAACGCTGCCCGGTTCGGAATCGGTGGATCTGCACCGCTCCCCCGTCGGGCGCCCCCTCCAGGACCGGCTGACCAAGGGCTTCCTCTATTCGGATTGCTGGGTCGAGGACAGCCGCCTCGTCGTGCTGAACGCCATGGACGCGCAGACGCGCGGCGCCACGATTCTCACCCGCACCGGCGTCGCCTCGGCGCGGCGCGAGGGCGACCTCTGGGTGGCGCGGCTGCACGACGAGCGCAGCGGGACAGACCGCACCGTGCGCGCGAAGGCGGTGGTGAACGCCGCCGGCCCCTGGGTGAGCAAGACCTTGGGTGGTACGCTGGGCATCAACTCCCGCGCCGCCGTGCGGCTCATCAAGGGCAGCCACATCGTGGTGCGCAAGCTGTTCGAGGGCGATCAGGCCTACATCCTGCAGCAGCCCGACAAGCGCATCATCTTCGCGATCCCCTACGAGCGCGACTTCACGCTCATCGGCACCACCGACGTGCCCTATGACGGCGAGCCCGGCCCGGTCTCGATCTCGGGGGAGGAGACGGACTACCTCTGCTCCTGCATCAACCGCTCGTTCAAGACGGCGATCGGCCCGTCGGACGTGGTGTGGAGCTATTCCGGCGTGCGCCCCCTCTACGACGACGCGGCGGAGAACGCGTCGGCCGTCACGCGGGACTACGTGCTCGATGTCGAGGATGCGGGCGGGCGCCTGCCGGTGCTCTCGGTGTTCGGCGGCAAGATCACGACCTATCGCCGCCTCGCGGAGCACGCGCTGGAGAAGCTGGCGCCGTATTTCCCCGGCCTGAAGCCGGCCTGGACGGGGGAGGGCGTCCTTCCCGGCGGCGACATGCCGGATGCCGATTTCGACACCTTCCTCGCGGACCTGAAGCGGCGCCATTCCTTCCTGCCGGACGAGCTGGCCCGGCGCCTCGCCCGCGCCTACGGCACGAAGGTGGAGATCCTGCTCGGCAACGCGACCACGATGGCCGATCTCGGCGAGGAATTCGACGGTGGCCTCACGGCGGCGGAAGTCGATTACCTGCGCGACCACGAATGGGCGGTGAGCGCCGAGGACATCCTGTGGCGCCGCTCGAAGCTCGGCCTGCGCACGAGCCCCGAGAGCGCCGCACGGCTTTCCACCTATCTTGACCGCCACGCCGTGGCGGCCTGACTGCACCACATCCCACGACCCCGAACCGGCCTCAGACCGGAGGGGACCGACCAAGGAGGAAACGATGAGCCGTTACGTCGGGGCCATCGACCAGGGCACGACCAGCACCCGCTTCATGGTCTTCGACCGTGAAGGCACGGTGATCACGGTCGCGCAGGAGGAACACGCGCAGATCTATCCGGCGCCGGGCCATGTCGAGCATGACGCCGCCGAGATCTGGGCGAAGACGCAGAAGGTGATGCGGGAGGCCCTGGCCAAGGGCAACCTCACGCCGAAGGACCTCGCGGCGATCGGCATCACCAATCAGCGCGAGACGACGGTCATCTGGGACCGCAATACCGGTCAACCCCTGCACAACGCGCTCGTCTGGCAGGACACACGAAACGATCGGCTCGTCTCGGAATTCGCCCATCAGGGCGGGCGCGACCGGTTTCGCGACCTCACCGGCCTGCCGCTGGCGAGCTACTTCTCCGGCCTGAAGCTGCGCTGGCTCCTCGACCACGTGGACGGCGCCCGCGAGAAGGCGGAGGCCGGCGACGTGCTGTTCGGCAACGTCGACACGTGGCTGCTCTGGAACCTGACCGGCGGCCCGGAGGGCGGCCTTCACGCCACCGACGTGACCAATGCCAGCCGCACGCAGCTGATGTCCCTCAAGACCCTCGACTGGGACGAGGGGATGCTGAAGGAATTCGGCATTCCCCGGGCGATGCTGCCGAGGATCGTCTCCTCCAGCGAGGTCTACGGCGAGGCGAAGGGCGATTTCGCGGGCGTGCCCATCGCCGGCATCCTCGGCGACCAGCAGGCGGCCCTGTTCGGGCAGACCTGCTTCACCCCCGGCGAGGCCAAGAACACCTACGGCACCGGCTGCTTCGCGCTGATGAACACGGGCGAGGAGGCGGTGCCCTCCAAGGCTGGTCTCGTCACCACGCTGGGCTACCGCCTCGACGGGCAGAAGCCGGTCTACGCGCTCGAAGGCTCCATCGCCATCACCGGCGCCCTGGTGCAGTGGCTGCGCGACAACCTGCACATGATCAAGGATTCGGCCGAGGTCGAAACCCTGGCCGCCACCGTCGAGGACAATGGCGGCGTCTATTTCGTGCCGGCCTTCTCGGGTCTTTACGCGCCGCACTGGAACGAGGGCGCGCGCGGGCTGATCATCGGCCTCACCCGCTACGCCAATCGGGGCCACATCGCCCGCTCGGTGCTGGAGGCGACCGCCTTCCAGACCCGCGAAGTGCTGGCCGCCATGGCCAAGGATTCCGGCATCCCGGTGAAGGAGCTGCGGGCCGATGGGGGCATGGTCGCCAACGGGACGCTGATGCAGTTCCAGGCCGACATCCTCGACGTGCCGGTGGTCCGGCCGAAGGTCTCGGAAACGACGGCGCTGGGCGCCGCCTACGTCGCCGGCCTCGCGGTGGGCTACTGGAAGGGGCTCGACGACCTCAAGCGCAACTGGGGCGTCGACAAGCGCTGGACGCCGCAGATGGACGCCGCCCGCCGCGAGACCATCGCAGCCATGTGGAGCCGCGCGGTGGAGCGCTCGTTCGACTGGAAGGCCGACGAAGACTGATCGGCCGCCGAACCAGAACAAGACTGCAACTACGGGGAGAATACGTCATGGCATCGCCGTTCCTGGGCGAAATGCTGGGCACGATGACGCTCATCGTGCTCGGCGACGGTGTGGTGGCGGGGGCGCTGCTGAAGCGCTCCAAGGGTGAGGCGATGGGCTGGATCGGCATCACCGCCGGCTGGGCCTTCGCCGTGCTCGCCGGGGTGTTCGTGGCGAATGCCACCGGCAGCGCCGATGCGCATATCAACCCGGCGGTGACCCTCGGCGGGGCGATCAGCACGGGCGATTACGCGAAGCTCGCGGTCTACCTGCCGGCGCAGTTCCTCGGGGCTTTCCTCGGCGCGGTGGTGGTGTGGCTGCACTACCTGCCGCATTGGGCGGAGACGCCGGACAAGGACCTGAAGCTCGCCGTGTTCTGCACCGGCCCGGCCATCCGCAGCGCGCCGGCCAACATGATCTCGGAAATCGTGGGCACCTTCTTCCTCGTCTTCACCATCGCCGCCCTGGTGGCGAGCACCTCCGGTACTGCCGGCGCCTTCCCGCGCGGCGTCGCGCCCTACCTCGTGGCGATGCTGGTCTGGGGCATCGGCCTGTCGCTTGGTGGAACCACGGGCTACGCCATCAACCCCGCCCGCGACCTCGGCCCGAGGATCGCCCACGCAGTGCTCCCCATCGCCGGCAAGGGGCCGTCCGATTGGGGCTACGCCCTGATCCCGGTGGCGGGTCCGGCCATCGGCGCGATCCTCGCCGGCCTGTTCGTGCGGATGCTCGCGATCTGACGGTGCGGTTATGCAATTCTGAATGGTTTTTCTTCATAAAATGCAATCTCAACTTAGTGGAAGCTCAAATTTGAAACTCATATAGACGTCTGAATTGCAGAAGAACTGATCAGACGGGCGGCGATCGGGTCATGTCCTATGTGTCGACACATAGCTCGAACCCGCAAATCGTCCGCCCGTCCGGGCCGGAGGACACCCACCAGCCCGCCGACCTCCGGCGCGCCTCGCCCCGGTCGGTACGCACCACGAACCTGCCGGAGATCGCATTCGAGGCGGCCCGCGACAGCCTCTTCACCCTGTCCACGGCGGGGATGCGAAACGCATGAGCGGACGCGTTCCATTGCCCATCACCGGAGACGCCGTCACCGCCTTCCACGCCGAGGGGACTCGGGCCTTCTTCACGGAGGGCGCCCTCGTGGCACCGGGCGAGACCACGCCGCTCTGGCTGGCCCTGTCGGACAATCACCGGAACAACATGCGGCTCTGGGCCGAGGAGGATCTCGCCCGCCGGGTTCACGTGAGCGACGCGGAGATCGCCGCCAACAAGCGGGCGATCGACCGGTTCAATCAGGCACGGAACGATGCGGTCGAGCGCATGGACGAGGTGCTTGAGGCGCTGATGACGGCGCCCGATGCCGCGGGGGTGCGGCTCAACAGCGAGACGCCGGGCTCGATCATCGACCGTCTCTCGATCGCCAGCCTGAAGATCTTCCACATGGCGGCGCAGGTCGCGCGAACCGATGTCGACGCCGCCCACCGGGAGAGCTGCGCGGGCAAACTCGCCCGGCTGCGCCTGCAGCGGACGGACCTGTCCGGTTGCCTCGATGCCCTGCTCGGCGAGTGCCGCCAGGGAAGGGCGAGGTTCCGCACCTACCGCCAGTTCAAGATGTACAACGACCCCAGCCTCAACATGGCGCTGGTACGGGAGGCGCAGCGCCCCCCCGCCCACGGCTGAGGCCGTCCAGTTCCGTCATCAGCAAAGCGACGGCGCCGGGCCAATCGCCCAGCGTCGGCTGACGCACGAGGGACGCGCATTCGGGATAGAGTACCGAGTCCCGCTCCCGGTTCATGTGCCGCCCATCCATCACCCGGCCCGCCAGCAGCCATGTCCGTTTGCCGAGGGCGCCGGAGAGGTGAAAGGGCCATGCGCAGATCGTGGCGACACCGTCGAGCCCGGCGATCAGCGTGCCGGTCTCATCGAAGGGCAGTTCCTCCCCCATCACGGTGGCATCGTGGCCGAGTCCCGCCTTGAGCATGCGACGCAATCCGAAGCCGCGCTGGAGAATGACCCAGTGGACGTCGCTGCGGGCGAAAAGGGGGGCGAGGGCTGAGAGCGGGATGCTCTTGGACTCGCCGTGATGCATGTCGCTGTGCCAGTAGAGGCCGATGCAGGGGCGGCCCGCAGCCCGCGCCCTGATCCCGTGCAGCATCGCTTCGACCCGCTCGCTCGGCGGCGCCCGGAGATACGCTCCGGGACATTCCCCGCCGACCCGGGCGAGTCCGTAGGTCCCGACCCAGACATCGCTTTGGCTGCGGATCGCCTCGCCCTCGTCCAGGCCGACGACGGCATCGACGCCCGCGCTCAGGATCAGCCCATGGCAGCGCGGGTTGACGACCGCGACGATGCGGGTGGCGCCGAGCCGCCGGAGTTGCGGCACGTAGCGGATGAACTGGAAGAAGTCTCCGAAACCGCCATGGGGGAAAATGGCGATGGACCGGCCTTCGAGCGGCTCGCCCTCCCACAGCCGCTCCAACAGGGGCGTGGGGGCCAGATAGGAGCGGTAGAAAGCCCGGCTCGACATGGCCATGAGGTAGCGGTGGCCCTCCGGGTCGCCGCGTTTGAGCATCGCCGCGCCGAGGATCAGCGAGATGAACGGTTCGCCGGGCCGCTCGGCCAGCAGCGCCCACAATTCCGACACGGCTTCGTCGATGAAGCCCGCCGCCTCCAGAATCCGCGGCCGCCAGCACCAGTCGCTCGGATGGGTCCTGTCCCGGAGGTCCAAACGATCGAGGTAGGGGCGGATCAAATCCGGCTCGCCGCTCTGTGCGGCGCAGATCGCGAGACCGTAGCCGGCCGACACCTGATCGCCGATGGGGGCGGACGGCGTTTCGAGGATGTGACGCCAGTGCCGGATCGCCTCGCCGAAGCGCAATTGCTTCGACAGGCACTCGGCGAGTTTCGAACGCAGGGGCAGGGCATCGGGCGCGTCGGCGAGCGCGGCTTCCAAAGCTGCTTCCGCCGCCTCGAACTCTCCGGCGGCGATGGACCTGGCCGCAACATCTTCAACACTGTCCATCGTCTCGACTGTCATCCGACCGGCCCGACTATCATCATTCATCAGCGGGACGCGCGGTCAATCATCCAGAAATTGCATCGTTATTTTATAATATCAGTGGCTGTAGGCCGATGATCTTCCGAACCTGCCGATCCGCCGGCTGGCGGCGACCGGCGCGCCGGTCTGACGGTGAGCCGGTCGCCCGACGATTCCTGAGACAGGCGCGGGATCCCGTCGCGATCCGTGGTCGCGCCCGTTTGCGGCAGAGGCGCGAAGGGCCTAGATCAGCGGCATCCTCTCTGAATGCGCGCCCTGGGCGCGATCCGGTTTCCTATGGCCGTCGTCCTCGACATCCTCAAGAATGACCCGCGGCCGCCGCGCCACCCGGAGAAGGCCCACCGGCCCGACCAGCAGGTGGCGCTGAAGAAGCCGGACTGGATCCGCGTGAAGGCGCCGGGCTCCAAGGCCTGGGGCGAGACGCAGAGGATCGTCCGCGAGCACGGCCTCGTCACCGTCTGCGAGGAGGCGGGCTGCCCGAACATCGGCGAGTGCTGGGAGAAGCGGCACGCCACCTTCATGATCATGGGCGACACCTGCACGCGGGCCTGCGCCTTCTGCAACGTGCGCACCGGCCTGCCGGAGGGGCTGGACGCCGCCGAGCCGGAGAAGATCGGCGATTCCGTCGCCAAGCTCGGCCTGCACCACGTCGTCATCACCTCCGTCGACCGCGACGACCTGAAGGATGGCGGCGCCGAGCATTTCGCCCGCACCATCGCGGCGATCCGCCGGGCGAGCCCCGGCACCACCGTCGAGATCCTGACCCCCGATTTCCTGCGCAAGGACGGCGCCCTGGAAACGGTCGTCGCGGCCCGGCCCGACGTGTTCAACCACAACCTGGAAACGGTGCCTTCGAAGTATCTGACGGTGCGCCCCGGCGCCCGCTACTTCCACTCGGTGCGCCTGTTGCAGCGGGTTAAGGAGCTGGACCCGACGATCTTCACCAAGTCCGGCATCATGGTCGGCCTCGGGGAGGAGCGGAACGAGGTGCTCCAGCTGATGGACGACCTGCGCTCGGCCGAGGTCGATTTCCTCACCATCGGCCAGTATCTGCAGCCGTCGAAGAAGCACCACGCGGTGATGCGTTTTGTCCCGCCGGACGAGTTCAAGGCTTACGAAACCACGGCCTATGCCAAGGGTTTCCTGCTGGTGTCGGCGACGCCGCTGACGCGCTCGTCCCACCATGCCGGCGAGGATTTCGCGCGGCTTCAGGCGGCGCGGCTCGCCAAGCTGTCGCCCGCGCTGTCCGCCTGAGGAAAGTCCGTTCGGAATGCCATCCTTCCGGGTCACGCGCCGGGTGCGGCACACTGCCCAGCAGATGTACGACCTCGTCGCCGACGTCGAACGCTACCCCGAATTCCTGCCGCTCTGCGAGTCGCTGCGCGTCATCCGGCGCCAGGACAGGCCGGAGGGCACCGAGGTGCTGATCGCGGAGATGGGCGTCGGCTACAAGGCGATCCGCGAGCGGTTCACCACCCGCGTCACCCTCGATCCCGGGGGGCACCGGATCGTGGCCGAGTACATCGACGGCCCGTTCCGGCACCTGGAGAACCGCTGGCTGTTCAAGGACGCCGAGGGCGGCGCCTGCGACATCGACTTCTTCATCACCTACGAGTTCAAGAGCCGGGCGCTCGGCCTGCTGATGGGTTCGATGTTCGACCGCGCCTTCCGCAAGTTCACCGACGCCTTCGAGGGGCGGGCGGCGCGGATCTACGGCACCGCCTGACCGCTCAGGCCGCCGCCGGACCCGCCACCTCGACGCGGTTCCGCCCCAGCGCCTTGGCCCGGTAGAGCGCCCTGTCGGCGCTGGCGAGGAGCTGGCCGAGATCGCTCCGGCCCTGCCGCGCCTCCGCGAGGCCGATGCTGACCGTCGCGCGGATGCCCTCGGTGGAGGCTTCCGCGAAGCGCGCGGCCACCGCCTCGCCGATCGTGCGCGCCTCCGCGAGGCCGCGACCGGGCAGGAGCGCGGCGAATTCCTCGCCGCCGAGCCGGGCGACGATGGGATCGGGCGCCTCCACATCGCGGACGAGGTCGCGCACCACAATGGCGAAGTGGCGGATCACCGCGTCGCCGGCCGCGTGGCCGTGGCGGTCGTTGATCGCCTTGAAGTGGTCGAGGTCGAAGGCGAGCAGCGAGACCGGGGCGTCTCCGCCGCGCGCGGCCAACATGAACTCGCCCTGCTCGAAGAAGCCGTGCCGGTTCGAGAGGCCGGTGAGGTAATCCGTCCGCGCGGCGGCGCGCAGGCGGTCCTGCGCCTCCTCGCGGACCAGGGACACGAAGGTCATCGGCACCGCGATGGAGTACAGCACCGCCTCGTACATGGTGATCTTGGCGACCGCCGAGAGGATCTCGGGGCCGTAGGCGGCGGCGAGCGGCGGCACGACGAAGGCGCGGGCGCAGTAGAACACGGCATGCCCGGCGGGTATCGCCACGGCGAGGGGCCGGGAGCGCAGACGCCGCAGGACCCGGCAGCGATAGGTGACGAGGGCCGTCAGGCCGCAGATCGCCGCGATGGGCAGCGCCGCCACATGGTTCCAGAAGGCCGCCGGGAAATGCACCCCCGCCACGGCCCAGAGCAGGGCGAGGCCGAGGAGCAGGGCCGCGTACCAGCGCACGCCGCCGACGGGTCCGGTGAGCCGGCGCACGCCGTGCAGCCAGGCCAGGTAGCCCGACACGAACAGGATGTTGGCCGCCGCGAGCCCAGTGATGCCGGGCAGGCTGGAGCGGTTCATCGCCATGATGGCGCCGGCCGCGAAGATCACGGAGCCGGAGGCCCAGAGCCCGAGTTCCGTCGCGCGGAACGGCTGCGCCATCCGCTCCCACAGCATCATCGCCGCCCCGGTGAGCAGCGTGCCGACGAGCAGGAAGTAGAGAGTGTGAAGATCGATCTGCATCGTGGTCACAGCGAGATGCATCGGCAGTATCACCGCCGAGATCGAAAAATCTCTTACTGCACGGCTGGCGCGTTCGATCGTGGTTAAAGCTGCTTGTTTGCTTTCGCTCGAAAGTCTCGCAGCCGCCCTCTACTCGGCCGGTGCGAGCGCGCCTTCGAGGAGACCCAGCGCATCGGCGACGGCGGCGCAGCGGATGCCGGCCCGGCCGAGATCGCCGTAGCGGCGCGCGAGGTGGCGCGTCCCATTCGGGCCGGCGACGGCGAGGTGGACGAGGCCCACCGGCTTCTCCGCGCTGCCGCCGCCCGGCCCGGCGATGCCGGTGATGGCGACCGCGACGTCGGCGCGGGAGGCCGCCCGCGCGCCCTCGGCCATGGCACGGGCCACCGGCTCGCTCACCGCGCCGTGGCGCTCGATCACGGCCGGATCGACGCCGATGGCCTCGGCCTTGGCGGCGTTGGAATAGGTGACGTAGCCGCGCTCCACGGCCGCCGAGGAGCCCGGCACCGCCGTCAGCAGGGCGGCGACGAGGCCGCCGGTGCAGGATTCCGCCGTGGCGAGGGTACGGCCGGCGCTCGTATAGGCCGCCACGAGGGCTTCCGCGCGGGCCAGGAGTTCAGGATCGTCGATCACGGGCAGAGACTTTCCTGGGCCGCACGCGCCCTATGTCGCGGAAGCTTTGACTGTAGCCCCGCGTTGCAGGGCTGCTCAACCACGGAGACGGCGACACCATGATCTTCCCGGCAACCACGGCTACGTTCGCGGCGATCCTCGCGCTGGTCTACCTCGGACTGTCGGGATGGGTGATCGCCGGACGCCTGACGGGGAATGTGCTTCACGGCGACGGCGGCGATGCCGACCTGCAGAAGCGCATCCGCAGCCAGGCGAATTTCGGCGAATACGTGCCGCTGGCACTCATCCTGATCGCGCTGCTGGAGGCGCGGGGTGGCGGGCACGGGACCGTGCTGACGCTCCTCGTCATCCTCCTGATCGCCCGCATCCTGCATCCGGTCGGCATGTTCGCGCCGCCGAACTCCCCGCGCCAATTCGCCTGCCGGGGCGGGGGCATCATCGCCACGATGGGAATCATCGCGGTCGCGGCGCTGCTCCTGCTCGTGTGAGACGCTCCGTCATCCGGGGCGTCGCGACACAACTTGGGGCTTGCGAGACGCGACAGGACGAGGGCCGCTCAGGCGACCTCCTCGTCCGGCAGGCGGATGGTCGCGGCGGCCTGGGCGGCCAGACCCTCGGCGCGGCCGACGAAGCCGAGCTTCTCGGTCGTCGTCGCCTTGATCGACACCGACGTCAGCGGCACCCCGGCGATGGCGGCGATGCGGGCGCGGATCTCCTCACGGTGCTTGCCGATGCGCGGGGCCTCCGCGAGCACGGTGATGTCGAGGTGGTCGATCCGGCCGCCCCGCGCCCGCACCAGTTCGCAGGCATGGGCCAGGAACTGGTCGGACGAGGCGCCGCGCCATTTCTCGTCGGAGGGCGGGAAGTGGGTGCCGATGTCGCCATCGGCGATGGCGCCGAGCAGCGCGTCGGTGAGGGCGTGCAGGGCCACGTCCCCGTCCGAATGGGCGAGCACGCCCCGGTCGGCCGGGATGCGGACGCCGCCGAGCCAGACATGATCGCCCTCGGTGAAGGCGTGGACGTCGAAGCCCGTGCCGAGGCGGGTCACATACTGGGTCATGGCTGGCGCTCCGGCGCGGCGGCTGAGAAGGCCCGCTCGGCCTCGATGAGGTCGGCGGCCTGGGTGATCTTGCGGTTGTCGAGGTCGCCCGCGAACACCACGACCGGCAGGCCCGCCCATTCGGCGAGCGCCCCGTCGTCGGTGAAGGCGTGGAGGTCCTGCGCCGCCGCCGCCCGGTGGGCGTCGAGCAGCGGGCCGAAGGCGAAGGATTGCGGCGTCTGCACCGCACGCAGCGTCTCCCGCGCCGGAGTCTCGACCACGCGGCCGATGCCGGGCTCGATCTCCTCCACGCGCTTGACCGTGTCGGTCACGGCCACGCCCGGGACGGCGGCGCCGTAATCGCGCCCGGCGCGGATGGCGCGCGCGATCAGCTCCGGCCGGATGAACGGCCGCGCCGCGTCGTGGACGAGGACGATGGACGGCGCCTCGCCCCCGGCCAGGGCCTCGAGCCCGGCGCGCACCGACATCTGCCGCGTCGCGCCGCCCTCGACGGGCTCCGCGATGCGGGCGCGAATCGCCGGGTCGAGGTCTTCGAGGCATTCGCGGAAGAACTCCGCCGCGTCGGCGGCGATCACCGGCTGGATCGTCGCGATGGCCGGATGGGCGGCGAGCGCGGCGAAGGTCCGCGTGAGCACGGCCTGCCCCCCGACGCGCCGGTATTGCTTGGGCACCCCGCCGCCGATGCGGATGCCGCGCCCGGCCGCCACGACGATGGCGGCGACGCTCTCACTCTCTGCGGGGGCGGACATGGGGCGGTGGGAATCCCGGCGCGAACGGCGGCAGACCTGCCGCGCGGCCGGCGCCATACCTGTGAAACGTGCCCTGCGTTTAAGCGGGGGAGGGGGCGAAATCAACGCGAAGGCCGCGCTTGCGTCCGGCCCCGCTTTGCCTCATTGTTGAGCAGAATGAAGACTGACCATTATTTGGGCGCCCTGCGCCGCGGACGTTCGGCAGGGGACCCGCCCCTCTGCCTGCTGGCGCCGCTGTCCGGCGTGACGGACCTGCACATGCGCCGCATCGCCCTGCGCTGCGGGGCGAGCGCGGTCGTTTCCGAAATGGTCGCCGCGCGGGAATTCGCGAAGGGTTCGGCCGAGGCGACGCTTCGGGCCGAGGGGGCGGGCATCGACACCCACATCGTCCAGCTCGCGGGCTGCGAGGCCGCGCCGATGGCGGAGGCCGCCCGCCTCGCGGAGGCGAACGGCGCCGACGCCATCGACGTGAACATGGGCTGCCCGGCCAAGATCGTGACCGGCATCGCCTCCGGCTCGGCGCTGATGCGCGATCTCGACCATGCCGAGCGCCTGCTCGCCGCCGTGCGCGGTGCGGTGGCCATTCCGGTGACGGTGAAGATGCGCCTTGGCTGGGACGATGCGAGCCGCAACGCCGCCGATCTCGCGTCTCGCGCCGAGCGGCTGGGGCTCAACGCGGTGACGGTCCACGGCCGCACCCGCCAGCAATTCTACAAAGGCCGCGCCGATTGGCCGGCGATCCGCGCCGTGGTGAAGGCGGTGTCGATTCCCGTCATCGCCAACGGCGACGTCACCGGCCTCGACGAGGCCCGCGCCTGCCTGTCCGCCTCCGACGCGGCGGGGGTGATGATCGGCCGGGCGGCGACCGGACGGCCCTGGCTCGTCGGGCAGGTGGCGGCGGCGCTGGCAGGCCGCGCGGTGCCGTCACCGACCCGCGCGGAACAGGCCGCCCTGGCCGCCGAGCATTATGAGGGGCTTCTGTCTCTCTATGGCGCGCAGATGGGCGTGCGCCACGCGCGCAAGCACCTCGCGGCCTATGCCGAGACCGGCGGGGCCCTGAGCGACCGGGAGCGCACCGCGCTCCTGACCACCACCGATCCGCAGGCGGCGCTGGCCCTTCTGACCCGCGCCTTCGCGGGGACGGCGCCTGTGATGAGGGTGGCGGCGTGAGCGGCGACGAATTCCCCCCTCCCGGCTACAAGCTCTCGGGCAGCGAGGCCGTGCTCAACGCCCTGCCGCTGCCGGTGCTGACCATCGCCGGGGACGAGCGCATCCTTCAATGCAACCACGCGGCGGAGGCGTTCTTCGAATACTCGGCGCGGCTGATGCAGCGGCGGCGCCTGCGCGACATCATCCCCTTCGGCTCGCCGATCATCTCCCTGGTGAACGAGGTGCGCCGCCGCCGGGCGAGCGTCAGCGAGTACCGGGTCGACCTCACCCAGCCGCGCCTCGGCACGGAGCGCAGCGTCGACGTGTTCGCCACGCCCCTCGACGAGGGCGACGCCGTGGTGATGATGCTGCAAGAGCGCACCATCGCCGACAAGATGAACCGCCAGCTCACCCATCGCGGCGCGGCCCGCTCGATGGTGGCGCTCGGCGCGATGCTCGCCCACGAGATCAAGAACCCGCTCGCCGGCATCCGCGGCGCCGCGCAATTGCTGGAGAGCACCGGCGCCGAGGAGGACCGGCTGCTCACCCGCCTGATCTGTGACGAATCCGACCGGATCGTGCGCATCGTGGAGCGGATGGAATTGTTCGGGGACGAGCGCCCGGCCGAGCGCGGCCCGGTGAACGTCCACGGGGTGCTCGATCAGGTGAAGCGCTCGGCGCAATCGGGTTTCGCCCGTCACATCCGCTTCATCGAGACCTACGACCCTTCGCTGCCGCCGGTCCTCGGCAACCGCGACCAGCTGGTCCAGGTGATCCTCAACCTCGTGAAGAACGCCGCCGAAGCCATCGGCCCGGACGCGGTGGAGGGCGAGATCACCCTGGCGACCGCCTTCCGCACCGGCCTGCGGTTGCAGATCCCCGGTTCGCGGGAGCGGGTGAGCCTGCCCATCGAGGTGGCGATCCGGGACAACGGCCCCGGCATCACCAGCGAGATGCTGAGCGACATGTTCGATCCGTTCGTGACGACGAAGGCACAGGGTTCCGGCCTCGGTCTTGCTTTGGTCGCCAAGATCGTCGGCGACCATGGAGGGATCGTCGAGTGCGATCCCGCCCCACGCCGGACGACGTTCCGCATCCTTCTTCCGATGTCGAGTGCGCGTGACGGGCGCGAGCCCAATGTCGAGCCATGATCGAGATGCCTGCCGGAGGTTCTGAGTAACAGTCATGCCGAACGGCCACATCATCGTCGCGGACGACGACGCCGCCATCCGCACCGTCCTGAACCAGGCGCTGTCACGGGCGGGCTACGAAGTCCGCTCCACGGGCAACTGCGCCACCCTCTGGCGCTGGGTCGCGCAGGGCGAGGGCGACCTCGTCATCACCGACGTGGTGATGCCGGATGAGAACGTGTTCGACCTGCTGCCGCGCATCAAGCGCGTGCGGCCGGAACTGCCGATCATCGTGATGAGCGCGCAGAACACGTTCATGACTGCGATCCGTGCCTCGGAGCGCGGGGCCTACGAATACCTGCCCAAGCCCTTCGACCTGAAGGAACTGATCGCCATCGTCGGCCGCGCGCTCTCCCGGCCTCGCGGGGCGCCCGCACCCGGCGCCGGGCCGGAGAACGAGGACATCCCGCTGGTCGGCCGCTCGCCCGCCATGCAGGAGATCTACCGGGCGCTTGCCCGGCTGATGCCCACCGACCTCACCGTGATGATCACCGGCGAGTCGGGCACCGGCAAGGAGCTGGTCGCCCGCGCGCTCCACGATTACGGCCGACGCCGCACCGGCCCGTTCGTGCCGGTCAACATGGCCGCGATCCCGCGCGATCTCATCGAATCCGAATTGTTCGGCCACGAGAAGGGCGCCTTCACCGGGGCGCTCCAACGCTCCGCCGGCCGCTTCGAACAGGCCGAGGGCGGCACGCTGTTCCTCGACGAGATTGGCGACATGCCGATGGAGGCGCAGACCCGTCTGCTCCGCGTCCTGCAACAGGGTGAGTACACCACCGTCGGCGGCCGGGTCCCGATCCGCACCAACGTGCGCATCATCGCGGCGACCAACAAGGACCTGCGGGTCTCGATCCAGCAGGGCATCTTCCGCGAGGATCTGTTCTTCCGGCTGAACGTGGTGCCGCTGCGGCTCCCGGCCTTGCGGGAGCGCTCGGAGGACGTGCCCGATCTCGTCCGCCACTTCTTCGTGCTGGTCGAGCGCGAGGGCCTCACCCGCAAGACCCTCGACGGCGAGGCGATGGAGAAGCTCAAGCGCTACCGCTGGCCGGGCAACGTCCGCGAGTTGGAGAACCTCGTCCGCCGGCTCGCCGCCCTCTATCCGCAGGAGACGATCACCGGGCCGGTGATCGAGGCCGAGCTCGATACGCTGCCGCTCGCGCAGCCGGCGTCAGCGGGGGGCACGAATGGAGCCGGGCGCAAGGCTGGCGGGGAATCGGAGAGCCTGTCGAGCGCCGTCGAGCGGCACCTGTCCGACTATTTCTCGGGCTACCGCGACACTCTGCCGCCGCCCGGCCTGTATCACCGCATCCTGCGCGAGATCGAAGGCCCGCTGATCGGCGCGGCCCTCGCGGCGACGCGGGGCAACCAGATCCGGGCGGCCGAACTGCTCGGCGTGAACCGGAACACCTTGCGCAAGAAAGTGCGCGACCTCGACTTGCAGGTGTTCCGCACGGCACGATGACGAGAGGGGCGGGAGAGTCCGATGTCCCGCCCGATCCCGCCCTCGACCTCATCCTGAAGTGGCCGCCTCGGCGGGCCTCGAAGGAGGGATCCAGAGCCCTCCGCGATTCCTTGAGCCCTCCTTCGAGGCGGCTTCGCCGCACCTCAGGATGAGGGTCTGGGTGGGATGGGGTTCGGAGGGCCTATCGGCTCCGCATGATCGGATCGCCCGCCATCAGGGCACGCAGCCGCTCGGTGTCGTAGCCGTTCGGGATCGCCGGGGCGGCCTTCTTGGGCGCGGCCACGGGAGCGGGCATCGGCGCCGGGATCGAGCCCGTCGCGGACGGTTCGAACGCGACGGCGCGCGCCACCGGGGCGGGGGGCGCGAGATGGGTGAGCCTGTCGGCACAAACGAAGACCACGGTGGCGGTCGACAGCATGACGACAAGGCCGCCGAGGAAGGGACGCAGGATACGCACGCCGCAGGACTCGGGAACACTGACTGGGACCGCAACAGAATAGGCCCAGGCCCGTTAACGAAGCCCCACCTCCGACGCCCCCGAGAGCCCATGTCGAACGTGCAGGCCACCGCCAGCGACAGCCCCTTCATTCAGGGCCGCAACGCCCGCCTCTACGGTAAGCCGAAGAGCGAGTGCCCCTATGCCGAGGGCACCGAGGACTACAAGGCCTGGATGCAGGCCTACGACGAGGCGCAGCAATCCGACCCGCCGCAAACTATCCGCTAAGGCAAACCCACCGGACTTCGCGCTTTTACGCCGATACGGCATGATTTCACCGATCGATCGGACGACCTGTTAAGGAGCGCTTCCGCCATTATTCGCACGTGAATTGTGGTGGAGCGGGTCCGATGAGCGCGAGGCAGGCAAAGCGGGTGTCCCTCGACCGCCCCGGTCGCGTCATGGCGGGCGAGGGCGGCCAGCATGCCTGCATCGTCCGCGACATCTCGGCGGCGGGCGCGCGCCTGCTTCTCCCCGAGGCCGACCATATGCCGGAGACCTTCACCCTCTCCCTCGATCCCGGCGGCGATCCTTGGGCATGCCGGGTCGTCTGGCGCAGCCTCGGCGAGATCGGGGTGACGTTCAACTGAGGGTACGTCTTGACGGGGGAGGGCGGCCTCGGCTTCGTGCCCGGAACCCGTCACCCAACTCCTGGTCCCGATGTCCCTGACGCCGAAGCCCGATTCGAAGAAGCGGTTTGGC
The DNA here is from genome assembly GCF_056430985.1 of Methylobacterium sp. Gmos3. NCBI lineage: Bacteria > Pseudomonadati > Pseudomonadota > Alphaproteobacteria > Hyphomicrobiales > Methylobacteriaceae > Methylobacterium > Methylobacterium sp. Gmos3. Next base: position 193,459 of record NZ_JBWJYL010000001.1, read on the forward strand.
CCCGCCACGCGCCTCGTCCATGCGGGCCGCGATCCGTCCGAGCAGCACGGCTTCGTCAACACGCCGATCTATCGCGGCTCCACCGTCCTGTTCCCGACCTACGACGATCTCCAGCATCGACGCGGGCGCTACACCTACGGCACCCACGGCACGCCGACCTCCGACGCGCTCTGCGACGCCTGGAGCGACATCGCCGGCGCCGCCGGCACGGTCGCGACACCCTCGGGCCTCGCCGCCCTCTCCATGGCGCTGATGGCCGCCGTCTCGGCGGGGGACCATCTCCTCGTCACCGACTCGGCCTACCGCCCGACCCGCATCTTCTGCGACGAAGTGCTGGCCCGCTTCGGCGTCGAGACCACCTATTACGACCCGCTGGTCGGCGCCGGCATCACCGACCTGATGCGCGAGAACACGAAGGCCGTGCTGGTCGAGGCGCCAGGCTCGCTGACCTTCGAGATGCAGGACATCCCCGCCATCGCCGAGGCGGTCCATGCGCGCGGCGCCTGCGTGATCATGGACAACACCTGGGCGACGCCGCTCCTGTTCCCGCCGCACGAGCGCGGCGTCGACATCGCGGTGGAGGCGGGCACCAAGTATCTCAGCGGCGGCTCGGACCTGCTGCTCGGCCTCACCTCGGCCAACGCCCAGTACTGGCCGGCGCTGAACCGCACCTACCATCAGTTCTCGGTCTGCGCCGGGCCGGAGGACATGTTCCTCGCCCTGCGCGGGATGCGCACCATGGGCCTGCGCCTGCGCGAGCACGAGCGGCAGGCCCTCGACATCGCCCGCTGGCTCCAGGCCCGGCCGGAGGTGCTGCGCGTGCTGCACCCGGCCCTGCCGGAGGATCCCGGCCACGCCCTGTGGAAGCGCGACTTCTCCGGCGCGTCGGGCCTGTTCGGCGTGGTGCTGAAGCCGGTGCCGGAGGCGGCCGTGGCCGCGATGCTCGACGGGCTCGAACTCTTCGGGATGGGCTTCTCCTGGGGCGGCTTCGAGAGCCTGTGCATCCCCTTCGACTGCACGAGCTTCCGCACCGCCACGCGCTGGCAACCGGGCGGGCCGACGCTGCGCTTCCACATCGGCCTGGAAGACCTCGCGGACCTCAAATCGGACCTCGATGCCGGCTTCGCGCGGCTGCGGGCGACGGCCGGCGGGATTTGACTTTCCCCGCCCGATCCCGATTGAGGAACCGGGATCGGAGAGCCGCGACCCGGAGCTTATGACCACACGTCTCTCAGCCGGCGCGCTCGCGCGCGACGGCGACGCCCCGTCCGGCGGCCTGCGCGAAGGCCGCATCGCCCTGCTCGACCGGCTGTCCGCCAGCCATGCCCGCGCCTGCGCTGGCCTCGCCCTGCTGTGCCTGCTCCTGTTCCTGCCGGGGCAGATCTCGTTGCAGCCCATGGACCGGGACGAGCCGCGCTTCGCCCAGGCCTCCAAGCAGATGCTGGAGACCGGCGACTTCGTGTCGATCCGCTTCCAGGATGAGGCGCGCAACAAGAAGCCGGTCGGCATCTACTGGGCGCAGGCCGCCGCCGTGGCGGCGGGCGAGGCGCTCGGCGTGCCGCACGCCCGCACGCAGATCGCCCTCTACCGCCTGCCCTCGCTCCTCGGGGCGCTGGGCTCGGTGCTGCTCGCCTATTGGGGGGCGCTGGCCTTCCTGCCCCGCCGGAGCGCGCTCCTCGCCGCCGCCCTCTACGGCGCCTGCCTGATGCTGAACGCCGAAGCACATCTCGCCAAAACCGACGCTCTGCTCGCCGCCTGCGCCACCGCGAGCCTCGGGGCGCTGGCGCGGGTGTGGCTGGGGCGCCGGAAACTCCCTCCCCCCTATGCGGGGGAGGGAACCCTGCGCAGCAGGGGGGGAGAGGGGAACGACGGTTCCGGAGTTGTCACGCACGATGTCACATCCGGCACCGTCGCTCCCCTCTCCCGACCCCCGCTGACGCGGGGGCCACCCTCCCCCGCAGAGGGGGGAGGGAGGGTTGTCTTCCTCGCCTTCTGGCTCGGCCTCGCCGTCGGCATCCTCGTGAAGGGGCCGATGGTGCCCCTGTTCGTGGCGCTGCCCGCCCTCTTCCTGTCGTGGAAGGCGCGATCCGGCGCTTGGCTGAAGCCCCTTCGCCCCTGGGCGGGGCTCGGGCTGACGGCGCTGATCGTCGCCCCGTGGTTCGTGGCAATCACCCTCAAGAGCGGCGGCGCCTTCTATGCCGAGGCGGTCGGCAAGGACATGCTCGGCAAGGTCGGCGGCGCGGCCGAGCGCCATTGGGGCCCGCCCGGCGCCTACAGCCTCGCCTTCTTCGCCACCTTCTGGCCGGGCGCCGCCTTCGCCGCCATGAGCCTGCCGCTGGCGTGGCGCGAGCGCCGGGACGACGCCATCGCCTTCCTGATCGCCACGGTGCTGCCGGCCTGGCTCGTCTTCGAGGCGGTGCCGACGAAGCTGCCGCATTACGTCCTGCCGCTGATGCCCTGGATCGCCGTGCTGACGGTGATCGCCCTGGTCCGCGGCGAAATCACGCCCCGCCGTCGCGGCGCGCGGGCGGTGGCCCTGCTGGTGCCTGCGATTCCCCTCGGCCTGACCCTCGGCCTCTGCCTCACCGGCTGGAAGCTCGACAACCACGCGATCCCCTGGCTGGCCCTGCCGGTGCTCGGCGCCGCCTGCCTCGTGGCCGGGGCGAGCTGGCTCGCCTTCGCCCGCGCCCTACCGGAGCGGGCCTTCGGACTCGCGATCCTCGCCTCCTGCCTGCTCGGGCCGGGGGTGCTCGGCCTCGCGCAGCGGCAATTGCCGGCGCTGAAGGTCTCGCCGCGCCTCGCCGCCCTGAAGGACACGCTGCCCTGCCGCGACCCGCTGATCGCGAGCCTCGGCTACCGTGAGCCGAGCCTCGTCTTCCTCACCGGCACCAATCTCGACCTCCTGCCCGACGCCGACGCGGCCAAGGCCTTCCTGCAGGGGGGCGGCTGCCGGCTGCTCTTCGTGGAGGGCAAGGAGCGCGACGCGTTCAACTTCGCCTGGCCCGTAGGCCGCCCCGCCCCGCCGCCGGTCGGCGTGGTCGAGGGCTTCAACCTCAACACCGGCCGTCGCGTGTTCGTAACGGCCTATGCGGCAACCCCATGATGTCCCCGGACGCCCCCCGCCTGACCGTCGTCGTCCCCGTCAAGAACGAGGCCGGCAACATCGCCCCGCTGGTCGCGGAGATCGAGCAGGCCTGCGCCGGCCTTCCCTTCGAGGTGATCTACGTCGATGACGGCTCGACCGACGCCACCCCCGCCGCCCTGGAGGCCGCCCGCGCCGGCCGTCCCTGGCTGCGTGTGCTGCGGCACCAGTCCAGCGCCGGCCAGTCGGCGGCGGTGCGCAGCGGCGTGCTGGCCGCGCGCGGCGCCATCGTCGCCACCCTCGACGGCGACGGCCAGAACGATCCGGCCTTCATCCCGGCGCTGCTGGAGGCCCTGGAACAGGCCGGGGAGGGCGCCGGCCTCGCGCAGGGCCAGCGGCGCGGCCGCAAGGACGGGCGCTTCAAGATGATCCAGTCGCGCATCGCCAACGGGGTGCGCGGGCGGATCCTCAAGGATTCCACTCGCGACACCGGCTGCGGGCTGAAGCTGTTCCGGCGGCACGTCTACCTGCGCCTGCCGTATTTCGACGCGCTCCACCGCTTCATGCCGGCCCTCGTCGCCCGCGAGGGCTACGCGGTCGTCCACCGGGACGTGGTCGACCGGCCGCGCCTCACCGGCACCTCGAATTACGGGCTGTTCGACCGGCTCTGGGTCGGGCTCCTCGATCTCGCCGGGGTGTGGTGGCTGATCCGGCGCAAGCGCGCCACGCCGCGCGCCGTCGAGGCGGCGCGGGAGGCGGATGCCACGAGGGACGAAGACGTCGGATGCTGATCCAACTCGCGCACGACCTGCCGGACTACTTCTACGACGTGTTCGTCACGCGCTTCGATTTCTGGCTCGTGTTCGGCATCCTGGCGCAGCTGATCTTCGGCTCCCGCTTCATCCTGCAATGGATCGCCAGCGAGCGGGCGGGGAAGAGCGTGATGCCGCTCTCCTTCTGGTTCCTCTCCATCGCCGGGGGCTTGATGACCCTTGTCTACGGCTTCGTGCGCAAGGAGCCGGTGATCATCATCGGCCAGGGCCTCTCGACGGGCATCTATGTCCGCAACCTCGCGCTGATCTTCCGGGAGCGGCAGCGCAAGCGCGGCGCGGCGGCATGACCCCGCTGCCGGCCTTCTACGACGACCTCGACGCGAGCCTCTCGGAACTCTGGCGGCTCCTGGCGGACGGGGCCGCGCACGGCCGGAGCGGCTTCCACCTGCCGACCCTCGCGACCGTGGCGGGGGAGGGGCCGCGCCTGCGCACGGTGGTGCTGCGCGAGGCGGATGCCGCAACGGGCACCTTCCGGTTCCACTGCGACCGCCGCTCGGACAAGGCGTTCGAGCTGGCCGAGAACCCGGCTTGCGCGCTCGCCGCCTATGACGGGCAAGCCAAGATCCAGATCCGCATCGAGGGCCGGGCGAGCCTCCACACGGACGACGCGGTGGCCGAGGCGGCCTGGACCGGCTCGCGGGCGATGAGTCGGGTCTGCTACGGCGCCGAGCCGGCCCCCGGAACGGCGCTTCCCACCGCTGATGCCTATTCCCTCCCCGACGAGGCGATGGCGGCCACGATGGGGCGGCGGAACTTCTGCGCGGTGGTGGTGCGGGCGCAGCGCCTCGACTTCCTCTACCTCGACCGAAGGGGCCACCGCCGCGCGGCGTGGTGCGGGGACGGGTCCGATTGGGAGGGGGGCTGGGTGGCGCCGTGAGCCTTGCCGGGGTGCAGCTCGTCTCCTAAAGTAGGCAATCTCACTAGATTGGGGATTCCCATGGAGAAGACCATCTCGGCGGCGGAAGCCAACCGTGGGTTCTCCGAAATCCTGCGTGGCGTCCGCGACGGTCACAGCTACGTCGTGACGAATCACGGCCGCCCCGTCGCGCGCATCGTCCCCGCCGAACTGGAAGACGCCGCGCTCGACATGAAGAAGGAAGCTTTGCTTGAACGCCTGAGAAATCAGCCCCTCATGAATGCTGGACGTTGGACGAGGGAGGAATTGTACGAGGATGAACCGTGAAGGTCGCCTTCGACACCAATGTCCTGATGTATGCGGAAGGCATCGACACGGCGGAGAAGCGTGACATCGCGGTCGGAATGATCAACGAGATCCCCAGGGATAAAACGATCATTCCCCTTCAGGCCCTCGGAGAATCCTTCAACGTCCTGGTCCGAAAGGGAAGACGGACGCGAGATCAAGCCCGCGCCACGGTTCTCGGCTGGCTCGATCTCTACACCACCGTGCCGACGACGCCTGAGATCTTGGCGGCGGCGACGGATATCGCCACCGAGCATCGCCTCGCGATCTGGGACGCGGTGATCCTCGCCGCTGCCTCGCAGGCGGGCTGCCGCCTCCTCCTCACGGAGGATCTTCAGGACGGCTTCCGCTGGGGTGGCGTCACCGTCGCCAACCCGTTCGCGTCCCCGCGCCATCCTCTGCTCGAGGCCGCTCTCGCCAGAGTCGGCCCGCTGTCCTGAGGGAGCGGGCCGACGAAGGAGCGATCAGGCAAACATATCCGGCTGGGTCGCCGCGATGTGGTTGTAGATCGTCTGGAAGTGGAGCCAGCCGATATAGTCGCTGCCGACATGCTCGCGGCTGTAGCGGGCGGTCTTCTCGGAGATCAGCTGCGGCTTGATGCCGGTGGCCTCGACCATCAGCTGTTGTTTACAGGCGCGCTCCAGGGCGATGAACCAGAAGGCCGCGTCGTCGATGCTGTGCTGCGAGCAGGTCAGCAGGCCGTGGTTCTGGTGCAGCACGCCGCGGTTGCGGCCGATCTGCTGGGCCACCGACATCCCGCTGCCCTTCTCCACTGCCACCGCGCCGGCGGAAGCGCCGATCACCGCGTGGCTGTTGTAGAAGGCGGCGGCGTCCTGGCTGATCATGTCGAGCGGACGACCCGTGGCGCACCATGCGGTGCCGTAGGTGGTGTGCGCGTGGCACATCGCCATCACCTCGGGATACTCCTCGTGCACGGCGGCGTGCAGCACGAAGCCGGCCCGGTTGATCGCGTAGCGGCCCTCGACCACCCGGCCGTTATGGTCGGCAAGGATGAGGTTCGACATGTTCACCTGCGAGAAGTGAACGCACATCGGGTTGGTCCAGTACAACTCCGGACGCTCCGGGTCGCGGATCGTCAGGTGCCCGGCGAAGCCGTAATCGAAGCCGTGCATCGCGAAGGAACGGCAGGCGGCCACGAGGTGCTTCTTGCGGTACTCGCGCGCCTCGGCGTGGTTCGCGAAGTCCGGGATCTCCGGGAAGATCAGGCCCGATTGCTCGGGCTGGTAGATCGAGGTCCGCTTGCGGCCGGCATCGTCATTCGGGAGATCGATGGCGACGCTGTCGTGATGGTCGTGTTCGTCGAGCATGGCGTTCCTCTCCAGCGAATGGCGACGCGGCCGTCTGCGCAGCCTGCGCTGGTACTGTTGGCTCCGCCGCGGCCTTTGACAACCGCCGAAATCTCCGTGCTCGCCGTCCAAGCACATCCCCGGCCGCGACACTCATCGGCGCGGCGCGGCCAAGGAACGGCGGGCCGGAGACCTCACCCCTGGGCCGCGGAACGTCGCCGAGGCGCGATGGCAGCTTTGCATCCAGGCGCCTGACGACGCGGCCCCGTCTCGGCTAGAGACGCACGAGCCGGTTCCTCGAACGCGAACCGGGTTGAGGGAACCGCCGTGGGCCTCGTCTACGCGCTCGCCGCCTATCTGAGCTGGGGCCTCGTGGTCCCGCTGCACTTCCGGCTGCTCGGCGGGCTCAGCCCCTGGTACATCCTGGCCGAGCGCATCGTGTGGTCGACGATCTTCGCGGGCTTCCTGGCGCTGGCCTGGCGCAACCGCCTGCGGATGCCGATTCCGCTGACGCGCAAGCACGCGCTCCTCGTGCTCTCGGCCCTGTTCATCGGCGTGAACTGGCTGCTCTACCTCATCGCCATCGACCGGGGGCACCTGCTCGATGCGAGCCTCGGCTATTACATCAACCCGCTGATGAACGTGGCGCTCGGCCGGATCATCCTCGGCGAGCGGCTGCGGCCGGTGCAGGCGGTCGCCATCGGCATCGCGGCGGCCGGCGTGCTGGTGGCCGTGGTCTGGGCGGGCGACCTGCCGCTCATGTCCCTGGCGCTCGCCACCTCCTTTGCCCTCTACGGACTCGTGCGGAAGATCGTCGCGGTCGATTCCCTCGTCGGGTTCCTGGCGGAGACGCTGCTCCTCCTGCCGATCGCCATCGGCTGGCTCATCATCACGCCGGAGCCGTTCCTGCAGCCCGATCCGCACATGCTCGGGCTTCTGCTGCTCACCGGCCTCACCACGGCACTGCCGCTGATCTGGTTCGCCGCCGCCGCCGTGCGCCTGCGCCTGACGACGCTCGGCCTCCTGCAATACGTCGCCCCGACCTGCCTGCTGATCCTGAGCGTGATGGTCTTCGGCGAGCACGTGGAGCCGCACCGGGCCGCGATGTTCGGGCTGATCTGGCTCGGGCTCGCCCTCTACACCGTCGATGCCCTGCGCGGCCGGCGCGCCGAGGTGAAGGCGGCGGTGCTCCGCGTGTAGGCCGGCGCGGATACCTTTCGCCGGCGCGTGCCCTACCTTTCGACCGATCCAGCACCGGCGGGACCGATGAGTGACACAGTGGGCGGCGATGCCGTCACCGACGACGATTTCCGCAACCTCGCGGATGCCCTGCCGCAGCTCGCCTGGATCGCCAGGGCCGACGGGCACATCGTCTGGTACAATGCCCGCTGGTACGATTACACGGGCACGACCTTCGACGAGATGCAGGGCTGGGGCTGGCGCGACATCCACCACCCGGACCACATCGCCGCCGTGGAGGTGCGCTACCGCCTCGCCATCGAGGGCGGCGTGCCGTGGGAAGACACGTTCCCCCTGAAGGGCGCGGATGGCGAGTATCGCTGGTTCCTGTCCCAGGCGATGCCGCACCGGGCGCCGGACGGGACGATCCTGCGCTGGTACGGCACCAACACCGACATCTCCCGCCGCCGCGTCACCGAGGAGCGGCTGCGCCATTCCGAGGAACGGTTCCGGGCGCTGGTCGACGCCTCGGCGGCAGTGATCTGGAACACCAACGCGGAGGGTGAATTGCTGCCGCCGCAGCCGCGCTGGGGCGCCTATACCGGCCAGACCGAGGAAGGCTACCAGGGCTGGGGCTGGATCGACGCTGTCCATCCCGACGACCGGGGCGAGATCGCCGAGGCCTGGGCGCGCTCCGTCGAGGAGCGCATCCCCTATGCCGTGACCCACCGCCTGCGCCGGCACGACGGCGTCTGGCGGGACATGGAGGCGCGGGGCGTGCCCGTCTTCGCCACGGACGGGTCGCTGCGGGAATGGGTCGGCACCCATACCGACATCACCGCCCGCAAGGAGGCCGAGGCCGAGGCCGAACGGGCGCGGCAGGCCGCCGAGGCGGCGAACCGGGCGAAGAGCCAGTTCATCGCCAACATGAGCCACGAATTGCGCACGCCGCTCTCGGCGGTGATCGGCTATTCGGAGATGCTGGGCGAGGAACTGGAGGATATCGGCCAGGCGGCCCTGCTGCCGGACCTGCGCAAGATCGAGTCGGCCGCGCGCCACCTGCTCTCGCTCATCAACGACGTGCTCGACATCTCGAAGATCGAGGCCGGGCGCGTCACCGCCTCGGCCGAGACCTTCACGGTCGCCGACCTGCTGCAGGACGTGACCGACGCCACGGGCTCCCTCGTGGAGAAGAAGGCGAACCGCTTCGTCCTCGATGTCGAGGGCGACCTCGGCGCCATGCACCAGGACCAGACCAAGATCCGCCAGTGCCTTTTGAACCTCGTGAGCAACGCCGCGAAGTTCACCGAGAACGGGACGATCACCCTCACCGCGCGCCGCCACATCGAGGACGGGGCCGACTGGCTGTCCTTCGCGGTGTCCGATACCGGCATCGGCCTCACGCAGGAGCAGATCGGGCGCCTGTTCCAGCGCTTCGTGCAGGCCGACGATTCGACCACGCGGCAATTCGGCGGCACCGGGCTCGGGCTCGCCATCACCCGCGCCTTCTGCCGCACCATGGGCGGCGACATCGGCGTCACGAGCGAGCCGGGCAAGGGCGCGGTCTTCACCATGCGCCTGCCCTCGGTGCTCGTCACGGAGGACGAGCCGGCGGACGAGTTGCCCCCGGTGGAGGCGCACGAGCAGCACGACACCGTGCTCCTCGTGGACGACGATCCCGCCGCGCGGGAGTTGCTCCAGCGCTTCCTGGAACGCGAGGGGTTCCACGTCCGCACCGCCACCGACGGGCGCGCCGGCCTCACCCTGGCGCGCGCCCTGAAGCCGAGGGCGATCCTCCTCGACGTGGAGATGCCGCGCATGGACGGCTGGGCGGTGCTGCACGCCGTGCGCAACGATCCCGACCTCGCCGGCACCCCCGTCATCATGACCTCGGTGGTGGCCGAGCAGGGCATCGGGCAGGCGCTCGGCGCCACGGATTACTTCGTCAAGCCGATCGATTGGGACCGGCTGAAGGGGATGATGGAGCGCTACCGGCCGAAGGCCCCGGACGAGGCGCGGGTGCTGGTGGTCGATGACGATTCGGATGCGCGCGAGCGCCTGCGCCGCTCCCTCACCCGCGAGGGGTGGACGGTGGACGAGGCCGAGAACGGGCGCCTCGCCCTGGAGCATTACGACCGGGCGCGGCCGAACCTGATCCTCCTCGACCTGATGATGCCGGAGATGGACGGGTTCGGCTTCCTGCGCGCCCTGCGCTCGCGGCCGGACGGCGACGCGCCGGTGGTGGTGCTGACGGCGAAGGACATCACCGACGCCGAGAAGGCGAGCCTCGGCGCCCAGGCCGACCGGGTGATTCCGAAGGGTTCGCTGAGCCTCGCGGAGATCGGCCGGCAATTGCGGGTGCTCTATTCCCGTTCGAGCAACGAAGCCGTACCGGGCCGGATCCAAGGCTTGATCGAGCAACTGGCGGAGAAGGATTGATGAGCGAGACGGTCGATCCCGAGAAGGCGGTGGCGATCCGCCTGCGCGCGCGCCTTGCGGTGGTGGAGCGGGCCGCGTGGTTCGGCCTCGTCCACGCCATGCGCACCCGCCCCGAGGAGACGGAGGCCTTCATCGCCTCCGAGCGCGCGCGCTGCGCGGAAGGGTTCGGCGGCACGGCCTGGGCGCGGGACCTGACCGACGCCGAGCGCGCCCTGCTCGGCGCCGAGGTCGATAAGGGTCTCGCCGAGTTGCTGGCGGATGCCAAGGACGCGGTCTGAACGGTTCCGGTCGCCCTTGCGGAATCGCCGCCTCCAATTGTATATCCCATTGGGATATGCGGAGATGCCGGCCGTGACGAGTTCAACGGTGTTTACGAGCAATCGCAGCCAAGCGGTTCGCCTGCCCAAAGCGGTTGCGTTCCCCGACAACGTGCATCAGGTCGACATCCTGAGGATAGGTCGGAGCCGCGTGATCGTTCCCCGCGGGGCGCGCTGGGATGATTTCTTCGCGGAGGAAAGCCGTCTCAGCGAGGATGTCCTGGCCGAGCGTGAACAGCCGCCAGCTGAGGAGCGCGAGGCGCTTTGATGCTGACGTACATGCTCGATACGAACATCTGCATCTACGTGATGAAAGCTCATCCGCCAGAGTTGCGCGAAATGTTCAATCTCAACGCCGAACGACTCTGCATTTCGAGCATCACACTGGGTGAGCTGTGTTACGGCGCGGAGAAATCGGCGCGACGTGCGGACAACCTCGCGAAGATCGAGCGGTTCGTGGCACGCCTCGAGGTCCTGCCTTTCGGCGAGAAGGCCGCTGCCCATTACGGACAGGTGAGGGCGGAACTGGCACGGGCCGGGACACCCTGCGGCCCGCACGACATGCAGATCGGCGGGCATGCTCGCAGCGAGGGTCTCATCGTCGTGACCAACAACCTGCGGGAATTCGAGCGGATGCCCTGCGTCCGAACCGAGAACTGGGTCTGAAGAATTCCGGGCGCCCCGGTGCAGGGCGCCCGGCGGATCGGCTAGCGGTGGCAGAAGCCGCGCGGGGTGCGGTGGAGGTCGGGCGGGCAGCCGCGCGGGGCGCCGGAGATCGCCCGGCGGATCGCGCCGCGCGGGCCGCGGTTCAGGCGGCAACCGCCCATCGGTCCACGATGTTCGCCGAAGCCGCAGCCGCCGCGCACGAGCACCACCGAGGCCTCGCCGTTGGAGAGCGGAGCGGGGGCGAAGGGCGCGGCCTGGGCGGCACCGCCCGCGAACAGGGCCACGGAAGCGGCCAGGATCATCCCGGTCAGTCGCATGGATCTTGTCTCCCTTGTGGGGCGGAAACCCGTGGCGCGGGTCCGCCCGTGGCTGCCCCTCTGGTCCGGGCAGCGGGGTTGAACCGCCAAGCTCGGCTTTCGTTCCGCGGGTCAGGAGCGCGCGAACAGGTCGCGCCACGCGGGCGGCAGGCCCTCAAAGCGGCGCTCGCCCGGCGGCGTCGGCAGCACGCCGGGCAGGCTCGTCGCCGCATGGATGCCGAGGGCGATAGCCCGCGCCAGCACCCGCGCCGCCGCGTGGCCGAGGCGGGCCGTGTCGGCGATGGGGTCGGCGAGGGGCCGCTCTCCCGTCGCGGCGGCGAAGACGAGGTCGCCGTCGAGCGGCGTATGGGCCGGCACCAGGGCGCGGGCGAGCCCGTCCTGCGCGGCCACGGCGAGGCGGCGGCACTGCGCCTTGGTGAGGATCGCGTCCGTCGCCACCACGGCGAGCGTCGTCGCGGATCCAGCGGCGACGCGGGATGGGAAGGCATGGGCCTCCTCCAGCACCGGCACGGGCAGGCCGAGGCCGCCGAACTCGTTGCCCACCTCGAAGGGCGCCGCCCAGAAATGCGGTCCGTTCCCCACCACCGCGCTGCCGAAGGCGTTCACCGCCACCAGCGCGCCGACCTGGAACGGCGTCCCCGGCACGGGCGAGGAGGCCGAGCCGAGGCCGCCCTTCAGGGTGGCGGTGCGTGCCCCCGTCCCGGCCCCGACCGAACCGAGGGCGAAATCCCGCCCCGCCGCGTCGGCGGCTTGCCGGCCGAGGGCGCGGTAGGGCGGCTCGGCGCCCCAATCCTTGTCGCCGCCGTTGAGGAGGTCGAACAGGATCGCCGCCGGGACAATCGGCACGCGCATCCCGCCCACGGGAAAGCCCCGTCCGTGGCTCGCGAGCCAGCCCGTCACCCCAGCGGCGGCGTCGAGGCCGAAGGCCGAGCCGCCCGAGAGGACCAGCGCGTCGATGGCCTCCACCGTGCGCTCGGGATCGAGCAGGTCGGTCTCGCGGGTGCCCGGCCCGCCGCCGCGCACATCCACGGAGGCCACCGCCGGCCTGTCGAACAGGATCGCGGTGACGCCGCTGCGCACCCTCAGGTCCTGGGCGTGGCCGACCCGGATGCCGGGGATGTCGGTGAGACGGCCGCTCCGGTGGGAATCGCTCATGGCCCGACTGTGCCATGCGCCCAAGCGAGCCGAAACGGGCTCGCGATGCGCAGGCGCACTTTCCGCGCGGCCGATGGTTTCCATCTTGCCCACCATATTCCAGGGAGACAATCATGGATGTCGGGTTCATCGGAATGGGACGCATGGGGCGCGGCATGGCCGCCCGCCTCGCGGAGCACGGCCACGCCGTGCGCGCCTGGAATCGCTCGCCGGAGGCGGCGCAGGGCATCCCGGGCGTGACCGCCGTCGCCAGCGCGGCCGAGGCGTTTCGCGGCGACGCGGTGATCACCATGCTCGCCGACGACGCGGCGCTGGAATCGGTGCTCGTCCAGGGCGGCCTGCTCGATGGCGCCGGGCGGCCGGGCGTCCATCTCGGCATGAGCACGATCTCGGTGGCGCTCGCCGAACGGCTGACCGCGATTCACGGCCGGGCCGGCATCCCCTACGTCTCCGCGCCGGTCTTCGGCCGGCCCGATGTCGCCGAGGCGGGCAAGCTCAACATCGTCGCCGCCGGGCCGGAGGCCGCCATCACCGCCGCCGCGCCGCTGCTGGACGCGATGGGCGCGAAGACCTGGCGCTACGGCGAGGAGCCGAAGCGGGCCAACGCCGTGAAGCTCGCGGGCAACTTCCTGCTCATCTCAGCCATCGAGGCCATGGGCGAGGCCTGCGCCTTCACCGAGGGCCACGGCGTCACCGGCGCCGAGTTCCTCGACCTGATGACGAACACGATCTTCGCCTCGCCGGTCTACAAGAATTACGGCGCGGCCATCGCCGCCCGGCGCTACGAGCCGCCGGGCTTCGGCCTGCGCCTCGGCGCCAAGGACGTGCGCCTCGCGCTTCAGGCCGGCGAGGCGGCGGGCGTGCCGATGCCCTTCGCGAGCGTGCTCCGCGACGGGCTGATCGAGGCGATGAGCCATGGCGACGCCGAGAAGGACCTGTCCGCCCTGGCGGAAGTCTCACGGCGGCGCGGCGGACGGCGCTGAACCGGTCGCCGTTCCGCCGAACGCGGCCTAGAGGCCGAACCGCGCGTAGGCCGCCCGCTCTTCCAGGGCGGCCAGCGTCTCGACGGGGAGGGAGGCCACCGCCTCGCCGATCTTGCCCGGCGCCCCTCGGCGCAGGATGCGGCTCAGCAGGCCGCCCTTGGCCTCCGCGACCACCACGAGATCGACCTTCTCGCCGAAGCGGGCGCGCATCGTGCCGCGCAGATCACCGATGGAATCCACGAGCCCAAGGGGCAGGGCCTGTCGCCCGGTCCAGACGGCCCCCGTGAACAGGTTTTCGCCGACAGGCAGGCCCTTGCGCCGGGAGGAGACGAGTTCGGTGAACAGACCCTGCACATCGGCTTGGATGCGCTTGAGCCGCTCGATATCGGCGGGGTCCTCCGGCCGGAACGGGTCCAGCATCGCCTTCGCCTCTCCGATCGTGTGCACCCGGCGCTCGATGCCGAGCTTCTCCAGCAGGCCGGGGAAACCGAACCCCGCCGAGACCACGCCGATGGAGCCGACGATCGAGGTCGGGTCCGCGACGATCTCGTCGGCGGCGCAGGCGATCATGTAGCCGCCGGAGGCCGCGACATCCTCCACGAAGGCGATGACGGGCAGCGCCTTCTCTTCCGCCAGCGCCCGGATGCGCCGATGGATCAGGTGCGACTGCGCGGGCGACCCGCCGGGCGAGTTGATGACCAGCGCCACCGCCTTCACCCCCGGCAGGGTGAAGGCCCGCTCCAGGCTTCCCGCCACCGAGGCGATGGAGAGGCCAGGCCGCAGGGGAGAGACCGCGCCGATCGTGCCCGAGAGGCGCACCACCGCCACGCGGGGGCGCCGGTTCCGCAGGCGGCCCGGCAACAGGGCGCGGAGACGTTCGGACAGCGCGGTCATGAAGGCTCGACTCGACGGATCCCGGATGGATGCCCAGCATAATGGGATTTCAGTCCGCCGCCGCAAGTGCGGGTGCGTCGTCGCGGCAGGGGCGAGTCACCAGCGGTTAGCCGTCTGCGCAGTCTGCGGCACAAGCTGTGCGGGAACAATCGAACCGTTTCGCGTCTCGCGCCGTTTCTCGCGGACGGACCGACAATCGTGCGGGCCGTTGCGATGACCGGGAGGATGACGACACGATGCGCTCCTTGAAACTGCCGCGCTGGCCGATCCTGCTTCTGCTGGCCGCCTTCTTCTTCGGCCCGACCGCCGCCCCGGTGAGCGCCGCTCCGCTCCCCGTGCCGATGGCCGCCGCCGAGACCGCCCCGGCCGCCGCCGTGGAGAAGACCCAGTACTATGGCTACCGCCGGCATTACGGCTACCGCCCCTACGGCTACCGCCGCCATTACGGCTACCGCCCCTATGGCTACCGTCGCCACTACGGCTACCGTCGCCATTTCGGCCCGCGCTACTACCGCCGCGGCCCGGCCTTCTTCTACTGAGTGACACCGTCGCGTCCCGGCCGAAACGCCGGGGCGCGCCTTGCGCGCGCACGCGAAAGCCCTTAACCAACCGTCTGATATCTTTGCGCTTCCATAGCGCCCCGCATGGCCCCGGCAGGACGCTGCCAGAGGCCCGGACACAGACGGACAGACAACTTGGCCGAGACCGATCCGACGGGCGCACCGCCGCCCGCCAGCGACATCCGCCCCGTTTCCATCACCGACGAGATGCGCCGCTCCTACCTCGATTACGCGATGAGCGTGATCGTGAGCCGCGCGCTGCCGGACGCCCGCGACGGGCTGAAGCCGGTGCATCGCCGCATCCTCTACTCGGCGTTCGAATCCGGGCACCTGCCGGAGCGCAAATACGTCAAGTCGGCGCGCATCGTCGGTGACGTGATCGGTCTCTACCACCCGCACGGCGACCAATCGATCTACGACGCCCTGGTCCGCATGGCCCAGGACTTCTCGATGCGCCTGATGCTCATCGACGGGCAGGGCAATTTCGGCTCGGTGGACGGCGATCCGCCCGCCGCCATGCGCTACACCGAGTCGCGCCTCGCGAAGCCCGCCATCGCGCTGCTCAGCGACATCGACAAGAATACCGTCGATTTCGGACCGAACTACGACGAGTCCCGCGAGGAGCCCCTCGTCCTGCCGGCGCGGTTCCCGAACCTCCTCGTCAACGGGGCGGGCGGCATCGCGGTCGGCATGGCGACCAACATCCCGCCGCACAACCTCGGCGAGCTGATCGACGCCTGCATCGGGCTGATCGACGATCCGGGCCTGACCATCGAGCAATTGAACGAGATCGTCCCCGGGCCGGACTTCCCAACCGGCGGCATGATCCTCGGCCGGGCCGGCACGCGGCTGGCCTACACGACCGGGCGCGGCTCGGTGATCATGCGGGCGAAGTCGCATGTGGAGGAATTGCGCAAGGAGCGCGAGGCGCTGATCTTCACCGAGATCCCGTATCAGGTGAACAAGGCGACGCTGGTCGAGAAGATCGCGGAACTCGTCAAGGAGAAGCGGATCGAGGGCATCTCGGACCTGCGCGACGAATCCGACCGCAGCGGCATGCGCATCGTGGTCGAGATCAAGCGCGACGCGATGGCCGAGGTGGTGCTGAACCAGCTCTACCGCTTCACGCCGCTGCAAAGCTCCTTCGGCTGCAACATGGTCGCCCTCAACGGCGGCCGCCCCGAACTGATGAACCTGAAGGACCTGCTCCAGGCCTTCGTGGATTTCCGCGAGGAGGTCGTCTCCCGCCGGACCAAGTTCCTCCTCGGCAAGGCCCGCGAGCGCGCCCACGTGTTGTGCGGCCTCGCCATCGCGGTCGCCAACATCGATGAGGTGATCCGCCTGATCCGCACCTCGCCGGACCCGAACACCGCCCGCGAGGCGCTGATGGCGCGGGACTGGCCCGCCCACGACATCGCCCCACTGATCGCCCTGGTGGACGATCCCCGCCACCGGGTCGCCGAGGACGGCACCTATCGCCTGTCCGAGACCCAGGCCCGCGCCATCCTCGACCTGCGCCTGCAGCGCCTCACGGCGCTGGGCCGCGACGAGGTCGGGGACGAGTTGAAGAAGCTCGCCGCGGAGATCGCCGACTACCTCGACATCCTGCGCTCGCGGGCGCGGATCCAGGCCATCGTGAAGGGCGAATTGACGGAGGTGCGCGAGCAGTTCGCCACGCCGCGCCTCACAGAGATCGTCGACTACGATTCGAGCGTGGACGACGAGGACCTGATCCAGAAGGAGGACATGGTCGTTACCGTGTCCCATGCCGGCTACGTGAAGCGCGTGCCGCTCTCGACCTATCGGTCGCAGCGGCGGGGCGGCAAGGGCCGCTCCGGCATGGCGACCCGCGACGAGGATTTCGTCACGCGGCTGTTCGTGGCCAACACCCACACGCCGGTGCTGTTCTTCTCCAGCCAGGGCCAGGCCTACAAGGAGAAGGTGTGGCGCCTGCCGATGGCCGCACCGAACGCCCGAGGCAAGGCGCTGGTGAACATCCTGCAATTGCAGGATACGTCGGAGCGCATCACCACGATCATGCCGCTGCCGGAGGACGAGGCCTCCTGGGAGACGCTGGACGTGATGTTCGCCACCGCGAGCGGCAACGTCCGGCGCAACAAGCTATCGGACTTCACCACCGTGAACCGCAACGGCAAGATCGCCATGAAGCTCGATGAGGGCGATCACATCGTCCATGTCGAGATCTGCCGTCCGGACCAGAACGTGCTGCTGACCACGGCGCTCGGCCAGTGCATCCGCTTCCCCGTCGAGGACGTGCGCGTGTTCAAGGGCCGCGACTCGACCGGCGTGCGCGGCATCAACCTCGCCCAGGGCGACCGGGTGATCTCGATGACGATCCTGAACGCCTTCGATGCCACGGCCGAGGAGCGGGCGGGCTACCTGAAGATGCGCCGGGCCGTGACGGGCGAGACCGAGGAGACCATCGAGGAGCCGGAGGAGGGCGCCGAAGCGACCGCGATCTCGTCCGAGCGCTACACCGAGATGAGCGCGCACGAGCAATACGTGCTGACGATTTCCGAGCGCGGCTATGGCAAGCGGTCCTCGTCCTTCGAGTACCGGACCTCGGGCCGGGGCGGGAAGGGCATCACCGCGATGCGGGTCAACGCTCGCAACGGCCACCTCGTGGCGTCGTTCCCGGTGGAGGCGTCGGACCAGATCATGCTGGTCACGAATGGCGGTCAGCTCATCCGCGTGCCGGTGGACGACATCCGCATCGTCGGCCGCGCCTCGCAGGGCGTGACCGTGTTCAACACCGATAAGACCGAGAAGGTCGTCTCGGTGGAGCACATCGAAGGTGAGGACGAGGGCGAGGGCGACCTCGGCGGCGAGGCCGAGGCGCTCTGAGCCCGGGGATTCCAAAGGGCGTCACGCCCTTTGGTAGGGGTCCGGGGGCGAAGCCCCTGGACTGCGGGGCTCCGCCCCGCACCCGCCAAAGGGCTCGCCCTTTGGGAACCCCGACTTAACGGCCTGCGGCGGCCCGCTTGTTCGCGATCCGCGAGAACATGTTGCCGGTGTAATCGGCGACCTTGGGCTTCTCAGGCTCGCCGACCTGAGCCTCGAACGCCTCGATCCGCTTCAGCAGGGCGGCATCGTTGAACAGCGACGAGTTGAACGTCTTGTGGGCACGGGGGCCGAGGGCGGCCTGGACCGCGTCGAGGCGGGCGAGGAGCTCTTTGCGCGTCACGGGTTTCTCCGGGGGCGGGACGGCAGCACGCCACCCCAGGCCGCCACTCGACGCCCCGAGGGTAAACGCGGGGTTAACGGAGCTGGCTCAGCGTAGCAGTTCGATGCGTAATTCCGACGGGGCCAGCATCGCCCAGGCGCGGTCGGAGGTCAGTGCCGTCAGCCCACGCGTCGCGGCGAGTGCGAGGCAGGCGCGGTCTCCGAGGGACAGACCGGCCTGCCGTGTCGAGGCCCGCAGCCGCCCCGCCTCGACGGCCTGCGGCCGGTCGAACTCCACCACATCGAGGTGGAGCGGATCGAGGATAGCCGCCGCCATTTCGGCCGTGCCACCCCGTTCGACAATCTTTGCGACGATTTCGGAGTAGTTCACGGCCGAGATAACGGCCTCGCTGAGCACGGCCTCTACCCTGTCCGCGCCCGACTCTCCGCGCAAGAGACACATCAGGGCGGAGGCATCGAGGGCATAGCCGCCGGCCATGGGCCTAGTCCTCGGCGGCTTCCGCGCGCCGGTCGGCGATGAGTTCATCGACGAGACTGACGTCGTCCGGAACGAGCAGGCCCATCAGCCTCTGCGCATTGGCGATGGCGGCGCTTCGAGAACGAACACGCAGCTCCCCATCGGCGATCTCGACAGTCACGATGTCGCCGATCTCGACGCCGAGTTCGCGACGAAAGCTTGCGGGGATCACCAATTCACCGCCATCGGCGATTCTGACGGCCCGCGAGGCCATGATCGACTCCTCGTTCACGCAACGCGCAATCTAACCATCGCCTGAGCATTCACGCCAGTGGGACGCCACCCTCGCAGGCGGTCGCCGCGCACAGCGACGGCTGCCCGGCGGCGAGGGATGCCCGTGCGTCGTGAACCCGGAGCGCCTTCACAACCCCCTCATGAACCCCGCCAGCCGCATCAACCCCTCCGGCCAGGGCCCGTGGCCGCTGGCGACGTTGATGTGGCCCGATTCGCCCGCATCGACGGTGAGCGCCCCCCAGGAATGGGCGAAGTCGTCGGCGCGCTCGTAGGAGCAATGCGGGTCGGTGCGGCTCGCCACCAGCAGGGACGGGAAGGGCAGGGGGTCGCGGGGCACGGGAGCGAAGGCGCGCACCGTGTCGGGGAGGTTGGGCGCCTCCTCCACATCGGGAAACGCCACGAACAGGGCGCCGCGCACCACGCCCTCGGGAAAGCGCGGCACCGCCTCGACGCAGGCCACGACGCCGAGGCTATGGGCGATGAGGATGACGGGCCGCGTCGCCTGCGCGACGGCCTCGGCCACCCGCCCGCACCATTCCTCGGGGGTGGGGACGTGCCAATCGTCCTGCGCGACGATCCGGGCCGTCGGGAGGCGCCCGGCCCAGCGCGCCTGCCAGTGGCCCTCCTCGGAGCCCCCGAGCCCGGGCACGATCAGGATGTCGCAATCGGCAGTCTTCATGCCGCGATGCCTAGAGCAGGCCCACGCCGCCGCGCAAGCCTCGGCGCTCAGGCCGCCGCCGCCTGCTCCCGCGCGAGGATGTGCGCGGCGATCTGCATGGAGGCGAGGTTCTTGTGCTTGGCCTCGATCTCGAAATCCGCCCAGGCGAGATGGCGGGCGACGAGATCGTTCACCGCCCGGTTCCACATCAGGTCCGAATGGGCCGCGAGGTCGCGCACCGAATGGCCCGCCTCGCGCAGCGCGGGGAAGTCGGGGAGGCGGCTCTCCGCGCCGTCGGTGATGACGGCCTCCCGCGAGACGCTGATATGCGCCACCGGCCGCACCCCGCGCCAGGATTCGATCACCCGGCCGATCCGGGCATCGTCCGGCTCGAGATACTCGCCGCCGCTCTGCACCCAGTGATGGTGCAGGTCGAGGACGACGGGCACGAGGTCGGCCAGCCGCAGCACCTCGTCGAGGCCGAACAGGTTCTCGTCGTTCTCCACCGTCACGAGGTCACGGGCGAGGCGGCTCGCCCGCGGCAGGGTCTCGCGAAAGCCCGCGACGCCGGGGTCGCCCGCGCCGACATGGATGTTGATGTGCGCGCCGTGCGGATGCCAGCCGTCGCCGTAGCCCATCAGGCCGAACAGCTCGGCGTGGTAGTCGAGTTCGGAAAGGCCGTTCTCGATCGCAGCCGGATTGCGGCTCGCGATCAGGCAGAACGGGCCGGGGTGGAAGCTTAATCGCACCCCGAGCTTGCGCGCCAGGGCCCCAGCCTCGGCGAGGCCCGTCTCGACGATCTTGCGCATCTCCGGTTCGGCATAGAGCGCTTGCACGGACAGGTGCGTGTAGCCGGGCAGGACGTTGCTGCCCATGCGCAGCAGCCGCTCCAGGGGCGGGCGGGCGCCGACCCAGGCGATCTGCCGGGACAGGGCCGTCAGGTTGTGCGTCACGACGCCCACGAGCTTTTCCCGCCGGGCGGCGGGGTCGAGCTTGGCGAGGTGCGCCATCGTCACCGTCGTCAGGTTCATGGCGCGGGTGGCCTCCCGCGCCGCCTTGAGGGTGGCATGGGTGCCCGGCGGCTCGTCGAGGACGAAGGTGCAGCAGAATCCGAGGCGTGCGGGCGGGGGGGCGCGGTTTGGCATGGGGGCACAACGCGCGAAGTGCCGTTCCGTCACGCGGAACGGGCGGGCGAGGCCGACGTTTGCGAAACAGCGGAGCGTGGCAATACCGCCCACCTCGCCCCGGCCGAACCGCGATGACGACGCCTTCCCCCCGCCTGGGCGGCCCGCCCGACCAAGCCTCGACCCTCTGGATCCTGATGCTCGGCACGGCGCTCGTCGCCCTGGCCGTGTCCCAGCCTCGCCGCGTCGCCGTGGCGGCCCCCGCGCCGGAGCCGGAGCCGGAGGCCAAGCGCAAGCCGGCCTCGACCCTCGGGGCGCGCTCCATCGAGGGCCACGCGGCGCGGCTCATCACCGCGACCCAGCCCGAGCGCGGGCGCCACGCGGAGAACCCCACGGATATCCCCGCCTCCGGCTGGAAGGACATCCTGATCCGCGTCTACCTCGAGTTCATCAAGGACCGGGTGCTCGCCGTCGCGGCGGGCGTGACCTTCTACACCCTGCTCGCCCTGTTCCCCGGCATCATTGCCCTGGTGACGCTCTACGGGCTGTTCGCGGATGCCAGCGTCATCAACGATCACCTCGCGCAGCTCCACGCGGTGCTGCCCTCGGGCGCCGTGGAGATCATCGGCGATCAGGTGAAGCGCATCGCCTCGAAGCCCAGCGGCACGCTGGGGCTCACCTTCTTCACCGGCCTGCTCGTGTCGATCTGGAGCGCGAACGCCGCGATGAAGGCGATGTTCGATGCCCTGAACGTCGTCTACGAGGAGGAGGAGAAGCGCAATTTCATCATGCTGAACCTGCGCTCCCTCACCTTCACGGTGGGCGGGCTGATCTTCGCGATCATTGCCCTGAACGCCATCGTCGTGGTGCCGGTGGTGTTCAACTTCCTCGGCCTCGGCTCCGAGGCGTGGCTGATCGCGGCGCTCCGCTGGCCCGCCCTGCTGCTGGTGATCCTCGGCGCGCTCTCAGTGCTCTACCGGTTCGGGCCGAGCCGGGAGCACGCCCGCTGGCGCTGGGTCGGCGTCGGGAGCCTCGTGGCGGGGCTGCTCTGGCTCGTCGCCTCGCTGCTCTTCTCCTGGTACGTGTCGAGCTTCGGCACCTACAACGAGACCTACGGGTCGCTCGGCGCCGTCATCGGCTTCATGACCTGGATCTGGATCTCGTCCACGATCGTGCTGCTCGGAGGGGAGATCAACGCCGAGATCGAGCACCAGACCGGGCGCGACACCACCACGGGCAAGCCCCTGCCGCTGGGGGCGCGCCGGGCGCGGATGGCCGACACGGTCGGCGCGGCGGCATGACGGGGCGGTGGAGGCTTCCTATATTCCGGGGGAAGGAGACACCCATGTCCGACAGCATCAACGCCCCCGCCGAGACGATGAGCGACGACGAGTGGCGCGCCCGCCTCAGCCCGGACCAGTACCGCGTGCTGCGCGAGCACGGCACGGAACGGGCCGGCACGTCCTGCCTGCTCGCCGAGAAGCGCGCGGGCACCTTCGCCTGCGCCGGCTGCGGCCAGCCCCTGTTCGAGCAGGGCACCAAGTATGAATCCGGCACCGGCTGGCCGAGCTTCTTCGCACCCCTCGAAGGCGCGGTGGAGACCACCACCGACCGCAGCTACGGCATGACCCGCACCGAGGTCCATTGCGCCCGCTGCAAGGGCCATCTCGGCCATGTCTTCGAGGATGGCCCGGCTCCGACCGGCCTGCGCTACTGCATGAACGGCGCGGCCCTGTCCTTCGAGCCGGTCTGACGAATCCCGTGGACGGCGAGCGGGGATCGTGGGGAAACACCCCCCCGGACCCCGCTCGCGTCGCATCCGCCGCCTTGATTTCGGCGACTTTTTGCGTAGTCGCTCTAAAGACTACGGGCTCGGTCGCGCGCCTGTTGCGGAAAGCTACAGTCAGGCTTGGGTTTTTCGCGATGGAGCAAAAGGTCGAAACCCACCGAACCGTTCGCTCGACTTGCACTCGACTCGGTGCGTCGAAGTCGACTGGACCAATCGGTCGTTCCCGAGCGCTACGCCGGGCCGGGCGTGAGGAGTGAAACAGTCCATGAGCACACATCGCAGGTTCCTCGTCGCCCCGGCCCTCGTGAGGCTCCTCCGCAAGGAGCGCGGCAGCAGCCGGATCACCGAAGGCCATTTCGCCCCGCAGGGCGGTCGCAACTCCTTCGTCCGGGTGGACGGGCAGGCCTGCCAGCTCATCCTCGTCAACAACGGGGTCGAGGAGCGCACCGAGGTGCCCCGCGCCCACGGCGACGCCCTGCTCGACGTCTGCCCCGGCAAGGCCGCCTACGACCGCACGACGCTGGCCTCCGGCGGCCGTGAGATCATGATCGACCGCTACGTCTCCCCCGGCAGCATCGATCTCGTGACCGTGGTGTTCGACGACGCCTCTCAGGCCTCGTCCTTCCAGCCGCCGGTGTGGTTCGGCCGCGAGGTGACCACCGAGCCGACCTTCGAGCGCTCCGCGCTGGCGATCCAGGGCGTGCCGGCGACGAGCGAATTGTCGCTCAGCAACGCCGCCCTCGATGCCGTGCTCGACATCATCGAGCCGCGCTTCGGCTTCGGCCGCTACGGCGCGTCCTCGCGCACCACCGAGAATCTGGACAACCTCGCCGGCACCCTCCGCCGCCCGACCTCGGCCGCCCCGTCGGCGCCGGAGCCCTTCCGTCCGGCCCCCGAGCCGGAGACCCCCGCTGCCGTCCCGGCTCCCGAGCCGGCCCCGGCGCTCGCCGAGCTGACCACCCCTGAGCCCGAGCCGCATCACGAGCCGGCGCAAGAGCCGCATCACGAGGCGCCGCGCGCTGAGGATCACAACCAGCCGGCCGCCACCCCGGCCGAGGCCGTGCACGGCGATGCCCGCATCGACGACGTGATCGAGAGCCTGTCGGCGGCTTTGGGCGCGGCGATCCACCAGAACCCGGCCCAGCCGGAGAAGCCGGAGGATCCGGGCGCCGTGTTCGAGCGCTGGACCGTCCGCCCCCGCCGCACCCAGAACCAGGGCTGAGGCGCCGCCTCGACCAAGCCCCCACCCTGAGGCGCCCGCCCGCTCACGCCGTCATCGCGAGCGGAGCGGGCGACTTGTCCGGTCCGTGTCCTGACGAATGCGCGCGGGAACAGGCCTCAGTTGCGGATGATCACCGCCGCCCCGCCATAGCTCCTGGCGAGGTGGAACAGGGTCGCCGCATGGCCGGGCGAGAGGCGGATGCATCCATGGCTCGCCCGCCGGCCCAGCGCGCCGGTCGAATAGGTGCCGTGGATGGCGTAGCCGCCGCGGAAGAACATCGCGTGCGGCATCGGCGACCCGTGATACTTGTGCGAGCGCCACATCGTGGCCATCCGCCCGACCCGGTAGGCGCCGTTCGGGGTGACGAAGCCGCGACGCGCGGTGGAAACCGGCCATTCGTAGGCCGGTGTCCCATCGACATAGACCCTCATCCGCTGCTGCCCCTGATCGATCCGCGCCACGACGCCCGCCGCTGCGGGGAGGGTGGGCAGAACGCAGGCCAGAGCCGCGCCGATGAGGACGGTACGCAAACCTGAAGTCCTCGACATGGGTGTCACCGAAGGCTGATGCGGAGCGAGCGCCGACCCGAACCCTCTTGGTCGCAGTATCGCGCACGGCTACAGCCAAGGTGACGCATTGCCGGGCCGGTGGAGACCGGGCGGACGCGGCAATCGACAGGTTTTTGTCACGAAGGACTTGAGGCGGACTACGGAGACGGCGTTGAGAAGGGCGCCGAAGCCGGCTAGCGTCCGGAAAAGGGAGACGCGCGGATCGCGCGAGAGGATCAAACAATGGCACAGGCGATCCACGCGGCGGGGGGCACGGCCACCGCTCCCAAGGAGCCCTGGTACAAGGTGCTCTACATCCAGGTGCTGATCGCGATCGCGCTCGGCATCCTGCTCGGGTGGTACGATCCGGCCACCGGCAAGTCGCTGAAGTGGCTCGGCGACGCGTTCATCGCCCTCATCAAGATGATGATCGCGCCGATCATCTTCTGCACCATCGTTCACGGCATTGCGTCCATCGGCGACTTGAAGAAGGTCGGCCGCGTCGGCCTGAAAGCGCTCGTCTACTTCGAGGTCGTCTCGACCCTCGCGCTCCTCATCGGCATCGTGGTCGGCGAGGTGATCCAGCCCGGCGCCGGCTTCCACGCCGACCCGTCGAAGCTCGATGCCAGCAAGGTCGCGACCTACGCCAGCAAGGCCGCCGCCGATTCCACGGTGGCGCACATCATGGCGCTGATCCCGAAGAGCTTCTTCGACGCCTTCGCCACGGGCGACCTGCTTCAGGTGCTGCTGGTCTCGATCCTCACCGGCTGCGTCGTCACCGGCCTGGGCGAGAAGGCCGCCGCCGTCAGCAGCGCCATCGACACGGCCGGGCAGATCTTCTTCCGCATCATCGGCATCATCGTGAAGCTCGCGCCCCTCGGCGCCTTCGGGGCGATGGCCTTCACCATCGGCGAATACGGCATCCAGAAGGTCTACGACCTCGGGGCGCTGGTGGGCACCTTCTACCTCACCTCGCTGCTCTTCGTTCTGCTGGTGCTCGGCACCATCGCGCGGATCTCGGGCTTCTCGATCCTGAAGTTCCTCATCTACATCAAGGACGAGTTGCTGATCGTGCTCGGCACGTCGTCCTCCGAGACGGTGCTGCCGCACATGATGACCAAGATGCGCCGCCTCGGCGCGTCCGATTCGGTCGTCGGCCTCGTGGTGCCGACCGGCTACTCGTTCAACCTCGACGGCACCAACATCTACATGACGCTCACCACGCTGTTCCTGGCGCAGGCGGTGGGGGCCGACCTGTCGTTCGGCCAGTACGCGACGATCATCCTCGTGGCGATGCTGACCTCGAAGGGCGCCTCTGGCGTGACGGGCGCGGGCTTCATCACCCTGGCCGCCACCCTCTCGGCGATCCCGAACAACCCGGTGCCCGTGGCCGCGATGACCCTCGTGCTCGGCATCGACAAGTTCATGTCGGAGTGCCGCGCGCTCACGAACCTCGTCGGCAACGGCGTGGCCTGCGTGGTCGTCGCGCGCTGGGAGGGCGAGCTCGACCGGACCAAGCTCAACGAGGTGATGGCCAACCCGGTCGGGATCGGCACGGCGGTGACGGACAACACGCCCGCCCCGGTCGCGACGAAGACCAAGGTCGCCGCCGCCGAGTGACGACCGCCAAGGCCAAGGGACCTGCAAGGCTCGGGATCGACCTCGGCGGCACCAAGATCGCGGGGGTCGTCCTCGATCATGACGGGAGCCGCCTCGCGCAGGCACGCGTCCCGGCGCCTCGGGGTAACTACGAGGCCACCCTCACGGCTCTGGCCGATCTCGTCCTGCGGCTGGAGCGTGAGGCGGGGCGCCCGTGCAGCGTCGGGATCGGCATGCCCGGCAGCCTGTCGCCGGCCACGGGCCTCGTCCGCAACGCCAATTCCCACTGGCTGAACGGCCATCCCTTCGGCGCGGACCTCGCCGCCCGGCTCGACCGCCCGGTGCGGGTCGCCAACGACGCCGATTGCCTCGCCGTCTCGGAGGCGACGGACGGGGCGGGGGCGGGCGCCCGCGTGGTCTGGGCGATCATCCTCGGCACCGGCGTCGGCTCCGGCCTCGGCATCGAGGGGCGGCTGCATGCGGGGCGCAACGGCATCGCCGGGGAATGGGGCCACGGCCCGCTCCCCGGCCCCCGAGACGACGAGCGGCCGGGACCGCCCTGCTATTGCGGCCGGCGCGGCTGCGTCGAGACCTGGGTCTCGGGTCCCGCGCTCGCCGCCGACCACGCCCGGCGCCACGGCGGCACGCCGAAAGCCGAGGCGGTGGTGGAGGCCGCGCGCGGCGGCGACGCGGCGGCGCGGGAGACCCTGGCGCTCCATCTCGACCGCCTCGGCCGGGCGGCGGCGCAGGTCGTGAACGTCCTCGACCCGGACGTGATCGTGGTCGGCGGCGGGCTGTCGCGCATCCCGGAGCTGATCGCCGGCCTGCCGGACGCCATGCGCCCGCACATCTTCTCCGACACGTTCGACACCCCCGTCCGCGCGAGCCTGCACGGCGACGATTCCGGCGTGCGCGGGGCCGCGTGGCTGTGGGGCAGCAAGACGGTGTGAGACGTGGGGGCTCCCCTCTCCCCGCCTGCGGGGAGGGGCTCGTTTGCACCTCGTCGTGCAAACGGGAAGCGGAGGCGAAGCCGCAGCGACGGTGAGGGGGCTCACCGCACGAGGCTCATCCGGCGGCCCCCCTCACCATCGGCTGCCGCCTCGCTGCGACGACGACGGATCGTCGCAGCCCTCTCCCCGCAAGCAGGGAGAGGGGATGCTGGCCGCCTAGCGTCAGCCCAGGTCGTAGACCTTCGCCAAATCCGGGTCCTTGGCCGCCACGAGCTTGGCGAGGTCGACGATGACCTTGGCCTGCTTCCACGTGGCGTCGTCCTGCATCTTGCCGTCGAGCATCACGGCGCCGGTCCCGTCGGGCATGGCGGCGACGATGCGGGCGGCGAAGGCGACCTCGGCCGGGTCCGGCGCGAAGACCGTCTTGGCCAGCGCCACCTGGCTCGGATGGAGCGTCCAGGCCCCGGCGCAGCCCATGAGGAACGCGTTGCGGAACTGGACCTCGCAGGCGGCCAGATCCGAGAAGTCGCCGAACGGGCCGTAGAAGGCCTTGATGCCGTTCGCCATGCAGGCATCGACCATCCGGGCGATGGTGTAGTGCCAGAGGTCCTGCTGCGCGCTGGCGCGGGGGGCGTCGCCCGCCGGATCGGCGATGACCCGGTAATCGGGGTGGCCGCCGCCGACGCGGGTGGTCTTCATGCCGCGCGAGGCAGCGAGGTCGGCCGGTCCCAGGCTCATGCCGTGCATCCGCGGCGAGGCGCAGGCGATGGCATCGACGTTGGCGACGCCCTCGGCGGTCTCGAGGATGGCGTGGACGAGGATCGGCTTCTTCACGCCATGGCGGGCTTCGAGCTGCGCCAGCAACTGGTCGATGTAGTGGATGTCCCACGGGCCCTCGACCTTGGGCACCATCACCACGTCGAGCTTGTCGCCGACCTCGGCGACGATGGTGAACAGGTCGTCCAAAATCCACGGGGAGTTCAGGGCGTTGATGCGCGTCCAGAGGCCCGTCTGGGTGGCGGCGAAGTCGGTCGCCTGCGCCATGGCGACGAAGCCCTTGCGCGCGGCCTCCTTCTGGTCCGCCGGCACCGCGTCTTCCAGGTTGCCGAGCACCACGTCGACCGTCGGCGCGAGGTCCGGCACGCGGGCGCGCACCTTGTCGTTGTGGGGCGGCACGAAGTGGATCATCCGCTCCAGCTTCACGGGCAGGTCCCGGAAGGGAGCCGGCGCGCCGGTCGCGAGGGGCTGGAAGAAGCGGCGGGGCAGTTTCATCGCGTGCGGCCTTCGGCTCTGGCGTTCCTCGTGACGGGGTTATGGCACGGCAACGGCCGAGGTAAAGACGTGCTTTCGTCCTGTAACGTTTTGTGACGACGGCGCTTCCGCCGTTGCGGGCAGGGCCGGGGCGCCTATTCTCCCCTCCATGAACGAGGGCACCACGCTCGCCATCGTCGAGGACGATCCCGAAATCCGGGCGCTGCTCGGCGGCTTCCTTGAGGGAGAAGGTTTCCGCGTCGAGAGCCTCGACGGGGGCGCCGCCCTCGACCGGCGCCTCGCCCAGGGGCCGGCGCCGGACCTGATCGTGCTCGACTGGATGCTGCCCGGCGAGGACGGCCTGTCCATCTGCCGGCGCCTGCGCGAGGGCGGCGGGCCGCCGGTGGTGATGCTCACCGCCAAGGACGAGGACATCGACAAGGTGCTCGGCCTGGAAATGGGGGCGGACGACTACGTCGCGAAGCCGTTCAACCCGCGCGTGCTGCTCGCCCGCATCCGCGCGGTGCTCCGGCGGACGCGGGGAGGCGCCGTCGCGGAGGCTCCGAGTGCGGAACGGCTGCGGGCCGCCGACCTCGTGATCGATCCCGCCGCGCGCTCGGTCCATGCGGACGGGGAGGGCGGGGCGCCGCGTGAGGTGACGCTCACCAGCGCCGAGTTCGACCTGCTGATGTGCTTCGTCACGCGGCCGCAGCGGGTGCTCTCCCGCGACCAGTTGCTCGATTGGACGCGGGGCCGCGTCGCGGACGTGTTCGACCGGACCATCGACGTGCAGGTCAGCCGCCTGCGCAAGCGGCTGGACGAGGCGGGCAGCGGCCTGCCGGCCCTGATCAAGACGGTGCGCAACGCCGGCTACATCCTCGCCGCCCCCGTCCGCCCGGCCTGACCGCATGTTGAGCCGCATCGGCCTGCTCGGCCGGATCATGCTGATCCTGATGGCCGCCCTCGGGGCGGTGATCGTCGGCGCGATCCTCGTGGGGCGCCTGGAGCCCGCCAGCCCGCGCGGCGCGCAGGTCGCGCCCTATCCGCGCCTGGAACAGGCGGCGGGGGTGATCGACCTCCTCTCCCGCGCCGACCCGTCGCTGCGGCCCACCATCCTGCGCGCGGTGAGCGGCATCCGCCTGCACGCCGCCCTGGCGGACGCGGCCCCGCCCGGCGAGGGGATGCGGCGGCTCCCCCGCTCGGAGGCGATGCTGCGGGCCTTCTCCGAGGCGCTGCAACGGCCCGGCCCCGGCAAGGACGACGGGCTTCGCGCCTATGCCGACGGCGAGGGCGGTCGCGTGACCCGCATCGTCGCCCGTCTGGAAGACGGGTCGATCCTCGTCCTCGACGAGATCGAGCCGCAACGCGCGATTTCCCTCAAGCTGTTCGGTCTCGCGCCGGGGCTGTGGATCGGCATCCTCGGCATCGCCGTGGCGGGGCTGGCGCTGCTCGGGGCGCAGCGGGAGATGCGGCCCCTGCGCCGGTTGAGCGCGGCGGCGGAGGCCTTCGACGGCTCGCCCCCCGCCGGCCCCGTCCCGGTGTCCGGCGCGCCGGACGTGCAGCGCCTCGCCCGGTCGGTCCACGCGATGCAGGAGCGGGTGGCGGCCCTGTTGCAGGAGCGCTCGTTCCTGATCGGCGCGATCTCGCACGACCTGAAGACCTACCTGACCCGCCTGCGCCTGCGCGCCGAATCCTGGCCGGACGCGCAGGGCCGCGAGCGCATGGCCGCCGACATCGACGGCATGACCGACCTCATCGAGACCTCGCTCGCCTTCGCCCGGGGCACCACCGTCTCGCAGATCCGGGGGCGGGTCGATCTCGCCGACCTCGCGGCGGTGGAGGCGGCGGAACGCTCGGCCCTCGGTCAGCCGGTCGCCCTCGTCGGCGAGGAGGTGGCCGAGGCCACCGTGCCGGGCGATGCGGTCGCCCTGCGCCGGGTGATCGCGAACCTCGTGGACAACGCGGTGAAGTTCGGGCGCAGCAAGGTCGAGATCGCCGTCGAGGCCGGGCCGGAGCAGTGCAGCCTGCGGGTCGAGGATGACGGACCCGGCGTCGGAAGCGCCGAGGCCGCCGCGATCTTCAGCCCGTTCTACCGGATCGAGGGCTCCCGCAACCGCCGCACCGGCGGCAGCGGACTGGGCCTCGCCATCGCCCGCCAGATCGCCGAGGCCCATGGCGGCACCATCGCCGTCTGTGCCGGCCGACTCGGCGGGGCGTGCTTCATGCTGACATTGCCGCGCGCGGGGGTGTGAGGGCGAGAACGCCCCTTACAGCAACTCCCGCACCGCCTGCGCGAAGGCCTCCGGCGCCTCCTGCGGGACGTTGTGGCCGATGCGCGGCAGGCGGCGGTAGCGGTAGGGGCCGCTGAAGCGGGCCGCGTCGCCGTCGTCGGATTGCGGCGGGAAGACGCCGCCGTCGCTGCCCTCCAGCACGATCGTCGGCACGCCGATCCGGGGTTGGGGCGCGAGCCGCGCCTCGATCCCCGCATAGGCGGGATCGCCCGGCACCACGCCGTAGCGGACGCGGTAGGAATGGATCACCACCTCCACGAAGTCCGGGTTGTCGAAGGCCTCGACCGTGCGGGCGAGCGTCGCCGCATCGAAGTCCCAGTGCGGCGACCATTGCCGCCACAGCAGTTCCGCGATGCCGGCGCGGTTCTCGGTCAGGCCCGCCCGGCCGCGCTCGGTGTGGAAATAGTACTGGTACCAGAGCCGGCTCTCGGACTCGGCCGAGACCGGACGCCCGGAACGGGCCACATCGTGGATGTTGTAGCCGCTGCCGCCCGAGACCAGCCCGCGCACCCGCTCCGGCCACAGGGCCGAGACGACGCAGGCCGCGCGCCCGCCCCAATCGTAGCCCGCCAGCACCGCCCGCTCGATGCCCACAGCATCGAGGAAGGCGAGGAGGTCGGCCCCCAGGGCCGCCTGCTCCCCGGAGCGCGGCGTGGCGGCGTCGAGGAAGCGCGTCGGCCCGTAGCCTCGCAGATACGGCACGAGGCAGCGCACGCCCTGGCCCGCAAGAAGATCCGCCGCCGGCAGGCAGGCATGGACGTCGTAGGGAAAGCCGTGGAGCAGGACCGCCGGGGGGCCATCCGCCGGCCCCGTCTCGATATAGGCGATGTCGAGGATGCCCGCGCGGATGTGCTTCACGGAACCGGCTGCGGCCATGGCCTGTCGCTCCCTCGCGGCGGCCAGCGTGAGGTGCCGCACGCAACCGGCGTCGCACAGGCTTGCCGCCCCTGTCCAGCGCCCGAACTTCATGGCTCGGATGATCTTTTTCGATGGAAGGACGGGCGGCGATGGGGCTCTTGGACGGGGTAAAGGAAGTGATCGGGGACCTCGCGGCGGCGACCGAGCGGACCATCGCGGAGGTCGGCGGTCGCGACATGCCGATGGCCTTCGCGAAGTTCTATCCCGGCGGTCTGGCGGGCTTCCTCGACCGGCTGCGGCAGGACGGCTACGGCACGCAGGTCGAGTCCTGGCTGAACGGCACCGACCTGCGTCCCGTGCCCGCCGCCGCCATCGCGCACGCGCTGCCGGATCGCGTGGCCGACAGCCTCGCCACCGACCTTTCCCTCTCGCGCGAGCGCCTGCCCACGGCCCTGGCGGAGTTCCTGCCCGCTGCGGTGGCGGGGCTCAGCGAGAACGGGCGGCTGAAGCCGCAGCCGGTCTTTTCCAGCACGCAAGTGGTGGACAAGCCCGCCGGCTGAGCTTTCGGCCGGTCTCCGTGACGACGCGGTCGCGGAAGGACACTAATGTCGCCGCCGTGGGTCATCCGGCCCCGGCGGAGATTGGCATATGAGTGTATTCGATTCGCTCGGCGGCTCGTTGCAGCAGATGGCGATGAAAGCGCTGCCCGGCATCATCCAGCAGGTGCTGCCCGGCGGCCTCAACGCCCTGCTCGACCAGTTGCGGCGGCACGGCTACGAATCGCAGGTGAATTCCTGGCTCGGGCGCGGCCCCAACGAGCCGATCACCGCCGAGGACCTGCAGAAGGTCATTGGGAACGAGCAGGTCCGCGCCATGGCGACGAAGCTCGGCATCCCCGTGGAACAGCTGTTCCCGACCCTGGCCAAGGCCCTGCCGGAGACGGTGGACCAGCACAGCCCGAACGGCGAATTGCAGCCGCCGAAGGCCTGAAACGCAAAGCGGCGGCCCCGGGGGGACCGCCGCTTGCCTGCGAGGCGTTGGCCTCAGTTGCTGGCGAGTTGCGACATCGGATCGACCGGCGCGCCGCTCTTGCGGATTTCGAAGTGCAGCTGCGGCGAGGTCACGTTGCCGGAGGCGCCGGACTTGGCGATGGTCTGGCCGCGCTTGACCTTGTCGCCGGGCTTCACGTCCAGCTCGCCGTTATGGGCGTAGGCGGACACGAAGCCGTTGGCGTGGCGCACCAGCACCAGCTTGCCGTAGCCCTTCACGTCCGAGCCGGCATAGGCGACGGTGCCGTCCTCGGCGGCCTTCACCGGCGTGCCCTCGGGCAGGGCGATGTTGATGCCCTCGTTGCCCGACGAGCCGTAGCCGGCGATCACCCGGCCCTTGGCGGGCCAGCGGAAGTTGTCGCTGGCCGCCTGGGCGGGCACAGAGGCCGTGGTGGCGGGCTCGGCCTTCGCGGGGGCGGGCTCGGCCTTGGCGACCTCGACCTTCGGGGCCTTAGCGGCCTTCTCGGCGGCGGCCTGCTTCGCCGTCTCCTTGGCGCTCTCCTTCGCGGCCTCGCGCGCCGCCTTGGCTTCGGCGAGCTTCTGAGCGGCTTCCGCCTTGGCCGCGCTCTTGGCGGCGTCCTTGGCAGCTTCCTTCGCCGCGTCCTTCGCGTCCTTCGCCGCGACCTTGGCCTTGTCGGCGGCCTTCGCGTCCGCCGTATTGGTCTGGCCGGGGCGGACGTGCTTCTTGTCGCTGTCCTTCACAGAGGCGAGCTTGCGCGCCTTCTCCTCGGCGGCCTTGGCTTCGGCCGCCTTGTGGGCGGCGAGTTCCTTGGCCTCCCGGGCCTCCTTCTCGCGGGCCTCGCGGGCTTCCTTCTCGCGGGCCTCCTTGGCATCCTTCTCGCGGGCGGCGACGCGCTTGGCGTCCTGCGCCCTGGAATCCCGCTCGCGGGCTTCCTTCGCCTCGAGAACCTTGGCGTCCTCGCGCTTCTCCTCGACGGCCCGCGCGGGGCGGGCGGTCATGGCGGCGGCGGAGGGGTTGAGGCCGGACACGGCGTTGTAGGCGGGAATGACGATCTCGCGGCCGGGAGTGACCTGGCTGGCGCTCGTCAGGCCATTGGCCTGGAGGATCGCCGAGGCCGGCACGCCGTAGCGGGTCGCCATCTGGTTGAGGCTGTCGTTCTTCGAGACGGTGATGCGCGTGCCGCCCTGGGCGCTCCAGCCGGTGGAGCCCACGGAGGCGACCCGCGTCGGGCTCGCGGCGGCCGGCGGCGGCAGGGTGCTCGCCACCGGGGCGGGCCGCGACGCGCCGGGGGCGCCGAGCGCCTCCGACTGGATGCGGCCGGTGCGCAGGGGCGCCACGGGCTTGATGTCGTCGTCCGGCAGGCTGCCCGTCGCGGCAGGCTCCGAGAACGGATTGGTGAAGGGGCTGCTCAGCCGCGACGCATCGGAGGAACAGGCCGCAGCGCCGCCACCGATGATCCCCACGAGGGCGACGCGCGACAGCGTCCGAAACCCCCTGACTGCTCCACGCACCCGCATCGACGCACCCGCCAGCACAACGCCACCCGATGCCGTCATGAAGCCGGATTCAGGTTAAGCAACCGTTCCCGTTCACCATGTGATGGCCTTGGAAACGGCGGGATGTGCAGTGCAGCGACAAGCAGGGCGTGTGGGGTCCGACTTCCCCGGACGGCCCGGCACCCCACATCTGCGCCATGTTCAATCCGTCTTCTTTGCGAGACAGCCTCGCCGATCTGCCGCGCCTCGAAACCGCGCGGCTGATCCTCGGCGGGCTGGTGCCGGAGGATGCCGCCGCGCTCGCCCGGCTCACGGACGATCCGGCCATCACCGGGGCCATCGACTTCCTGCCCGAGCCCTTCACCCTCGATGATGCGAAGGGCCTGATCCACGGCGGCAACCGCGAGCGCGACCGCTTCCTCGGCGCCTGGATCCGGGGGGAGGGCGGGGCCGCCTCCCTCGTCGGCGTGGTGGGTGCGCACCTGCGCGGCCCCGGCTTCATCGAGATCGGCTACTGGATCGGCGGCGCCGCCCGGGGCCGGGGCTTCGCCTTCGAGGCGGTCTCGGCGCTGGCGGGCCATCTCGCCCGGCGCTTTCCCGCCCGAACCCTGGTGGCGGAGTGCCGCCCGGCCAACACCGCGTCCTGGGGACTCCTGCGCAAGCTCGGCTTCGAGGATACCGGCGAGGAGGGCCACCGGCCCGGCCGCCGCCTCCTCACCCTCGCGCGGCCCTGAGTGCAAACGAAAACGCCCCGGACCAGGGTCCGGGGCGCTTCGGCATCGGTGATGCGGCGATCAGAAGGTGATGCCGGTCTCGACCATGTAGCGGTCCTGCGAGGTCCGGTTGCCGGTGCGGCCGAAGCCGGTGCCCAGCGTGCCGGCGGCGAGGCTGCCGCGGGTGATGCCCCCGAGCTCGACGTGGGCGTACTCGACCCGGAAGAAGTAGCGGTCCCAGGTGTAGGTCGGCGTCACGGTGACGGAGAAGGCGTTGCTGCCCGGACCGAAGCCCAGCAGGTTCGGCGTGAGCACCGAGTTGCGCGGCCCGGACTGCTCCTCGTACTCGACGCGGCCGGCGAGCGAGAAGTTGTCGGTGAAGGAGTACGCCGCCAGCAGCGCGCCGCCGTAGGTCGAGGCGCCCTGCAGGATGCCCAGGCGCTGATCCGCCTCGACATTCGTGTACTGGAAGTACGGCGTGATGATCCACGGACCGTTCGAGTACGTGTAGTTGATGTTGAAGATACCGCTGTTTTGCTGGAAGAGCGGCGTCGCGAACTGGTAGCGCGGGCTCCGCAGGGCGACGTTCTGGCGTCCGAGATTCACGCCGCCGTTGATGCCGATCGTGTTGGAATCGTCGATCTTGTAGGCCACGTTCCCGGTGAACCACGTGATCTCACCCGAGAAGAACCCGTCGGTGCCGGCGACCGAGACCGACCAGGGCCCATCGGCCCAGTTCAGCTGAACGCCCTGGTTGATGACGTTCTCCTGCACGAACAGCAGGCCGCGGTTGATGTTGAGGTTCTGGAAGGTGAACGGCGCCTCGGAGCCGATGATGGTCGGCATGCGACCGCCCTGGATCGACCAGGCGTCGTTGATCTGGATCTTGCCGAAGGCCACCGGCAGGGGGGTGAAGAGCAGGTCGGTCTGCGCGATCGACCCCACGTTCGCGACGCCGAGCTGCGGGATCGCGTAGCCGCCGCCCTGAACGTAGAACTGGAACATGCCCTCGGGCTTCTGCACCCAGCCCTGCAGGTTCGAGAAGTCGAACCGGCCGGCCCGGTCGCGCTCGCCCGGCGCGGCGGGGGTGGCGAAGTTCGAGAAGGGGTTGCTCTGGACGTAGCCGTAGCCGGTCAGCGCGCCGCCGACATAGATGTCGCCGAGGCTGCCCGCCGCGAAGCAGGTCGGGTTCGGGTTGGCCTTGATCACGCCGCCATAGGCCGGGCCGATCAGCGTCGCCTTGCACGGCTCGGCCGGGGCCGGGGCGGGCGCCGGGGCCGGCATGTCCGCGGCGAAGGCGGCCGTGGAGGAGAGCAGCGCGGCGGCCAGACCGGCCAGGGTGAAACGCTTCGGCATCGTCTTGCAGCTCGGTTCGAAAAATCTATAGCCAAGCTGCCATCAGGTGCTTTTCGGCACAAAAGCAAAGAATTGGCACTTGCCCACTTTTTGGGCAAATTCCGCATCGCAGTCGCGTTCGCCTAAGCCATGTTGCATGCGCGCCACATCTACGGCTCGGCGCGCGAATGCTTGGAACCATCTGAGAGGTACGTATTAATTCAATCGATACCTTTGGCGCCGAGCGGATCGCACCGAAATCCGCCATATCCCGACTGGGCGAGTCGCTCCGCCAGGGCCGGCAGGAAGACCAGCGCCTCGTCGGCGAGTCGCCACGGGGGGTTCACCACGATGAGACCGCTGCCGGAGAGGCGCGTCGGATCGTCGGGTCGCTCGATCAGCAGGTCGAGGCGCAGCGCCGGGCGGGCGAGGCCGGCATCGAGCTCGGCGGCCATCCGGTCGATCGCCGCCGCGTCCTTCACCGGGTACCACGCGAGGAAGATCCCGGTCGGCCATTTGGCCACCGCCTTGAGGAGATGCGCGCCGAGCCGCTCCACCTCGCCGGGCACCTCGTAGGGCGGGTCGATCAACACGAGGCCGCGCCGCTCGGGGGGCGGGATCTGCGCGTTCACCGCCGTCCAGCCGTCGAGATGGAGCACCTTGGTGCGCGAATCGCTGTTGTAGCGCTCCTTCAGCAGGGCGGCGTCCTGCGGATGCAGTTCCACGAACACGCCCCGGTCGCCCGGCCGCAGGAATTCCCGGATCACCGCCGGGGAGCCGGGATAGGCTTGGGCGCCGTAGCGCTCCTGCGTGGCCGCCACCACCGCTCGATAGGGCGCGAGCAGCGCCTCCACCGGCTCGGGAAACGGCTCGGCCAGCCGCCCCCAGCCCTCGGTCCACTCCCCCGTGCGGCGGGCCTCGTCCGCCCCGAGGTCGTAGATCCCGAGGCCGGCGAAGGCATCGAGCGCCCGGAACGGTTTGTCCTTAAGGCAAAGATGGGCGAGGACGCGGGCGAGCACGAGGTGCTTGAGGACGTCGGCGTGATTTCCCGCGTGGAAGGCGTGCCGGTAATTCATGGGCTTGGCTCAAGCCGATCCGGCGCCGCCCGTCCAGGGCCGAGCCCCGACATTTCGCCTCAGCGGGCCGGATCGAGGGCGATGTCCGGCGACCGGCAATTGCTGCGGGCGAGTTCGGGGCAGGAGGTGTAGCCGCGCAGATCCTTCGCGAAGCAGATCCGCACCTCGGTCAATTGACCCCGCGCGCAGTTGACCGACATCATGTCGGGCCGCAGGCCGCTGTTGGCGGCCACGAATTGCCGGGCGATCTCCACCGGCGCGAGCCTCTGCCCGCCGGCCTTCAGCCCATCGGGGATCGTCACCGCCAACCGCGCCTGCTTGACGGCCGAGAAATAGGAGGCCGGATCGAGGCCCGAGCAGGTGCCGTGCTTGCGCCACTCGTACCGGGCGAGACCCTCGCTCGGGTAGACCTGCCCCGCCACTTCCATCGCCTGCCGGGTGATGGGGCGCTGCACGGCGGAGCAATTCTGCGGGTAGCCGCGCGTGTATTGCGGCCAGAGCCCGTGCGCGACGAAGCCGAGGCCCCGTCCGGGGGCGCATTGCGGCTCGTCCCGGCGCGCGCCTTCGCCCTCGCAATAGGTCGGCGACCAGGACAGGGCGAGGACATAGAAATCGAAATCGCCCGGCGCGCCCTGGCGGCCGAACCCACCGTAATCCTGCGCGGCGGCGGGCAGCGACGCCAAAGCGGCCAGCGCTCCGAGGC
The DNA here is from genome assembly GCF_056430985.1 of Methylobacterium sp. Gmos3. Taxonomy (NCBI): domain Bacteria; kingdom Pseudomonadati; phylum Pseudomonadota; class Alphaproteobacteria; order Hyphomicrobiales; family Methylobacteriaceae; genus Methylobacterium; species Methylobacterium sp. Gmos3. The sequence goes on from NZ_JBWJYL010000001.1 coordinate 230,971, forward strand.
CCGCGCGGATCGTAGACAGGCGCATCGCGGACGGTCCGCTCAGGGCCGCGCCATCCGGCAGGCGGTGGCGTAGGCGTAGGAGAGATCGCGGTCGAGGCCGTGGACGCAGAACTCGACGCCCCAGGTCATGCCGATGATGCCGAGGCTCTCGCGCACGGAATAATCGACCTTGCGGCGCAGGCCGTCCGAGGTGGTGGCGACCGCGCTGCAGAACCGGCGCGGGATGGCATCGAGGCCCCAGGGGCGCCACGCCGTCCGCTCGATCCTGTCGAAGGAGACGATGGTCATGGACGAGTTCCAGAACTTCGCTTCCTTCTCGGCGAAGTTCGTGGCCACCTTCTCCAGCACGTCCGGATCCTGGCAGCCCGGAATCTGCGCGTCGTAGGGGAAGACCCGCTCCTCGGCGGGCTCCACGTCCTCGCGGGCGGAGCGGGCCTCGGCGGCGCAGGCGGCTGTCAGGCCGAGCGCGAGCCCGAGGGTGAGGCGGACGAGAAAGGGGCGCATGACAAGGGTCCGAACCGGCATGATCGGACGATGGCCGGGGCGCGCCATCAGTCAAGCCGCCCCCACGCCGCGCGGGCGGATTGCCCGCCCGGTGAGGCCCACAGGCCACGGTGGCGCGTTGCCCGATCCCACGCAATGGATTATACTTAGATATAACACCGGAGGTTGTCCATGCATACGACGAACCTGCGCAAGGTCGGCGGCTCTGTAATGCTGACGGTGCCGCCGGCCCTGCTTGATCTCCTGAGTCTCGGCGCCGGATCGCGGGTGGCATTGGCCGTCGATAACGGGCGCCTCGTGGTCGAACCGCAGACACGGCCGCGCTACACGATGGCCGAATTGCTGGCCGCGTCGGACTATTCCGAGCCCCAGCCGCCCGAGGAGCGCGAATGGGTCGATGCGCCGTCCATCGGGGACGAGCCCCTGTGAAACGGGGCGACGTCTACATGGTCGACCTCGAACCGACCCGTGGCCACGAGCAGCGCGGGCACCGCCCGGTGGTGATCGTCTCGCCGGACGCATTCAACCGGACCACCGGCCTTCCGGTGATCGCGCCGATCACGACGGGCGGCGACTTCGCCCGCCGCATCGGCTTCGCCGTGCCCCTCACCGGCACGCAGACCAGTGGCGTCGTGCGCTGCGACCAGCCCCGCGTCCTCGACCTCACCGCCCGCAACGGCCGCCGGGTCGAAAGCCTGCCGGCGCCCATCCTGGACGAAGTCCTGGCGCGGATGGCGACGCTGTTCGAGTAGGGCGGTCCCTGCGCCCTACTTCGGCGCCGACGACGAGGCCGGGTCCGGTGGGGTGGCGGGGACGACGGGGGTCGCCTTCGTCCACCACAGGCCGATCAGGAGAATTCCCACGAAGATCGCGGCGATGAAGCCGCCGAGCATGAGGCGTCGCATGGGTCCGGTATAGGGCGGACCCGCCGGATCAGTAGATCGGCCCGTCGACGGAGGGCGGCGGTGCGCCGAGTTGCAGCGGCTCGCCGTATTCTTCGCCCGGCTCCTCCGGCACGGCGGCGACGCGCGGCGCCGGGCGGGGGGCGAAGCTCGGACGCGGCTGCACCGAGGTATAGGCCGAGGGAACCTGCGCCGGCACGCGGACGGGGGCGCGGGCCACCTGCGTCGGGCTCGCGGCCTTCGACATCGGCGCGACGCCGTAGGGATCGTCTTCCTCGATATCCACCGGGGCCTGCGGCGGCGCGGGCTGGCGCGGCGGCGGGACGGGCTTCGCGAGCGGGCGCGGGCCGTCGCCGCCGAGCTGCGGCGTGAACTTGATGAGCGGCTGGCAGATCCGGCGCAGGCCGCGCGGGTCGTGCCGGGCGAGATCGACGTGGATGTGGTCGTAGTGGAACACGTTCGAGCCCGGCGCCAGCACCGTCGTGAAGCGCTGGCACGCGCCCAGGAAGATCTCCCGGAGGAAGCCCTGCTCCGCCTCGGTGCCGCGCCATCCGCCCTTCACGGTGATGACATGGCCGTCCGCGAGCTTGAGCGACATCACGTCGATGGCATTGCCGAAGCCGTGTTCGGACAGCTTGGCGCCGGCCTGGTTGTTGCGGCCACGGCAGGAATAGGAGCCGGCGTTGATCTCGGCCACGGGCACGCCGAAATAGAGTTCGGCCGCCGGCTGAATCGTATCCGCGAGCCATGCCTCGGCCTCGGCGAGCGCCGGGCAGCCCAGGGTCATCCGCTGCTTGAGCAGTACGGAGCCGTTGCCGAGCCGCGTGACCCGGAAGGGCTGCTGCATCCCGCAAGGGCCGGGGCCGTCGATGGCGGCCGCCGGGGTGATGAATTCGGTCTGCGTCACCAGCTTCTTGGCGAGGCACACCTGCTCCGCCTGGTCACGCCACGGCTCGCGCCGCTCGAACCGGTTGACCGAGCAGGCCGTGAGGGCCGCCCCGAACAGGGCAAGGCCTGAGAACGCGAGAACGCTACGCCGCATGAACCGGACGTTGCGCACGATCCCGTAAACGCTTCGTCAAGCGCGAATTCGCTTTCCTGGCCAGTGTGGCATGGGACGATCCACGCCTTCGCGGTTGACAGGCCCCCGCCCTGGTCGACCAGATAGGCGATGCTTTCGATCCTCGATCTCCGCGCCCGTATCGCCGCCGGCGCCCTGACCCCGGCCGGCGCCGTCGACCTCTGCCGGGAGGCCATCGCCGCGCGCGATCCGGCCATTGGCGCCTTCGTCGCGATCGATCCCGATCCGGCCATCCCGCAGGACGGGCCGCTCGCGGGCATCGCGGTCGGCATCAAGGACATCATCGACACCGCCACCCTGCCGACGCAGCTCGGCACCGCGCTCTACGAGGGGTGGCGCCCGAAGGCGGACGCGGCCGTCGTGGCGCGGCTGAAGGAGCGCGGCGCGGTGGCGCTCGCCAAGACCACCACCACCGCCTACGCCAGCTCAGACCCCACCGAAACGCGCAATCCGCACGATCCCGGCCACACGCCGGGCGGGTCGTCGGCGGGCTCGGCGGCGGCGGTGGGCGCCGGCATGCTGCCGCTGGCTTTGGGCACCCAGACGGCGGGCTCGGTGATCCGCCCGGCGAGCTTCTGCGGCTGCGCGGCGATCAAGCCCTCCTTCCGGCTGATCCCGACGGTCGGTGTGAAGACGTGGTCCTGGGCCCTCGACACGGTCGGCCTGTTCGCGGCGGGCGTGGGCGATCTCGCCTATGCGCTCGCCGCCATCACCGGCCGGGACGGGATCGACGGGGAATCCGCGTCCAGCCCCCGCATCGCCCTCGTGCGGCAGGATTTCGCGGAGGCGCCCGAGCCCGCGGCCGAGGCGGCGCTCGCCACGGCCCGCGCCGCCGCCGAGCGGGCGGGCGCCCGCGTCTTCGACCTGGCGCTGCCGCAGGAACTGGCGCAGGCCTGGGAGCGCCACGGCGCCATCCAGGATTACGAGGCGCGGCAGGCGCTGGGCTGGGAGTTCACCGCCCATCGCGATAGCCTCCCGCCCGAGGTGAGGCGCAACCTCGAAGCGGGCGACGCGACCGCCCCCGCGACCTACGACGACGCCCGCCGCCACGCCCACCGGGCGAGGCGGGTGCTGAAGGGGCTGTTCGGCGAGTTCGACGCCATCCTCACCTTCTCGGCCCCCGGCCCGGCGCCGGTGAGCCTCGCCTCCACGGGCGATCCGCGCTTCAACCGGCTCTGGACGCTGATGGGCGTGCCCTGCGTGAACGTGCCGGTGCCCGGCGACGGCCTGCCGGTGGGCGTGCAGGTCATCGGCCGGTTCGGCGGCGACGGGCAAGTGCTCGCCGTCGCCAAGTTGATCGAGGGGGCAATGCGGGGGTGAGCCCCCCTCAATGCCCCGGATGCTCGCCGAGCGTGTCCTCGACGTAGAGCTGTTCGAGCAGCACCTTGATCACCGCGAGCAGCGGCAGGGCAAGCGCGATGCCCCATAGGCCGAAGATCACGCCGAGCACCAGCTGCCCGGCGAAGATCGTCGCCGGGGGGATGTCGAGCGCCCGCTTCTGGATGAAGGGCGTGAGCCCGTAGCTCTCCAGGCACTGCACCGCGAGGTAGACGCCGAGCGCCCCGAGCAGCGCCTTCGGCCCTGACGCCAGCGCGGCGAGCAGGATGACGAGGCCGGCCACCAGCGGCCCCACCGTGGGCACGAAGGCGAGGAGCCCCGCCTGCAGGCCGAGGATCAGCGCGCCGCCGATGCCGAGGAAGGCGAGGCCCGCCCAGGTGAACAGGAAGATCGCCGTCATGGTCAGCAACTGGCCGAACAGCCAGTGGCGCAGGGTCTCGCCCGCCCCGTCGAGCACCTTCGCCCCCCGGCGGCGCTTCGTGGGGGGTATGAAGCGCAGCACGCCGTCGCGGTAGCTGTGCGGGTCGGCGGCGAAGGCGGCACCGAGGAAGACGATGACGAGGAGGTTGCCCACGGCGTCCACGAGGCCGAGCACCACCGCCGTCGCCGGGCCGAGCACGCTGCCCGCGCTCGACAGGACCGAGCCGGAACTCTTGAGCAGCCCGGAGGCGAGGCCGCCGAGGCCGCTTTCCTGCTGGCCGGGCTCCCGCGCGGACCGGCCGTCATCCTTCGCCGGGCCGAGGAGGGGCACGTCGATCCCGTGGTCGGCGAGCCAGGTGTTCACGGAATCGGCCTGCGTCTTGATGGTGCTGCCGAGGTCACGCCCCTGTTGCGCGACGGTGGTGCCGCCATAGGTGGCGAAGCCGAGCGCCAGGAGCGCGACGGTGACGCTCGCCAGCGTCAGCCGCAGGCTGCGCGGCAGCGGCAGGACATAGGCGAGCGCCCGCGTCAGCCCATCGAGGAACACGCCCAGCAGCACGCCGGCGAAGATCAGGAGCAGCGTGCCCGCCGACATCCAGGCCAGGGCCAGGGCGGCGGTGAAGCAGACCACGGCGATGCCGGAGCCGGCGAGGGGGGCTGCCCCCCGCCATGGGCCGACCGGCCCGTTCAGGGCCTCGAGCTTCGATTCGGTCATCACGATCCCTGGCGGCCACTGAGCCCCACGTCGAACGCGTCGCAGGCCCGCCGGTCAACCCCTGGGCGACGAATGCGGGGGATGCGCGTTGATGCCCGGACCCATCACGCTCAGGAGCACCTCCGCATGGACAATTACGGCAGCACCCGGTTCAACCACCTCGCCCCCGGCGACAACATCGACAAGCGGGATCAGTTGAGCAGCGTGGTGCTGATGGGCCTCGCCATCGCGGGCGGCGCCGTTGCGCTGGTGCTCCTGTCGCTGATCGGCGGCTAGGACGCTACCAGCGCCCCGCCGCCGCGTCGTCGGCGGCGGTGGCCTCCACCCAGCCGCCGACCGTCCCGTCGGCCAGATGCTCGCGCTTCCAGAACGGCGCCCGCGTCTTCAGGTAATCCATCAGGAAGCTCGCCGCCTCGAAGGCCGCGATGCGATGGCCCGAGGCCGTCAGCACGAAGACGATGCCCTCGCCCGGCCGGACGAGCCCGTGCCGGTGGATGACGCGCACCGCCTGGAGCGGCCAGCGCGTTTCCGCCTCCTCGACCACCCGGCCGATCTCGGCCTCGGCCATGCCGGGGTAATGCTCCAGTTCGAGGGCGGCGAGGCGCCCCGCCTCGTCGCGGCACAGCCCCGAGAAGGTGACGACCGCCCCGGCCTTCCCCGCAAGCTCCGCCTCGACGCGGGCGACCTCCCGCGCGAGGTCGAAAGGCTCGGCCTGGATCGAGACCTTCGCGGGGGGCAGCGGAGATTCCATGGCGGACTTTCGGGGGCCGCCCCATGGGGCGCCTGACTGTTTGCGCTGCGCCCTATATGGCACGGAGGAGCCGGAGGCCGAACCGGGGCCGCGGGAGGCACGAGGCATCATGAACCCAGAGCTGACGCTGCCATACGAGGGCGAGACGCCGTCCTTCGCCAGCCGTCCGGTCTGGTGCGGGAGCGGCAGCACCGTGATCGGCGCGGCGCGGATCGGCGATCAGGCCTGGCTCGGGGACGCGGCGGTGATCCGCGCCGACGGGCAGCGCGTGACCCTGGGGGACCGGTTCTGGCTCGGCCACCGCTCGACCGTCCACATCGCCACCTTCACCCACGGCACGACCTGCGGCGACCGGGTGACGGTGGGGCGCAACAGCGTGCTCCATGCCTGCACGATCGGCTCGGACGTGGTGGTCGAGGACGACGTGGTGATCCTCGACGGGTCGAGCATCGGCGACGGCGCGGTGATCGAGGCGGGGGCCACGGTGTTCCCCCGCTCGGACCTCGCGGGGGGCTTCGCCTATGCCGGCAGCCCCGCCAAGGCGGTGCGCCCGATCGCGCCGGGGGAGGCGGCCGAGCGCGCCGAACGGGTCCGCGAGCGCAGCGCCGAGGGGCTCGGCGCCGATCCCGAGCCGCCGCAGGAGCTCGACCCGGACGTGTTCGTGGCCCGCACCGCGCGCCTGCGCGGGCGCGTCGGGCTGGGGGCGGGGGCGAGCGTGCTGTTCTGCTGCGCGCTGGAGGCCGAGGCCGGACCCATCGTGGTCGGCGCCGACACCAACATTCAGGACAACACGGTGATCCGCTCGCGGGGCGAGGGCGTGGTGATCGGGCGCGACACCACCATCGCGCACAATGTCCGCATCGCCGATTCCCGCATCGGCGCCCGCAGCCTCATCGGCATTGGTGCGGTCGTGGCACCGGGCACGCTGATCGCGGACGACGTGATGCTGGCGGCGGGGTCCACCACCGATCCCGGCCAGATCCTCGAATCCGGCCATCTCTGGGGCGGCCGCCCCGCGCGGATCCTCGGCCCCCTCGACGCCGAGCGGCGCTCGATGATGCTGCGCATCGTGGAGAGCTATTGCCGCCACGGTCGCGAGTACCGGGCGGCGCAGGAGGCGATGGCGGGGTAGCGACCGCGCCCGCCGTCATTGCGAGCGAAGCGAAGCAATCCAGGGCCGCGCCACGTCCGGATACGGCCCGCCACCCTGGATTGCTTCGTGCCTCGCAATGACGGCGAGAGGGGAAGCGCCCCTCAGTGCTGCAGGATCTTCGACAGGAAGGTCTGCGCGCGCTCGGAGCGGGGGCTGCCGAAGAACTCGTCCTTCGTGGCGTCCTCGACGATTTCGCCTCGGTCCATGAAGATCACCCGGTCGGCGACCTTGCGGGCGAAACCCATCTCGTGGGTCACGACCATCATGGTCATGCCCTCCTTGGCGAGCTCCACCATCACGTCGAGCACCTCGCCCACCATCTCCGGGTCGAGAGCCGAGGTCGGCTCGTCGAACAGCATCACCACCGGGTTCATGGCGAGCGCGCGGGCGATGGCCACGCGCTGCTGCTGGCCGCCGGAGAGCTGGCCGGGGAACTTGTGCGCGTGGGCGCCGAGGCCGACGCGGGCGAGCAGATCGAGGCCGCGCTTCTTGGCATCCTCGGCGCTGCGGCCGAGCACCTTGCGCTGGGCGATGGTGAGGTTGTCGGTGATCGTCAGGTGCGGGAACAGCTCGAAATGCTGGAACACCATGCCGACCCGCGAGCGCAGCTTCGGCAGGTTGGTGGACTTGTCGAGCACCTTGGTGCCCGCCACCGTGATCTGACCCTTCTGGAAGGGCTCCAGGGCGTTCACGCACTTGATGAGCGTCGACTTGCCCGAGCCCGAGGGGCCGCAGACCACCACCACCTCGCCCTTGGCGACCTTGGTGGTGCAATCGGTCAGTACCTTGAAGTCGCCATACCATTTGCTGATGGCGTCGATGGCGATCATCGTCTCGCCCGGCGCGCCCTTCGGCAGGCCGGAGACGAGGCCGCCCGACTGCAGGCCCGCGTCCTTCGGGGCGTGGTCGGCGTCGACGGCGGGCTGCGAGGCGGTCGGGGCCGGCATCGGGGAAGAGGTCATGGTGAAAGTCCCCTGATCAGCGGATGATGGCGACGCGGCGCTGCAGGCGACGCACGAGGAACGAGGCGGCGAAGCAGATCGCAAAGTAGACGATCGCCGCGAAGATATACATCTCCACCAGACGCCCGTCGCGCTGGGCCACCTTCGAGGCCGCGCCCATGAAATCGGTGAGCGAGAGCACGTAGACCAGCGACGTATCCTGGAAGAGCACGATGGTCTGGGTCAGCAGCAGCGGCAGCATGTTGCGGAAGGCCTGGGGCAGGACGACATTGCCCATCGTCTGCCAGTAATTCATGCCGAGCGCCTGCGCGGCACCGGTCTGCCCCTTCGGGATCGACTGGATGCCCGCGCGCATGATCTCGGCGAAGTAGGCCGCCTCGAACGCCGTGAAGGTGATGAGCGCCGAGGGGAAGGCGCCGACCTGGATCGGCGTCGAGGCGCCGACCACGTAGGCGCCGATATACGGCACGAGGAAGTAGAACCAGAAGATCACCAGCACGAGGGGCAGCGAGCGGCACAGCTCGACATAGCCCTTGGCGAGGTGCCAGAGGCCGGGGATCCCCGAGAGGCGGGCCATCGCGAGCAGGGTGCCGAGCACCACGCCCCCCGCCGCCGCCATGGCGGTGAGCGACAGGGTGAAGACCATGCCCGTCCCGAACAGGTAGGGCAGGGCGGTCAGGATGACGGAGAAATCGAAGTTCGAGAGCATCGCGGCCTGCGCATCATCGCCGCCTCGTCGGCGGCCGGTTGCAGCGGGGTTCGGGCGGTCAGCGCTGCCCGGGGATGGTGACGGCGCGTTCGAGGAGGCTTGCGCAGACGACGACCACGAGGTTGATCGCCACGTAGAGGAGCGTCGCGGCGGTGAAGGCCTCGAACACCTGGAAGGAGAATTCCTGCATCGAGCGCGCCCGGCCGGTGAGTTCGAGCAGGCCGATGGTCAGCGCCACCGACGTGTTCTTGAGGTTGTTCAGGAACTCGGAGGTCAGCGGCGGCAGGATGATGCGGTAGGCGTTTGGCAGCAGCACGTAGCGGTAGGTCTGCCAGGTGGTGAAGCCCATGGCCGTGCCCGCCATCCGCTGGCCGCGCGGCAGGGCCTGGATGCCGGCGCGGACCTGCTCGGCGACGCGGGAGGCGGTGAAGAAGCCCAGGCACACCACCGCCGTGTAGAACGGCGCGTCGGGCAGCTGCTTGATGGAATCCCCGAGCTGGCGGGGCAGCACCTCCGGCAGCACGAAGTACCAGAGGAACATCTGCACCAGCAGCGGCACGTTGCGGAAGATCTCGACATAGGTCGTGCCGATGGCGTTCGCCGCCTTGCTCGGCAGGGTGCGCAGCACGCCGATGAGCGAGCCGAGGGTGAAGGCGATCACCCAGGCGCAGAGCGCGGTCACGATGGTCCAGTACAGGCCGGACAGGAGCATGTCCGCGTAGGTGCCGGTCCCTTCGGGGGACTGGTCGAAGAAGATGCTCCAGTTCCAATTGTAGTTCATCGCGACATGTCTACCAAGAGAGGGCGTCTTACTGATGATGTCCCACCCTCACCCTCATCCTGAGGTGCTGCGCAGCAGCCTCGAAGGAGGGTTCCAGTGGGCGCCGCGATCCCTGGAGCCCTCCTTCGAGGCCCGCTCGCGCGGGCACCTCAGGATGAGGAAGGGGCTTGGAACCCCGAACCAGTCTCGGCACCGTGGAGGCGCCCCGCGGGTCGTGCCGCGGGGCGCTTGTTCAGACGCGAAGGCTCAGTAGGCAGCCGGATCGGCGCTGTCGATCGGCTTGGTGAACTGCTTCTTCATCTCGTCGCTCATCGGCAGGTTCAGGTTGATGTTGCGCGGCGGGATCGGCTGCGTGAACCACTTGTCGTAGAGCGCCTTGCCCTCGGGGCTGGTGTAGAGCTTGGCGGTCGCCTCGTCCGCGACGGCCTTGAACGGCGCGTCGTCCTTGCGGAGCATGATGCCGTAGGGCTCCGGCTTCGAGAGCGCTTCCTTGGAGATCTCGTAAGCGCCCGGATCCTTGGAGGAGGCGACGAGGGAGGCGAGGAGCACGTCGTCCATCACGAAGGCGACGGCGCGGCCGGTCTCGACCATCAGGAACGCCTCGGCGTGGTCCTTGGCGGGCAGGATGGTCAGTCCGAGCTTCTTCTCGGTGTTGGCCTCGTTGATCTGCCGGATGTTCGTGGTGCCGGAGGTCGAGACGACGGTCTTGCCCTTCAGGTCCTCGAGCGTGTGCAGGTTGTTCGACTTCTTCGAGACGAAGCGCGTCGCGGTGAGGAAGTGGCTGTTGGTGAAGCCCACCTGCTTCTGCCGGTCGGCATTGTTGGTGGTCGACCCGCATTCGAGGTCGATCGTGCCGTTGGCCATCAGCGGGATGCGGGTCGCCGACGTGACCGGGTTGAGCCGCACGTCGAGCTTCGGCAGGCCGAGCTTGGCCTTCACCGCGTCGGCGATCTTGTAGCAGATGTCCATGGCGTAGCCGACGGGCTTCTCGTCGCCGCCGAGATAGGAGAACGGCACGGAGGAGTCGCGGTAGCCGATGGTGATGGCCCCGGAATCCTTGACCTTCTTGAGGGTGCCCGTCAGGTCTTCGGCCTGGGCGGCGAGGGGGGCGACGGCGAGGCTCAGGCCGAGCGCCGCGGCGAGGCCACGGCGTGCGTTAACGAACTGCATCGGTACGGAACTCCTGGGTCTGGCCGAACGCGGTCGGCAGGCGGTGTCGGGTGCAGGCCCGCCCGCTCGAGCGGGGCCTTTGCAACGTTGATGCCGGATAGGCGAAGGAAAATAAGGAATACCGGCGAGCGAGCGATCCCTGGACCGGGGACCGGGCCGTCCTGAACCGCATCGCTCCATCCAGAGCCACAATCGCCGCCTCTCCGACACTCGGAGCCGGGCCGAGCGCCCGCGCGAGCGGCATGTTGCATGTTTTTCGGGCGGGTGCATCGGGGCGCACGCCGGAGCCCACAGCCTCCGACTGACGATCCGGCCGGTTTCGCAATGCAAAAGCCGCCCCGTGGCTGGACGGGACGGCTTCCAAGCTAGGTTCGCGAAAGGTTACTGGGTCAATTCATTACCGGCATAGCCGATCTGGCCGTCGGCACCCTTCTTCCACTCGTAGATCACGTAGTCGGGCTTGGTGATATCGCCCTTCTTGTCGAAGGAGATCGGGCCGATCACCGTCTGGAACGGCTTGCCCTCGCGCATGTAGGCGGCGACCTTCTTGCCATCGGTGGACTTCGCGCCTTCGATGGCCTGCTTGAAGATCTGCGCGGCGGCGTAGGCGTAGAGGGTGTAGCCCTCCGGATCGATGCCCTTCGCCTTGAACGCGGCGACCACGTCCTTGGCGGCGGGCTTCTTGCGCGCGTCCGGCGGGAAGGTGGTGAGCGTGCCCTCGGCGGCCGGGCCGGCGATGGCGACGAGTTCGCGGTCCACCATGCCGTCGCCGCCCATCATCGGCGCCTTCAGGCCCTGGTCGCGCATCTGGCGCAGGATCAACCCCGCCTCGGTGTAGTAGCCGCCGAAATAGACGATATCGATGCCGTTCTGCTTCAGCTTGGAGACGAGGGCGGAATAATCCTTCTCGCCGGGGTTGATACCCTCCATGAGGGTTTCCTTGCCGCCCTTGGCCTTGAACGCCTTCAGGGTCTCATCGGCCAGACCCTTGCCGTAGGGGGTCTTGTCGTGGACGAAGGCGACCTTCTTCCCCTTGTACTTGTCGGCGAGGTAGTCGCCGGCCACGGTCCCCTGCTGGTCGTCGCGGCCGCAATCGCGGAACGTGTTCCACAGGCCGCGCTCCGTGTACTTCACGTTGGTGGAGCCGGGGCTGATCGCGACGACGCCGGCATCGGCGTAGACGTCCGAGGCCGGGATCGAGACGCCGGAATTGAAGTGGCCGACCACGAACTTCACCTTGTCGGAGGCGAACTTGTTGGCCACCGAGACGCCCTGCTTCGGATCGGACGCGTCGTCGCCCACGCTCAGCTCGACCTTCTGGCCGTTGATGCCGCCGGCCTTGTTGAAGTCCTCCACGGCCTGGGTGGTGCCGTTCTTGAGCTGCGCGCCGAAGGCCGCGCTGTTGCCGGTGATCGGCGCGCCCACCCCCATCTTGACCTGCGCCAGGGCAGGGCCGGAACTCAGCACGCCGAGCGCAAGGCCCGCCAGAAGTATCGATCGCATCGCCACACTCCCCTGTCTGCACCCGGAAAGGCCGGGTGGAACGAGTTGCCGAAAGCTCAAGGACTCAACGCGGACGCCATGTCAGCGGTGAGGTCTTCTCGAAGAGCCAGCGGTACTGGCTCGTCATCTGGCGGGTCCGCGTGGTGCGGAAGCCCGCCGAGCCGATCAGCAGCACCACCAGCGCGTCCACGGCGTAGTAATGGGCCGAGAGCAGCGTCCCGCCGAACAGGGCGAAGTGGATGAAGCGCACCGCCGCCGCCACGAGGAGCAGGGCCGGCACGCAATGCCAGTAGGGCCGCCAGCCCTTGGCGATGCCCCGCGCCGCCATCCAGCCGGCCCAGCCGCCCATCACCACCGTGACGAGGAGGAACAGCCAGACCGAGCCTTCCTCGAACAGCAGGCCGTCAAGCATGGTCGCCCCCCGCAGGCGCGGCGTGGCCGCCTTCGAGATAGGCCGCCTTCACCGAGGGGTCGTCCAGCAATTGCCGGCCGGTGCCGCTCATGGTGATGCGCCCGTTCACCAGCACGTAGCCGCGATGGGCGAGCTTGAGGGCGTGGTAGGCGTTCTGCTCCACGAGGAAGATGGTCATCCCGTCCTCCCGGTTGAGGCGGCGGATCGCGTCGAAGATGCCCTTCACCACCAGCGGCGCGAGGCCGAGCGACGGCTCGTCCAGCAGCAGCAGCTTCGGCCGGCTCATCAGCGCGCGGGCGATGGCGAGCATCTGCTGCTCGCCGCCGGACATGGTGCCGGCGCGCTGGTGCAGCCGCTCGCCGACGCGGGGAAACAGGGTGACGACCTTCTCCAGGTCCTCCGCGAAGAACCGCCCGCCATGGAGGGCGGCGCCCATCTGCAGGTTCTCGTGCACGCTCATGCGCGGGAAGACCCGGCGGCCCTCCGGCGACTGGGCGATCCCGAGGCGGGCAATCTCGTGGGTCGGCACGCGGGTGATGTCCCGGCCCTCGTAGGTGATGGTGCCCGAACGCGCCTGGGGCGAGCCGAACACGGTCATCATCAGGGTCGACTTGCCGGCACCGTTGGCGCCGATCAGCGTGACGATCTCGCCCTCGCCGACATCGAGATCGACGCCCCTCAGGGCGGCGACGCTGCCGTAATAGGTCGAGACCCCGCGCACCGCGAGGAGCGGCGGCGTGCCCCCCGCCTGGATCGCGCGGGTCTCCTCCACGAGCACGTTGATGCCGGCGACGCTCAACGGTCGGCCCTCATGCCGGATGCCCTTCGTGCGGCAGGGACAGGCCCACCTCGGCCTCCACCGCCTCGACCTCCTCGTCCTCGACGCCGAGATAGGCGGCGATGACGCTCGGGTTGGTGCGGATCTCCTCCGGCGTACCGTCGGCGATCTTCTTGCCGTAGTCGAGCACCACGATGTGGTCGGAGATCTCCATCACCACCGACATGTCGTGCTCGATGAGCAGGACCGAGGTGCCCTCGTGGTCGCGGATGTGCCGGAGCAGGGCGTTCAGTTCCAGCGACTCGCGCGGATTCAGGCCGGCGGCGGGCTCGTCGAGGCAGAGCAGCACCGGATCGGTGCACATCGCCCGCGCGATCTCCAGCCGCCGCTGCGCGCCGTAGGGCAGGCTCCCCGCCGGCTCGTCGGCCCGCGCGAGCAGGTCGATCCGCGTGAGCCAGCCCTTGGCCTTCTCGACCGCCGCCGCCTGCGCGTCGCGAAACCCCTTGAAGCCGAGGAGCCCCAGCACCGTGTAGCCGGAGGCGCGCATCAGCGTCTTGTGCTGGGCCACCAGCAGGTTTTCCAGCACCGTCATGCCGGGGAACAGGCGGATGTTCTGGAAGGTCCGCGCCACCCGCGCCGTTCGGTTCACCTCATGATTCGGCAGGCGCTCCAGAAGGTGCGCGCTGCCGTCCTCGTGGGTGAGGGTCAGCATCCCCTCGGTCGGCTTGTAGAAGCCGGTGATGCAGTTGAAGACCGTCGTCTTGCCGGCCCCGTTCGGGCCGATCAGCGCGGTGATGTCGCCCCGGCGCGCCTCGAAGGACAGGTCGGCGATGGCGGTCAGCCCGCCGAAGCGCATGGTCAGGTGATCGACCGTGAGGACGGGGGCCGCCATCAGCCGTGCCCCTCGCTCACATGGGCGCCGGAGATCGCGCGCCGCTCACCCAATGTCACCGAGGGCATCCGCACCGAGATGAGCCCGCGCGGGCGCCAGACCATCATCGCCACCATGGCGAGGCCGAACAGGAGGAGCCGGTACTCGTTGGGGTCGAACCCCTCGCCGAACACCGCCTTCAGGCCGCCGAGGTTGCGCAGCATTTCGGGGCCGGCGACCATCGCCACGGCCGCGATGGCGACGCCGAACTGGCTGCCCATGCCGCCGAGCACCACGATCGCCAGGATGATCGCGCTTTCCAGGAAGGTGAAGCTCTCCGGCGAGATGAAGCCCTGCCGCACGGCGAAGAACGAGCCGGCGATGCCGCCGAAGGCCGCGCCCAGCGCGAAGGCCGTGAGCTTCGTCGCCGTGGTGTCGATGCCGAGGGAGCGGCAGGCGATCTCGTCCTCGCGCAGGGCCTCCCAGGCGCGGCCGATGGGCAGGCGGCGCAGGCGCAGGGTCACCAGGTTGGTGATCAGCGCCAGCGCGAGGATCAGGTAGTAGAGGAACACGACCCGGTGCATCGAATCGTATTCGAGCCCCAGCTTCGCGGCGAACCCGTCCTCGTCCGCCGAGAAGGGAATGCCGAAGAAGGTCGCGCGCGGAATCGAGGACACCCCCGCCGCGCCGCCGGTCACGTCCGTCCAGTTGATCAGGACGAGGCGGATGATCTCGCCGAAGGCCAGCGTCACGATGGCGAGGTAATCGCCCCGCAGGCGCAGGACGGGGAAGCCCAGCAGCATCCCCCACAGGCCGGCGAACAGCCCGGCCAGCGGCAGGCAGATCCAGAAGGATAGGCCGAAGGTGGTGGAGAGCAGCGCGTAGGAATAGGCGCCGACCGCGTAGAAGGCGACGTAGCCGAGGTCGAGGAGCCCCGCGAGGCCGACGACGATGTTCAGCCCCCAGCCGAGCATCACGTAGGTGAGGATGAGGATGCCGAGGTCGATCCAGTAGCGGGCCGAGCCGAGATCGCCGGTGGCGAGCGTCGCCAGCACCGGCAGCGAGACCGCCACCGCCACGAAGGCCATGAGGCCGAATTTCGACACCTTCTGCCCGGCATCGGGCTCGCCCCCCACGGCCTCGGTGGCCTGGGCGGGGGAGGGGGTGAGCGCCCGCCGCGCGTCCCGGCGCAACAGGAGCAGGCGCTGGCCGAGGCGGACGCCGAAGGTGATCGCGCAAAGGATCGCCACCAGCCCCCAGCGGGGCACGAGGACGAGGTCGCTCCCCGGCCCCGGATCCATCCGGTAGGCGATGAGCGGGACGCAGAGGCCGAAGGCGACGAGGGCGCAGAGGGCGGCATCGCGCAGGATCGCGCCCATCGCGCTGTCCGGCAGGGCGGCGGTGGCGGGGCGGGTCATCAGACCTTCTCGACCTCAGGCCGCCCGAGGATCCCCGAGGGCATGAAGATGAGCGTGATCGCCAGGATCGAGAAAGCGGCCACGTCCTTGTATTCGATGGAGAAATAGGCCGACCAGAAGGTCTCGATCAGGCCGATGATCAGCCCCCCGAGCACCGCGCCGGGCAGGGAGCCGATGCCCCCCAGCACCGCCGCCGTGAAGGCCTTCACGCCGGGCACGAACCCGTCCGAGAACGATACCACGCCGTAATACATCACGTAGAGCACCCCCGCGACCGCCGCGAGGGCGGCGCCGAGGACGAAGGTCAGCGAGATCGTCCGGTCCACGTCGATGCCGAGCAGCGCGGCCATCTTCCGGTCCTGCTCGCAGGCCCGCTGGGCGCGCCCGAACGGCGTCCGCTGGACGAGGTACCAGAAGCCCGTCAGCAGCACCGCCGTCACCGCCATGATGAGGCATTGCTTGTAGGACAGGAACACCGTGTACCCGTCGCGCTCCAGCACGGTGATGCCCCCCGAGAAGACCGGCGGCATCGACTTGTTGCGGGCGCCCTGCACCACCTGCACGAAGTTCGACAGGAAGATCGAGACGCCGATGGCCGAGATCAGCGGGGCGAGGCGGAAGGAGCCGCGCAGCGGCCGGTAGGCGACCCGCTCGATGGCCCACCCCCAGAGGGCGGTGAGCACCATGGCCACCACGAGGACGATCAGGAAGGCCAGCACGATCGAGGAGATGCCGAGCCACGTCGTCAGCAGCAGGAAGACGATCAGCGCGATGAAGCAGGAAACCATGAAGACGTCGCCATGGGCGAAGTTCACCATGCCGATGATGCCGAAGACCATCGTATAGCCGATGGCGATCAACCCGTAGATCGAGCCGAGCGTCAGGCCGTTGATGAGCTGCTGCAGGAAGACGTCCATGCACCCGTCCGTGTGATGCCCCGGCGATTGGTCATCGTCCGGTGCAGGTCCGCAAGACCCGTACCGCAAGCGTAGCCTCGACGCCACCGCCCCCCCGGGAGGGTCATCGACACAAAACCGGGCATTTGCCGCATAAATTTCAGCATCCGGGCTTGCGGATGGCACGGTCTCTGCTCGACCGTTACGAGAAGTTGTAACAAATCGACCCGGGCGGGTGCGGGGAGGGTTCAGCAATGGCCGGATCGAGACTGACGACACTCATCTTTATCGGCATGGTTCTCGGCATCGCGGTCGGGTACGCTTGCAGTATCACGTGGCCCGATCCCAACACCGCCAAGGAGATCGCCGGTTACATCGCGCTGGTGTCCGACATCTTCCTGCGGCTGATCAAGATGATCATCGCGCCGCTGGTGTTTTCGACGCTGGTCGTGGGCATCGCGCATATGGGCGATACTGCCGCCGTCGGCCGCGTCGGCGGCAAGGCGCTGCTGTGGTTCGTGGGCGCCTCGTTCTGCTCGCTCCTCCTCGGCCTCATGCTGGTGAACCTGCTCCAGCCCGGTCACAACCTGAACTTGCCTCTGCCTGACGCCGGAGCGGGCACCGGCCTGAAGGCCGCCTCGCTCTCCCTGAAGGAGTTCGTCACCCACCTCGTGCCCAAGAGCGCGGTGGAGGCGATGGCCAACAACGAGATCCTGCAGATCGTGGTCTTCTCGATCTTCTTCGGCGTGGCGCTCGCCGCCCTCGGGGAGAAGGGGCAGTTCCTCGCCAAGGGGATCGAGGGCGTCGCCGACGTGATGCTCAAGGTCACGGGCTACGTGATGATGTTCGCCCCCGTGGCGGTCTTCGCGGCCATCGCGGCGACCATCACCACCCAGGGCATCGGTGTTCTCATCACCTACGGCAAGTTCATGCTGATGTTCTACTTCGGGCTGTTCTGCCTGTGGGTGCTGCTGATGGGGGTCGGCGCCCTGCTCGTCGGCGGGGGCGGGATCAGCCGGCTGGTGAATCTCATCAAGGAGCCGTTCGTGCTCGCCTTCTCCACCGCGTCGAGCGAAGCGGCCTATCCGAAGCTGCTCTCGAACCTCGAACAATTCGGCGTGCCGAACAAGATCACCTCGTTCGTGCTGCCGATGGGGTACTCCTTCAACCTGGACGGCTCGATGATGTACTGCACCTTCGCGGTGATGTTCATCGCGCAGGCCTACAACATCCCGCTGAGCTGGACGCAGCAATTCACGATGCTGCTCCTCCTGATGGTTACATCGAAAGGCATGGCCGGCGTGCCCCGCGCCTCCCTGGTGGTGATCTCGGCGACCCTGTCGCAGTTCAACATCCCCGAGGC
The DNA here is from genome assembly GCF_056430985.1 of Methylobacterium sp. Gmos3. Taxonomy (NCBI): domain Bacteria; kingdom Pseudomonadati; phylum Pseudomonadota; class Alphaproteobacteria; order Hyphomicrobiales; family Methylobacteriaceae; genus Methylobacterium; species Methylobacterium sp. Gmos3. The sequence continues at coordinate 248,698 of NZ_JBWJYL010000001.1, forward strand.
GGGGCTGCTGCTGATCATCGGCATCGACCAGTTCCTCGACATGGGCCGGTCGGCGACCAACGTGCTCGGCAACAGCATCGCCACCGTCGCGGTGGCGAAGTGGGAGGGCCAGCTCACCCTGGAGGACCAGCGCCTCGATCACGTCCCCGGCGCGGCCGCGCCGGCGGAGTAGGGCAGGGAAGGGGATGGCCGACATGGGTACGCGGAACAGGGTCCTCGCCCTCGCGCTCGCGTTGACGCTGGCCGCCCGCCCCGCGGTGGCGGTGGAGGTTTTGACCGGCGCCCTCAAGACCGCCGCCGAGCGGGGTGAGATCGTGATCGGCTACCGGGAGAGCTCGATCCCCTTCTCCTTCGTGGAGGGCAAGCGGGCGGACGGCACGCCACGGGTGGTGGGCTACGCCATCGACCTGTGCGGCGAGATCGTGGACGACGTGCAGAAGGCGGTCGGCCGCCCCCTCAAGGTGCGCTACGAGCCTGTCACCTCCGAGACCCGCATCGCCGCGATCACCTCCGGCACGATCGATCTCGAATGCGGCTCCACCACCGCCAATGCCGAGCGGCGCAAGCAGGTCGCTTTCTCGCCGGTGGATTTCATCAGCGCCACGAAGCTTCTCGTGCGCAAGGATTCCCCGCTCCGCTCCTACCGGGATCTGGCCGGACGGACGGTGGTCGTCACCGCCGGCACCACCAACGAGCGCATCCTGCGCGATCTGCTCGCCCGCCTGAAGATCGATGCGCAGGTGATCACCGCCCCGGACCACGCCGCCTCCTTCGCCCTGGTGAAGGCGGGCAAGGCCGATGCCTTCGCCCTGGACGACATCCTCCTCTACGGCCTCATCGCCACCGATCCGGCGGACGGCGCCTCCTACACGGTGCTGCCGGACAAGCTGTCCTTCGAGCCCTACGGCATCATGTTCCGCAAGGACGACCCGGAATTCGCCGCCCTCGTCTCGGACACATTCACCCGGCTGGCGGAAAGCCGCGAGCTGCGCTGGACCTACGAGCGCTGGTTCCTCAAGCGCCTGCCGAACGGCGAGCGCCTCGACGTGCCGATGTCGGACGACCTGCGGGTGAGCTTCCAGCTGATGGGGCTGGACGCGGGGCAATAGGGCGCCTCGCTTTCGCCCAACGGACGGGCGAACAAGCGCGGGTTCACCCTTCGTTGACCCATCGCCGCGAGCGTGCCGCCCATGTCGACCGCCGCCCTTCGCAGCCTCCTCATCGGCGCCGCCTGCTGTGCCGCCACGGTCGCGCAGGCCCATCCCCACGTCTGGGTCACCGCCAAGGCGCAGGTCGCCTACGCCGACGGCAAGGTCGCGGGCATCCGCCACGCCTGGACGTTCGATCCGGAATACTCGGCCTTCGTCACGCAAGGACTCGACGCCAACAAGGACGGCAAGCTCACCCCCGACGAGTTGGCCTCCCTCGCGGCCACGAACACCGAGAACCTCGCCGAGTTCGGCTATTTCACGAAGCTCAAGGTCGCCGGCAAGGAACAGGCCTTCGCCGAGCCCCGCGAGGCGGCGATGCACATGGACGGCAACGCCCTTACGCTCAGCTTCCTCCTGCCGCTCAAGAGCCCGGCGGCGCCGGGACGGGGCGTGGCGGCGCTCGAGGTCTACGACCCGACCTTCTTCGTCTCCTTCGGCTTCGCGGAGGGGCAGGATGCGGTGACGCTGACGGGGGCGCCGCCGGGCTGCACCGCCTCGGTCACACGGCCGAAGAACGATCAGGCGAAGGTCGCCGACGCCAAGACGGGCATGAGCGAAGCGTTCTTCGAAGCTCTCACCGCCGCCTCGAATTACGGCGAGCAATTCGCCAACAGGGTGATCGTCGCATGTCCGTAGGGCTCGGCCTCGCCCCCGCGGCGCCCGTCTCGCGCCTGCCGCGTCGCCTCGCGCTGATGGCCGGGGCCATCGTCCTGGCGACCCTGCTCGTCGCCCTGCTGGCGTGGCTCATCGCCCCCGGCCTCGCCGCCCCGCCGCCGCGCTCGCCCTTCGGCATCGGCTTCCGCGAGGCGGCCCCCGCCGCCACCGGGCTCGGCGGGCTCATCCTCTCGCTGCAAGCGAGCTTTTCGCGGGCGATGAACGCCGCCGTCACCGCCCTCAAGGGCGGCGGCGACTGGACGCCGCTGATCGGGCTCGCCTTCGCCTACGGCGTCTTCCACGCCGCCGGCCCGGGGCACGGCAAGGCCGTCATCGCCGGCTACATCCTGGCGGGGGAGCGCGCCTTCCGCCTCGGCTGCGCGCTCAGCGCCTGCGCCGCCCTGCTGCAGGCCGCCGTGGCGATGGCGCTGGTGGGGGTCGGCAGCCTCGTGCTCCACGCCACCGCCGCGACCATGACGCGGGCCGGCACCTTCATCGAGACAGCAAGCTTCGCCCTGGTCGCCGCCGCCGGTCTCGCCCTGACATGGCGCAAGGCCGGACAGCTCGCGGCGGGTGAGCCGGCGCAATCCGCCTGCGGGCCGGATTGCGCCCACATGCCGGATGCCGAGCGCATCGAGGCGGCGCGATCCTGGCGGGCGCGGGCGGGAATCGTCGTCGCGGCGGGTTCGCGGCCCTGTGCCGGGGCGGTGCTGGTGCTGGTCTTCGCCCTGGCGCAGGGCGTGCCGCTCGCCGGCATCCTCGCCGTCCTCGCCATGGCGGTGGGCACCGCTCTCACCACCACGGCGCTCGCGGCGCTCGCCGTCTTCGCCAAGCGCGCCGCCCTGGCGCTCGCTGGAGGGCGCGGGCAGGCCGGGGCGATGGCGATCGGTGGCCTCGAATTGCTGGCCGCCGCCTTCGTGCTGGTGCTGGGCGCGGCCATGCTCGCCGGTGTCGCCACAGGCGTCGGTGGCTAGGGCGCGACGCCTCGCCAGCCTCCCGCCGCCGTGCCACTCTGGCGCAAAAGCGGGAGGAGTGAACATGACCGACAGGACGATCGTCACCTGCGCGCTGACGGGCTCCTTCGACACGCCGAAGAAGAACCCGGCCGTGCCGGTGACGCCCGAGCAGATCGCCCGATCCGCCCTCGACGCCGCCTCGGCGGGGGCGGCCATCGTCCACATCCACGTTCGCGATCCCGAGACCGGGGCGCCGAGCATGGAGCTCGCCCTCTATCGCGAGGTCGTGGAGCGCATCCGCGAGCGCAACGGAGACGTCATCCTCAACCTCACCACGGGCGCGGGCGGACGCTTCGTGCCGGGCGAGCCGGATCCGGCCGTCGCAGGGCCGGGCACCACCTTCGTCACGCCCGAGGCGCGGACCCGGCATGTCGGCGCGCTGAAGCCCGAGATCTGCACCCTCGACATCGCCACGATGAATTTCGGCGAGCACCTATTCCTCAACACGCCCTCGCACCTGCGGGCGATGGCGCAGGCGATCCGCGAGGCCGGGGTGAAGCCCGAGATCGAGGTGTTCGACCTCGGCCATATCGAGCTCGCCCGGCACCTCATCACGGAGGGGCACCTCGCCCGGCCGCCGCTGTTCCAGCTCTGTCTCGGCATCCCCTGGGGGGCGCCGGCCACGCCCGAGACCCTCGTCGCCCTGCGCGCCCGCCTGCCGGAGGACGCGGTCTGGTCGGCCTTCGGCATCGGCCGGGCCGAGTTCCCGATGCTCGCGGTGGCGGCGGGGATGGGCGGCCATGTCCGCGTCGGGCTGGAGGACAACCTCTATCTCGGGCGGGGGCAGCTCGCCCCGAGCAACGCCGCCCTCGTCGAGAAGGCGGTGAGCCTGCTCGCGCATATCGATCGCACGCCCGCGACGCCGGCCGAGGCGCGGGCGATCCTGGGCCTGACTCCGGGCGCGCTTTCTCAAGCAACGGCATAGGCAACGCCCGAACACGCCGTCTAAGCTGCATCCGTCATGCAAACCCGCCGCACCGAACGCGGCGGGATCGTCATGCCCGATGGGAGAGAGACCGATGCCGACCCGTACCCTCGCGGCGGGGGCGCTCGCAGCGTTCTGCACGCTCGCCGCCGCCCATCTCGAAGCCCATGCCGCCGACCTCGTGCCGGTGAAGATCGGCGTGTTGAACGACCGCTCCGGCGTCTATTTCGACTCGACCGGCGAGGGCGCGGCGGTGGCCGCGCGCATGGCGGTGGAGGATTTCAAGCCCGAGCAGCACGGGCTCAAGGTCGAGGTGATCGCCGCCGACCACCAGAACAAGCCCGATGTCGGCGCCTCCATCGCGCGGCAATGGTACGACCGCGACGGGGTCGATGCGATCTTCGACGTGCCGACCTCCTCGGTGGCGCTCGCCATCGCGCAGATCACCAAGGAAAAGAACAAGGCCTTCGTGAATTCGGGCGGCGGCACCGCCGACCTCACCGGCCCGGCCTGCACGCCGAACACCGTCCACTGGACCTACGACACGGCGGCGCTCGCCAACGGCACCGGCAAGGCGCTGCTGAAGCGCGGCGGCAAATCCTGGTACTTCATCACCGCCGATTACGCCTTCGGCCTCGCGCTCGAACGCGACACCAAGGCGGTGGTGGAGAAGAACGGCGGCAAGGTCGTCGGCGGCGTGCGCACGCCCTTCCCGAACCCGGATTTCTCGTCCTTCCTGCTCCAGGCCCAGGCCTCCGGGGCGCAGGTGATAGGGCTGGCCGATGCCGGCCTCGACGCGGCCAACGCCATCAAGCAGGCGCACGAATTCGGCATCCGCCAGGGCGGGCAGCAGCTCGCGGCCCTGCTCATCGCCATCACCGACATCCACTCGCTGGGCCTCGACGTGGCCCAGGGGCTTCAGTTCACCGCCTCGTTCTACTGGGACCTGAACGACGCCACCCGCGCCTTCGCCGACCGCTTCGCGCAGAAGATGCCGGGCAAGAAGCCGACCTCCTACCAGGCGGGCGTCTATGCCAGCACGCTCCATTACCTGAAGGCCGTGGAGGCCCTGCACTCGGCCAAGGACGGCGCGGCGGTCGTCGCCAAGATGAAGGAGATCCCCACCGACGACCCGCTCTTCGGCAAGGGGACGATCCGCCCGGACGGGCGCAAGATCCACCCGATGTACCTGTTCGAGGCGAAGGCGCCCGCCGAGTCGAAGGGCGAGTGGGACCTCTACAAGGTGCTGGAGACGATCCCCGCCGATCAGGCCTTCCGCCCGATGAGCGAAGGCGGCTGCCCAATGATCGCGAAGTAGCGCGCAAGTCTTGCCGGGGGCGCGATGATAATGTCCTCCGGCAAATACTTCCGCCCTCTGCAAGGCACGAAGCCCACGGGGAAAGGTTCCCGTGAACGGCGAGAATAAAGCCGGGACCCGCGGAGCGTGGCCGGGGTTTGCTCGGTATGGCCGCCCTTCCTACCCTGGCCATTCGACCGTCCGCAGGAGATCCGATCGCCATGGCGACCAAGCAGAAGACGCTTCACGACGCGTTCTACGAGACGCTCAAGGATGTCTATTACGCCGAGAAGCAATCGGTGAAGGCGCTCAAGAAATCCGCCAAGGCGGCGGAGCACGACGAGCTCCGGCAGGCCTTCGAGACCCACGCCGAGGAGAGCGCCCATCAGGTCGAGCGCCTGACACAGGTCTTCGAGATCATCGGCAAGCCTGCCCGGTCCAAGACCTGCGAGGCGATGCAGGGCATCACCTCGGAGATGGAGGAGGATCTGGAGGATTTCGGCGACAGCCCGGCGGCCGATGCCGTCCTGGCCGCCTGCGCCCAGGCGGTCGAGCATTACGAGATCGCCCGCTACGGCACGCTGAAGACCTGGGCGAGCCAGCTCGGCTACGACGACGCGGCGAGCCTCCTCGACGAGACCCTGCAGGAGGAGAAGAAGACCGACGCGCTCCTGTCGAAGATCGCCCAGACCATCAACGTGGCCGGGATCGAGGACGGCGAGGCGAAGGGTGCCAAGGTCAAGGGCAAGGCTGCCCGCTGACGGAAAGGGCGGCGCCCCTCTCGGAGCGCCGCCCTGTCATCGTTCGTGGTGTGAGGCTCAGAACCGGTAGGTGAAATTGCCCTTGACCGCCTGGTCCTGGGCGCGCGAGCCGGTCTGGCCCGTGTAGGCCACGCCGAGCGTCGCGTTCGGCGCGACCCGCAGGTCGAGGCCGACTTCCGCCACCACCGCGTCCCGGTCGATCGGCACGCCCGCCGACAGGAAGGACGGGCCGGTCCCGAAGGACAGCAGCGCCTTCGGCACCACGTCGCCGAAGGCCCGGCGGTAGCCCAGCAGGGCGTGCGCCGAGAGTGGCAGGCCGGTGCCGAAGTCGAAGGCCGTCTGGCCGCGCACGCCCACCGTCAGGGCGCCGAGGTCGTAGTCGCGGGCGAGGCCGCGCAGGGCCGCCACGCCGCCGGTCTCGGCGAAGCCGTCGCGGTGGATGCCGACATAGGCGCCGCCGACGAAGGGCTCGATGTAGGTCGCGGTCGGCTGGACCGGCTGGAGGGCCTCGCCCTTCGACACCAGCGCCACCGGGGCGGGCTGGCCCATGAAGAACTTGTACCCGATCTCGCCGAAGCCCTGCACCGTGTAGCCGCCGTAGCGGCCGGTGGGGGTGTCCGCCACGCCCGGGAAGATCACGGCACGGCGGGTGCGCAGCGACTCGTCCGCGTAGACCGCGCCGAGGCGCACCGACACCGGACCCGTCTCGTAGCCGCCGTAGACGCCACCGAACCCGCTCGTGATGCCCGCCGACTGGAAGCGGCCGGTCGTGTCGAGGGTGTTCTCGGTGTAGCCGCCGACCACGCCGAGCTTGATCCCGCTCGGCAGGCGGACGTCGAGGCCCGCCGCGAAGCCGGCCAGCGTCCGGTCGAGGCCGAAGGCGTTACCGCCGCTCGCGCTGCCGAAGGCGCCGAAGCCCTGGCCCCAGATCCCGACCACGGTCGGGTCGAGGGTCTGCATCGGCACGTTGGCCACCAGCGGCCGGCGACCGGGCAGGTCGGCGGTGTAGGTGGCCGGCAGGCTGCCGAAGCTCAGGCTGTCCGCCGAGCCGGGGGTGGTGCCCCAGCGCAGCCGGTCGAGGATCGCCTCACGGACGAAGAACGCCGTCTCGTAGGACGAGGAGACCGTCGAGCCGTGGATGTCGCCCGCCAGCACGCGGAAGGCGCTCTGCGCCTCCGGCGTGGTCAGGCCCACGGTCGCGCCGTAGATGGCGCTGCCCGGCCCGCCCGCCTGGATCGCATTGGCGACGGAAGCGCCGTTGCGGGTCGTGGCGATGGAGGCGAAGGCGACGTCGTTGCGCGCGAGCGTCAGGTCGACCTCGGTGGGCTGGTAGCGCAGGGTCGGGGTCAGGAAGGCGAAGTTCGAGGTGACGCCCGCGAACTGGCCCGTGACACCGCCGGACGCGTTGAGGATCGCGTACTGCGTGCGCGGGTTGTAGGTGCCGTTCTGCGCCAGCACCTGAACCGTGCCACCCGCGAGCGTGGCGGTCCCGGAGACGATGAGCCGGTCGGACTGCCCCGCCGCGTTGGCCTCGACCTGATAGACCGAGCCCGGCGCGAAAGTGGCGTTGCCGGCCACGTTCAGCGTGCCGATGGAATTGCCCGGCGCCACCGTGCCGCCGGAGAGCGCGGCGAACCCGCCCACCGTGCCGGAGCCGCCGAGGAGGCCGCCGCTGTTGACGATCACCGTGCCGCCGATCGTGCCGTTGGCGTAGAGGGCGCCGCCGTTGCCGATGCTCACGCCGGTGTTGAGCCGGTCGGTCGGGTCCATCGCCAGGGTGCCGGTGACGTTCCCGAAATAGCCGGCGGCCGAGTAGAGGTCGAGGCGTGCCCAGTAGCTCAGCGCCGTGCCGTAGAAGGCGGTGAGCGCGTTGCCCTCGGTGTTGACGATGATCTGGTTGATCGTCCCCGTGGAGAGCTGGCCGTAGAGGCCGCCGTTCGGCGCGAGGGTCTTCGCCGCGCTCGTGCTGCCGCCGTAGAGCGGAGCCAGCAGAATCGAGGCGTCGGGTCCGCCGGCCGGGGCCTGCTCGCGGGGCGCCTGGGCGAAGGTCAGGGTCGGCAGGCCGTAGGTCAGGCGGGACTGGTAGAGCGCCTGGTTGGCCGCGTTGGGCAGGTAGGGGTTGTTGGTGGTGTTCGCCGCGCTGTTGGCACAGGCGGCGACGGTGTTGCCGCACTGGGCCGAGAGGTAGCTCTGCAACTCGGCCTGCGCCGCCGTGAACAGGCTCGGCATGTTGATCGCCGTGCCGGTCGTCGCGGCGTTGTTGATGTAGGCCGGGTTCGTGAAGGCCTGGGCGAGGTCGTAGGCCGAGAAGGCCCGCGAGGCGATGATGTCCAGCGGGTAGTGCACGCCCAGCACGATGCGGCTGTTGGCGTAGTCGGACGCCCGCAGCAGCATGTTCTGGTATTCCTGCGGCACCAGCATCGCGAGCAGGTAGCCGTCGGTATAGGCGTATTGCGTGTGCCCGCTCGGGAAGGACGGGTTGGTGGCGATGCCGTTCAGCGCGGTCGGATCGAACACGTTGTACTGGCTCTGCGACACCTGGATCGGCCGCGACGAGCCGTAGACATCCTGCCCCGCTTGCGTATTGCGCACGCCGTAGGCGAGGTCGAGCACGCTGTCGTAGCGGTTCGGCAGGGTGCCGGGCGTGCCCGCGGCGCCGGCCGGCGAGCCGGCGGGGATCGTGTAGGGGCCGGTCGGCAGGGTGTAGCCGGCGGGCGCCACGGCCGGGACCGGGACATAGCCCGCGGGCGTCGTGCTCGGGTTCGTGGCCGCACCGTTGGCGAAGTAGTTCTTCGCCACGCCGAGATCGGCGCTGAACACACTGTAGGCCTGGTTCAGCAGGTTGAACGTCGCCGTCAGGGGGCCGCTATTGGCGGTGCTGGCGCGGATGCCGGTCTGGTAGATCGCGCCGAGCTGGGGTCCGAGGCCGCCCACCGGCTGAAGCGGGGTGAGGCCGCCCGCGCTCTGCGGCGCCTGCGCCGGAAGCCCGCCCGCGAGGTTGTCCGCCGGGCCGAGATTCACCCGCGTGCCGTTGGCCAGCGTGATCGTGGTGGCGAAGGCGGCGCTGCCCGGCAGGGCCTTGTCGCTGATCGCCTTCTGCTGGTCCGCGACGGAGGCACCCTGATTCTGGGCGATGGCCTGCGACAGGTTCAGCTGCAGCGTCTGCTGGCCGATTTGGGTGCCGTTCAGCCCGAGGAACGGGCTGAGCAGGTTCAGAACGTTGACGTTGGACGGTGTGGTGTTGACCGTCTGAGCCTGTGCGGCCGACGTGCCGAACGCCGCCAAGGCGAGCGCGGCGAGCGATACACTCTGTTTGAAGTCCATGGTAGTCCCCGACCGGCTGGTCCCCGGATGCGGGCTGTTTAACCAAAGATTAGCTTGTGGATTTCGTCATAATCCCGTCATAAGTCAAAATCGCTCAAAGAGTTGCCGTGTTGCAACAAATTACAATTTAAGTCGGCTAATCACCCAATACTACATTCTCTTGCTAACGAGTTCTTCGGCCCGGTCGTCCGGCTCGCGCCCGGCCGCCTTGAGGAGGGGGATGACTCCAGCCGCATCCTTCGCCACGAGATAGCTGAGGTCTAGCCCGTCGCGAATAAACCCGTGGGCACGCATGTGGTCGAACAGGCCAAGTAATGGCGCCCAGAACTCGTCCACCGAAACCAGCACGACCGGCTTCTTGTGCCGCCCGAGCTGCGCCCAGGTCAGTTGCTCCACCAGTTCCTCCAGCGTGCCGATTCCGCCGGGGAGGGTGACGAAGGCGTCCGAGCGCTCGAACATCAGGCGCTTGCGGGTGTGCATGTCCGGCACGACGATGGTCTCGTCGACGGCGTCCAGCATGTTCTCGCGGGCCTGGAGGAAGTCGGGAATGATGCCGGTGACGTGGCCGCCCGCTTCGAGGACGGCGCGGGCGACGGTGCCCATCAGCCCGACATCGCCGCCGCCGTAGACGAGGGACATCCCGGCTTGCGCGAGCGCGGTGCCGAGCTGCTGCGCCGCCTCCCGGAAGGCCGGATTCTTGCCGAACCCGGAACCGCAATAGACACAGACCGTCCTCACCAGGGCCATCCGGCGCCCTCCTTCGCGCATTCTGGGGGCCGCCCCGGAGGTCCCGCTTCCGGGTGAGATTGCAGCAAAGTGCTGAATTCCCGCAGGATTCACCAACCACAAGGGTGGGGCGGCTTGGTGCCCGGCCCGTGTACGTTATTATAGGCCGTACAGTCGACGGGTTTCCACGAGGAGGTCCGCGAAGTTTCGAGTTTTCGTCCCTTCACGGCGGGGCGGCGGGGGAGGCGAACGTGGTGACGACGGGTCGGCTACGGCACGGAATCGTCCTGGCGCTCGCCGGCCTGCTGGCGGGTTTCGGGATCGTGCTGGCCCTTTATTGGGCCGGCGGGTTGTCGCGGGACGAAGCGCCGCCGCAGGACAAGCTGTCGGCCCTGTCCCCCGATGCGACGATGCCGGACAAGGTCCCGAATCCCTCCGCGCCGGACAAGCCGGACGACAAGGCCGCCCCAGAGTCCGCCAAGGCCTCGCCCCCCGGCGAGGAGAAGCCTCTCGGCGCGGATGCGGGCAAGGCAGCCGAGGTCAGCGGGGCGCCGAGCTTCGACATCGTCCGCGTCGAGCCGAACGGCGACGCGGTGGTGGCGGGCCGGGGCCGGCCGAACACGGTCGTGGAGATGCTGGTCGACGGCAAACCCGTCGCCAAGGCGCTGGCCGATCCGAATGGCCAGTTCGCCATCGTCCCGCCGGCCCTGCCGAAGGGGTCGAGCGAGATCGTGCTGCGCTCCAGGACGGCGGACGGCCAGGAATCCCGCTCGCCGCAGAGCGTCGCCGTTTCGGTCTCGCCCGAGGGCAAGAGCCGGCCCCTGGTCGCCCTCACGGCCCCCGACGCGCCGACCGTGGTGCTGTCCCAGCCGGGGACACCCGAAACACCCGCCGCCGGCCGGGTGGACAAGCCCGCCGGCGAAGGGGGAACGAACCCCGGCGTGACGACGGGCCAGAGGGAAGTGGGTCAGGCCGGGAAGCCGGCCCCGGATGCGCCGACCCGCATTGTCAGCGTCGATGCCGAGCCCGGCGGGCGCCTGTTCGTGACGGGCACCGGCAAGCCAGGCACCGACGTGCGGCTTTACCTCAACGACACGCTCATCGCCCCGGCGCGGATCGGCGCGGACGGCCGCGTGACCTTCACCATCGGCAAGGGAGTCGCGCAGGGGCAGTATCAAGTGCGGATCGATGAGTTCGATCCCAGGACCGGACGCGTCCTGCGCCGGGCCGAGGTGCCTTTCGCCATGCCCCAGCAGGTCGCGGAGGCGCCCAGGGCCGATCCGGGCAAGAGCGACCATGGAATGGGCGATCGCGGAAGGGGCGCGCTCGCCAAGCCGGAGCAGAAGCCCGACCAGAAGGCCCAGGCCCCCGGGACCGCCCCCGCCAAGCCGGGGGCGGGCGTCGCCGCGTCCGCGCAACGCAGCGAGCCCATGGTTGCCACGACCCCACCCTCGCAGAGCGCGATGGGCGGCATCGAGCCCCCGTCGACGCCGGGTGCGGTGTTCGTGCCCGCCATCGCCACCGCCCGGATCACCCGAGGCGACAACCTCTGGCAGATCAGCAAGCGGATCTACGGCCGCGGCGAGCGCTACACCGTGATCTACGACGCCAACCAAGCGCAGATCCGCGACCCGGACCTGATCTATCCCGGCCAGATCTTCGTGCTGCCGGACGACCGGCGCGGGTAGGGCGCCCCGCCGGGCGGGGTGCGGGAGCGCCCGCACGTGCCTATATGCGCCTTAATCCCGCGCCAGAACCCCGCCCATGTCCGATGCCATCCCGTCCCCATCCGGGACGAATCCACCCGCTCGTCCCGGCCTGATCGCGACCTACCGCCGCCTGTGGCCGCATCTCTGGCCGCATGGGCGGCCGGACCTGCAGCGGCGGGTGTTCGTCGCCTTCGGATTGCTCCTCGTCGCGAAGGTCGCGACGATGGTGACGCCCTTCACCTTCAAATGGGCCACCGACGCCCTGGTGGCGGCGGTGGGCGGACAGGAAAAGGTCGTGCCCGCCGGGCTGATCGCCGCGCCGATGCTGCTGATCGGCCTCTACGGCCTGTCGCGCGTGGCGATGGCGCTGCTCACCCAGGTCCGCGACGGGCTGTTCGCCAAGGTGGCGATGCACGCGGTGCGGCGCCTCGCCCTGCTCACCTTCACCCACATGCACGCCCTGTCCCTGCGCTTCCACCTGGAGCGCAAGACCGGCGGTCTCACCCGCGTGCTGGAGCGGGGGCGCTCCGGCATCGAGGAATTGTCGCGCCTGATGGTGCTGACGCTGGTGCCGACCATCGTCGAGTTCGCGCTGGTGCTCGGCATCCTCGCCTACGAGTTCGACTGGCTCTACGCACTCACCGCCTTCCTCACGGTCGCCGCCTACCTCGCCTACACCTACAAGGCGACGGAATGGCGGATCGCGATCCGCCGCCGGATGAACGCGTCCGATACCGACGCCAACACCAAGGCCGTCGATTCGCTGCTCAACTACGAGACGGTGAAGTTTTTCGGCGCGGAGGCCCGCGAGACCGCCCGCTACGACCTGTCGATGGCCAAATACGAAAAAGCCTCGACGCAGACCTACGTCTCGCTCGCGGTGCTCAATGCCGGGCAGGCGGCGATCTTCACCGCCGGCATGACCGTGGTGATGTGGCTCGCGGCGCGGGACATTCTGGCCGGGCGCACCACGATCGGCGGCTTCGTGCTGGCCAACACCATGCTGGTGCAGCTCTCGATGCCGCTCAACTTCATGGGCATGATCTACCGGGAGATCAAACAGGCCCTCATCGACATCGACGACATGTTCCGCATCCTCGGGCAGAACCCCGAGATCGCCGACAGGCCGGGGGCGAAGCCCCTGGCCGTGACGGGCGGCACGGTGCGGTTCGAGGACGTGCGCTTCGCCTATACGCCGGAGCGGCCGATCCTGCGGGGCGTCTCCTTCGAGGTGAAGCCGGGCCAGACGGTGGCCATCGTCGGTCCCTCGGGGGCGGGCAAGTCGACCCTCTCCCGTCTGCTGTTCCGGTTCTACGAGCCGCAATCCGGCCGGATCAGCATCGATGGGCAGGACATCGCCGCCGTCACGCAGGAATCCCTGCGTGCCGCCATCGGCATGGTCCCGCAGGACACGGTGCTGTTCAACGATACGATCGGCTACAACATCCGCTACGGCCGCCCCGAGGCGAGCGATGCCGAGGTGCAGGAGGCGGCGCAGCTCGCCCAGATCGACCGCTTCATCTCCGGCCTGCCGGAGGGCTACGAGACGCCGGTCGGCGAGCGCGGCCTGAAGCTGTCGGGCGGCGAGAAGCAGCGGGTGGCCATCGCCCGCACGATCCTGAAGGGGCCGCCGATCCTCGTCCTCGACGAGGCGACCTCGGCGCTCGATTCCTTCACCGAATCGGAGATCCAGGGCGCCCTCGACCGGGTGGCGCAGGGGCGCACGACCCTGGTGATCGCCCACCGGCTCTCCACCGTGGTCAACGCCGACGCGATCCTCGTCCTCGACCGGGGGGTGATCGCCGAGCGCGGCACCCACGGGGAGTTGCTGGAACGCGGCGGGATCTACGCCGCCCTGTGGAACCGCCAGCGGGAGGTCGATGCCGCCCGTCAGGTGCTCGCCCGGGATGCCGACGGCGCCTTGCTCCCGCCCGTCCGCGCCGAGGCCGTACCGGCGGAGTGAGGCGAACAGCGGGTTCTCCTCTCCCCGCCTGTGGGGAGAGGAGAGCCGTTTCACCACGGCCACCGGACCTATGCATACAAAATCCGGCCCGCCCGTCCCGGCCGGGATTAACACCGGTCCTGAAGCGATATACCCCTGACGCAACACGGCCCAGCAAGAAGGCCGGTCGGACGTCGTTCTGTCCTGGGGAGAGTATCGTGATCAGACATCTGCTGGCGGCCTGCGCCGCCGCCGTCGTGCTCGCCGCGCCGGCCCGCGCCGAGGACGTCGTGCGCCTCGGCAACCTCAAGTTCGCCCATTACGGCGCCATCTCCTACATGAAGGAGATCGCCCCGAAATACGGCCTGAAGATCGACGAGCGCCAGTTCGCCAAGGGCGCCGACATCTACCCCGCGATGGCGGTGGACCAAATCGACATCGCGGCCTCCGGCGGCGACGGCGCGGTCGCGGCGCGGGGCAACGGCGTGAAGCTCCTCGTGGTGGCGGGCTTCGCCGATGGCGGCGTGCGCATCCTCAAGCGGCCGGACCTACCCGCAAAGACCGCGGCCGACCTGAAGGGCCTCAAGGTCGCCACCGTCCGCGGCGGCACGCAGGATCTGATGCTGCTCGCCGAGCTCGACAAGCACGGGATGACGTGGTCCGAGCGGCCCGGCAAGGACGTGCAACTCACCTACTTCAACAACTACGCCGACCTGAACCAGGCGCTGGCGCAGAAATACGTCGACGTGATCTGCCAGTCGGAGCCGCAATCGACGCAGGCGATCAGCGCCGGCTGGGGCGTCGAGTTGGTGAAGCCCTACGACACGCCCATCGGCAAGCCGGTGCGCCCCCTCGTCATGACAGAGAAGATGTACACCGAGCGCCCGGAAGTCGCGCAGAAGGTGCTGAACCTCTTCGTGGCCGCGACCAAGGCCTTCATCGACGATCCGGCGCTGGCCGAGAAATACGTGCGCGAGCAGGTGTTCAAGGGCCAGCTGTCCGCCCAGGATTTTCGCGACGGCATGGCCAATGCCAGCTACACCTACGTGATGCCGGCCGGGCACATGCAAACCACGGCCGATTACATGGTGAAGTACGGCCTCGGGAAGATGCAGAACCCGCCGAAATCCGACGCCGAGTGGGTCAAGCTCGACCTGCTCGAGAAGGCCAAGGCCAACCTGAAGGTCAACTGAGCCGATGGCGCTCTCGTCCTTCCGTGGTGTCCTGGTCCCGGTGACGCTGCTCCTCCTGTGGGAGGTCATGAGCCGGACCGGCGTGGTCTCCCCCGTGGTGCTGCCCCCGCCCTCCATGGTGGCGGTGAAGTGGTGGGCGGGGCTCCAGCCGGCGCTGCCCTACGATCCTGGCCAGGAGAGCTATCTCTCCTGGCTGTTCTCCGGCGAGATGCCGCACGACGCGGTGTCGAGCCTCGGTCGGGTGCTGGCGGGCTTCGCCATCGGCGCCGGGCTCGCCGTACCGACCGGGCTGCTCCTCGGCACCAGCGACAGGCTCTACGGCCTGTTCAACCCGCTGTTGCAGGTGCTGCGGCCGATCCCGCCCATAGCCTATATCCCGCTGGCCATCGTCTGGTTCGGGCTCGGCAACCCGCCGGCCCTGTTCCTGATCGCGCTGGGGACGTTCTTCCCGGTGCTGGTGAACACCATCGCCGGGGTACGGCAGGTCGATTCGATCTATATCCGCGCCGCTCGCAACCTCGGGGCGGGGCGCTGGACGATGTTCCGCCGGGTCATCCTGCCCGCCGCCAGCCCCTTCGTGCTGGCGGGGATGCGGATCGGCATCGGCACCGCCTTCATCGTGGTGATCGTCGCCGAGATGATCGCGGTGTCGGACGGGCTCGGCTACCGCATCCTCGAAGCCCGCGAGTACATGTGGTCGGACAAGATCATCGGCGGCATGCTGACGATCGGCGTGCTTGGCCTGATCATCGACGGCGCCATGAGCCGCCTGAACGACCACCTGCTGCGCTGGCACCGCGGCCTCGAACGGTAGGACATCATGTCGGCAGAGATCGTCGTCTCGAACGCCGTCAAGGTGTTCGGCAGCGGCAGCGCGGGCGTGCCCGCGTTGCAGGACATCACCGCCACGGTGCCGGAGGGACAGTTCCTGTGCCTGCTCGGCCCCTCCGGCTGCGGCAAGTCCACCCTGCTCAACGCCATGGCGGGCTTCACCCCGCTCACCTCCGGCGCGATCACCATCGGCGGCAAGCCCGTGCTGGAGCCGGGGCCGGACCGGGGCATGGTGTTCCAGGAATACGCCCTGTTCCCGTGGATGAGCGTCGAGGACAATGTCCGCTTCGGTCTCGACGTGAAGGGCGTGCCGAGGGCGCAAGCCGACGCGACGGTGGCGCGGATCACGGAGAAGCTCGGCCTGTCCGACTTCCTGAAGCGCTATCCGAAGGACCTCTCCGGCGGCATGCGCCAGCGCGTGGCCATTGCCCGCATCCTCGCCCTCGACCCGCCCGTCATGCTGATGGACGAACCCTTCGGCGCCCTCGATGCGCTGACCCGGCGGACCCTTCAGGACGAGTTGCTGCGGATCTGGTCCGAGTACCGCAAGACCATCGTCTTCGTGACGCACTCCATCGAGGAGGCGATCTACCTCGCCGACCGCATTCTGGTGATGACCTACCGGCCCGGCCGCATCAAACGCGATGTGAGCGTGCCGATGCCCCGCCCGCGCGACCCGGCGAGCGCCGAGTTCAACGCGATCAAGCGGGAGCTCGGCCAACTGGTCATGGAGGAGCAGGCCCGTTTCACCGACGCGGAGTTGCACGCGCCGGCGGTGGATTGAAGGGAAGGCTCAGGCCTCACCCGCGCACCTTCACCCCCAGCAGGGCCTCGAACGGCAGGACCATCGCGCCCTTGTCCCGGTCGCCGTGGCCCTGGCGCAGGGCGGTCTGGTAGGTGGCGGTCGCGGCCGCCGTGACGGGGAGGGGGAAGCCGTTCTCGGCCGCCACGGCAGCCGCGCTGACGAGGTCCTTGTACGCCTTGCCCATCGGATAGCCCTCGTCGAACTCGCCCCTGAGGATGCGCGGCACGAAGTATTGCGAGGCGTAGCTCCGGCTGGTGCCGGTGGTGACGACTTGGGCCAGTTGGGCCGGATCGAGCCCCATCGCCACGGCCATCGGCAGCACCTCGGCCAGCGCCGCGATGTTGATGTCGTAGAGCACGTTGTTGACCGTCTTGGTGAGCTGCCCCGCCCCCGCCGGCCCCATGTGCAGCACCGTCGCGCCGAACCGGTCGAGGAGCGGGCGCACCCGCGCGAACACCTCCGACGCGCCGCCGCACATTACGGTGAGCGTCCCCGCTTCGGCCCCGGCCGGCGCGCCCGAGACCGGTGCGTCGAGGAAGCGCCGCCCGCCCGCCTCCAGCGCCCCGCCGATGCGCAGGGCGTCGGCATGGGTCGTGGTGCTGAGATCGACCACGACAGCGCCCGGCGCGAGGTGCTCAGCCACGCCGTCCGGCCCGAACAGGGCCGCCTCCACCACTGCCCCATCCGGCAGGCACAGGAACAGCACGTCGGCCCCCGCGATCCGGCCCCGGTCGGTGGAGGCGACGAGCCGTGGGCCGTCGAGGCCGGCAAGGCGGGCTGGATCGGCATCGAAAGCCGTGACAGTCTCGTGCCCCTTGGCCGCGAGATGCCGGGCGATGGGCGCGCCCATGGCGCCGAGGCCGAGGAAGGCGATGTGCTGGCTCATGGGCGCCTGAACTCCAAAGGGAATCGCTTCTTTTCCTAGCGATGGCGTGTATCATGCCGCCATGACCGAGCTACTGGAACGAGCCATCGCGCGCGTCCGCGCGCTCCCGGAAGCCATGCAGGACGATGCTGCGCGGATGCTGCTGGTGTTCGCCAGCGGCGAGGGCGAACCGGTGTATCACCTGTCTCCCGAAGAAGAGGCGTCGCTGGCGAAGTCGCGCGCCCAAGCCGCGCGCGGGGAGTTCGCTTCGGACGAGCAGGTTCGGGCGCTTTGGGCGAAGTATGGCGCGTGAAGCTCCGTTTCACACCGGACGCTCTTGCCGAGATCGATGCCGTCCTCGGCGGCATTGCCGATAAGTCGCCGATAGGGGCTTCGAATGTCCGACGACGAATCGAAGCCACTCTGGACCGGCTGATCGATCACCCCCTTTGCGGCGCCCGCACCAGTTCGCCGCCGCTGCGCCGTATCCTGGTCCGGCCTTACCCCTATCTGATCTTCTACGAACCGAGGGACGACGCGGTCATCGTGATCGCCGTGCGGCATGCTGCCCGGGATCCGTTTTCGATGCCCGGCGACCAACCCGATACCGACCCCAAAAGTTGACGCCGGCCTAACGGACTGCCATCCGCCCGGCAGAGATCCGACGCCCCGAGCCCTTTCAGAATGACCGACCTCATCGAGACGATCCGGCGGACGCTGGTGCCGATCCACAAGGAGGGATACCCCTTCATCCTGATCGGCATCGTGCTCACCGTGCTGGCGGGCTACTTCTCGCAGTTCTTCGGGTGGATCTTCCTGATCCTCACCCTCTGGGTCTGCTACTTCTTCCGCGATCCCGAGCGCGTCGTGCCCACGGGCGACGGCCTCGTCGTGTCGCCGGCCGATGGGCGGGTGAACCTCATCGCCACCGTCCTGCCGCCGCCGGAGCTCGACCTGCCGCAGGTGCCGACGCTGCGCGTCTCCGTGTTCATGAACGTGTTCGATTGCCACGTGAACCGGATGCCGGTCGCGGGCCGGATCGGGCAGATCCACTACACGCCCGGCCTGTTCCTCAACGCCGAACTCGACAAGGCCAGCGACGACAACGAGCGCAACGGGCTCGTGATCGAGGCGAGCCATCGCGGCACGCCGACGCGGATCGGCGTGGTGCAGATCGCCGGGCTGGTGGCGCGGCGGATCGTCGGCTTCGTCTCGGCGGGAGACACGCTGGCGGCGGGCGACCGGTTCGGGCTGATCCGGTTCGGCTCGCGCGTCGATGTCTACCTGCCGGCCGGCACCCGCGTCCTCGTCGGCCTCGGCCAGAAGGCGGTGGCGGGGGAAACCGTGCTCGCCGATCTCGGCGGCGGCCCCGAGCGCAGCTTCCGCCGGATCTGAGGGATGCCTGTCGTGGACGATCTCTTCCCGCCCTTCGAGCCGGATCCGAACGAGCCCCGCCCGCGCCGGTTCAAGCCGGTGCCGTTCCGCATGATCGCCCCGAACATGATCACCCTGATGGCGCTCTGCCTCGGGTTGACGGCGATCCGCCTCGCCTTCGAGGGCAAGTTCGAGCCGGCCGTCATCTCCGTGGTGGCGGCGGGCGTGCTCGACGGGATCGACGGGCGGGTGGCGCGCCTGCTGAAAGGCACCTCCCGCTTCGGGGCGGAGCTCGATTCGCTGGCCGATTTCGTGAATTTCGGCTGCGCCCCGGCGCTGATCCTCTACGGCTTCGTGCTGTTCCACCTGAAGTCGCTGGGCTGGATCATCGCCCTGATCTTCGCCATCGCCATGGGCCTGCGCCTCGCGCGGTTCAACGCCATGCTGGACGATCCCTCGCGGCCCGAATGGAAGAAGGATTTCTTCGTCGGCATGCCGGCCCCCGCCGGGGCGCTGACGGCGATGCTGCCGCTCTACCTGCACTTCCTCGGCCTCACCTTCGATGCCTGGGCGGCACCTGCGGTGCTCGTCTATGTGCTGTGCATCGCGCTGATGGTCGTCTCCACGGTGCCGACCTTCTCCGGCAAGACCATGGGCAAGCGGGTGCCGCGCGGCCTCGTCCTGCCGATCTTCCTGTGCGGCGTGGCGGCCTTCGGCATCCTCATCAGCTACCCGTTCGAGGCGCTGGTGGCGGTCAGCGGCGCCTATCTCATCACCATCCCCGTGGGAGCCGCCCAGTATCGCCGCCGGCTCAAGGCCGAGCAGGCCACCCTGAGCGACGAGAGGGTCGCTGCAACCGACGGTGGATAGCGTGTGAGACCCGGTTCCCACCCACCCGCGGCATGAGGCACGGTCTCACGTCGTCGCTGGAGCGGAGGTGGGGATGCTCGAGGAATTCAAGAAATTCGCCCTGCGGGGCAACGTCGTCGATCTCGCGGTGGGCGTCATCATCGGCGCGGCCTTCGGCGCCATCGTCACGTCGGCGGTGCAGGACCTGTTCATGCCGGCGATCGGCGCGGTCACGGGCGGGCTCGATTTCTCGAACTACTACCTGCCCCTCTCATCGAAGGTGCAGACCGGGCTCGCCTATGCCGAAGCCAAGAAGCAAGGCGCAGTGCTGGGTTACGGACAGTTCCTCACCGTCTCGCTGAACTTCATCATCGTCGCGTTTGTGCTGTTCATGGTCATCCGCGCCATGAACAAGCTGCAGCATGCCGAGGACAAGAAGCCCGAGGCCGTGGCCGAGGTCCCGGCCGACGTGAAGCTGCTGGGCGAGATCCGCGACATCCTCGCCACGAAGCCCAGGGTCTGAGGCCTCACGCGTCCTTCGGCGTCTCCGGCTTCACGCCGAACGCATCGAGGATACGGTCGAGGGCCTCGCCCACCGCCTCGGTGCCCTCCTCATGGGTCTTGAGGCGGGTGTCCAAGCGGCGCAGATGCGGCTCGAACTCGCCGGGAATCTCCGGCGCGTCGCCGAGGAAGCGCGGCTTGTCGGCCACGGGGATCGTGCCCCGCAATTGCTGGCCGAGGTGATCACGCACCGGCTCGGGCAGGACCGGCCTGCCTTCGGCCACGTCGTCGCTCATTGTCGTTGCCTCCTTCATCGATGGATGCCGCACGCGAAAGGGCCCCGAAGCTCGCGCGCTTCGGGGCCCTGGGCCGATCTCATCCCGCCGGAGCGGTGGCCGTTCCGGCGGATGCTGCCCTCAGGCGAACCCCGAACGCTTAGTCGATCACCTCGACGATGCGGTGGCCGCGGTCGACGAGCACCGGACGGTCGTTCACGACGGTGTAGCGGTAGCCGGGCTGCACGCGGTACTCGGACGGGACGTCGTAATAGGTCACGCCCGAGGACGGCAGGGTGGAGCCCACGGCGACGCGACCGTCGTAATCGTAGGAGCGGACATTGCGCTCGCGGACATAGCTGCGGAAGCGCGGCGCCATGTCGACGCCGAGGATGCCGCCCACCGTGCCCGTGGCCGCGCCGACAGCACCGCCGACGATCCCGCCGATCGGGCCGGCCGCATCCGCGCCAGCGGCAGCGCCGCGCTCGGCACCGGGGACGAGGCCCTGCGCCTGGGCGGCGAGGGGCAGCGAGAGGGCGAGGGCCGAGGCGGCCAGGAGGGTCTTGAAGGTCATACGGATGCTCCGTTTCCGTGTCGTTCCGCCGCATGGATGCAGCGAAGCTCGGGCCAACAACGCCCGATCCCCGGATTCGGATGCATCGATTTTTGCGGCCCTCTCCCGGGCCGCCGCCGCCATGGTTGCCGAACGGTTCACCGCTCGGACGGCATCGCTCAGGCGTCGGGCATGGCCGATTGGATGAACCGGTCGGAGCCCAGATCCTCCTCGTCGTAGCCGAGAAGTTCGGCCAGACGGCCCCGGGCGCGGCTCACGCGGCTCTTCACCGTGCCGACCTTGCAGCCCATGATCGTCGCCGCCTCCTCGTAGGAGACACCCTCGGCGCCGACGAGAACCAGCGCCTCGCGCTGGTCCGGCGGAAGCTTGGCTAGCGCCGATTGCAGATCCTCGACGTCGAGCCGGTCGCCCTGGTGCGGGGCGGTGGCGAGGCGGGCGGCGTAGGAGCCGTCCTGATCCTCGACCTCGCGCACGCGCTTGCGGTGATCCGAGTAGAAGATGTTGCGCAGGATCGTGAACAGCCACGCATTGAGGTTCGTGCCCGGCTGGAAGCGGGCGCGGTGCTGCCAGCCCTTGAGCAGGGTGTCCTGCACGAGGTCGTCCGAACGGGCGGGATTGGAGGTCAGCGAGAGCGCGAAGGCGCGCAAGCTGGGCACCGCCGCGAGCAGGCCGTCGCGGAACTCGGGCTCGATCGCCTCGCCGCGCGCGCGCAGGGCGGCTTCGAGCTGATCGATGAGTTCGGCGAAGCGGGCCGGCAACGTGTCTTCGTTGAGCCGGTCATAGGCGGTGCGCAGATGCTCGCCGAGATGGGTCCGGATCGAGGACGACAGGTTCGGACGATCGTCCGAGGAACCGTCCTGCGCGTGCAGGACGGCGGTGTCTTCGCGGGTCATGCTCGTCGCACTCGTCAGCTTGTCGTGACCCGGCCGCCGGTCCAAAGCGGCCGAGGAGCGCGCTTGAGGGCCGGTGACTGGGTAAACGCCCGACCTCTGCGCGCCTGTTACCTGGGTTGTAGCGCATTGAAGCCGCGCATGCACCCTCACTCAGGTCGCATGTGGGCAACCGTTGCGTCCCCTCAACACCCGGACCTCACCCTCGCGCAGGGTGAGCATGTCGCCGCGCTCCACCACAGTCCAGCTTTCGTCGCGGGTCAGGGCCTGGGTGGCGACCACGGTCACGACGTCGTTGGCGGTGGTCTCGCGGGCGAAATCGATGGTCCAATCCTCGTCGATCAGGGTCGCCTTGCCGAAGGGCGAGCGCCGCGTGAGGTAGCAGAGCCGCTTGCCGCAATGGGCGTAGAGGGTGCGGCTGTCGGACATCAGCATGTTGAACACGCCGAGGGCGTGCAATTCGGCGCAGAGGTCGGCGACCATCCGGTCGAGGGTCGCGGGCCGGGGCAGGGTCTTGAAGCGGGCATGCAGGCGCCCGAGCATCCAGCAGAAGGCGTGCTCGCTGTCGGTGGTGCCGATGGGGGTGAAGGCGCCCAATTCGAGGCGCTTCACGCCCTTCAGTTGTCCGTTATGGGCGAAGGTCCAGCGGCGGCCCCACAATTCGCGGGAGAACGGGTGGGTGTTCTCCAGGCTGACCCGGCCGCGATTCGCCCGGCGGACATGGCCGAGGACGATGCAGCTCTTGATCGGCATGTCGCGCAACAGCCGCGCGAGCTGCGAGCGCGAACTCGGCTCCGGCTCGTGGAAGCTGCGGGTGGTGCGCCCCTCGTAGAAGCTGATGCCCCAGCCGTCCGCGTGCGGCCCGGTCTCGCCGCCGCGCCGGGCGAGGCCGGCGAAGGAGAAGCGGATGTCGGTCGGCACGTTGGCGCTCATGCCGAGCAGTTCGCACATCGGACGGGCGGAGGTGAGGGAGGGGAAGGGAAGGCAGCCGTGTAAGCGCCCGGGCCTTCCCGAACAATAGAGAATCAGCGTCCGAGGTAATCGGTGAGGGTCATGCCGACCATGATGCACACCCAGAAGAAGCCGAGCCCCGAGAACAGCCGGATCAGCGGCGGCTCCTCGATGACCTCCATGGAGACGAGGAGGATGGTGGCGACCATCAGCGCCACCACGCCGAGTTCGATGGCCCAGACATGATCGAAGGGCAGGGTGGCGCCGAGGGTGACGTTGACGGCGAGCAGCGCCAGCAGCGCCAGGAAGGTCAGCACCGGCTTGCGCATCCGCCGCTTCAGCTCGGCGCGGTCGTCCGGGGTAAGGGAGGAGAGGGGGGTGCGCATCGTCAGGTCCCCCGGTTGACGACGTAGAGGATCGGGAACGCGAGGATCCACACGAGATCGATGAAGTGCCAGTAGAGGCCGTAGATCTCGATCCAGTTCTGGTGCCGCGCCAGGAACCCGGCCTTGGCCGCCATCCACGTCATGCCGAGGAGCAGCGCGATGCCGGTGAACAGGTGGACCGCGTGCAGCATGGTCGCGACATAGTAGAGGTTCACGAAGAGCCGCGCGGCCGGCGTCTCCTCCAGCGCGAAGGGCCGCGAGGACAGGAACGGCATCATGTGCTCGTCCCAGTCGGCATAGTACTCGTAGCCCTTGAGCACGAGGAACAGGGCCCCGAGGGCGGCGGTGGCCAGCATGGCGCGGACCATCGCCCGCTGCCAGCCCATCCGCGAGAACTCGATCGCCATCGACATGGTGAGGCTCGAACAGATCAGCACCACGGTGTTGGTGGCGCCGATCCAGAACTTCAGGTGCCGCGCCGCCGCGACCGTCGCCTCGGGGTGCTGGATGCGCAGGATCAGCGCCACGAGGAACAGCGCCGAGAAGAGCAGCAGCTCGGTGATGAGCCACGCCCAGATGCCCAGATTCGTGGCCTCGCGCTGCTGGGCCACACTCTCGAAATGATGGGCGCGGGCGATCCCGACCCCTTTGGCGAGCCCCTCGCTCATCGGTGCTGGTCTTTGGATTCGGTGGCCTGGATCGGATAATCGTAGGGGATGCGCGGCACCTCCGGCGGGCTGACGAAGTTCAGCGTCGGCGGCGGAGAGGAAGTCTCCCATTCCAGCCCCTTCGCGTCCCACGGGTTGGCCGGCGCCTTGCGGCCGAACCACAGGGAATAGACGAGGTAGAGCATCGGAAAGATGTAGCCCGCCGCCAGGATCGTCGCGCCGGCCGAGGACAGCACGTTGAGGAGCTGGAATTCCGGCGGGTAGGTCGCGTAGCGCCGGGGCATCCCGAGATACCCCAGGATGAATTGCGGGAAGAAGGTGACGTTGAAGCCGAGGAAGATCAGGATCGCCGAGACCCGGCCCCACGGCTCGCTGTACATGCGGCCCGTGAATTTCGGCCACCAGAAGTGCAGGCCGCCGAGGAACGCCAGCACCGTGCCGCCGACCATGATGTAATGAAAATGCGCAACCACGAAGTAGGTCGCGTGGATGTGCTGGTTGATCGCGAGGGTCGCGAGGTAGAGCCCGGTCAACCCGCCCAGCACGAACAGGCCGATATAGCCCATCGCGTAGAGCATCGGCGTGTCGAGCCGTAGGCTGCCCTTATGGATCGTCGCGGTCCAGTTGTAGACCTTCACCGCCGATGGCACCGCCACCGCGAAGGAGAGCGCGGAGAAGACGAGGCTCGCCAGATCGCTCTGGCCGTTGACGAACATGTGGTGGCCCCACACGAAGAACGTCACCGAGGCGAGCCCGATCGAGGCGTAGGCCACGAAGCGATAGCCGAACAGCTTCTTGCGGGCGAAGGCCGGGACGATCTCCGAGATCACGCCCATGCCCGGCAGCACCATGATGTACACGGCCGGGTGCGAGTAGAACCAGAACAGGTGCTGGAACAGCACCGGATCGCCGCCATAGGCCGGATCGAACACCCCGACATGGAAGGCCCGCTCGGCGATGAGCAGGATCAGCGCCGTGGTAATGACGGGCGTCGCGAGGAGGAAGATCAGGCTCGTCGCGTAATGCGTCCAGACGAAGATCGGCAATTTGAACCACGTCATGCCGGGCGCGCGCATGGTGTGGATCGTGACGACGAAGTTGAGCCCCGTCAGGATCGAGGAGAAACCGACGATGGTCACGCCGATCAGCGCCGGCAGCACCCAGGTGTTCGAGAAGGCGGTGGAGAGGGGGGCGTAGAAGGTCCAGCCGGTGTCGACGCCGCCGAGCACCACCGAGACCAGGGTGAAGAGCGCCCCGGTCATGAAGACGTACCAGCTCGTCAGGTTGAGCTTGGGGAAGGCGAGGTCCTTGGCCCCGATCATCAGCGGGATCAGGAAGTTGCCGAAGGTCGCGGGGATGGAGGGGATCAGGAAGAACCACACCATCACCACCCCATGGATAGTGAAGGCCTTGTTGTAGGTGTCGTTACTCATGATCGCGCCGTTCGGCACGACCAAAGCCAGCCGCACCACCCCCGCCGCCAGGGCGCCGATCACGAAGAAGCCGGTGATCGAGGTGAGGTAGAGGATGGCGATGCGCTTGTGGTCGGTGGTGAGGAACCACGAGCGCAGGGTCGATTCCGCGTGGAGGTAATCGGGCTTGCGCCCGATCGTGGCCTCCGGCGCGTGCGGCTCGCGGTGGGCCGCGCCCTCGATGGTGCCCGATGCGCTCATCGCGTCGCCTCCGCGGATTGACCGGGCCTCGGATAGGCCTTGATGAAGTCGACGATTCTGTTCAGCTCGTCCTCCGGGATCCGCCCGGCGAAGCTCGGCATCACCTGCTTGCCCCCGCCGGCGAGCTTGTCGCCGTTGGGGTTCAGGATCTTCTGGCGCAGCCATTCGTCGTCCGCGACGACACTGCGCCCGTCCGCGAGGGCGACCTTGCTGCCGGAGAGGCCGGCGAGGCTCGGCGCCTTCACCGGTGAGCCCGGCTCGTGGCAGGAGGCGCAGCCATAGGCCTCGTAGAGGGCGCGGCCGGCGGCGACGACGCCCTGCTGCGCCCCGGCATGGACCAGCCAGTCCTGATAGTCGCCGGGGTTCATCAGGGTCAGCTTGCCGCCCATCACCGAATGGTCGGTGCCGCAATATTCCGAGCAGTAGAGGTGGAAGGTGCCGACCTTGTCGGCCTTGAACCACATCTCGGTGTAGCGGTCGGGCAGGGCGGCGACCTGCATCCGCACGGCGGGCAGGTAGAGGGCGTGGATCACGTCCTGGCTGATGATCCGCAACTTGATCGGCTGGCCGATGGGCAGGTGCAGGTTGTTGATCTCGGACTGGCCGGTGGGATGCTGGAACTTCCACATCCATTGCCGGCCGATCACCTCGACCACCATCGCGTCCGGCGGCGGATTGCGCGATTCCACGAAGAGCCGCGCGCCCCACACGAAGAACACCAGGGTGAGCAGGAACGGGATCAGCATCCAGCTGATCTCGATGAGGTTCGAGCGGATGCCCGAGGGCGAGCGGTCGGCCTCCGAGCCCTCCCGGTAGCGGAGCGCAAACCACGTGATGGCGAGGAACACCGGCACGGTGAGCACGAGCGTCAGCACCGTGAAGGCGAGGATCAGCTCGTCGGCCTCGGCGGCGTTGGCCGAGGCGGCGACGGGCCAGAGTTGCAAAGCGGCGTGATCGGGGGTCATGGCGCGTTCCCTCCGCCGTCGAGGGATCGCCCGACCGCGAGGGTCATCGCCCGGTCGATGGGGATGCGGGCGCGGGTATGGGCGGGGTCGAGGTAGCCGTAGCCGTCGATGGCGGCGCGGGCGGCATCCCGCTGCCGGTCGAGATCGGCATAGGGGTCGGGCTGAAGGTTCGGCGGCGGCGGCACGAGGCGGGTCGTCTGCTGCGGGGTGAGCGTCGGCAGGGCCGCGCGCTGGCGCGATTCCGTGACGCGGATGAACAGCACCATGCCGCCGATGACGGCGGCGGCCGACAGGGCGAGGCCGCCCATCACGAGCACGGTGTTGCGGACGTTGACGTCGCTGGTCTCGTGGCCCGGCCCGTCCGGCCGGCGGCCGGGCTTGCCCGCCTCCGCCCGGTGGCGCACGAGGCCGGTGGCCTTCAGCGCCAGGGCGGCGAGCATGGCCGGCACGAGCCCGGCCGGGCGTTGTCCCTCGCCGCTCATCGGGCCTTCCTCCGGCGGGGCGGCGCCCAGCGCCGCGCGAGGAGCGGATGCAGCAGCCCGGCGAGGCAGGCGACGGCGACGCAGGCGAGCACGTCCGCCGGGCGGATCGCGAACCGGTCGCGCACGGAGGGCGTGACCAGCCAGAACATCTCCAGGGCGTGGACCGCGATGGCGGCGGCGGCCAGCGCGCGGGTGATGACCCGGCCCGGCCGCAGGGTCGCGAGCCCGGCGAGGCCCGCCACCACGCCGGAGGCGATGGCGAGGCTGCGGCCGGTCCAGCCGCCGCGCGCCGAGTACCACGCCACTTCGGCGGGGAGGTTCGCGGACCAGACGATCAGCGCTTGCAGGAAGTGCATGTAGGCCCAGAGGCCGAGGAGCACGACGAGGGGGATGAGCCGCCCCCGCCCCGGCACGGCGCGGCCCCGGCCGATGGGTTCCGGCTCCTCCCAGGCCAGCAGGATCGCGGCGGCGAAGGCGAGCCCGCTCCACGCGGTCATCAGCAAGAGGCCGAGGAGAGCGGAATCGAGCCTCGGATCGAGGGCGGCGACCACGTCGATGGCGAAGAGCGTGCCGATGAGCGCGTGCAGGGCGACCGCCGGCACGGTGCGGCCCTCGCCGGGGGCGTCAAAAGGCCGGGCGAAGCGCAGGCACAGCCACGTCCAGAGTCCGAGATAGAGCGCCGCCCGCACGAGGAAGAACGGCGCGGTGAACCACAGGGCGGCGAGCGGCGTGCGCGGCGGCTCGTGCATCCACGGGTAGAGGAGGAGGCTCGCGACCAGCACCGGCACGCCGAGGAGCGCGGCGGCCGGCATCAGCGCCATGAGGCGCCGCAGGCCGGCGAGCATCTCGACGCCGCCGCGCTCGCGCACCTTCTTGCCGAAGCGCTCGGCCACCACCGTGATCGGCAGGGCGCCGACGGGCAGGGCGAGGAGCACGAGCCACGCCGCGAGGCAGGACGCCGCCGCGCCCCGGCTTCCGCCGGCATAGAGCGCCAGGGCGAGCGCCCCGGCGCCGAGGAGGGCGAAGAGGGGCAGCCTCATCGCGCCGCCTCCAGGGCCGCGCGGTCGGCCTCGGGCAGGGCCGCGACGGGCACGTCCCGGCTGATCTGCAAGGCGCGGACATAGGCGACGATGGCCCACCGATCCGCCGAGGGGATCATCTCCGCCATGCCGAACATGCTGCGATAGCCGTTCGAGATGGCTCCGTAGATCGCGGGCGCCCCGGCCGCGCGCAGGCGCTCCGAACCGAGATCGCCCGCCGGGGCGAGGCCGCGATCCACGATCATGCCCGCGCCCTTGCCGTCCTGCCCGTGGCAGGGGGTGCAGAACACGGCGTAGCGCTGGCGCCCGCGCTCCACGAGGGCGGCGGTGATGGTCGCGGGCTGGGGCGCCTCGCGGGCCGGATCGAGGCGGGGCACCGTCCCGGCGACCGGGTGGCGCATGGTCGTCTCCTTGGGGAAGAACGGGTTCTTGTCCCAGGTCCGGGCCTTGGCCTGGTCGTCCATGTTGGCCTCGCCGCAGGCGGCGAGCGGCAGCACGGCCAGAAGGGGCAGGAGCAGGCGACGGCTCATCGCGGGATCCTCGCGATGGCGAGGGGGCGCCCGCCGCCCTGGGGCAGGGCGGCGAGGCGGCGCTCGATGCGCGCGGCCTCCGGGCCGTCGTCCCGCAACTCGGCGGCGAGGAAGAACCGGTCCTGCGAGGCGTTCAGGAAGCCGGGGATGTTGAAGGCCGGGTGATTCAGGCGCGGCAGGCGGTTCAGCCAGAGCAGCGCGGCATGGACGGCCAGACACCCGGTGAGCATCGCGAAGGACACGCTCGGCACCACGAAGGAGGGCCAGGAGAAGCGCGGCCGCCCGCCGATCAGGAACACGTAATCGTAGGCAGTGGCGTAGATGCACATCCCGTAGAAGGCCGCGCCGCCCGCGAGTGCCCCGGCGAGCGCGTAGGGCAGGATCGAGCGGCCCTCGAGGCCGAGCGCCCGCAGGGTGCGGGGCATCGGCACGGGGCCGTAGCCGTCGAGACGGATCCGGTCCCGCAGGGTGGACAGCGCCTGCAGCGCGGCGGCGAGTTCGGCCTCGCTCGGGAAGGAGGCGGCGACGCCCCAGAGGGGCGCGTCCTGCACCGCCTCCGGCCGCCGCGGCGGCGGCGAGGCGGCCGCCTGCGCGCCGGTCGGCACGAGGCGGCGGATCTCGGTGATCGAGACCGAGGGCAGGTAGCGCACGAACAGCAGGATCAGGGCGAGGAACAGCCCGATGGAGCCGACGAAGGTGGCCACGCCCCAGCGATCGACCGAATAGGGCAGGCGGGAGGAGGGCAGGAAATCCTGCGTCAGGGTGACGACGAGGATCATCACGTGGTCGGCATAGGCGCCCGCCGCCACGAGGAGCCCGACCACGGCGAGGATCAGCGGCGAGCGCCGGGCGCGGGCGGACCAGAACGCCTGCGGCGGCAGGGTGAGGCCGATCACCGCCGCCCAGAAGGCGAGGGCGTGGCCCCCCTCCATCCGGCGCAGCAGCACGGCGCGGCCGGCGCCATCGCCCGCCAGGAACGTGTCGAAGAACTCGGCGCCGTAGCAATAGGCGCTGGCGCAGCCGAGGCAGAGCATCAGCCGCGCGAGCACGTCGAGGTGGCGGTCGGTGATGAGGCTCGACAGTCCGTAGACCCCGCGCACCAGCATCATGAGCGCCGCCGTGACGCCGACGCCGGAGAGCACGGCGTGGACCAGGAAGCTCACCGGCATCAGCGTGCCGTGCCAGCCGGGCATCACCGAGCCCGCCAGCATCACCGAGGCGCCGGTCTGCACCGAGACGACGAGGAGCACCCCGAGCAGGGCGACGATTCGGTAGGCCTGCCCCCGGATCTGCCAATGGGCGGCCGAACCGCGCCAGCCCGAGGCGAGGATGCCGTAGGCGCGCGCCCGCAGGAGGGCGGTCTTCCGGGTCGGGGCCACGGCCTCGATCTGCCGCGCGGCCTCCGCGTAGGCGCGATCGCGCAGGCACGCGATGTCGGGCAGGAGGCCGATGTACCAGAGGCTCAAGGCCACCACGAGGAACGACACGATGTCGATGGCGTCCCACAGGAGCGGCGAGCGGAATTGCGGCCAGAGGCCGAAGGTGTTCGGGTAGGGCAGGTTCCAGTAGAAGTACCAGGGCCGCCCGAGATGGATGATCGGGTAGAGCCCGGCGGCGGCGGTGGCGAGCAGCCCCACCGTCTCCGCGACGCGGCTCACCGGCCCCCGCCACTCGACGCCGAGCAGCAGCAGGATGCCGGAGACGAGCAGGCTGCCGCAGGCGACGCCGATCCACCAATCGTAGCTCGCGATGTCGAGCGCCCAGACGACGGCGTTGTTGTTGTCCCAGATCCCGACGCCCTCGTAGACGAGGTAGCAGAGGGTGAAGGCGAACAGCCCGAGCAGGGCGGCGGCGCCCGCGAAGGCGATCCACCATGCCCGGCCGGCGGGATGGGCGAGGGTGATCGCCGTCACCGCCTCGCCGACGGAGCGCATGTCCTCGCCGGGGCGGATCGCGGGGGCGGGCTCGCGGATCATGCCTCAGCCCTCCCGCCCGCCGGGGGCCGGGCGGCAATCATGGACACGTCTCCCACCCTACCCCTCATCCTGAGGTGCCGGAGCGCAGCGGAGGCCTCGAAGGAGGGCTCCAGGGATCGCAGCGGTGTCTGGAGCCCTCCTTCGAGGCCGCTGCGCGGCACCTCAGGATGAGGTCGAGACTGAGAGATGGCCGGCGTTGCAGCCGGGCCGGCCAGCCGAGGGTAGCAACGCGTGCTCATGTGCGCTTCCCCTCCCGCCCGCCGGGGACGAGCCCGGCGAGGTAGGTGGTGCGCGGTTTGGTGTTGAGGTGCCCCAGCAGCGAATAGTTGCGCGGGTCGCGCTTGGCGACGGAGACCTGGCTGTCCGGGTCGGCCACGTTGCCGAAGGTGATCGCCCGTGTCGGGCAGGCGCCCTGGCAGGCGGTCTCGACCGTCCCGTCGGGGATCGGGGCGTGGGCGTCCTTGGCGGAGTCGATCCGCGCCGCCGCGATGCGCTGGATGCAGTAGGTGCACTTCTCCATCACGCCGCGCGCCCGCACCGTCACCTCCGGGTTGCGCTGCTGCTGCGTCACCGGGGGCATCCCGCCGGAATAGTCGAGGTAGTTAAAGCGCCGGACCTTGTACGGGCAGTAGCTCTGGCAGGTCCGCGTTCCGACGCAGCGGTTGTAGACCTGCAGGTTCAGCCCCTCGCTGTCGTGGAGCGTCGCCTCCACCGGGCAGCCGAGTTCGCAGGGCGCGGACTCGCAATGCATGCAGTTCACGGGCTGGAAATGCGTCGCCGGGGCCTCCGGGTCGCCCTCGTAGTAGCGGTCGATGCGGATCCAGCCGAGCCAGCGCCCGCGCGCCACCTCCTCGCGGCCGACCACGGGGATGTTGTTCTCGGCCTGACAGGCGGTGACGCAGGCGTTGCAGCCGGTGCAGGCGTCGAGGTCGATCGCCATGCCCCATTGCGCGGCGGTCCAGCGATCCTGCGACTCGGGCGGGGGGTAGAAGGAGGGCGGGCTCGCGTCCTTCGGATCGCCCGCCGGGGCGCCGCCGGGCACCTGGGTGCGGATGATCTGCCGGCCCTCCTCGTCGTCTGGCAGGGCGCCGAGATGCTGGGTCGTGGCGGGCATCCGCCGCTCGCCCGTGCGCACGAGGCGCGCGCCCGACAGGCGCCAGGGCGTCTCGGGGGAGCGCAGGGTGCCGGCATCGTAGCCGAGGCCCTGCGAGAGATGGTCGGGCACATCGCGGCCATAGCCGAGGCTGAGCGTCACGGTATCGGCGGCCTGGCCGGGCAGGATCCAGGCCGGGCCGGTGACGGAGCGCCCGCCCGCCTCGATCCGCACGAGGTCGCCGTCGGCGAGGTTCTCGCGGGCGGCGAGCGCCGGGCTCACCGCGACGACGTTCTCCCACACCACCTTGGTCAGGGGCTTGGGCAATTCCTGAAGCCACGCGAGGTCGGCATGGGTGCCGTCGTAGAGGGTGCCGTCCGGCCGGAACACCACCTCGAGGCCGCCCGCCGGGGCGGCGGGCGTCGCGGCGGCGCCGGTGAGCGTGACCGTCTCGGCGGGCGCGGCGCTGTCGGGCAGGAAGCCGGTACGCAGGGCCTCGGCGAAGCGCGCCTCGAAGGCGGCCTCGTCCTCGCCTTGCCCGCGCCAGCGCGCCTTGAGCAGGGCCAGGGGATCGGCCGCCGCATCCGCGCGGGCGAGGAAGGCGACGATCTCCTGCGGCGTGTGGCCGTTGTAGAAGGGCGAGACGGTCGGCTGGATCAGCCCCACCGTCCCGTCGAGGGAGCGCACGTCGCCCCAGGATTCGAGGGGATGGGCGAGCGGCAGGTGCCAGTCGGCATGGGCGCCGGTCTCGTCGAAATACAGCCCGGCATGGATCTTGAGCGGCACCCGCTCCATCCGCGCGGCGAAATCGAGGGCGCCCGGCGCGTCGTAGACCGGGTTCGTGCCGAGCACGATCAGGGCCTGCACCTCGCCCCCGTCCATCGCCTTGGCGAGGTCGGCAAGCGAACCCGCCCCGTCGGCCACGGCCGGCGAGACATGGCGCAAAGTCGCGCCCTCGTTGCCGAGCGCCCCGTTGAGGCGGTGGACGAGGTCGTGCAGGTCGGGGCTCGCGGTCAGTCCCGCCGTCACGATGCCCGCGCCCCGCGCGGCGTTCAGGGAATCCCAGGCCCGGCGGGCCCAGCGCGCGGCCGGGTCGGTGCCCTCGGGCACGGCCCCGCCGGAGGCGGCGGCCAGCATCGCCCGCGCGATCTCCTCCAGGCGCCCGGCTGAGACGGGCAGGGCATCGTCCGCCTTGGAACTGGTGAGGCCGGGCGTCGGCGCGGCGGAGAAGAGCGGCAGCAGTCGCCCCTGCGCCAGGGCGGCCCGGCGGGCGTCGGCCCAGCGCCGTGACAGGCCGACCTGCCCCGGCCCGAGATCGAGGAAGTCGCCGTCGAGGGCGACGATGGTCTTCGCCTTGGCGAAATCGGGCAGGGTCTCCACCGGGCGGCCGAAGGCCCGGCGGGCGCCTTCGTGGATCCCATCGCGGGTCGAGCCGGCGTACCAGCGCATCTCCGGGTAGGCCGCGCGGAGCTTGTCGAGTTCGGCCGCGAGCGTCGGAGAGGTGACCGGGCCGGTGAGCAGGGCGACGCCCTTGCCGCGCGCGGCGCGCCAGCGCTCCGTTTCCCCCAGCATCGCGGCCTCGAAGGACGCCCAGGAGGCGGGGCGTCCGAGATGCTGCACCGCCTGACTGCGGAACGGGTCGTAGAGGCCGAGGATCGAGGCCTGGGCGAGCACGTCGGTGCCGCCCCGGCTCCAGGGATGGTCCGGGTTGCCCTCGATCTTCAGGGGCCGCCCGTTACGGGTGGTGACGAGGATGCCGTTGCCGAACCCGTCGAAGACGGCGCTCGACGCGTATGAGAGGGACGTGCCGGGCACGATCCGCTCCGGCTCCTTCACGTAGGGCACTTCGTAGTCGCGCCCGTCCGGTCCCCCGCAGGCGGCGAGACCACCCAGCGCGAAGGACGCGGCCATGAGCTTGAGGAAGCCGCGTCGCCCCGGCTGCATGGCCAGCCGCGTCGCCGCCGGGAACTCGGCCGCGAGATAGGTGCGGAACTCCTCCGAATCGGCCACCGCGTCGAGGCTGCGCCAGAAGCGCGGGCCGTCGCCGCCCTCCAGCCGGGCGCGCAGGGCCGTGAGGTCGGGCACGCCTGTCATCGGTGGCAGATTCCGCATTCGGTGAGCCGCTCGCCGCCGCGCACGTGGTACTGCGCGGCGAGCTTCGGCCCGAGGCTCGCCTGGTCGGCGGCGGGCTTCCAGTTCATGTTCCAGACTTCGTCCGGCGTGCGCAGGTACTTCTCGGGCGCCCGGTGACAATCGAGGCAGAACTGCATCTCGAAGGCGTTGGCGCGGTAGGTCATCTGCATCGAGGTCACGTCGCCGTGGCAGGTCGAGCAGCCGACGCCCTTGGTCACGTGGACCGAGTGGTTGAAGTAGACGTAGCCCGGCAGCTTGTTCAGCCGCTGCCAGACGAGGGGCTTGTCCTGCGTGTAGCTGTCACGCACGGGCTTCAGCATGTCCGAGCCGGTCCAGATCTGTGAGTGGCAGGTCATGCAGGTATGGGTCGGCGGGAGCCCGGCGCTGGCCGTCTTCTCGACGCCCGTATGGCAATAGCGGCAATCGACCCCGAGTTCGCCCGCATGGTGCTTGTGGCTGAACGGCACAGGTTGGCTCGGGGCGACGCCCACCCCCGTGACGTAGTTCGACCGCACGATCCCCGCGCCCAGAACCGGCAAGGCCACGAGGCAGGCGACCAGCGTCATCAGGACGAGGCGATAGATCGCGTCGGCGCCGGGGGAGAAGAGCTGCGCCGTTCCGGGGCCCTCTGGCCGGTCGTCGGCGTTCCCGTTCAAAAAGCCAGCCCTCCGGTGCGCTGCCGCGAAGGTAGCGCCCTCGGGATAGCGCGCCAGCCCTGCGGCTGCGGCCAATCGTGCTGCGCCGCGTCGGCTGTATAAGGGACGGCATGGATACCGATCCCCTGCGCATCACCTGGCGGAACGCGCGGCGCCTCCATGCCGCGGCGACGGCGCTGGCGGTGGGCCTCGGGGCGCCGCTCTGCACCCTGGCGCTCCTGTGCATGCGCGACCTCATCGGCGTGATGCCCCGCGACGAGGCGCAGAGCGTGCCGTTCCTGCGCCTCACGGTGGCTTTGCCGCAGGGCGAGTGGGTGCTGGCGAAGGGCTGGCCGATGCGGCCGGCGGAGCTGGAACTCGCGGGCTTCCTCGGCATCGCCGGCTGTGCCCTGGCGCTCGCCGCCATCGGCTGGCTGGTCGCGGTGCTGTGCTTCCGCGCCCAGAACCGCGCGGCCGACGCCGTCCGCGACCGGGCGATCCGGGCGATCATCGCCTCGCCGACCACCGCCCGGGACGATCTCCGGGGCGTCGCCCGGCTGGTCGGTGAGGTCTTGAGCCGCACCGAGCGCCTGCTGGCGGCGGGCATCGTCGTGCCGGCCATGACCCTCGTGGCGGTCGCCCTGGCGCTCGCCTTCGCCGCCCTCGCCGCGCCGCGCCTCGTGCCGGCGGCGGCGGTGGGCCTCGCGGCGGCGGCCCTCGCGGATGCGCTGATGCTGCGCCGGGGCCACGAGCGGCAGGATCTGCGCGTGCGCACCGCCACGCGGGTGGAGGCCGGTCTCGGCGACCTCGTGCGGCGCCTGCCCGCCGTGCGCAACCACGGGGCGGGCGCCCTGGAGATGGCGCGGATCACCTCCCGCGTCGCGGTCAACCGCGCCAAGATCGCCCGCGCCGAGGCGCGCCTCGCCTATGCGCGCGGCCCCGCCGTGGCCCTGGCGGCGATCCTGCCCGCGCTCGCCATCGGCACGGCCCTGTGGCGCACCGGTATGAAGGGCGAAGCCGCCTCGCCGCCGGTGGAGCCCGCCGACCTCGCGGCGGCGGCGGGCGCCTTCGGCGTGGCCGCGTGGCTCGTCGGCGCCTGCGTGCGGCTCTGGCTGACGCGGCAGACCGTACGGCCGCGCCTGCGGGACCTCGCCCGCACGATCACCGCCCTCGATGGGCGCACCGGCACCCGCCCGGCGCCCCCGGTGACGCGGCGCCTGCCGGAGGCGGGGACGCTCGCGGCGCAGGATGTCGGCGCCTTCGATCCGGCCACGGGCGAGCGGCTGGCTCGCTCCACGGTCGCGGTGACGATGCCGGGCCATGTGGCGATCACCGGGGGGCGCGGCAGCGGCGCGCGGGTGCTCGCGGCGGTGCTCGCCGGGCAGATCGAGCCCACCGCCGGCTCCGTGACCTATGCCGGGCTCGACCTGTCGTCCCTCGATCCCGTGCAGCGGGCGCGGCGCATCGCCTTCGCGGGGGGCGAGGCGATCCTCGTGGAGGGGAGCCTGCGCCAGAACCTGCTCTACGGCACGAAACCCGGCCAAGCCCCGGACGACATCGCGCTCATCGGCCTCTGCCGCCTCACCGGCCTCGACGGGATTGTCTACAGCCGGGGCCTCGACGGCCGGCTCGACGGGAAGACCGATCCCGACCTGGCCGCCGCCATCGTGGCGGCGCGGCGGGGGATGCAGGCGGCGCTGGCCTCCGAGGGGGCGGGCCGGCTGATCGAGCCGTTCGACCCGGAGCGCTACAACCACCAAGCCAGCGTCGGCGAGAACATCCTGTTCGGCACGCCGGTCGGGGGCGCCTTCGCCCCGGCCCGGCTCGCCCGCAACCCCTACATGCGCGCCGTGCTGGAGGCGGAAGACCTCGTGCGCCCGCTCACCGAGATCGGCCTGACGGTGGCGCGGATGACCGTCGAGATCTTCTCGGAACTGCCGAACGACCACCCGCTCTTCGACGCCTACTCCCTCTTCCCGGCCGCCGAGCGGGGCTATTTCGAGGATCTGGTGGTGCGCCTGCCCTCCGCCACGGGCCTGCGGCGGGGGCCGGCGGGCCAGCGTGACCGGAAGCGGCTGATCGGCCTCGCCCTGCGCTACAGCGAGACGCGCCACCGCTTCGGACTCATCGACCCCGCCTTCGAGGAGAGGCTGCTCCAGGCCCGGCGCTCCTTCGCGCGGATGCTGCCGGCCCACCTCTCCGGGGCGGTCGAGTTCCACGATCCGGCGCGGATCAACCCGGCGGCGAGCCTGGAGGAGAACCTGCTCTTCGGCCGGGTGAGCCTCGGTGAGGCCAATGCCGAGAAGCGTGTGCGGGCGCTGCTCCGGCGCTTCCTCGCCGACGAGGGGCTGGAAGCCGCCGTCTACCGCCGGGGGCTCGACAGCGAGGTCGATTCCACCGGCGGCGGCGCCCTGTCGGACGGGGCGCTCACCGCGCGGGACCGCATCGCCATCGAACTCGTCCGCTGCCTCGCCCGCGAGCCGGACATCCTCGTCATGGCCGTGCTCGAAGCCCGCCAGCCCGACGATTTTGCCGCGCGCCTCGCCGGGCTGCGGCGCCTGCGCGCCGGGCGCGGCCTCATCGTCTGCCTGCACGGCCCCACCGTGCCGGAGGGGCTCGATCCGTTCGACGCGGTGATCGCCGTGGAGAACAGCGCGGTGGTGCCACAGGCGGATGCCGTCCTCGAACCCGCCTAGTGCATCGATCCAGACGAAGGCGTCAGCCGTGTCTGGAAAAATTGATGCAAAAACAAGGAGCTAGGGCAGAGACGCATGAACGGAGTGAGTGCGTCACTGCACTAGGCGGCCTCACCGGCGCCGCAAAGGCGGGCGAAGATCGCTGGCTTAACAGTCGGTTAAGCATGATGCGGCACCCCTCGGGTCGCATCGCGCCCCTGGATCCCGCCCCCGGTTCATGCCCCTCCGGACAAGCCTCGCCGCCGGCCTCGTCCTCCTCGCCCTCGGCTCGGCCGCGACGGCGCAGGACAAGGCGACGGCTCCGATCCCGGCGGGCACGCTGGCGATCATGGCGTCGAAGGGCACCAGCGCCTCGGCGCCGGTCGTGTTCCGCGCCTACAAGCGCGAATCGGAACTCGAGGTCTGGAAGAAGGCCGCCAAGGGCTACGTCTTCATCAAGTCCTTCCCGATCTGCCGCTGGTCGGGCCAGCTCGGCCCCAAGCACCGTAACGGCGACCGGCAGGTGCCGGAGGGGTTCTATTCGGTCGCGAAGCGGCAGATGAACCCGAACTCGCATTACCACCTGTCCTTCGACGTCGGGTACCCGAACGAGTACGACCGCGCCCATGGCAGCAGCGGCTCGGCGATCATGGTGCACGGCATCTGCTCGTCGATGGGCTGCTTCGCCATGACGAACGGGACGGTGGAAGAGATCTACGCCATCGCCCGCGAGGCCCTGGCCGGCGGGCAGGCGGCCTTCCAGTTCCAGGCCTACCCGTTCCGGATGACGGCCGAGAACATGGCCCGCCACCGGACCGACCCGAACTTCGCCTTCTGGCAGAACCTGAAGGAGGGCGCCGACCGGTTCGAGGCGACGGGGGAGGAGCCGCAGGTCTCGGTGGTGGGCGGGCGCTACGCCTTCGCCCCCTCCAAGGATCCGAAGCGCGAGGCGGCCTACGTCACCCGGCATGCCATGGAGGAGGCGCGGATCGCCGCCCTCGCCACCGAGGCGCCTGCCGTCCGCACCACCTATTCCGATGGCGGCCAGAACGCCTTCTGGGCGGCCTACGTGTCGCGCGGCGGGGCGGTCGGCGACATCAGCCGGCCGGAGGCCCTGGCCTTTGCCGCGCAGGAGGTCATCCTGACGCCGGCCCGCCGCCGGGCGGCTCCGGTGCCGGAATCGGTCTGGACCGGATGGATCGCCGCCGCGCCCCGTCCGGGCGAGACGCCCTTCGTGCCCGCCTATGCGAGCCGGCGCGATTCCCTTGCCCGCCTCGCCGACCCGTTCCAGGCCCGCTACGCCGACAGCCTGCCGCGTCTTTTGCGCGACACCCTCGGCCAGGATGGCGAGCCGCGCCTCCACCGGCCCGGCCTCGTCGCCTCGGCGGCCCCGCTCTGACGCGCGGCCGGGCGGCGGAAATGATGTCCCGGCAAAGCTTTAGCGCTCGGCCCCAAATTCATGGCTGACCTGTGGGAAGGCCGGGCTCGGAGCCGGCCCCATGTGTGCGCCCGCACATCGCGGCGCGGTTGCGTTCCCCAATTCATTGTCCATCAGGGACGAAACGGTAGTCCTGTAACGGACTTCTGCCGGACTTCGCCCAATTTCTCTGGAACGACGACGGAGATCCGATCCTTGTTGCGGTCGGGAAGGTCCGTCCGAAGTGATCACCATGTCCCAGGATCCCGTGCCCCTTCCGGGCACAGCGAACGACGACCTCGTCCTCAGGTTCTGGGGCGTCCGTGGCTCGACCCCGGTCAGCGGGCCGCAATACGCCGAGTTCGGCGGCAGTACTCCGTGCCTGGAGGTCCGCTGCGGCGAACGCCTGTTCGTGATCGATGCCGGCTCGGGCCTGTACAACCTCGGCCAGAATCACCGGACCGACCTGCCGCAGCGGGTGGACCTGCTGTTCAGCCACCTGCACCTCGACCACACGGCGGGCCTGCCCTTCTTCAAGCCGGCGGTGCTCGACTGCGACCGCACCATCCGCACGTGGTGCGGCAACCTCGACGGGCAGTCGGCGAGCGACGCCCTCGACAGGCTGTTCGCGCCGCCGCTGTTCCCGATTACACTCGACAACCTGTGCTGCACGTTCAGCCATCACGGGTTCAAGGCCGGCGAGCCGCTGGTCTTCGAGGACGGGACCCGCGTGGACACGATCCTGCTCAACCACCCGCAGGGGTCGGTGGGCTATCGGTTCGACCATAACGGCCGGCGCCTCTGCATCATCAGCGACATCGAGCACCGCGACCCGTGGCCGGATCCGGCCCTGGCGGAGTTCGTCGCGGGCGCGGACCTGATGGTCTACGACGGCATGTTCACGGATTGCGAATATCCGACCTGCCGGGGCTGGGGTCATTCCACGTGGCAAAAGGGCGTCGAACTCGCCCGCGCCGCCGGGGTGAAATCGGTCGCGATCATCCACCTGCACCCGGCCCATTCCGACACGACCCTGCACGCGATGGAGGCCGACCTGCAGGCCGCGATGCCGAGCGCCTTCATCGCCCGCGAGTACCAATCGGTGGTTGTTGGCGCGCAGTCGGCCGACGTCCACGAAGTGCCCGGCGAGGTCCGCCCCCGCGTCCGCGCGGCCTGAGGCGCCCATCCGAATCAGGCCGGGCGGTTTCCGCGCGAGGCGCTGAAGCGCCGGTAGGCGAACAGGACGAACAGGGCGGCCCCGACCGTCAGGATGCTCCATCCGAAGGGCGACACCGCCTGGTCGTCGATCGGATGACCGATGCGGCCCAGCGCCACGAGAAGGCCGAACACGGCGAGGAGCGCCGAGGCGAGCATCCCGAGAATCATCACATCCCCTTACGCGATTGGCTTGAGAGCGGGGGAATGCCCGCGGGGCACGGTCGTTCCGCGGGGGCGACGGATGCGTCCATCACATCACCGCGCGCGGCGCTCGCCTCTCCCCTGCGGCGCAAGGTTGGGCTAAGGAGGCCCCGGCAGTGTTCCTTCCGCACTGCAAGGAGCCCGAGACGACGGTGATGACCGGCCAGGAAACGCATCTCGACCCGCAGCACGAGACGCCCGCCGGGCCGGCGCGGCGCCCCGACACGCAGCTCGTGACGATCTTCGGCGGTTCCGGCTTCCTCGGCCGCCACGTCGTCCGGGCGCTCGCGAAGCGCGGCTACCGGATCCGCGTCGCGGTACGGCGGCCGGACCTCGCCCTGTTCCTCCAGCCCCTCGGCAAGGTCGGCCAGATCGTCGCCGTGCAGGCGAACCTGCGCTACCCGGATTCGATCACCCGCGCCGTCGAGCGGTCGGACGTGGTCATCAACCTCGTCGGCATCCTGCAGGAGAGCGGGCCGCAGCGCTTCGCGCGGCTTCAGGCGGACGGGGCGGGTGCCATCGCCCGCGCCGCCGCCGCCAACGGCGCGCGGATGATCCAGGTCTCGGCCATCGGCGCCGATGCGAACTCGCCCTCGGCCTATGCCCGCACCAAGGCGGAGGGCGAGGCCAAGGTGCTCGCCGCCTGCCCGGACGCGATCATCCTGCGCCCGTCGCTGATCTTCGGACCGGGCGACAGCTTCTTCAACCGCTTCGCCGGCCTCGCCCGCGCCCTGCCGGTGCTGCCGCTGGCCGGCGCGCAGACCCGCTTCCAGCCGGTCTTCGTCGGTGATGTCGCCGAGGCCGTCGCCAAGGCGGTGGACGGGCATGTCGCCGGGGGCAAGGTCTACGAACTCGGCGGGCCCGAGGTCGCGACCCTCGACCATCTCGTCCGCTACATGCTGAAGACCATCCAGCGCAGCCGCCTCGTCCTCGACCTGCCGCTGCCCATCGCCAAGATCCAGGCGCGGGCGCTGGAAATCGTGAACACCCTGACGCTCGGGATGCTGCCGGACGAACTGAAGCTCACCCGCGATCAGGTGATCCTGCTCCAGACCGACAATGTCGTCTCCGACGCGGCGAAGGCGGAAGGCCGCAGCATCGAGGCGTTCGGCATCGTGCCGACCGCCGCCGAGGCCGTGGTGCCGGGCTACCTCTGGACCTTCCGCAAGGCGGGCCAGTTCGCGGAGGGGCGCGGCAGCGAGGCCCAGGCCGGCGTGCCGGACCTGCTGGCCCCGGAGCCGATGGCCGCGCCCTCGACCCACCGCCCCGAGCGCGCCGCCGGCCCGGCCATCGGCGCCGACGCGGGCAGCAGCCCCATGGGCTCCCGCTGGGGGACGCGGAAGTAGGGTCCTCCGGCTTCCTCCGTCATTGCGAACGCAGTGAAGCAATCCAGGGGCGGGAGGGCCGCTGACGACCGTGGCGCGTCCCTGGATTGCTTCGTTCCTCGCAATGACGGCGGTGGACGAGCCTACCGCACCACGCCCTTCGCCTTCAGCGCCTCGCACTCGGCCGCTCCGAGGCCCAGGCGCTCCTCCAAGATCTCGGCGGTGGAGCCGCCGAGATCGGGCGGCATACGGCGGACCGGCAGGCGCTGGCCGTCGAGGCGGTAGGTCGGGGCGATGACATTGCCGCCGGCCTCGCCGGAGACGATCAGCCCGGCCTCCTTCGCCCGGTCGCCGAGCAGCGCCTCGCGCAGGCCCGTCACCTCGCCGCAGGGGATGCCGCATTCCCGCAGCCGGGCGATGAGGTCGCGCCGGGTCCATTTGGCGAGCTCGGCATCCAGCACCGGCACGAAGGCGGCGCGGTTCTTCGAGCGGTCGAGATTGGTCGCGAAGCGCGGGTCGGCGCAGAGATCGGGCCGGTTCAGCACCTGCTCGCAGAAGCGCCGGTACTGTCCGTTGTTGCCCACCGTGATGACCAGCGGCCCGTCGCCCGCCTCGAACACGCCGTAGGGCACGATGGAGGGATGGGCGTTGCCGTAGCGGGGCGAATCGAAGCCCTGAGCCAGGGATTCGAGCCCGTAATAGGAGGTCAGCGAGACGCCGCTGTCGAACAGGGCGAGGTCGATCTTGCGGCCCTTGCCGGTGCGCTCCCGCTGGTAGAGCGCCGCGATCACCGCCTGCGCCGCGTATTGGCCTGTGAACAGGTCCACCGCCGCCACGCCGAACTTGAGGGGCGGCCCGCCCTGATCGCCGTTCAGCGCCATGACCCCCGATTCGCCCTGCACGACGAGATCGTAGCCCGGCCGCGTCGCCTCGGACCCGTCCGAGGCGTAGCCCGCCACCGAGCAGTAGATCAGGCCCGGATTCTCGGCGCTGAGCGCGTCGTAGCCGAGGCCGAGCCGGTCGGCGCCGCCGGTCTTGAAGTTCTGCACCAGCACGTCGCTGTCGCGGGCCATCGCCTTCACCAGGGCGAGGCCCTCCGGGGCGGCGAGATCGACTCCGATGGAGCGCTTGTTGCGGTTCACGCTGTCGAAATACGAGGTGTTACCCGGCGTCGTGCGCACGCCCCAGTCGCGGGTGTCGTCCCCCCGCTCCGGGTGCTCCACCTTGATCACGTCGGCGCCGAAATCGCCGAGCACCTGCGCGCACCACGGCCCGGCGAGCACCCGCGACAGGTCGAGGACGCGGATGCCGGTCAGCGGCAGGTCGTCGGGGTCGAACAGCATCGCGTCATCCTCAAGCGCCCATCACGCCGTCGAGGCCGCGCACGGCCTCGATCAGCAGCGGACGGGCCACCTCCATCAGGAAGCGCCCGTCGGTGATCACCGAGGGGGCGCCGCAATTCACCGACATCGCCGGCAGGCCCCCGCCGGGGTCGAACCCCACGGCGATGGCGGAGACGGTCTCCTGCCACTCGCCGAAGGAGGTGCAGCAGCCGATCTCCCGGTGCTCCTGCACCGCCCGGTCGAGCCCGGCGCGCAGCTTCGGCCACGCCACCGGATCGAGGGATTTCAGGTCCTCGTAGATCCGCTCGCGCTCCCGCTCGGGGCAGATCGCGACATAAGCCCGGCCCATGGCGCTGCGGGCGAGCGAAATCCGCGAGCCGGTGTCGAGGTTCAGCGCGATGGCCGCCGGGCCGCGGTGGCAATCGACGTAGCGCATGCTCAACCCGTCGCGGACGCCGAGCCCCACGGAGGCGTTCGCCGCCTCGGCCACCGCCCGCAGGGCCGGCCGGGCGATGGCACGCACGTCGAGCCCGCCCAGCGCCGCCGAGGACAGGGCGATGGTCGCCGTGCCCAGCCGGTAGCGGCCGGATTCCGGCAGGTGCTGCAGGTAGTTGAGGCGGGTCAGGGTGTGGGTCAGCCGCGAGACGGTGGAGCGCGGCAGGCCGCAGGCCTCGGCGATGTCGTGGTTGGCGAGGCTCGTCCGCCCCGGCCCGAAACAGGCGAGCACGGAGAGGCCCCGGGCCAGCGCCGTCACGAAGTGGCGGTCCTCTCCGGCCTCTTCCGGCATGA
Source organism: Methylobacterium sp. Gmos3 (assembly GCF_056430985.1). Classification (NCBI taxonomy): domain Bacteria; kingdom Pseudomonadati; phylum Pseudomonadota; class Alphaproteobacteria; order Hyphomicrobiales; family Methylobacteriaceae; genus Methylobacterium; species Methylobacterium sp. Gmos3. Next base: position 291,920 of record NZ_JBWJYL010000001.1, read on the forward strand.
TATCCGCCCCCTCGCTCATCGGCGCAGGAAGGCCGCGAAGATGGCCTGCGCCTCGGGGGTCTTGCGCAGGGCGTGGAACACCTCGGATTCCTCGCGCAACGCCGTGCGGACGATCTCCTCCTGCCCGCGCCGCAAGGCCTGCTTCGTCGCGGCGATCCCCTGCGCGGGGAGGGCGGCGAGCGCCCGCGCGCGGTCGAGGGCCGTAGGAAGGGCCTGCCCCGCCGGCACCACCGCGTTGACGAAGCCCGCCTCCTTCGCGGCTTGCGCGCCGAAGGGCTCCGCGAGCATCAGCAGTTCGGCGGCCCGCTTCGCGCCGGCGATGCGCGGCAGCAGGTAGCTCGATCCGCCCTCGGGGCTGAGGCCCAGGGCTGCGAAGGGCAGGCGGAACTTGGCGCCGTCGCCGGCATAGGCGAGGTCGCAATGGAGCAGCAGCGTCGCGCCGATGCCGACCGCGTGGCCCTCCACCGCCGCGACGACGGGCTTCGCGCAATCGCGCAACGCCGCGAGGAAGATCATGCCGGGGCTCTCGCCCGTGGTCTGCGTGTCCTGGAAATCGCGCAGGTCGTTGCCGGCGGTGAAGCAGCCGCCGGCCCCCGTGAGCACCACGGCGCGCACCGACGCGTCGCCATGCGCCGCCGCGAAGGCCTCGGTCAGCGCGGCATAGGCCGCCCGGTCGAGGGCGTTGCGCCGCTCCGGCCGGTCCATGGTGACGAGACGCAGCCCCGGCTCGACATCCGCGACGGTGACGCTCATGCCGGCGCGCCCGTCAGCCGCGCCCGGGCCTGCGCGTATTCCCGCGTGAGGCGGGCGACGAGGTCGGCGGTGGGGGGGGCGTCATCGATGCTGCCGACGCCCTGGCCGGCACCCCAGACATCCCGCCACGCCTTCACCTGGGCACTGCCGAAGTTCATCGCGGTCTTGTCGCGCTCGGGCAGGGCGTTCGGGTCGAGCCCGGACTTGACGATGCTCGGTGTCAGGTAATTGCCCGGCACGCCTGTGAAATACGGCGTGTAGAGAATGTCGTTGGCCGAGGAGCCGGCAATCATCTCCCGGTAGCCGGGCGCGGCGTTCGCCTCCTGCGTGGCGATGAAGCGCGTGCCCATATAGGCGAGGTCGGCCCCCATCGCCTGCGCGGCGAGGATCGCGGAACCCGTGGCGATGGCCCCCGACAGGATGATCGGCCCGTCGTAGAAGCGGCGCACCTCCGAGACCAGGGCGAAGGGCGAGAGCGTGCCCGCATGCCCGCCGGCCCCGGCGCAGACGAGGATCAGCCCGTCGACGCCGGCCTCCAGCGCCTTCTCGGCGTGGCGGACGGAGATCACATCGTGGAACACCACCCCGCCATAGGCGTGGACCGGCTTGATCACCGCATCCGGCGCCCGCAGGCTGGTGATGATGATCGGCACCTCGTGGCGCACGCAGGCCTCGACATCCTGCGCCAGCCGGTCGTTCGAGGCGTGGACGATCTGGTTCACCGCGAAGGGCGCGACCTTGCGCGAGGGGTCGGCTTCCTGGGCCTCGCGGAGCGTGGTGGTGATCCGCGTCAGCCACTCGTCGAGGACGGGTTGGGGCCGCGCGTTCAGCGCCGGGAACGAGCCGACCACCCCCGCGAGGCATTGCGCGATCACGAGGTCCGGCCCCGAGACGATGAACATCGGCGAGGCGATGACCGGCAGGGCGAGCCGCCCACGCAGGACCGGCGGGAGCCGCGCCTCAGCGGCGGAGGGGACGAGCGCATCGCTCACGGCCGGACTCCCGGCATCGGACGGCGCGAAACGGGCTTCCGGCACTCCACGCGGGTCTCCTCCCTGGCGGGCCTTCGCGAGGCCGCGCAACCGCAACGGACCGCCACGGGTTGAACCCCGTCTCGCGGCGGTGGAAGGGTTCGCATAGCCCCGCCGAGCCTGTCAAACCGGGTCGGTGCCGCGTTCCGCCAGCCGAGACGGTGTTGCGTCGAATACCGCATGCGCCTTGACAGGCCGGTCCCGGAGCGGCCACCCTGGCGCAAATGCAGAACGACATTCCGCACAGCGGAACAGGGAGGGCCCGTTGATCAAGCGTGACGACCACGGCGGCATTGCCGTGCTCACCCTCTCGAATCCGCCGGTCAACGCGCTGGGCGCCGAACTCCGCGCCCGTCTCGACGCCGCCCTGGCCGAGGCCTTCGCGGACGAATCCGTGCGGGCCGTGGTGCTCACGGCCGAGGGCAAGCTGTTCGTCGGCGGGGCCGACATCACCGAGTTCGGCAAGCCGCCGCAGCCGCCGATCCTGCCCGACATCCTGGCCCGGCTGGACGATGCCCCGAAGCCCGTGGTCGCCGCCATCAACGGCGCGGCCCTGGGTGGGGGGCTCGAACTCGCGCTCGCCTGCCACGCGCGCCTCGCCGCGCCGGGGGCGAAGCTCGGCCTGCCGGAGATCAAGCTCGGGCTCATCCCCGGCGCAGGCGGCACGCAGCGCCTGCCGCGCCTGATCGGCCCGGCCCCCGCCTTCGCGATGATGCTGACCGGCGAGCCGGTGAGCGCCGGCAAGGCCGCCGAACTGGGCTTCGTGGACGAGGTGGAACTCGGCGACCTTCTGGAGGCCGCGCGGACCCATGCCCGCGAGATGGCCGATGCCGGCCAGTTGCCCCGCGCCAGAGACCGTGACGCGCACCTGACGCAGGCGGCCCGCGAGACCTTCGAAGCCAAGGCCGAGGAGGCGCTGAAGCGCGACGCGAACGCCACCAACGTCGCCGCCCTCGTGCGGGCCGTGCGCGGCGCCTTCGAGAAGCCGTTCGACGCGGCTTTGGCCGCCGAGCGCGAGGAATTCCGCGCCCTCGTGGACGATCCCCGCTCGAAGGCCCTGCGCCATGCCTTCTTCGCCGAGCGCGAGGCGGCGAGGGTGCCGGGCCTGCCGAAGGACACGCCCCGCCGGGAGATCGCCCGCGCCGCCGTGATCGGCGCCGGCACGATGGGCGGCGGCATCGCCATGTGCTTCGCCAATGCCGGCATCCCCGTCACGGTGATCGAGACCGAGCAGGGCGCGCTGGGCCAGGGGCTCGACCGGGTGCGCGGCCTCTATGCCGGCTCGGCCAAGCGCGGCTCGATCTCGGAGGAGGAGCGCGATGCCCGCATCAGCCGCATCACGGGGGCGGTGGGCCTCGCCCATGCGGCAGACGCCGACATCGTGATCGAGGCGGCGTTCGAGGAGATGGGCGTCAAGCGCGCCATCTTCTCCGAGCTCGACCACATCGCCAAGCCCGGCGCGATCCTGGCCACCAACACCTCCTATCTCGACGTGAACGCCATCGCCGCCGTGACGAGCCGGCCGCAGGACGTGCTCGGGATGCACTTCTTCAGCCCGGCCAACGTCATGCGCCTCGTGGAGGTGGTCCGCGCGGAGAAGACCGCACCGGACGCGCTCGCCACCGCCCTCGATCTCGGCCGGCGCCTGAACAAGCTGCCGGTGGCGGTGGGTGTGTGCTTCGGCTTCGTCGGCAACCGCATCCTGGAGAAGCGCAGCAAGGCCGGCGAACGGCTGCTGCTCGAAGGCGCGCTTCCGCACGAGATCGACGCCGCCGTGACGGAGTTCGGCTTCCGCATGGGTCCCTACGCCATGAGCGACCTCGCCGGACTCGATATCGGCTGGCGCTCGCGCAAGGATTTCGGCGGCCGGGCTCCGATCGCGGATTCCCTCGCCGAGACCGGTCGCTACGGCCAGAAGACCGGGCGCGGCTTCTACCTCTATCCCGAGGGCGCCCGCGCCGGCACCCGCGACCCGGAGGTGGAGGCACTGATCGAGCGCACCTCCGCCGAGCACGGCATCACCCGCCGCCCCTTCACCGCCGACGAGATCATCGCCCGGCTGATGTACCCGATGGTCAACGAGGGCGCCCGCATCCTCGAAGAGGGCATCGCGGCGCGGCCCGGCGACATCGATACGATCTGGATCAACGGCTACAATTGGCCCGCGTGGCGCGGCGGCCCGATGCACTGGGCCGACGGGATCGGCCTCGACCGGATCGCCGCCGACCTCACCCGCTTCGCCGCCGAGACCGGCGATGAGAGCCTGGAGCCCGCCCCCCTCCTGAAGCGCCTCGCCGCCGAGGGCGGCCGGTTCGGGGACAAGGCATGACGGCGCCCGTCCACCGCCCCTCCCATCACCCACTCCGTCATTGCGAACGCAGTGAAGCAACCCAGGGCAGCGGGACCTTTCCGAACGTGGCGCCGCTGGATTGCTTCGCTCCGCTCGCAATGACGGCGGGGGTGGCAACAACAGGGGCGGCTCGTCGCCCGGAGAGGATCGCATGACCCACGCCGTCATCGTCTCCACCGCGCGCACGCCGATCGGCAAGGCCCAGCGCGGCGCGTTCAACCAGACCCACGGCGCCGACCTGGCCGCCCACGCGATCCGCGCCGCCCTCGACCGCGCCCGGCTCGAACCGGAGGCGGTGGAGGAAGTCGTGCTCGGCTGCGGCTACCCGGAAGCCTCGACCGGCGGCAACGTCGCCCGCCGCGCCTCGCTCATCGCGGGGGTGCCCGTCACCTCGGCGGGGGTCACGGTCTCGCGCTTCTGCGCCTCGGGGCTGGAGGCCGTCGCCTCGGCCGCGCGGCGCATCGTCCTCGACGGCGTGCCGGTCGCCGTGGCGGGCGGGGTCGAATCGATCAGTCTCGTCCAGCCGCATGTGCAGCGCGAACTCACCCGCAACGCGTGGCTCGACGCGCATCTCCCCGCCATCGCCATGCCGATGATCGAGACCGCCGACATCGTCGCCGCGCGCTACGGCGTCTCGCGGGAGGCGCAGGACGCCTTCGCCCTGGAAAGCCAGCGCCGCACGGCGGCGGCGCAGGAGGCCGGTCTGTTCGATGACGAGATCGTGCCGATGAGCGCGGTGATGGCCGTCACCGACAAGGCGACCGGCGAGACGCGGCAGGTCGAGACGCGGCTCGCCAAGGACGAGGGCAACCGCCCCGACACGACCTTGGATGGCCTCGCCAAGCTGAAGCCCGTGCGCGGGGAGGGCGCCTTCATCACCGCCGGCAATGCGAGCCAGCTCTCGGACGGGGCGTCGGCCTCCGTGCTGATGTCCGCCGAGGAGGCCACCCGGCGCGGCCTGACCCCGCTCGGCACCTTCCGGGGCTTCGCCTCGGCGGGCTGCTCGCCGGAGGAGATGGGCATCGGCCCGGTCTTCGCGGTGCCGCGCCTGCTCGAACGGCACGGACTCAGGGTCTCCGATATCGACCTGTGGGAACTGAACGAGGCCTTCGCCTCGCAATCCGTCTATTGCCGCGACCGGCTCAGGATCGACCCGGAACGGGTCAACGTCAACGGCGGCGCCATCGCCATCGGCCATCCCTTCGGCATGTCCGGCGCCCGCCTCGTCGGCCACGCCCTGCTGGAAGGCCGCCGCCGGGGCGCGCGCTACGCCATCGTCACCATGTGCGTCGCCGGCGGCCAGGGCTGTGCCGGCCTGTTCGAGATCGGAGGCTGATCCATGGATCTCCGCTTCACCCCCGAGGAAGTCGCCTTCCGCGACGAGGTTCGCAGCTTCTGCCGGGAGAAGATTCCCGCCGAGATCCGGCGCAAGGTCTCCGAGGGGCGCGGCCTCTCGAAAGAGGACATCGTCACCAGCCAGCGCATCCTCAACGCCAAGGGCTGGGCGGTGCCGCATTGGCCCAAGGAATGGGGTGGCCGGGATTGGACCACGGTCCAGCGCTACATCTACACGGAAGAGCTGTTCCAGGCGGCGGTGCCCCTGCCGCAGCAGTTCAACTGCTACATGTTCGGCCCCGTGCTCGCGACCTTCGGCCGGCAGGACCAGAAGGAGCGCTTCCTCCCCCGCGCCGCCAACCTCGACGATTGGTGGTGCCAGGGCTTTTCCGAGCCCGGCGCGGGGTCCGACCTCGCCTCCCTCAAGACCAGGGCCGTGCGCGACGGCGACCATTACATCGTGGACGGCCAGAAGACCTGGACGACGCTGGGCCAGCACGCGGACTGGATCTTCTGCCTCGTCCGCACCGATTTCGAGGCGAAGAAGCAGCGGGGCATCTCCTTCCTGCTCATCGACATGAAGACGCCCGGCATCACCGTGCGCCCGATCATCACCCTGGAGGGCCGGCACGAGGTCAACGAGGTGTTCTTCGACGCGGTGCGGGTGCCCGTGGAGAACCTCGTCGGCGAGGAGAACAAGGGCTGGGACTACGCCAAGTTCCTGCTCGCCAACGAGCGCACCGGCATCGCCCGGATCGGCCTCACCAAGGAGCGCATCACCCGCATCAAGCGCCTCGCCCGCGAGATGCCGGCGGGGGAGGGTACGATGTGGGACGACCGCGATTTCCGCGCCCGCGTCGCCGGCGTCGAGGTGGAGCTGAAGGCGCTCGAGATCACGCAGATGCGGGTGGCCGCCAAGCAGGGCAGGGCGGATTCCGTCGAGCCGGACCCGGCCTCCTCGCTCCTGAAGATCCGGGGCTCGCAATTGCAGCAGGCGGCGACCGAACTGCTCCTCGAACTCGCCGGCCCCTTCGCGCTCGCCGCCCCGGCGCGGGGGCAGGGCGCCAACGATCTGCCGGGCGGGTTCGACTGGGTCGATGCCGCCGCGCCGAGCTACTTCAACAACCGCAAGGTCTCGATCTACGGCGGGTCGAACGAGATCCAGCACAACGTGATCGCCAAGGGCATCTTGGGGCTGTGAGCCTTACCCACCCGCGCCGTCATTGCGAGCACAGCGAAGCAATCCAGGGCAGCGGGACTTCGGGAAGCGAAACGCTTCCCTGGATTGCTTCGCTCCGCTCGCAATGACGGGTGGCGCCGAAGGGAGAGCAGAATGGATTTCGACCTGAACGAGGATCAGTCGCTCCTGCGCGACAGCGTCGAGCGGCTTTGCGCCGACCTCTATCCCTCGCTCGAAGCCCGGCAGGCCCATGCCAAGGCGCCCCTCGGCTTCCCCGATGCGAACTGGCAGAAGTTCGCCGAACTCGGCATCTCCGGCTTGCCGTTCCCCGAGGAGGCCGGCGGCTTCGGCGGCGGTCCCGTCGAGACGATGCTGGTGATGGAGGCGGTGGGCCGCCACCTCGTGGTCGAGCCCCTGTTCCCGACCCTGGTGCTCGGCGGCACGGCCCTGCGCCTCGGGGGGAGCCCCGACCAGTTGGCCCGCCTCGCCCCCGGCCTGATCGAGGGCTCCCTCCGGCTGACGCTGGCCCATACCGAGCGGCAATCGCGCTACGATCTGTTCGACGTGGCGACCACCGCGCGGCGCGACGGCGACGGCTTCGTGCTCAACGGGGCGAAGTCCATCGTCCCGAACGCCGACTCGGCCGGTCTGATCGTGGTCTCGGCGCGGGTGTCCGGCGAGCGCCGGGACCGGGCGGGGATCGGCCTGTTCCTCGTGCCCGCCGACGCCCCCGGCGTGAGCATCGCGCCCTATCCGACGCAGGATGGTGGCCGAGCGGCGGAGGTCTCGTTCTCCAATGTGAGCGTGCCGGCCGACGCGGTGCTGGGCGATGCCGAGGGCGGCCTGCCCCTGCTCGAACGGGTGATCGAGCACGGCATCGCGGCGCTGGCCGCCGAGGCGGTGGGCTCGATGGAGACCCTGCACCGGCTCACCGTCGAGTACCTGAAGACGCGCACGCAGTTCGGCACGACGATCGGCGCCTTCCAGGCGCTGCAGCACCGGGCCGTCGACATGCTGATCGAGCTGGAGCAGGCCCGCTCCATGGCGCTTTACGCCGCGATGATGGTGGAGTCGGACGATCCGGTGGCCCGCGCGGCGGCGCTGGCGGCGGTGAAGATCCGCATCAACACCGCCTGCCGTACCCTCGGCCAGGAGGCGGTGCAGCTGCACGGCGGCATCGGCATGACGATGGAATATCTCGGCGCCCGCCACTTCAAGCGCCTCGCGATGATCGCGACGCAGCTCGGCGACACCCCGCACCACATGCGGACCATCACCGACGCGGAGGACGGGCTGCTGGCGGCGTGAGGGGGCTGCCCCCTCACGCCCTCCGGGGCGTCAGTTGAACACCGAGCTCAGGCCGCCCTGCACGCGGGCGAGGCCCGACTTCGCGACGCCGTTGTTCGGGTCGATGGTCGCGGCGCGCTGGTAATTGTCGAGCGCTTCCTTGCGCTGGCCGGACTTCTCGTAGGCCAGGCCGCGATAGGCCCAGGACGTGGCGTCCTTGTTGTTCACGTTGAGCGCCGCGTTGTAGTCCTCGATCGCCTTCGGATACTGGTTCGTGGCGATCAGGCTCTGGCCGCGCGCGGCGTAGGGCGCCGAGACGAAGGGGTTCCGGTCGATGGCCGCGTCGAAATCGGCGATGGCCTGGGTGTCGAGACCCTGCTTCTGCTTCACCAGACCGCGCGCATGATACGCCTCGGCCGATTCGGGGCTCAGGCGGATCGCGACGTTGAGATCGTTGAGGGCGGCGTCGAGGTTGCCCTGCGCCCGCTCCACGTTGGCGCGGCCGATATAGGCCGGGCCGTAATTCGGATCGGCGCTGATCGCCTTCGAGAAATCCTGCAGGGCGGCGTCGTTGCGGCCGGTCTGGCGCAGGGCCAGCGCCCGGTTGTTGTAGGCCGAGGCCGAATTCGGATCGAGCTGGATCGCCTTCGTGAAGTCGCCGATCGCCTCGCTGAACTGGCCCGCGCGGGCATAGGCCGCGCCGCGGGTCGTGTAGGCGGCGGCGTCGTTCGGGTTCCGCTGCACCACCTCGCTGAGCGAGGCGATGTTGCTCGTCGTCGCCCCCGTCGTATCCGTTTCCAGCACCGCGTACTGGCGCGCGCCCGCGGCCGAACCCACGGTCTCGCAGCCCGCCAGCCCCCCGGCCGCGACCAAAGCCGCGCCGACCAGCGCGGCCTTCACGAGCCCGTTGCCTTGCGTCATCGCCCCATTCTCCCGGGAGCCGCCATGCCCTGCACGGTGCCCCGCCCCTGATCCTGTCCGCTCCGGCGCATGGCGCCCGGCTCCGGCAATCCGCGTGCAACCTCGCGCAGCGCGGTGAATGCCCCCTTAAAGCCGGGCCGAGTCGCACGGCCGGGCGAACCCTGGAACGGTTGGAAGCGGCGGGATGTGGCGAAGGTATGACCCCCCGCCGCCGGGGCGCGCAATCACCCCGCCGGGCGGCCAAGCGCGTGTGCCGGTGTGGCCCGGGGGACGCAACCAGGCCCGTCATAGGCCGCCATCACACGCACTCCGTCATTGCGAGCGCAGCGAAGCAACCCAGGGCGGCGCCACATTCCGAGACGTCCCGCTTCCCTGGATTGCTTCGCTTCGCTCGCAATGACGGGGAGGGGGGCAATCACGGCGCGGACCGTCAGCCGGCCTTCAAGCGGGTGACGTGCCCCATCTTGCGGCCGGGGCGGGCCTCGCCCTTGCCGTAGAGGTGCAGATGCGCGCCGGGCTCCGCGAGGATCTGCCGCCACGCCTCGACCTGATCGCCGATCAGGTTCTCCATCTCGCAGGGCAGGCCGCCGACGCGGGCCGCGCTGCCAAGCGGCCAGCCGCAGACGGCGCGGACATGCTGCTCGAACTGCGAGGACAGCGCGCCCTCGATGGTCCAGTGCCCGGAATTGTGGACGCGCGGCGCGATCTCGTTGACCACGAGCCGCTCGCCGCCCTCGCGCACCAGGAACATCTCCACCGCCAGCACCCCGACATAGTCGAGGGCGTCGGCGATGGCGCGGGCGATGCGGTAGGCCTCCTGCGCCGTCTCGGGGGAGACGCCCTCGGCCGGCACCCGCGTGAAGGCCAGGATGTGGTTGCGGTGCTCGTTCTCGCAGAGGTCGAAAGCGGCGAAGCTCCCGTCGGCGCCGCGCGCGGCCACCACCGAGACCTCGCGCTCGAAGGGCACGAAGCCTTCGAGGATCAGCGGCGCGCCGCCGAACTCGGCGAAGATCGCGTTGCGGTCGCCCTCGCCGGGCTCGCGGATGATGCGCTGGCCCTTGCCGTCGTAGCCGAAGCGGCGGGTCTTCAGCACCGCCGGCAGGCCGATCGTCTCCAGGGCGCGGGCGAGGTCGTCCGGCGTGTCCACCGGGCGGAACGGCGCCGTGGGGATGCCGAGGCGATTGATGAATTCCTTCTCCGAGAGCCGGTCCTGCGTCGTCGCCAGGGCCTCGGCGTTCGGGTGGAGCGGAGCGTGGCGGGCCAGCACCTCGGCGGTGGCGCGGGGGATGTTTTCGAACTCGTAGGTCACGACATCCACCGACGCCGCGAAGGCCGCGAGCGCCGCCTCGTCGTCATAGGCGGCGCAGGTGGTGCGGGCGGCCACGTCGAAGGCCGGGCTGTCGGCATCGGGGGCGTAGACATGGACCTTCAGCCCATGGTTCGCCGCCGCGAGGGCGATCATGCGGCCGAGCTGGCCGCCGCCGACGATCCCGAGCACCGCGCCGGGGGCAATCGCGTTCTGCGTCACTGTCCTTGAGTCTCCGGCCGTTCGGCCACGGATGCGCTCTGCGCCGCGCGCCACGCGTCGAGGCGGTCCGCCAGCGCCTCGTCCGAGAGCGCCAGCACGGCGGCGGCGAGCAGCGCGGCGTTCACCGCCCCGGCCCGGCCGATGGCCAGGGTGCCCACCGGCACACCCGCCGGCATCTGCACGATGGAGAGCAGGCTGTCCTGCCCCGAGAGGGCCTTCGATTCGACGGGGACGCCGAAGACCGGCAGGCTGGTCATCGCAGCGGCCATACCCGGCAGGTGCGCCGCGCCGCCGGCCCCCGCGATCACCACCTTGAACCCGGCCGCGCGCGCGCCCTTGGCGAAGGCGACGAGCCGGTCCGGCGTGCGGTGAGCGGAAACGATGCGGGCATCGTAGGGGATCGCCAGCGCATCCAGGGTCTGCGCGGCATGGCACATGGTCGCCCAGTCCGACTGGCTGCCCATGATGATCGCGACGGGTGGCGCCGACATGCGTGGTCCCAGCAAAAGAGGGCGCTTAACCGCGTAGGCGGCGGTCCGCAAGGCGGGACGGCTGCCGACCCACCGCTCTCAGGCGATGATGTCCGGCGTCAGCACGTCCTCGATATGGGAGATCCGGTCCCGCAGGGTCAGCTTGCGCTTCTTCAGCCGCTGGATCTGCAACTGATCGCCCGCCACGTTCTGCTCCAGCGCCTCGATGGCGCCGTCGAGGTCGCGATGCTCCTCGCGCAGCCGGACCAGTTCCGCTTCGAGATCGGACTGCCCGTTCTCACCCGACTCAGCCGCCATCGCACCCTGGAAAACCGAAACCCCTTCGAAGGTCAGAAGCATGCGTCACGCCTCGGCGGTGGGCAAGCGCCGGAGCAACCCTTGCGAAAGGTTGCCCAGCGAAAACGCTTCGACAGGCCCGCGAACCTGTGTCAGTCTGCCCGTGTCAGAACAATGACAGGAGATTCGCCTCATGTCGCTGCAGACGCATCTGAGCCAACTCGCCCGCAAGCACGAAGCCCTCGAGCGCGAGATTCAGGAGGCCATCCACAGGCCCTCGGCAAGCGACCAGCAGATAGCGGAACTCAAGCGCCGAAAACTTCACCTCAAGGATGAGATGAACAGGCTCCAAGCCAACGGCACCTTGCACTGACCCACCTCAGATAGGCCAAGGCAGGCCGCGCCGCTCCCCACAGGACGGCGCGGCTTTTTGATGCCCGAAGGTCCGGGCGGCCCACCGATGACGGTGCGGCCGGCGATCTGGTAAGCTCGGCGCGAGACGGCGGAAGACCGTCGCACGACCCCGAGGACACGCCATGCCCGCGAGCCGCTACGCCGAAACCCACGCCGCCGCCGCGCGCGACCCCGAATCGTTCTGGCTGGACGCCGCCCGCGCCATCGCCTGGGACCGGATGCCGGAACGGGCCTTCGACGGAGCCCAGGGCCCCTACGGGCGCTGGTTCCCGGATGGCCGGCTCAACGCCTGCTACAATGCCGTCGACCGGCACGCGGAATCCGAGCGCCGCGACCAAGTCGCGATCATCCACGATTCGCCCGTCACCGGCACCAAGCGGACGATCACCTACGGCGCATTGCGCGACGAGGTGGCGACGCTCGCCGCCGTGCTCGCCGACCTCGGCGTCGGCAAGGGCGACCGGGTGGTGATCTACATGCCGATGGTGCCCGAGGCGATGGTCGGGATGCTCGCCTGCGCCCGGCTCGGCGCGGTGCATTCGGTGGTGTTCGGCGGCTTCGCGGCCAACGAGCTCGCCAAGCGCATCGAGGACGCGCAGCCGACGGTGGTGCTCGCCGCCTCCTGCGGCATCGAGCCGAACCGGGTCGTCGCCTACAAGCCGCTCCTCGACGCGGCCATCGCGGCCTCCGCGCACAAGCCCTCGGCCTGCTTGATCTTCCAGCGCCCGCAATGCCGGGCCGACCTCGACCCCGCCCGCGACCACGACTGGGCCGAGACGATGGAGGCCGCGCGGGCGGCGGGGAAGCATGCCGGTTGCGTGAGCATGGCGGCCACGGACCCGCTCTACGTCCTCTACACCTCGGGCACGACGGGCAAGCCGAAGGGCGTGGTGCGCGACACCGGCGGCTACCTCGTGGCGCTCGCGTGGTCGATGCCGAACCTCTACGGCGTCGCCCCCGGCGAGACCTATTTCTGCGCCTCGGACATCGGCTGGGTCGTCGGCCATTGCTACATCGTCTACGCGCCGCTCCTGCACGGCTGCACCACGGTGCTCTACGAGGGCAAGCCGGTGGGCACGCCGGATGCCGGCGCGTTCTGGCGGGTGCTGGAAGAGCACAAGGTCGTGTGCCTGTTCACGGCGCCGACGGCTTTGCGCGCCATCAAGAAGGAGGACCCGCAGGGCGAACTCGTCGGCCGGCACGACCTGTCGGCCTTCCGCTCCCTGTTCCTGGCGGGCGAGCGGGCGGACCCGGATTCCGTCGCCTGGGCCGAGCGGGTGCTCGACCGGCCGGTCATCGACCATTGGTGGCAGACGGAAACCGGCTGGCCCATCGCCGGCAACCCGGTGGGGCTCGGCCTCCTGCCGGTGAAGCGCGGCAGCACCTGCGTGCCGATGCCGGGCTACGACGTGCGCGTCCTCGACGAGGGCGGCAAGGAGGTGCCGGCGGGCACGATGGGCACCATCGCGATCCGCCTGCCCCTGCCGCCCGGCTGCCTCCCGACCCTGTGGGGCTCGGACGAGCGGATGCGCGAGAGCTACCTCACCACCTTCCCCGGCTATTACGACACGTCGGATGCCGGGATCATCGATGAGGATGGCTACATCACCGTGCTCGGCCGCACCGACGACATCATCAACGTCGCCGGGCACCGGCTTTCGACGGGCGGGATGGAGGCGGTGCTCTCCGCCCACCCGGACGTGGCGGAATGCGCGGTGATCGGCATCCGCGACGCGCTGAAGGGCGAGGTGCCCTGCGGCTTCGTCGTGCTGAAGGCCCGCGTCACCCGGGACCCCGCCGAGATCGAGCGGGAACTTGTGGCCAAGGTGCGGGAGGAGATCGGGCCGGTGGCGGCGTTCAAGCTGGCGCTCACCGTGCCGCGCCTGCCCAAGACCCGCTCGGGCAAGATCCTGCGCGCCACGATGAAGCGCATCGCCGACGACGAGCCCTGGACCATGCCGGCCACCATCGACGACGCGAGCGTCCTCGAGGAGATCGGCGACAGTCTCAGGACCCGCGGGATCGGCGGCTAGGGCTTACTCCGCGTCGTCGTCATCGCCCGGCAGGCCGATGCCGGCGGCCGGATTCGTAAGCGAGCCGGTCGCGGTGGGTCCGCTGTCGGGGCTCGTCGGGATGGCGCCGGCACCCATGGCGATCATCCCGGCCATGGCGCGCTCCTTCTCGGGGATGCGCGGATCGCGGGAGATCATCTCGGCCTCGCGCTGGAGGCGCATGTTGCAGGCGCGGGAGGGAAGCCCGCCCTGCGGGGTGCAGGCATCGTGACGGGCGCAGGCCGCGTCGAGGGCATCGATGGGGGGCAGGGGGGCGTTGTTGCCCGGCCCGCAATAATTGCCGTGGATCAGCATCTTCGGCCCACCGAAGGCGGCAGGCTGGGCCTGGGAGGCACCCGCGAGGGCGACGCAACCGGCGGCGAACACGAACGGGGCGGTGAATCTCGGAAGCATCATGATCGGAATCCTGGGCGATCTCGCCCCCTCAGGCGGCTCGCTTGGGCCGCCGCAGCGCGGCGACGCACACAAAACAGGCCTTCCAATCGGCGGGTTCCCGGTTCGGGACGATGGAGCCGCTTGGCCGCACCGCAGCACCGCCCCAGATTGACCCCATGCCGGAGGACCCCATGACCGTACGCCTGTTCGAGCCCCTGACCCTCGACTCCCTCACCCTGGAGAACCGGATCCTCATCGCGCCGATGTGCCAGTACTCGGCCCGCGACGGGGAGGCGACCGACTGGCACATGATGCATCTCGGGCACCTGGCCATGTCGGGCGCCGGCCTGCTGACGCTGGAAGCCACCGCCATCTCCCCCGAGGCGCGCATCACCGCCTGGGATCTCGGCCTCTACAACGACGGCTGCGAGCGGGCGCTGGCCCGCGTCCTCGGCGCGGTGCGCGAATACGCGCCGATCCCGGTCTGCATCCAGATCGCCCATGCCGGCCGCAAGGCGTCGAGCGACACCCCCTGGTCCGGCGGCAAGCAGATCGCGCCGGATCACCCCTACGGCTGGCGGACCGAGGCGCCGTCCCCGGTGGCGCATGGCGAGGGGGAGGTGCCGCCGCACGCCCTCGACGCCGCCGACCTGAAGCGGGTGCGCGAGCAGTTCGTGGCCACCGCCAAGCGCGCCGTGCGCCTCGGGATCGAGGCCGTGGAGTTGCACGGCGCCCACGGCTACCTGCTGCACCAATTCCTCTCGCCCATCGCCAACAAGCGCACGGACGAATACGGCGGCAGCCTCGCCAACCGGATGCGCTACCCGCTGGAGATCTACGACGCGGTGCGGCAGGTCGTGCCCGCCGGTTCGCCGGTCTGGTTCAGGGTCTCCGCGACGGATTGGGTCGAGGACGGTTGGGACCTCGACGAGACGGTGGAACTGGCCCAGGCCCTGAAGAAGGCGGGCTCCCCCGCGATCCACGTCTCGAGCGGGGGCGTCTCGCCCAAGCAGGCGATCAAGGTCGGGCCGGGCTATCAGGTGCCCTATGCCGAGCGGATCAAGGCCGAGACCGGCCTCACCACCATCGCGGTGGGCCTCATCACCGAGCCGAAGCAGGCCGAGGACATCCTGGCCGAGGGCAAGGCGGACGCGATCTCGCTGGCCCGCGCCATGCTCTACGACCCGCGCTGGCCCTGGCACGCGGCGGCCGAACTCGGCGCGCGGGTGCACGCGCCGAAGCAATATTGGCGCTCGCAGCCGCACCACCTGAAGGACCTGTTCAAGGACACGGCCTTCGGCCAGCGGTAAACACCCACCCCCCGTCATCCCGGGGCCGCGCAGCGGAGCCCGGGATCCAGAGCCGCCGACCGTGCCGGACCCAGCGCCCCCGGCGCGTCTGGATCCCGGGCTCGCCTTCGGCGCCCCGGGATGACAAGCGCGGCGGGGCGGCGGCGTCTTGGATCGCCGCCGTCATCGCGCGGCTCACTCCGGGTCGTGCGCGGACGGGAAGGGCAGCTCGACCGGCGGCGGCAGCGTGGCGGGGTCGATGCCCATCCCGGTGAGGTGTCGCTCGCAGGCCGTCCGCACCAGGGCGACAAGCTCATCCAAGCGGGCGAAGCCGTAGGTCAGTTCCTCGTAGGTGATCTTGTAGTGCTTCGAGTAGCGCGCCTTGATGTAGGCTTGGTAGATCAGTTCGAAGCAACGGCGGGTGAGGCCGTGGTTCGGCGGCCAGACGGCCCGTAGTTCCGGCACCAGGGCCTCTGCCTTCTTGCGCAGGTTGCGGATGTTGTGCGAGGGCGCGGCATAGAGCGTCAGCGTGAGCAGCACGCAGGTATAGGCACGCTCGGCGGTCTGATGCGCCATGAACGCGGCATCCCTCCAATTGCCGAGCTTCATCGCGGCCTTGCCGACTTCCAGTCCGCCCTCAGCGTAGGGCAGCCAGCCCTGGAAATTGCCGATCGTCTCCTCGCGGACGATCTCCGGCGGCATCTCACCCGGCGAGGCCAGGGGAAAGCCCTTCGCCTCATAGAGGGCAATCCCCTCGCGCTCGATGTTGAGGAAAAACGGACGCCCCCGGGCGATCTGGTCGTTTACGTCGGCGTAGGTGTGGAGGATCAAGCCGACCTCGGGAAAGCGCTCATCGACCATGCGCCGGCGCAGCAGCCGGTCGTCGGCGTCCTCCCAATACTCGGCCTTGTCCGTCAGTTGCGGATAGTTGACCACGACGAGGATGTCGAAGTCCGACAGGTAGTTGGTCTGAGGAGAATCCACGAAGTCGCCCCGGGCGAAGGACCCGAACAGAACGATCTTGAGGATGCGTCCGCCCCGGGTCCAGGCTTGGGTGCCCCGCTCGGTCTTCTTCTCGAACTCCTCCAGCAGGACGCGCACGACGTCCGCGAGTTGCCGCTGCCGCAGGCGGGGGAGGTGATCGAGGCTGGTCTTCATCACGCGGGCACCGGGGCCCCCGAGGGGCACCCGCCCGCCTCTACACGATCCGACCCATCGTATCGAGCGACGGCGCCGCCGGGCCGGCGGCAAGCTCCCACCCCCCCGTCATCCCGGGGCCGCGCAGCGGAGCCCGGGATCCAGAGCCGCCGATCGTGCCGGACCCGGCGCCCCTGGGCGCGTCTGGATCCCGGGCTCGCCTTCGGCGCCCCGGGATGACAAGCGCGGCGCACGCGATCCGGCGTCTTACTTCGCCACCGCTCCGATCATCGGCCCCAGTGGCCGCCCGAGATCGGAGCGCCCGAGGTTCGGCGCGTAGAGGCTCGACACCGAGCCGTCGAGGAACAGGGCGTTGCGGCAGCCGAGGTCGTCGCGGAACAGCCGGGCGAAGGCGCCGAAGCTCACCGGACGCTCGGAAATGGCGAAGACCGCCACATGGCCCCCATCGCGGGTGCCGACGCCGTTGCGGATCTTCTGCGACGGCCCGTCCGCCGTGATCTTCGGGTGGATCTGCCCCTCGATCACCAGCATCGGCCCGGATTGCGTGGCGAAATCCGGTTTCAGATGGGCGCGCAGATAGCGCGGCGTGTCGAGCACGCCGGCCTTCTCGCCCTTCACGTAGAACACGCCGTTGGGCTTCAGGTGGAAATTGCCCGGCCCGTCCGCCGTCGAGACGCCGTGCAGCTCGTGCCCATCCTCGACATAGAGACCGACCGGCGCCTGATCCTTGTCGTACATGCCGCCGTTCATGGCGAAGGCGAGCTTCGGACCCTGCGCCTCGGCCAGCGCCTGGAGAGAGGAATAGGCCTGCCCGTCCGGCCGGCGCCAGAACACCCGCAGGCGGCGCTTGCGCAGATCGACGGTGCAGATCGTGAAGCTCTCGCCCTGGGCCTGGATCGCCCGGCAGGGCTCGCCCGCCTCGGGGGCTGCGCGAACCGGGTGAGACAGGGCAAGGCCGGCGACGAGGGCGAGGAAAGCCGAACGAAGGAGCATGGAACGCATCATCAGGTGGATCGCGCCGTCCCTCTGCCGTCCGAAAACGGCGGTTTTCGCGCAGGGCCGTCGCCCGGTGTGCACGGGACCGTGACCGCCTGCCGCGCATGCCGCGCGAACCGTTTTGCCAGGCTGCACGTTTCAGCATCGAAGGGGTTCTGAATTCTTGGAGACGTAAGATGAAGGGTGCAGTGCTCGGTTCTGCGCTTCTGGCGGCCGGCGCCCTGGCGCTTGCGCCGGTGAGCGCCGACGCCCGCGGGTTCGGCGGTGGCGGGTTCCACGGCGGCGGCTTCGGCGGCGGGTTCCATGGCGGCGGCTTCGGCGGCTTCCGTGGCGCGGGCTTCCGCGGCGGTTACGGCGGCTTCCGTGGCGGCTACGGCGGCTATCGCGGTTACGGCTATCGCGGCGGCTACGGTCGCGGCATCGGCTTCGGCCTGGCGGGCTTCGGCCTGGGCCTCGCGGCGGGCGGCCTCTATGGCGGCTACGGCGGGTATGGCTACCCGGGCTATGGCTACGGCTACGGCGGCGGCTACGCCCCGGTCGGCTATTACGGTGGCGATTACGGCTACGGCTACGGCGGCGGCTGCTACACCGTCCCGCGCGTGCGGTGGACGCCTTACGGCTACCGCCGCGTGCTGGTCGAGCGCTGCTACTAAGTCCGGCAGACGCACGAACCGAAGGGGCCGCCCGCGAGGGCGGCCCTTTTCTTTGGACTTGCCGCAAACGCCGTTGGACAGTCTCCGGCACCCGGCCGATACTCCCGCCAAAGCGGGAGTGAATCATGGATACGGTCGGCGGACAGGGGACGGCGCCGGGCGCCGAGGCGGTCGAGATCCGGGACGCGAGTCTCACGGCCTTCTACCGCTCCATGACGAAGCCCGAGCGGAACACCTTCTGGGCCTGCG
Source organism: Methylobacterium sp. Gmos3 (assembly GCF_056430985.1). Classification (NCBI taxonomy): domain Bacteria; kingdom Pseudomonadati; phylum Pseudomonadota; class Alphaproteobacteria; order Hyphomicrobiales; family Methylobacteriaceae; genus Methylobacterium; species Methylobacterium sp. Gmos3. The sequence continues at coordinate 310,278 of NZ_JBWJYL010000001.1, forward strand.
CCGCCGGCTGGTGCCTCGACGGCATGGACTTCATGATCTACCCGCTGGTGATCGGCACGATCATCGCGCTGTGGAAGGTCGATCCCGGCACGGCGGGGCTCGCCGCTACGGTGACGCTGCTGGCCTCGGCGCTGGGCGGCTGGATCGCCGGCTTCATGGCCGACCGGATCGGCCGGGTGCTCACCCTGCAGATCACCATCCTCTGGTTCTCGTTCTTCTCCCTGGTCTGCGCCTTCGTGCAGAGCTTCGAGCAACTACTCGTGGCCCGCGCCCTCCTCGGCCTCGGCTTCGGTGGCGAATGGGCGGCCGGCGCGGTGCTGATCGGCGAGACGATCCGCGCCGAGTTCCGGGGCCGGGCGGTGGGCTCGGTGCAGTCGGGCTGGGCCATCGGCTGGGGCCTCGCCGTGCTGTCGCAGGCGATCCTGTTCTCGGCGCTGCCGCCCGAGAGCGCGTGGCGCTGGATGTTCGCCGTGGGCGCCCTGCCGGCGCTGCTGGTCTTCTACCTGCGCCGCCACGTGAAGGAGCCGGAGGTCGCCGTCCGCACCCGCGCCGCCGCCGCCGCGAGCGGCGACCGGCCGAAGCTGTGGGAGATCTTCTCCGGCCCGATCCTCGGCACCACCATCCTCGCCTCGCTGGCGGCGGCGGGCTGCCAGGGCGGCTACTACGCCATCACCACCTGGGTGCCGCGCTTCCTGACGACGGAGCGGCACCTCTCCATCGTCTCCTCCACCGGCTACCTCGCCGCGCTGATCGTCGGCTCGTTCACGGGCTACCTCGTCGGCGCGTGGCTCGCCGACAAGCTCGGGCGGCGGCCGCTCTTCCTGATCTTCTCGCTCGGCGCCATCGCGGTGATCGTCGCCTACACGCAATTGCCGCTCTCGAACGGCGTGCTCTGGCTGCTCGGCTTCCCGCTCGGCTTCTTCGCCTCCGGCTACTTCTCCGGCATGGGCGCCTTCCTCACCGAACTCTACCCGACGCGCCTGCGCGGCTCGGGGCAGGGCTTCTGCTACAATTTCGGGCGCGGCCTCGGCGCCCTGTTCCCGGCCCTCGTCGGCTACCTGTCGGAGCGGGTCGGGCTCGCCTCGGCCATCGCCCTGTTCGCGGCCATCGCCTACGGCATGTTCTTCCTCGCCGCCTTCGCCCTGCCTGAGACGCGCGGGCGCGTCCTCCACGCGGACACCTGACCATGAGCGACATCCGCGACTGCCCGGCCCCCGATCCGCATCCCGGCGGCCCGACGCGCTACGCGGTGCCGCCGGGCGCCGTCGACACCCACGCCCACGTGATCGGCCTGCCGCCGGCCTATCCGTTCGTGGCCGAGCGCAGCTACACCCCGCCCGAGGCGCCGGCGGCGCGCTACCTCGCCATGCTCGATGCCACGGGCATGGCGCACGGCGTCCTCGTGCAGGTGAGCGTCCACGGCACGGACAACCGGCTGATGGTCGAGACCCTCAAGGCGAACCGCCAGCGCCTGCGCGGCATCGCGGTCATTCCGCTGGGCCTGCCGGAGCGCGACCTCGCCGACCTCAAGGAGGCGGGGGTGAGGGGCCTGCGCCTCAACGTGCTGTTCGGCGGCGGGGTCGGCCTCGATCAGCTCGAGCGCTACGGCGCGCTCGCCCGTGAGATGGGCTGGCACCTGCAATTCCTGCTCGACGCGCGGCACCTGCCCGAGATGGCCGGCCTGATGGCCCGCCTGCCGGTGCCCCTGGTCTTCGACCATATGGGCCACATGCCGGCCTCGGCCGGAGTGGACCATCCGGGCTTCCAGGCGCTCCTCGGCCTCGTCCGGGATGGGAATTACGTGAAGCTCTCCGGCGCCTTCCGCGTGTCGGACACCGGACCGCCCTACGCGGACACGATCCCCCTGGCCCGCGCCCTCAACGACGCGGCGCCGGAGCGCTGCCTCTGGGGCTCGGATTGGCCGCATGTCGCCGCCTGGGACGGGCCGCCGAAGCTTCCGGCGCTCCTCGACCTGATGGCAGAGTGGGTGCCCGACGCGGAACGCCGCCGGATGCTGTTCGTCGACAACCCGAAGCGGCTCTACGGATTCTAGTGCGGTTCCGGTTTGATCGGGATCAGCGGCTCAACCGTCTTTGCGAGCGGCAGCGAAGCAATCCAGGGTGGCGGGCCGCTTTCGGACGTGGCGGATCCCTGGATTGCTTCGCGCCGCTCGCAAAGACGGGAGACACGGCATGAGCCGAGTTTCCCCGAGACTGTTCTAGCGGCGGCGGGGCTCGTCCTGCGGCAGGTGGCGGCCGTAGACCTCCTCCTTCTCCGCCCGCTGGCGGAGTATCTCGGCATAGGCTTCGCGCATCTCCGGGGACACGGAGATGCTCTTGCCCTTGGTCGGCTTGCGCCTCGGCGCCTTCTTGAAGGTGTCCGCCGTCTCGCTCATGCGATGCCCTCCGGTCCGGGCGGGGATCGCGGCCCCCGCCTGCGCGGGCCGCAGCCAACGCAGCAAAGGCGCGATTCGGCAAGGGCATAGGGCTGCGACACACGGGAAGGCCGCGATCCGCCGTTGACAGGATCGCCCGGCCGGCTTCCCCTTCCGCAACTTGCAAGGAGTGCCCATGCCGCTGGACCCGACGCTCGCCGCCGAGATCGAAGCCGCCGTCGCGGAGGGGTTCGACGCCCAGGTGGAGCACACGCGCAACCTCGTCCGGTTCGCGTCGCTGCGCGGGCAGGAGCAGGCCTGCCAGGATTACGTGTTCGAGACCTTCCGCGCGCGGGGCTATGCTGCCGAGCGCTTCGCCATGGACCGGGCGGCACTCGACGCCCATCCCGGCGGCGGCCGGATCGACGAGCGCCATTCGGACGCACCGATCGTGGTCTGCCATCACCGGCCGGCGGGGCAGGCGGGCCGCTCGTTGATCCTGCAGGCGCATGTCGACGTGGTGCCGACCGGCCCCCTCGACCTGTGGCGCCACCCGCCCTTCGACCCGGTGATCGAGGGCGACTGGCTCTATGGCCGGGGCGCCGGCGACATGAAGGCGGGCCATGCGGCCAACCTCTTCGCCCTCGACGCCCTCGGCCGGCTCGGCCTCCAGCCGGCCTCCGCCGTGACGATCCAATCGGTGGTGGAAGAGGAATCCACCGGCAACGGCGCGCTGGCGGCGCATCTGCGCGGCTACCGCGCGGACGCGGTGTTCATCCCCGAGCCGGAGGACGAGGCCCTGGTGCGGGCCAATACGGGGGTGATCTGGTTCACGGTGGAGGTGCGTGGCCGTCCCGTCCATGTCCGCGAGATGGGCGCGGGCGCCAACGCCATCGACGCCCTGTGGCGGGTGGTGGGGGCGCTGCGCGAAGTCGAGGCGCGCTGGAACGACGAGCGCGGCCGGCATCGCCATTTCGAGACCGAGGCTCACCCGATCAACCTCAACATCGGCCGCATCGCCGGGGGCGACTGGGCTTCTTCGGTGCCGGCCTGGGCGCGGGCCGATTGCCGCATCGCCCTCTATCCCGGCACTCGGGCGGCCGATGCCGCCGCCGAGATCGAAGAGGCCGTCGCCCGCTTCGCTTCGGGCGATGCGTTCCTGGCGCTGAACCCGCCCCTCGTGCGGTTCAACGGCTTCATGGCCGAGGGCTACGTGCTGGAGGAAGGCTCGGAGGCCGAGGCCGTGCTCGGCCGCGCCCACCAGCGGGCGACGAGCAAGGCGCTCACCAGCTTCATGTCGCCGAGCTATCTCGATACCCGCGTCCACGCCCTCTACGAGAAGGTGCCGGCCCTCTGCTACGGCCCCCACGCGGAGAACATCCACGGCTTCGACGAGCGCGTCAGCCTCGCCTCGGTGAAGCGCTCAACCACCGCCATGGCCCTGTTCGTGGCCGAATGGTGCGGGGTGGAGCGGAAGCCCTGACGCGACGTCATTGCGAGGCGGAGCCGAAGCAATCCAAGGCGCGACCTATCCGAAAAGGGCAGTGCCGGGTGGATTGCTTCGCTGCGCTCGCAATGACGATGTGGGTCTCTACGGGATGAGCCGGTCGGCCCGCAGCTGCGCGAACAGGTCGAAGAAGGCGTCGTCGGTCGGCTCGTAGGCGGTAAAGCCGAGGCGGCGGCTCCGGCTCATGTCGGTGACGACCTCGACGGGCCGCCCGAGATCGGCATCCGTGTGCCACGCGGAAGCGAGCTTGGTCAGGTCCGGCTCCGCGAGGTTGTGGCGCTTGGCGATCTCGGCCCAGAGGGGGCCGTCGCCGGCCATGCGCGGCTCGAGCGGACGATGCGTGCCGTCGAAGGGCGCGGCCTCGATCCCGAACCAGTCCGCGAGGCGGCCCCACATCCAGCTCCAGCGGAAGACGTCGCCGTTCACGACGTTGAAGGCGAGGTTCTCGGCCTTGGGCTCGGTGGAGGCCCAGAGCAGGTGCCGGGCGAGCAAGCGCGCATCGGTCATGTCGGTCAGGCCGTTCCACTGTGCCGCCGAGCCGGGGAACACGAAGGGCTCCCCCTTCTCGCGGCACAGGGTGGCGTAGCAGGCGAGCGTCGTGCCCATGTTCATGGCGTTGCCGACCGCCTTGCCGATGATCGTGTGCGGGCGGTGGACGCTCCACGCAAACCCGTCGCGCTCGGCCGCCGCGAACAGGGCGTCCTCCTGCGCGTAGTAGAAGTTCTCGATGGGCAGGCGCCCCTGCTCCTCGCGGAACGGGGTCTGCGGCAGGGTGCCCTTCCCGTAGGCCTCGAACGGGCCGAGATAGTGCTTCAGCCCGGTGACGAGGGCGGCGTGGCGCAGGCTCTTCTGCGGACGCAACACGTCGAACACGCCCGCGACCATCGCCCCGTTCACGCGGATCATCTCCGCTTCCGTGTCCCGGCGCTGCCATGTCGCCAGCACCAGATGGGTCGGGGCGAGATCCTTCAGGGCGGCCTCCAGGGAGGCGCGGTCCTGCAAATCGGCGGCGACGGGCTCCACGCCCTCCTGCGCCACCGGGCGCCGGGCGAGCCCCGCGACGCGCCAGCCCTCGGCGGCGAAGCGGGACGCCGCCGCGCTGCCGACGATGCCGCTCGCGCCGACGATCAGGACGGTATCGGTCATGGGTCAGCCTCGTTCCGCCCCTTCGACGGGGCAACCTGTCCGGCTGCAACCCGTGAGGCGGGGGAGGGTTCAGGCCACCCGGTCGATGGCCGCGCCCAGCACCTCGGCCATCTCGCCGATCTGCCCCGGCTCGACGATCAGCGGCGGCGACAGGGCGACGATGTCCCCCGTGACGCGGACGAGGAGCCCGCGCTGGAAGCAATCCACGAATACCTCATAGGCGCGCTTGCCCGGCGCGTCGGGGCGCGATTCCAGTTCGATGCCCGCGACGAGGCCCAGCGTGCGGATGTCGATGACGTGCTTGCGCCCGCGCAGGTCGTGCATCGCGGAGGACCAATCCCCGCTGAGGTCGGCAGCGCGGGTGAGAAGCCCTTCCTCCCGGTAGATGTCGAGCGTCGCGATACCCGCCGCGCAGGCGACCGGATGCCCGGAATAGGTGTAGCCGTGGAACAGTTCGATCCCGTCCGGCCCCTGCATCAGCCCGTCATGCACCTGCCGGCTCGCGAAGACCGCGCCCATCGGCACGGTGCCGTTGGTGAGGCCCTTGGCGGCGGCCACGAGGTCCGGCGTCACGCCGAAATAATCGGTGGCGAAGGGAGCGCCGAGGCGTCCGAAGCCGGTGATGACCTCATCGAAGATCAGCAGGATGCCGTGCTTCGTGCAGATCTCGCGCAGGCGCTCCAGGTAGCCCTTCGGCGGCACGAGGACGCCGGTCGAGCCCGAAAGCGGCTCCACGATGCAGGCGGCGATGGTCTCGGCGCCGTGCAGGGCGACGAGGCGCTCGAGATCCTCGGCGAGTTCGGCGCCGTGCTCCGGCTGGCCCTTCGAGAAGGCGTTGCGGGCCGGATCGTGCGTGTGGCGCAGGTGGTCCGCGCCGGGGAGCTGCGGGAAGACCCGGCGGTTCGAGACGATGCCGCCCACCGAGATGCCGCCGAACCCGACGCCGTGATAGCCGCGCTCGCGCCCGATCAGCCGGGTGCGGGTGCCCTGGCCGATGGAGCGCTGGTAGGCCAGCGCGATCTTGAGGGCGGTGTCGACCGATTCTGAGCCGGAATTGGTGAAGAACACCCGGTCGAGGCCGCCCGGCGCGATCTCCGCGAGGCGTTCGGCGAATGCGAAGGCGATGGGGTGGCCCATCTGGAAGGTCGGCGCGAAATCGAGGGTCGAGAGCTGGCGCTCCACCGCCGCCGCGATCTGCCGTCGCCCGTGGCCGGCATTCACGCACCACAGGCCGGCGGTGCCATCGAGGACCGTGCGCCCGTCATCCGCCGTGTAGTGCATCCCCTCGGCCGAGACGAGCATGCGCGGCGCCGCCTTGAACTGGCGGTTCGCCGTGAACGGCATCCAGAAGGCATCGAGGGAGGGGGTGTTGCGCGAGCGATGGTCGGTCATGGACGGGCTCCGGCTCTGTCCCGGCCAGGGGATACCCAATCGCCTGTAGCAACAAGTCCTTTTCTGGTGCGCGCCAACCCCTTGCGGGAGCGTGTGCGGAGGCTGCACTGTTGCGGGATCCGCAACACCTGCAACGGAGCCCGCCCATGGACGTCGATGTCGGCGAGCGCCTGCGCTTCGTGCGGGTGCGCCACGGCCTGTCGCAGCGCACGCTCGCCAAGCGCGCGGGCGTGACCAACTCGGCGATCTCGCTGATCGAGGCGAACCGGGTGAATCCCTCCGTCGGCGCGCTGAAGCGCATCCTCGACGGCATCCCCATCGGCATGGCCGAGTTCTTCGCCGTCGAGCCGGAGCCGGAGCGCAAGGCGTTCTTCGCCGCCGAGGAGCTGACCGAGATCGGCCGCCGCTCGGCGCGGGGCGGCATCTCCTTCCGGCAGGTAGGCGACAACCTGTTCGGCCGCCGCCTGCAGATCCTGAAGGAGCGCTACGAGCCCGGCGCGGATACCGGCCGGGTGCTCCTCAGCCATGACGGGGAGGAGGGCGGGATCGTGCTCAGCGGCCGATTGGAGGTCACGGTCGGCGAGGAGCGCCGCATCCTCGGCCCCGGCGACGCCTACAGCTTCGACAGCCGCCGCCCGCACCGCTTCCGCTGCGTCGGCCCGCAGCCTTGCGAGGTGGTGAGCGCCTGCACGCCGCCGAGTTTTTGAGAGACCCGCACCCGTCCCGCCCACGCCCTCATCCTGAGAGCTTGGCCGAGACGATGTGCATTCCCCTCGCCCCGCTTGCGGGGAGAGGGCCGCGACGACCCTGTCGTCGGCGCGGCGAGGCGGCAGCCGAGGGTGAGGGGGTGTGCCGAACGAGACTCTTCCGGTGATCCCCCTCACCGCCGCTCCGGCTGCGCCTCCGCTTCCCGCCGACACGACGAGGTGTCAGCGGGCCTCTCCCCGCAGGCGGGGAGAGGGGAAAGGAGGATCGGTATGGAAAAGCTCGCCGAGCGATCCCCTTCACCGCTTGCGCACGAACTCCGTGCGCAGGACCAAACCCTTGATCGTGTCGTGGCGACAGTCGATCTCGTCGGGGTCGTCCGTCAGGCGGATCGAGCGGATCACCGTGCCCTGCTTCAGGGTCGTGCTCGTGCCCTTGACCTTGAGGTCCTTGATCAGCGTCACCGAATCACCGTCGGCAAGCGCATTGCCGGCCGCGTCGCGGACCACGATAGCGGCAGGTGCGGAGGCCGCGCCGGGGGGCAGCCACTCGCCGGTGGCTTCATCGTACACGTAGGATTCGTCGTCGCCGGTCACGTCTTGGGGCTCCCGCCGCAGCGTCCCCTCCCACGGGGAACGACCTGTCAAGCGTCGCCGTTGTCGCGCCTCGCCCGGCGACGGGCAAGGGCAGGACGCGCAGGGCAGCACCGCTCCAAGGCGGCACCGCCCCGCGAACGCCTTACCGCTTGAGCGGACCGGCCTCGATCACGTCCTCGACGGTCCGAAGGCCGGCGCGGGGGGAGTTCACAAGGCAGGCCATGTTGCCCGGCGGGTGCTGGTTCTTCCACATCTTGGTGTGCGCCTGGGGGATCTTGTCCCAGGGGAAGACCTCGCTCATGCACGGGTCGATCCGGCGGTCCAGCACGAACTGGTTCGCGGCCGAGGCCTGCTTGAGATGGGCGAAATGCGAGCCCTGGATGCGCTTCTGGCGCATCCACACGTAGCGGGCGTCGAAGGTGATGTTGAAGCCGGTCGTGCCGGCGCAGAACACCACCATGCCGCCGCGCTTCACCACCAGCGCCGAGACCGGGAAGGTCGCCTCGCCGGGGTGCTCGAACACGATGTCGACGTCGTTGCCCTTGCCGGTGATGTCCCAGATCGCCTTGCCGAACTTGCGGGCTTCCTTGGTCCAGGCATGGAATTCAGGGGAGTTCACCTTCGGGAGCTGGCCCCAGCAATCGAAGTCCTTGCGGTTGATGACGCCCTTGGCGCCGAGGCTCATCACGTAGTCGCGCTTCGACTCGTCCGAGATCACGGCGATGGCGTTGGCGCCGGAGGCCGCGCAGAGCTGCACGCCGAACACGCCGAGGCCGCCGGAAGCGCCCCAGATCAGCACGTTCTGGCCCGGCCGCACGGTGTGCGGGGCGTGGCCGAACAGCATCCGGTAGGCGGTGGCGAGGGTCAGCGTGTAGCAGGCGGCCTCTTCCCAGGTGAGGTGCTTCGGCCGGTGCATCAGCTGGCGCGACTGCACCCGGCAGAACTGCGCGAAGGAGCCGTCGCCCGTCTCGTAACCCCAGATGCGCTGGGTCGGCGAGAACATCGGGTCGCCGCCGTTGCACTCCTCGTCGTCACCGTCGTCCTGGTTGCAGTGGACGATGACCTCGTCGCCGACCTTCCAGCGCTTCACCTTGGCGCCGACCTTCCAGACGATGCCCGAGGCGTCGGAGCCGGCGATGTGGTACTCGCCCTTGTGCACGTCGAAGGGCGAGATCGGCTCGCCGAGACCGGCCCAGACGCCGTTGTAGTTGACGCCGGCGGCCATGACATAGACCAGCACTTCGTCGTCGCCGATGTCCCACACCGGCAGGACTTCGAGCTGGTGCGACTGCTCCGGCGGCCCGTGGCGCTCGCGCCGGATCGCCCAGGCGTACATCTTGGCCGGCACGTGACCGAGCGGGGGGATTTCCCCCATCTCGTACAGGTCCTTGACCTCGCGACCCGCTTCCTGGACCGCAGCGCTCGCCGCCATGTCGATCTCCTCGCTCACACGCGGTCTTATGCAGTGCCGCGGTTCTTCGGCTTCCGGCTATAGCTGCGTTGCGAAGAGCCTCCAAGTGGGCCGAAAGTCTGAGAAAGCCGGCTTCTCACAGGAACGACGCCGCTCCGCAGAGCAGAGCCTTCGCGCATTCAAAATCCGTTTCTCGAACGGCCAAACATTATTCGGCCGGGACAGGCAGGATGCCCCACCAATTCAGTCGTGGCGGGGTGCTTCGTCGGCCGCCCAGAGGTGTTGCGCGGCATAGCCCCGGTAGGGTCGCCAGGCCTCGGCATGGGCGACGAGTTCGGCCGGGCTCGGGCGGCCGGTGCCCCGGTCGAGGGCCCGCAACAGCCCGACATCGCCCACCGGCAGGGCATCCGGCAGCTTGAGCGCGCGCATGGCGATGTACTGCGCCGTCCAGGGGCCGATGCCCCGGATGGCGGTGAAGCGCGCCACCGCGTCCTCCAGGCTCGAGGCCGGGGCGAACAGGGCGGGATCGGCCAGAACGGCCGCCGCGAGCGCCCGGATCGCCGCGCCCCGGGCGCGGGGCATGTTGAGGACCAGGGCGACATCCGCCTCCACCAGATCCTCCGGGGCCGGGAACAGCCGGTTGAGTGTGCCGATGGCCGGCACGGGCGTCCCGAACGCCTCCGCGAGGCGCCCGGCGAGGCGTCGCGCGGCGGCCACCGACACCTGCTGGCCGAGGATCGCCCGGCATCCGGTTTCGAACGGGTCCCAGGCGCCCGGCAGGCGCAGCCCCGGCCGCGCGGCGACGAGGGGCGCGAGACGCGAATCGCGCGAGAGGCAGGCGCCGATGGCAGCGGGGTCGGCCTCGCAATCGAACAGGCGGCGCAGCCGTGCCGCGACGTCCGAACCGGCGGACGGGTCGAGGCCGGTGAGGGTCGCCACGAGCCCGTCCCCACCGGGCGCCACCGTCACGGTGCCGGCCCGACCGCCGAGGCGAACCGTGCGGGCATAGGGACCGCCCACGTCGGCGCGCTCGACGCCGGGAATCGCCCGCGCCGCGAGGAAGGCGCGCAGGCCCGCCCAATCGTAGGGCTGCCGGACGGGGAGGGTGACGATCACGGGAGGGAGGCCTCCGAAACGAGAAAGGCGGCCCGAAGGCCGCCTTCCGTCAGACGATCACGCCGGCCTCAGCCGCGCGAGTTGATCGGCACGTAGTCGCGCTTGTCCGGGCCGACATAGAGCTGGCGCGGACGGCCGATCTTCTGCTGCGGGTCCTCGATCATCTCGGCCCACTGGGCGATCCAGCCCACCGTGCGCGCCACGGCGAACAGCACCGTGAACATGTCGGTCGGGAAGCCCATCGCCTTCAGGGTGATGCCCGAGTAGAAATCGATGTTCGGGTAGAGCTTCTTCTCGATGAAGTACTCGTCCTTGAGGGCGATCTGCTCGAGCTGCATGGCGACTTCGAGCAGCGGATCGTCCTGGTGGCCGAGTTCCTTCAGGACCTCGTGCGTCACCTTCTGCATCAGGCGGGCGCGCGGGTCGTAATTCTTGTAGACGCGGTGGCCGAAGCCCATCAGGCGGAACGGATCGTTCTTGTCCTTGGCCTTGGCGACGTACTTGCCGACGTTCTCCGGCTTGCCGATCTCCATCAGCATCTTCAGCGCCGCCTCGTTGGCGCCGCCATGGGCGGGACCCCACAGGCAGGCGATGCCGGCCGCGATGCAGGCGAAGGGGTTGGCGCCCGAGGAGCCCGCCAGACGCACCGTCGAGGTCGAGGCGTTCTGCTCGTGATCGGCGTGCAGGATGAAGATCTTGTCCAGCGCCTTGGCGAAGATCGGATTGACCTGATACTCCTCGCACGGCACGGCGTAGCACATACGCAGGAAGTTCGAGGTGTAATCGAGGTCGTTCTTGGGATAAACGAAGGGCTGGCCGATCGAATACTTGTAGGCCATCGCCGCGAGGGTCGGCATCTTGGCGATCATGCGGATCGACGCGATCATCCGCTGGTTTTCGTCGGTGATGTCGGTCGAGTCGTGGTAGAAGGCCGAGAGGGCACCGACCGAGGCGACCATCACCGCCATCGGGTGTGCGTCGCGGCGGAAGCCGGTGAAGAACCGGTTCATCTGGTCGTGCACCATCGTGTGGCGCGTGACGCGGTAATCGAAATCGGCCTTCTGCGCCTCGGTCGGCAGGGCGCCGAACAGCATCAGGTAGCAGGTCTCGAGGAAATCGCCCTGTTCGGCCAATTGCTCGATCGGGTAGCCGCGATAGAGCAGCACGCCCTCGTCGCCGTCGATGTAGGTGATCTTCGATTCGCAGGAGGCGGTGGAGGTGAAGCCCGGATCGAAGGTGAAGGCCCCCGTCTGCGCGTAGAGCTTGCTGATATCGACGACATCCGGCCCGATCGTGCCGGATTTCACCGGCAAGTCGATCTGCTTTCCGTCCACGGTGATGGTGCTGGTGCCGCTCATGGGACGTGGACCCTTCTGATGGGACGTGACGAGACCGGTTCTGCTCCCCCGAGGCGCCCCCGGACCCGAGAGCGCACCGCTTTTGTTGCGGTTGCTCACAGAACCCTCGGTTAGCCGAACGGCAGTGCAGCGGCAACGGGCCGGGTGACAAAGCCTGCCGCCCGCAATGCGAAAACCGGGCCGATTCAGCCCTGCGGAATCTGGTCCCCCAGGCGGGCCAGGCACTCGGTCCGGCCCAGCACGGCCATCACGTCGAACAGGGGAGGGGATGTGGTGCGACCGGTGAGCGCCGCACGCAGAGGTTGCGCCACCTGCCCGAGCTTGCAGCCGGTCGCCTCGGCATGCTGGCGCACCGCACCCTCGGTCGCCGCCGCGCTCCAATCGGGCAGGGCCTCCAGCGCCGGCAGCACCGCCGCGATGCGGGCGCGGCCCTCGTCCGAGAGCAGGGCCTTGGCCTTGTCGTCGGGCACCAGCGGCCGGGCGGCGGTGAGGTAATAGGCGCTGTCGAGGAGTTCGATCAGCGTCTTGGCGCGCTCCTTCAGGCCGGGCATGGCGAGGGTGAGCTTGTCCCGCAGGTCGTCGGGCAGGGGCACGGGGATGCCGCGCTCCGGGCCGACCTGGGGCAGGATCGCCTCGATCGCCGCCACGAGGTCGGCGTCGGTGCTGGTGCGGATGTAGAGGCCGTTGAGATTCGCGAGCTTCACGAAATCGAACCGCGAGGCCGAGCGGCCGACCGCGCCGAGATCGAAGGCCTGGATCATCTCCTGCGTCGAGAAGACTTCCTGGTCGCCGTGGCTCCAGCCGAGCCGGACCAGATAGTTGCGCAGGGCGGAGGGCAGGTAGCCGAGGTCGCGATAGGCCTCGACGCCGAGCGCCCCGTGGCGCTTCGAGAGCTTCGCCCCGTCCGCCCCGTGGATCAGCGGGATATGCGCCATCCTCGGCACCTCCCAGCCCAGCGCCGAGAAGATCTGGCTCTGGCGGGCGGCGTTGGTGAGGTGGTCGTCGCCGCGGATGATCTGCGTGACGCCCATGTCGTGGTCGTCCACCACCACGGCGAGCATGTAGGTCGGCGTTCCGTCCGAGCGCAGGAGCACGAGGTCGTCGAGGTCGCGGTTCGCCCAGGTGACGCGGCCCTGCACCGCATCGTCCACCACGGTCTCGCCCTCCAGCGGAGCCCGCAGGCGGATCACCGGCTTCACGCCCTCCGGCGCCTCGGAGGGATCGCGGTCGCGCCAGCGCCCATCGTAGCGCAGCGGCTTGCCCTCGGCGCGGGCCTGCTCGCGCATCTGGGTCAGCTCGTCCTGCGAGGCGTAGCAGCGATAGGCGCGGCCGGCGGCGAGCAGCCCGTCCACCACCTGCCGATGGCGCTCGGCGCGGGCGAACTGGAACACGACGTCGCCGTCCCACTCCAGGCCGAGCCACCTCAGCCCTTCGAGGATCGCGTCGATGGCCGCCTTGGTGGAGCGTTCCCGGTCGGTATCCTCGATGCGCAGCAGCATCCGCCCGCCGTGGTGGCGGGCATAGAGCCAGTTGAACAGGGCTGTGCGCGCCCCGCCGATATGGAGGAAGCCGGTGGGCGAGGGGGCGAAGCGCGTGACGACGGGAGACGACATCTTTGGTTTTCGGACTGGCGGGGGCGGCCGGCGGCGGCCGGGACCGGATTGCGGTGGAAAGCGCGGCGACGCAAGTTCGATCCCTGCCCGTCGTCGCGTCGGCGCGTTCCGCTGACGGCGACAGGGCATTGCTCCGCCCGCCGGGTCAAGTGCCTGGGGGTGAGATCACCCCAATCCCACCCCGAGACTGTCGCCCGGCCCACCGCGCGCGCTAAGCAACGGGCGGGCGCCTGCGGCATCGTGGGCGCGAGTCGCGGGCGGAATGGATGCAGCGGATCGGGGCGGGGATGGCGGCGGGGGCGACCACTCGCCTCCGCATCCCCGACCTTGCGCTCGGCGCCCTGCGCGGGCGCTTCCTGCACGCCCTCGCCCTCGAGGCCGGGCAGCGGCGGCTGTTTCCCTGGCTCGCCGTCGCGTTCGGCATCGGCATCCTCGTCTTCTTCGCCGCCGCCGATGGGCGGCCCTTTCTGCCCGCGCCTCTCCTGGCCGGGGCGGCCTGCCTCCTCCTCGCCGCCCGGCTCGGAGCGCGGCCCGGGGCGATGGCCCTGGCGCTCGCCCTCGGGTTCGCCTGCCTCGGCTTCGCCGCTGCCGCATGGCGGGTCGAGAGCGTGGCCGCGCCGATCCTCACGCGGACCATGGTCGCGCCGCTCACCGGGGTGATTGAGGGCTTGGACGAGCGCGAGGAGGGCGCGCGGCTCATCGTGCGCGTCGAGAGCTTCGGCGCCCTGCCGCCCGAGGCGCGCCCGCGCCGGGTGCGGGTGTCGTTCCGCAAGGCGCCGCCGCTCAGGCCGGGCGACACCGTGAGCGCCACGGCGCGGCTCCTGCCCCCACCGGAGGCGGCCCGGCCGGGGGGCTACGATTTCGCCCGCGACGCCTACTTCCAGGGGATCGGCGCGGTGGGCTCCCTGGTCGGGCCGATCACGGTCGCGCCGACGCCGGACCTGCCTCCCTCGCTCCGCTTCGCCGCCGCCCTCGACGAGGCCCGCAACGCCCTGACCCGCCGGATCGCCGGCAGCTTCGGCGGCCAGCCCGGCGCCGTCGCCGCCGCGCTCGTCACCGGCAAGCGGGGGCTGATCGGTCCGCAAGCCAACGATGCCCTGCGCGCGGCCGGCATCTACCACGTCGTCTCGATCTCCGGCCTGCACATGGTGCTGGCGGCGGGGGTCGTCTTCTGGCTGATCCGGGCGGTCCTCGCCCTCGTGCCCCATTGCGCCCTGTTCTGGCCGATCAAGAAGATCGCGGCGGGGGCGGCCATGGCGGGCGCCACCGCCTATTGCGCCTTCTCCGGCTGGGACATCGCCGCGGAGCGCAGCCTGCTGATGACGCTGATCATGCTCGGTGCGATCCTCGTGGACCGGCCGGCGCTCTCGATGCGCAATCTCGCCCTCGCCGCCCTCGTCGGCCTCGCGCGGGAGCCCGAGGCCCTGCTCGGACCCAGCTTCCAGATGTCCTTCGGCGCAGTGGCGGGCCTCGTCGCCTGCGCCCGGCTCATCGATGGGCGGCTGTTCCTCACGCCCGGCGCGGGACGCCTCGGGCGGACCCTGGGCCTCGTCGCCAGAGGCATCGTCGGCACCCTCGCCACGACCCTCGTCGCCCAGGTCGCGACCGCCCCGTTCGCGACCTACCATTTCCAGACGGTGCAGCCCTTCGGCGTGCTCGGCAACGCGCTGACCCTGCCCCTCGTTTCCCTGGTGGTGATGCCCTGCGCCGTCCTCGGCACGCTCACCTATCCGTTCGCCCTCGACCGGCCGGTCTGGTGGGTGATGGGGCAGGCGGTGGCCGGGATGCTCGCCGTCTCGGAATGGATCGCCGGGTTCGGCCGCTCCGTCCTCGTGGTGCCGGCCTTCGGCACGGGAGCCCTGCTCCTGCTCGCGGCGGCGCTCCTCATCGCGACGCTTCCCATCTCGAACCTGCGCCGCCTCGCCCTGCTGCCGGCCCTGGCGGGCCTGGCCTTCGCGGCCCTGCCGCACCGGCAGGATCTCTACATCGACCGCCAAGGCGCGGGCGCGGCCCTGCGCGGGGCCGACGGGCGCCTCGTGGTGCTCGGCAAGCCGCCCGCCTTCGTGCTGGAACAATGGCTGAAGGCCGATGGCGACGGCCGGCGGGCCGGCGACCTCCTGGCCGCGCCCCCGCCGGGCCGCTGCGACCGTCTCGGCTGCACCGCCCGCCTGCCGGATGGCCGGGCCGTCGCCCTGGTGAAGGACAGGCGCGCCTTCCCGGAGGATTGCGCCCGCGCCGCCCTCATCGTCACCGCGCTGCGGGCACCGCCGGACTGCGCGGCGCCGCTGGTCATCGACCGGCGACGCCTCGCGGAGGGGGGCGCCGTCTCGGTGAGGCTGGACGGCGACGCCCTGGTTCCAACCTATGCCCACGCGGCGAGCCGTGCGCCGCCATGGCGTTCGGGCCGGGAGCCGGAGCCCCCTTCGGATCAGTAGCGGCGGACGAGGCTCACGAGGCGACCCTGGATCCGCACCCGGTCGGGGCCGAGGACGCGGGTCTCGTAGGCCGGGTTCGCCGCTTCGAGGGCGATGGAGGAGCCGCGCCGACGCAGGCGCTTGAGGGTCGCCTCCTCGTCGTCGATCAGGGCGACGATGATGTCGCCGGTATTGGCGGTTTCCTGCTTGCGGATGACGACGAGGTCGCCATCGAGGATGCCGGCATCGACCATCGAGTCGCCGCGCACCTCAAGAGCGTAATGCTCGCCGCCGGCCAGGAAGTCCGGCGACATGGTGACGGTGTGGCTCTGGCTCTGGATCGCCGCGATGGGCGTGCCCGCCGCGATGCGCCCCATGACCGGGATCGCGACGCCCCGGAACTCCTCATAGGCCCGAGGCTGAGGCGTCGCGGCCGGCGGCAGCTTGGCGAGCCCGCCCTCGACGACGCTCGGGGTGAAGCGCCGGGGCTCGGGCGCCGCAGCCGCCGCCGCCTCGGCCGCCTCCGGCCCGCGCCCCAGAGCGTCGGGCAGGCGAATCACCTCGATGGCCCGCGCCCGGTTCGGCAGGCGGCGCAGGAAGCCGCGCTCTTCCAGGGCGGTGATGAGGCGGTGAATGCCGGATTTCGACTTCAGATCGAGGGCATCCTTCATCTCATCGAAGGACGGCGGCACGCCGCATTCCTGCATCCGCTGCTGGATGAAGCGCAGGAGGTCCAGCTGCTTGCGCGTGAGCATCGTTCGGGTCTCGCAAAGTGGCGGCGGTCGCACGGAAACAAATCGCGAACACGTTAAGCGTTCCGCAAGTGTTCCGCAAGAGACAAGCTTGGCCTTGCGTCGGTTCGTAGGGCGATGCCGGCTCACCCGAACGCTATCGGACCGTCCGAGCCGCTCTCATAGGTCACGGCAGGAGCTTGAGCGGGTCGTGTCCACTAGCGTGGTGTCGCTCGCCGAGAGCCACCACGATCACCGGCTTTGGCCGGGACGCCCAGGCAGGCCAGCACGGCGGGCTCGGCCGTGTCCATCAGGGTCGCGAGCCTTGGCATCTCGGGCCGGAGTTTGATCGGCCGCCCGTCGCCATGGCTGGCGGGCCGCCTCCGCGTCGTCCTGGGCCAATGCGGTGGCGATGGGGGCCGAGACGACGAGCTCGACCCCGCGCAAGCCGCGCCAAGTTCGCATCGCCGCCGCCAGGGAGCGACGACACACGCACCGGACCGGCACCGGCGCGACGCCTGGTCTTAGGCGGCAGTGGCCTCCGCCGGGGGCTGTTCCTCGGCTTGCGCATCGAGGAGCGTCTGCCAGCTGAGTTGCGAGGCGAGGTGGAGCACGATCGCCCCCAACCAACCGCGAGCGTGGAATTCGGCCACCACGTCGGCCGGAAGGGCGCGGAACGCCGCTTCATCGACCAGCTGGAAGCCCGTCAGCGTGGAACTCACCGGGGGGATCTCACCGGTCGCCGTGACGGCGGATGTCGTCAGCCGCAGTTCGGCCGAACGGGGCACCAGCAGGCGGTGTTCCAGCAAGGCGGCCGAGAAACTGCGGGTGGCTTCGTACTCGGCTGCATAGGCCTTGCTCAATGCCATCGCCGCCTGAGCCCGGGGCGTCGGCGCGCCGGCCTCGTCGAACAGCCGGTCCGTCGTCTCGCCATCGGCCTCCGGGACGATCAGCGAACTGGTCGTATCGACGCCGAGCATCGCCGGCCCGTCACCCGCCTGCACGGCGATGAACGGATAGCGCCGCAGATAGGCCGGGATGTAGAGGCCGGGACGCCACACGCCCGCCTTGTCGATGAGCAGGTTGCGCCCCGCTGACAGCCCGCTCAAGGCCAGGGGCAGAGCATCCTCGGCTTGGGCGAAGACGATCGGCATGACGCGCCCCGCCGCGGCGAATTCTGCCACGGTGAGGGGAATCGCAACGGCTTCGGCCGCGAAGCCGAAATGCCCTTCGCGCCGAACCCCGAGCGTACGATGCTCCGGGAATCGGACCACGTCCGGCTTGCCGTAGAACAGCGGCGGCACCTGAGACGCGGGCGAATTGGTGGTTGCGGAGTTGGCCATCGGTTCGTTCTCAGATGTGAAGGACGTCAGTCCAGCATCCCGCCGGACCTGGATGGAGAGCTTCCAGAAGCCGCAATCCGGCAGCGGGAGGAGGCGCGCGGTCTTCAGCCCCCCGCCTCTCGGCTCAGGATCGGGGGCGTCCTGGCCCTGAACGGAACGAGCGGGCTGGGGGCCGAACCCGTCGTCGCTGGCGTCAGCGGGGCTTGATGGCTGCGTCGAGGGCGGCCGAAAATCCCCGGAAGGAGAAAGGCACGTTCACGGTGCGGCGGGCGCCATCCTCGAAGCTCAGGGTGCCGGTTCCGGTCGCGGTCCGCAGGGCGAGCTCGAAATCCTTGTCAGCCTCGACCTCCGCGAAACAGCCCGAGCCGCACCGCTTGAACTCGAGGGGAACGGCCTTCGCTTTCTCTCCCGCCTGGACCTTCGCACCAGCGGGCAGCCAGACCCCGGCCGGCAATTGGACGGCCACGCGGAGAGGGCCATCGGCCGCGAGGCGGCCGATGGCCATGATCGCGATCAGGCCTCCCGGTTGACCGTTCTGCCCCTGCACCTGGATCGTCTGGGTCGCTTCGCAGATCTTGGCCGCGTTGGGCGGGGTCACGCAGCGCACCAGCCAATCCTGATAGGTGGCCGTGGTCACCTGCGGATCGCCAGCCTCCCCGGTCCCGCCGAGGTTCGGAACGGCGCCCTGATTGGCCTTCGCGGCCGCAGGCGCATCAGGAGCCGCCAGCGACGGGCCAGCCCCGATCGCGGCTGAAAGGCTCACCCCGACAGCCATTCCCCGCGCCGTCGCACGCATTGCGCGCTTCATCGTCCAAACCATCATATCGAACGTCTTCCACCTTGGAATACTGGCGACCGCTCGCGACCTGCAGTGGGTCGGCACCCAAGGATCGACACCTCACAGGGTTCGCCCGACCGCATAACAAGAGCATTTCCCCAATTGCCTGGGTAATGGAAACCCCCCGCTGCAGAAATTTCGTCGAAATCGGTATACCGCCGCAGGTTTATCCCGATATTCAGAGAAACTATACAATCTTGAATTGTCTTCCATTCAAGATGCAACGCGAACTTCAAATCCGAAGCTGCTGGCGTATCCCTGAATCCGGACCGGGATTCGACTTCGTCGATCAGTTTTCACGCCGCCAGCATCACCGCTCTCACAAGTGCAGAGAAGAACGCCAGGACACCGGACCCCGCCCAAATGGGACGGATACCTGCATTGCCCTGCTTCGCTTGCGAATAGGGGAGACCCGGCCTGACTGCGTTCCCCGGGAACCGCTCTGGAAAGACCGGCGACGAGCTTCCGTCGCCGGCCTCACGTCCTCAGAACCGGTGCGAGTACTCCGCGGTGAAGGCGCTCTGCGTGGCCCTCGGAGCCAGCTGCCCGGTGTAGTTCACCCGGATCGCCGACACCTCGGACAGGTCGTAGGACAGGCCCGCCCCCACCAGGGCCGTCTCCTGCGCCACCGGCACGCCGCTCACCCCGAACACGCTCCCACCGGCAAACCGGAGGCTCGCCCGCGGCGCCAGATCCCCGAACGCGTGCTGCCAGCCCAGCGTCACGCTCGGCGTCAGCACCACGTCGCCCAGGGTGATCTGCGTCGCCGCCCGCACCCCCACGCTCGTGTAGGCCACGCCCTGGGCCCTCACCGTCCCCGACAGCGCCGCGTCCGCCGAGCCGCGCTCGGTCACCCGGTGTCCGTCCAGGCTCACATACGACAGGCCCGCGAACGGCTGGAGCGTCGTCGCCCCCACCCGCACGTCCGTCGACACCTCGCCGAAGACCTGCGAGCCCGCCACCGTGTAGCGCGCCGTCTCCGAGGCGGTGTAGCCCGGGATCACCACGCTGCGCCGGGCGCTCACGTCGTGCCAGCTCTGGGCGAAGCCCCCGCGCACCGCCAGCGCCCCGAACTGGCCGCTGCCGTACACGCCGACATCGTAGGTGGCGAAGGTCGCCGAGGTGCCCCGCGAGGTCACGTCGGCGCTCGACCGGTCGAGGCCGCCGAGAACACCCACCTGGATCGCATCCCCCAGCGCCACGTCGAGGCCCGCCAGCATCCCGCCAGCCGAGCTCGCGACCGCCCCGGCGTTGCCGTCGCCCTGCCGCCGTCCGAACCCGCCATAGGCCTGCGCCCACAGCGTCCGCCCGGGATCGCCGTCCACGCTCTGCGTTGCCGGACCCGCCGCCTGCGCCGCCTGGCCCAGGGCATCGTTCCCCGAGCCCGACTGGCGCAGCCGTGAGCCCACCGCATCCCGCAGGAAGGCCGATTGCTGCTGGATCACCGTGTTCAGCGAGGCGTGACCCTCGCCGTCCAGCCGGTCGAACGCCCGCGCCACCTCGCCCTCGGGCAGGTTCAGCAGGGTGTCGAACACCCGGTTGCCGAGACCGAGGTCCTGCGCCGCGCCCGCCAGGGCGAACTGGTTGCGGGTGCGGGCGAAGTCGGTGAACCGCCGCCCGTTGTAGAACAGGCCGAGATAGACGTTCTGCGCGTCGTAGCTCAGCGTCGGCTTGAGGAAGGCGTAGTCGCTCGTCACGCCGGCGAACTGCCCCGTCACCGTCGCGGTGGTGGTGAGGATGGCATAGGTGCTGTGCGGGGCGTAGCGGCCCGGCGTGGCGTGGACCTCCACCTGCGCCCGGGACGAGATCGTCACCGGGCCGGTGGCGGTGATGAGGTCGTGCCGCCCGTCCGGCGTCACGTCCACCGCGTAGGTCGAGCCGCCGTTGAAGCCCACCGCGCCGGTGACCCCGATCGTGCCCGGCGAGTAGCCCGGAGCGACCGTCGCCCCGGCATTGGCGGTCAGTGTGCCGATGGTGGCGGTGCCGCCCAGCACCGATCCGTTCTCCAGGGTGAAGGCCGAAGCCGACACCGCGCCCGGGTCGAGCCGGACGAAGGCGCCCTTCGCGGTGACTGCCCCGGTGAACGTGCTGCTGCCGTACAGCACCTTGCCGCCGCGGAACTCCACCTGTCCGTGACCCGAGACCTCATCGCGGAACGTGGTGGTGTCCGAGCGGGCGACGACGAGGCGGGCGTTGTCGACGATGGCCCCGGCCACCGAGCCGGTGGTGCCTCCGTTACCGAGTTGCAGCGTGCCCTCCTTGATGACGGTGTCGCCGGTGTAGGTGTTGGTGCCCGTCAGGACGAGGGTGCCGAGGTCGGTCTTGTTGATCCCGACGTTGCCAGTCAGCGGCGCGGCGATGGTGGCCACCGTGTTCACGCCGGAGGACGTGCCATCGCCGACGCGGATCGTCGCCGGGGTGTTGTTGGTGGTGGTCAGGACAATCGGGCCTCCCTGGACCACGAAGCCGTTGTCGACGAACTGCATACCCCGCGCTGTGACCTGCCCGATGGAATTGTCCACGGTCGCCGTGCCCGCGGTCCCCTCGAACACCGCGAAGGCGCTCGGCCAGCGATCGTTGAAGTTGTCGTTGCTGTTGGCCCAGTTGGCGGTGGCATCCGCCCTCCAGGTGCCGGTTCCGCCCAGCGGCGCCTGGCCGGGCGTTGTGGAACTGCCGTTCCAGAACGACACCGGGACGGCCGCACTGCCCACCACCAGGTTGATCTTCCGGGCCTGGGCAGACTGCACCTCGCCGGTCTGGTCGGAGGCCAAACCGGTCACCTTCATGCCGTTGTCGGTCACGGTGCCGGTGAAGTTCGCGACCCGGTAGACGCCGAGGTCCAGGGGCGCCGCCGACTTGACCGCCAATGTCCCGTCGAGGGCGACGTTGCCGTTGACCTGGAACACCCCGTTGTCGCCCGGCGCGGCGATGGTGACGGCGAGCGTGCCCTTGCCCGCGACGGTGAGCCCGCCCATGGTCAGTCCGTTGCCCTGGGCGCCGGCCAGAGTGCCGCCATCGAGCACGTTGACGGTCTTGCCGACCGTCCCCGAGCCCAGCAGCGTCGCCTTGTCGTGCACCGCGATATCGCCACCGACACTGCCATTGAGGGCGAGCGTACCCGCCTTCACCGCCGTGTCACCGGCATAGGTGTTGCTGCCGCCGAGCACGAGGGTACCCGCCCCGGTCTTGGCAAGGTTGCCGAGGCCGGCAATCTGCCCCGTCAGGGTCAGGGTCTGGGCGCCATCGACCTCGAAGGTTCCACCACCCTGGCCGTTGATCGGCGTCAGCGTGATCGCCCGTCCGTCGGTGAAGGTGCCGCTTGCCCGCAGGGTGCCTGCCCCTTGCAACGCCAGAGGCCCGGTGCCGAGGGCGCTTGAGTCGTTGACCTGGATCTTACCGTCCGACACCGTGGTCGGACCGCTGTAGGTGTTGCGACCGGTGAGGTTCATGGTCCCGGGACCGGTCTTGGTCAGGCAGCCAGAGCCGCCGATCGAGCCCGAGAAGGTGCTGCTGGTGCCGTCCCCGCCGGTGATGAGGCAGTAGCCGTTCAGCGCGATGTCACCGCCGCCGCCCAGAGAGCCAACCGTTTCGTCGGCATCCGTGAGGTGCAGGGCCGCCCCGGTCAGGACGCTCAGGCGCGCCGAGTCGGAGAGCGACGCACCGCCTCCGATCGCCAGGATACCGGCCGCGACCGTCGTCGCCCCGGTGAAGCTGTTGGCGCCCTTCAGCGACAAAGTCCCGGCGCCCGACTTGGTCAGTGCCCCGCTGCCGGCGATGACGCCGGTCAGCACCAGGGTCTGGTTGGCATCGACGGCGATGCCGCCGCCGCCCTGGCCGTTGACCGCGGTCAGCGAGATGGCCCGGCCGTCGGTGAAGCCCGTGCTGGCCCGGAGGGTGCCAGCGCCCTCCAGGGCTAGCGCCCCGGTTCCCAGTGCGCTGGCCGCTTCGATCTGGATCACGCCGGCGGCGATGGTCGTACCGCCCGCATAGGTATTGCCGGAACCGAGGATCAATGTGCCGAGGTCGACCTTCTCCAGCCCGGCGAGGCCGCCGATGGCCGAGTAGACCCGCGCCACCATGTCAGCGCCCGCCGCCGTGCCGTCTCCGATGCGGATCTGGGTCTGGCCGGAGGCCCCCGCCAGGGTGATGCCGCCGCCGGTCACGAGGTAGCCGTCGGTGGCGAACTGCGCTCCGGTGATCGAGACGGGTCCGTTGGTGGCATCCACCGTTACGGTGCCGGCGCTGGCAGTGAACACCGCGTAGGCTCCGGACCAAGGCAGAGCTTGGTTCGCGGCCGCGTTGGTCCAGTTGGTCAGCGTCGGGTCGTTCCGCCACGTGCCGGATCCGCCCTGGACAAGACCGTTCGGATTGGCCTGGGAGCCGTTCCAGAATGAGAGGGTCGCGCCGCCCGTGTTGCCGCCACCGGTCCCGGTGCCACCGCCCGTGTTGCCGCCACCGGTGCCGCCGCCTGTGTTGCCGCCGCCTGTGTTGCCGCCGCCTGTGTTGCCGCCACCGGTGCCGCCTCCCGTGTTGCCGCCACCGGTGCCGGTGGTGGCGACCGCAAGGTTCACCTGCCCGGTCTGACGCTGCACCTGATAGGTGAAATTGGCCGGGGTCGTGCCCAGTTGCAGCCCGTTGTCCGAGGCCAGCGTGGTGTAGTCGATGATCCGGTAGACACCCTGCATCAGGTTGCCGCCGTTGGTCACGTCGAGCACGCCGTCGAGGCTCAGGGTCCCGGTACTGACCGCAGCGGTCCCGGCATTCGCCCCGAGGGTCACGGCGAGGTGCGCGGTGTGCGCGAGCACGAGGCTCGTCGTCGAGAGGCCGGCGCCGCCTGCGGTCGGAGACGTGCTGAGGGTGCCGCCGCCCTGCACCGTGACGATACCCGTGATGCTGGCCCCGGACGTGGTCCCCGTCGCGGCGAGCGTCGCCCCGGACTGCACGATCACATCGCTGGAGAACTGGACGCCGTCGGCCAGGGCGAGGGTGCCCGCGGCCACGGTGGTGCCCGCCCCGGCGCTGTTGCTGCCGGTGAGAGCGAGGGTGCCCGCTCCGCGCTGGACCAGGGCGCCGGTGCCGGTGATGGCCCCGCCCATGGTCACGCTGTCGGACCGGTCGAACGCCAGGGTGCCGTTGTTGGCGATGGCCCCGGTGATCGAGCCGATGGTGCCCCCGTTGCCGATCTGCAGGGTGCCGGCGCTCACCGTGGTGCCGCCGCTATGGGTGTTGGCCCCGGTCAGGATGAGGGTGCCGGAGCCCTTCTGCTCCAGCGAGCCGGTGCCCGAGATCACCCCGGCATAGGTCACGCTGTCCGAGCGCTTGAACACCAGGGCGGCGTTGTCGGTGATATCGCCGACCACCGCGCCGGCGGTTCCGCCGTCGCCGACCTGCAGCGTGCCCGCCGTAACCTTGGTGCCGCCGCTATAGGTGTTGGTTCCGGTCAGAACGAGCGTCCCGACGCCGATTTTCTCGAGCATCTGGGCGCCCGAGA
The DNA here is from genome assembly GCF_056430985.1 of Methylobacterium sp. Gmos3. Lineage (NCBI taxonomy): Bacteria > Pseudomonadati > Pseudomonadota > Alphaproteobacteria > Hyphomicrobiales > Methylobacteriaceae > Methylobacterium > Methylobacterium sp. Gmos3. Next base: position 334,313 of record NZ_JBWJYL010000001.1, read on the forward strand.
GGACCGAGGCGATGGTCGCCGTGCCCCCGCCGGTGGTCTGGGTATCCTCCACCAGGATCCGCGTGGTCGTGTTGCCGTGGAAGCTCGACAGGGCGAGTTCGCCGCCGCTGAGCGTGTAGCCGGTGGTCACGAACTCGAGCCCCGCCGCCTGCGGGACTGTCGTGGTGCCCACCGTCACCGTGCCGGCCGTGCCGCCGAAGATGCCCAGCGAACCCTGGCCCCAGCCGTTGGCGCTGGAGCCCGCCGCGTTCGTCCAGTTCGTCGTGCTCCCCCCGCCGTCCCATGTGCCGGCGCCGCCCTGCACCGCCGTGCCGCCCGACGTGGTCGTGCTGCCGTTCCACCACAGGCCCGCCGCCACGGCGAGGTTCACCTGATGGTTCGTCGTGGTATCGATGGCGAACAGGCTGTGCGTCGGCGTCGTGCCCAGCGTCAGGCCCGCCCCCGACAGCGTGCCGGTGTAGTCGAACAGCCGGTAGGTGCCGCTGTTGAAGGCCGAGCCCGCCGTGAGGTTGACGGTCCCGTCGAGGCTGAGGTTGCCGGCGACGCCGAAGGCCGCCTTCCCGTTCGAGGGCGTCTCCAGGGTGATGGCCGTCGTCGCCCCCGAGGCGATGGTGAGGTTGCCGCCGATGGTGATGCTGACGGCGCTCGCGCCGGACACGGCGGCGAGGGTGCCGCCACTGTGCACGGCGACGTTGCCGCCCACGCTGCTGGTGCCGGCACCGGCGGCATCCCCCGCCAGGGTGGCCCCGGTCAGGACGTCGACATCCCCGGCGAGGCCGGCGCCGCTGTTCAACCGCAGGGTGCCCGCAGTGACGGTCGTCCCGCCGGTGAAGGTGTTGACCCCCGTGAGGGTCAGCGTGCCCGCGCCCGGCTTGTCGAGGGTGCCGGTGCCGGAGATGATGCCGGCATACGTCACCGCGTCGGAGCGGTTGAACACCAGGGCGCCATTGTCGACGATGTTGCCGGCCACGGAGCCGGCGGTGCCGCCGGATCCGATCTGCAGGGTGCCGGCGGAGATGGTGGTCCCGCCGGAATAGGTGTCGGTGCCGGTCAGCACGAGGGTGCCGGTGCCGGTCTTGTTCAGACCCTGGGTGCCGGAGAGGACGGAAGCGATGGTGGCGGTGCCGCCGCCGGTGGCGGCGCTGTCCTCGACCTTGATCGCGGTGGTCGAACTGCCGTTGAAGCTCGCCAGCTCGATCCCGTTGCCGGTGACGGTGTAGCCCGTGGTCACGAACTCCATTCCGGCCACCTGCGGGGTGGTCGTGCCGCCCACCGTGACGGTGCCGGCGGTGCCGCCGAAGATGGCGAGCGAGTTCTGCCCCCAGGCGGAAGCGTTGGCGCCGGCGGCATCGCTCCAGTTGGTCGTGCCGGCCGATGGGCTCCATGTGCCGCTGCCGCCGATGGCGCTGCCGGATCCGCCGCCCCCGTTCCACCATTGCCCGGCCGCCACCACGAGGTTCACTGCGCCGCTCGTGGCGGTGCTGATCGCGTAGAGGCTGTGGGCCGGAGTGGTGCCCAGGGCCAAGCTGCCGGAGAGGGTGCCGGTGTAGTCGAACACCCGGAAGGTGCCGCTTTTGAACCCTGTTCCGGTTGTGAGTGACAGGGTGCCGGCGAGGGTCAGATTGCCCGCCACGGTGGCTGCCGCCGTGGTGGAGGGGGCCAACAGCGTCAGGGCTGTGGTGGAGCCACTCGCCAGGGTCAGGTTCCCGCCGAAGGCGAGGGTCGATGTGCCGGACACGAGCTTGAGGGTCGCGCCGCTGGCGACGGAGACGGCATCTCCGATGGAGCCAGTGGTCGCCGCCGTGGAATCGCCCGTCAGGGTGGCGCCGCTCGCGACGTCGAGAGCCCCGGCCAGGGAGCCGCCGCCGCTGACCTGCAAGGTGCCGGCAGAGACGGTCGTGGTGCCGGTGAAGGTGCTGGCACCTGTCAGGATCAGCGTTCCGGTGCCCTTCTGCTCCAGGGTCCCGCTACCGGAGATGACGCCGGCATACGTCACTGAATCCGAGCGGTCGAAGGTCAGGGCGGCATTGTTCGTGATGGCGCCGCTCCCCACCGTCCCGCTGGTTCCGCCGGTGCCGATCTGGAGCGTACCCGCCGAGATCGTGGTGGTGCCGGAATAGGTGTTGGTGCCGGTCAGCGTCAGCGTGCCGGAGCCCTTCTGCTCCAGCGTTCCCGTGCCGGATATGGCGCCGGCATAGGTCACGGCATCCGAGCGGTTGAAGATCACGGCGCCGCTGTTGGTGATCGCCCCGGTGATCGAGCCGATGGTGCCGCCCGCTCCGACCTGCAGGGTACCGGCGCTCACCGTGGTGCCGCCGCTATGGGTGTTGGCGCCGGTCAGGATAAGGGTGCCGGAGCCCTTCTGCTCCAGCGAGCCGGTGCCCGAGATCACCCCGGCATAGGTCACGCTGTCCGAGCGCTTGAACACGAGGGCGGCGTTGTCGGTGATATCGCCGACCACCACGCCGGCGGTTCCGCCGTCGCCGACCTGCAGCGTGCCCGCCGTGACCTTGGTGCCGCCGCTATAGGTGTTGGTTCCGGTCAGAACGAGCGTCCCGGCGCCGGTCTTCTCGAGCATCTGGGCGCCCGAGAGGACCGAGGCGATGGTCGCCGTGCCCCCGCCGGTGGTCTGGGTATCCTCCACCAGGATCCGCGTGGTCGTGCTGCCGTGGAAGCTCGACAAGGCGACTTCGCCGCCGCTGAGCGTGTAACCGGTGGTCACGAACTCGAGCCCCGCCGCCTGCGGGACTGTCGTGTTACCCACCGTTACCGTGCCGGCCGTGCCGCCGAAGATGCCCAGCGAACCCTGGCCCCAGCCGTTGGCGCTGGAGCCCGCCGCGTTCGTCCAGTTCGTCGTGCTCCCCCCGCCGTCCCATGTGCCCGCGCCGCCCTGCACCGCCGTGCCGCCCGACGCGGTCGTGCTGCCGTTCCACCACAGGCCCGCCGCCACGGCGAGGTTCACCTGATGGTTCGTCGTGGTATCGATGGCGAACAGGCTGTGCGACGGCGTCGTGCCCAGCGTCAGGCCCGCCCCCGACAGCGTGCCGGTGTAGTCGAACAGCCGGTAGGTGCCGCTGTTGAAGGCCGAGCCCGCCGTGAGGTTGACGGTCCCGTCGAGGCCGAGGTTGCCGGCGACGCCGAAGGCCGCCTTCCCGTTCGAGGGCGTCTCCAGGGTGATGGCCGTGGTCGCACCCGAGGCGATGGTGAGGTTGCCGCCGATGGTGATGCTGACGGCGCTCGCGCCGGACACGGCGGCGAGGGTGCCGCCACTGTGCACGGCGACGTTGCCGCCCACGCTGCCGGTGCCGGCACCGGCGGCATCCCCCGCCAGGGTGGCCCCGGTCAGGACGTCGACATCCCCGGCGAGGCCGGCGCCGCTGTTCAACTGCAGGGTGCCCGCAGTGACGGTCGTCCCGCCGGTGAAGGTGTTGACCCCCGTGAGGGTCAGCGTGCCCGCGCCCTGCTTGTCGAGGGTCCCGGTGCCGGAGATGACGCCGGCATACGTCACCGCGTCGGAGCGGTTGAACACCAGGGCGCCATTGTCGACGATGTTGCCGGCCACGGAGCCGGCGGTGCCGCCGGATCCGATCTGCAGGGTGCCGGCGGAGATGGTGGTCCCGCCGGAATAGGTATCGGTGCCGGTCAGCACGAGGGTGCCTGTGCCGGTCTTGTTCAGACCCTGGGTGCCGGAGATGACGGAAGCGATGGTGGCGGTGCCGCCGCCGGTGGCGGCGCTGTCCTCGACCTTGATCGCGGTGGTCGAGCTGCCGTTGAAGCTCGCGAGCTCGATCCCGTTGCCGGTGACGGTGTAGCCCGTGGTCACGAACTCCATTCCGACCGGCTGCGGGGTGGTCGTGCCGCCTACCGTGACGGTGCCGGCGGTGCCGCCGAAGATGGCGAGCGAGCTCTGCCCCCAGGCGGCGGGGTTGGCGCCGGCGGCATCGCTCCAGTTGGTCGTGCCGGCCGATGGGCTCCATGTGCCGCTGCCGCCGAGCGAGCCGCCGCCGTTCCACCACTGGCCGATCGCGACGGAGAGGTTCACTTGGTTGTTCGTGGCGGTGCTGATCGCGTAGAGGCTGTGGGCCGGAGTGGTGCCCAGGGCCAGGCTGCCGGAGAGGGTGCCGGTGTAGTCGAACAGCCGGTAGGTGCCGCTGGCGAAGCCCGTCCCCGCCGTGAGATTGAGGGTGCCGGCGAGGGTCAGATTGCCCGCCACGGTGGCTGCCGCCGTGGTGGAGGGGGCCAACAGTGTCAGGGCCGTGGTGGAGCCACTCGCGAGGGTCAGGTTCCCGCCGAAGGCGAGGGTCGATGTGCCGGACACGAGCTTGAGGGTCGCGCCGCTGGCGACGGAGACGGCATCTCCGATGGAACCGGTGGTCGCCGCCGTGGAATCGCCCGTCAAGGTGGCGCCGCTCGCGACGTTGAGAGCCCCGGCCAGGGAGCCGCCGCCGCTGATCTGCAACGTGCCGGCAGAGACGGTCGTGGTGCCGGTGAAGGTGCTCACACCCGTCAGGATGAGGGTGCCGGTGCCCTTCTGCTCCAGGGTCCCGTTACCGGAGATGATGCCGGCATACGTCACCGAATCCGAGCGGTCGAAGACCAGATCGCCGCTGACGGAGGCATCGCCGCCGATCGCGCCGCTGGTCCCGCCGTTGCCGACCTGCAGGGTGCCTCCAGAAACGGCGGTATTGCCGGTATAGGTGTTGGCGCCGGTGAGAATGAGCGTGCCGAGACCGGCCTTTTCGATCCCCATCGATCCGCTGAGCGCCGAGGCGATGGTCGCAGTACCGCCGCCGGTGACGGCGGAGTCCTCGACGAAGAGGCGGGCGATCGATTCTCCATTGACGCCGGCCAGCGTGATCCCACCTCCGGTGATGGTGTAGCCGCTCGTCAAAAACTCCATCCCGGGGACTTGCGGATCGGTCGATCCACTCAACGTCACCGTGCCCGCAGCGCCCGCGAAAGTCGCGTAGACGTTCTGGGCGTAAGCCGTCGCTGCACCGCCGGTATAGTCCGTCCAGTTGGTCGCCCCGGCTGCGGCATCCCAGGTGCCGGTGTTGCCCACGACGGCAGTCCCGCCTGAGGATGTCGTCGAGCCGTTCCACCACTGCTTGGCCGCGACGATGATGGAGACGGTCCAGCCGCCGGGACCTCCGCCTTTCGAGACCGAGTAGGCATAGCGGGCCGGCGCTCTTCCGACGGTCAGACCCGATGTCTCGAGACCGTACATGTCTCCAGAAAACAGAGCGTAACTGCCGGTCGAAAAACCGGCTTCTTCAACAATATTGACCTTTCCCTGTAACGTCTCTGAACTACTGCTGTGTAGATCGAACATTCCCGTCGAACTGGGCGCAGCCAGATGGGTCTCGATGATGGACGTCGGCGTCATCGTCGTGCCGCCGTCCATGAACGCTACACCGTTGTATCCAGAGTAAACTCTAAATATGCCGCCGCCTTTGATCGATAAATTGCCCGTTACTTCGGATTGACTTGATGTCCTATTGGGGTCTAAGCTTAGTATTGCCCCATTGTTGATGGTAATTCTGGTGTAGATCAAGGGGGAGTTGCTATCTCCGATTTTTGCATTATCTAATAGTATCGTTCCGGCAGAGATCAATAATTCTTGCGGCCCGCGGAAGCCTCTCGAGGTGATGGTGACGGTGTTCTGGCCCTTCTTCACAACACTACCCGAGCCGGACGTGTCGGCGGAGTAGGTGAAGTCGTCCGACCGGTTCAAGACCAGCGTGCCGTCGACTTGGATGTTGCCCAGGATGGAGCCGGTCGTCCCGCCGTTGCCGAGCTGCAGCGTTCCTTCCGAGATCGTGGTATTGCCGGTGTAAGTGTTGGTGCCGGTGAGGATCAACGTCCCCTCGCCGAGCTTGGTCATGCCCTGAACGCCGGCGATGACCGAGGAAATGGTCGCCTGGGAGCCGACGCCGACGACCTTGATCTTCGGCGTATTGTTCTTGATGTTGTCCAGGGTCAGGGTATTGCCGGTGATCTCGTAGCCAGAGGTGAGGAACCGCAGGCCCTTGGCTTTCACCGCACCGCTCGACGCGTCGATCGTGACGGTTCCGGCGGTTCCGGCGAAGTCCACCGTCTGCGTCTCGTCCCTGAGGACGTGAGGGGCGCCGGTCGCATCCGACCAGACCAGATCGTTCGAGCTTCGCGGCTTCCAGGTTCCGGTACCGCCGGCGATCGGACCCGTGCCGGTCGTGGTGGTGCCGTTCCAGTACTGGCCCTCGTCCGTGACGGCGAGCGTCACCTCATGCGTTCCGATGCTGAGAGAATAGGTGAGGCCCGCCGGAGTGCTGCCGAGGTCGAGCGTCGAGGATGAGATATTCTGACCCATCGTCGAGGCCGAGATGAGGAGATAAGTCCCCTCGTCCAGGCTACCGGCATCGGTGATGGCGATGGATGTCTTCGTGCTTGAATCGGTATCCAGTGTTCCGGCCGAGATCACGGCCGTGGCGGATGGCGCGCCGAGGTTGAAGGTCAGATGCCCGGCCTTCGGCTGCGTGCTCGCGAGCATCAACGTGTTATTGACAGTCAGCGCCGTCCCGCCCGCGATCTGGTTCACCAGAAGCGTGCCGGTCGCCTGAGCACCCGTGGCACTGCCGAAATCGATGGATTGGACCAGCCCGCCGGCCGCCCCGTTGGTCAGGGTGGAATCGTGCCCGATGGTGATTCCGCCGTTCATCTGACCGGCGGTGCTCGCGTCGCCCAGCCGGAGGGTGCCGCCGCTTAGGGTCGCCGTGCTGTACGTCGCCGTCGTTCCCTCGGTCCCGGTGAGGATCCAGGTTCCGGTCGTGTCGATGTCGAAAGCCCCTGCCGTCGCGAAGGTCTTCGTGGCAGCCATGTTCGACAGGTCGAAGGTACCGCCACTGCCCGCTAAGCGCAGGGTATAGCCAGAACCCGATTCGAAGCCGATGGCGCCCGTGAGCGTCGGCATGCTCGTCAGGATCAGCGTGTTGTCGGCGACCGCGCCGCCCAGGAAATGGATCGCGTCGGAGCGCGTGGTGCCGGTGCCATTGAGACCGCCAATGACGGTGGCGTCCGTCCCGAGCGTGAGCGTCAAGCTCGCGCCCGCGATGCCGTAGCCGCCCTTCCCGGGATTGCCTTGAGCGCCGCCGGCGTTGGGCCCGACCCCGCCGCCCTGTCCCCCGGCGCCACCCTGCATGATCGCGTTGGAATTGACTGTCACGGTCGAGCCGGCCGTGCCCACAAGCAGGCCGACACCGCCGTCACCGCCGGCGCCGCCCTGCGTGTTCACCGTTTTGCCGCCGGTGCCGCCCTTTCCGCCGGTGGCGTTTACCGAGATCGTGTACGTTCCCGCGCCATTGGTGACGATGCCGTAGCCGCCCTCGCCGCCGCCGCCGGCGCCATACAAGTAGACGGAGTTCGTCTGGTAGCCGCCGCCCTCGCCGCCGTCGCTGCCTGTGGCGGCGGCCGTCGGATCGGAGGTCACCACGCTACCGTGGACCCCGCCGGTGCCGCCGGCACCGGCTTTGGTGGCGGTGCCGCCAGCGCCACCGATCGTGCCGGCACCGCCGCCGCCGCCGCCGCTCGCGTTGTTGCCGGTGGCGTTGCCTCCGGCGCCGCCGGGGCCGGTTATGCTGTAGGTGCCACCTGCGCCGGGGCTTCCAACGCTCGGAGGGGAGGTATCGCCCATACTTCCGTCACCGCCCTTGGCGAAAGCCGCGGTCGGAAAACCGAGGGGGGCCATCGCCGCCGGCACCGCGACCAACGCCGTGGAAGCCAGAAGCGCCAGAGGCCAGCCGCTGTAGCGCCGCAGCGTCCCATCGCGCGCCGCCCCAGCACGATCCGTGACGCTCTGTCCGTTCAGCATTTCGCCAAGCCCCTTGGGACGGCTCGCCTGCGCTGGGGCGCACGTGCCGTCATTGCGAATTGTCCGCGCAATACGGCGATTGTTTCGGAAATGTAAGAGGCATTGAGCGGGTCATCGCACGCAAAATCGGACTGTTGCAGGCTTGCGATATCCGAAAGTAAAGTAAAAACTCGTCGTATTGAGATACTAATATGCAGAATACGGCGGAACTAATCAGACTTGAAAATATAAAATGAGCATGATCGGCCGAAAAACGCAAATTGCGGAATGCAAAGCGTAACGCGAGTTACTGACTATCCGTTCAAGGAAATATTTCTTCGCAAAACTGCAGATAGCCAATTTATCCCGAGGTGAAATGGAAGGAAATTTCCATCTAACCACTGGATGGTCGAGTTTCACAACTTCTGTTTGACTAGACGCGGATAGATCGCAACCTGAAAACGCTGATGCGCCATTGCGACGGATCGTGATTCGGGCACCGGGCTTCGAAAGCGAGGGGCGTCGCCACGCCCGACCGGCGAACAGCTCTGCGTCGGGCGGCGCATCGTGACGCCATCGGCTGCACCGTCGCACGCTCACGTTGCATGGCGCCCCAGTGGCGCGGGAGGGCCCGTCACGGGCGGAACGTCGTCCGGCGTCGCCGTTGACCGGCCCGCGAGCGGCCCTGTACCCATCCGGCGGCTGCCCCATACGGAGGACCCAACCATGCGTGCCACCGCCCGAATCGCGCTGCTCTGCCTTTCGCCGCTCATGCTTTCACCGCTCATGGCGGGCGCCGCCGCCGCCGAGGATTTCACCGCCGGCTCGCTCAAGATCGGCCAGCCCTGGTCGCGGGCCACGCCGAACGGCGCCAAGGTCGCGGGAGGCTACCTCACCGTGACGAATACCGGCTCGGAGCCCGACACCCTCACCGGCGGGACCTTCGCGGAGGCCGGCAGCGTCGAGATCCACTCCATGTCCATGGAGGGCGGCGTGATGAAGATGGCCCCCGTGGAAAGCGGCCTCGTCGTGAAGCCGGGCGAGACGGTGACGCTCAAGCCCGGCGGCTACCACCTGATGTTCCTCGGCCTGAAGGATCCGCTGAAGAAGGGCGAGACCGTGAAAGGCACCCTGACCTTCGCCAAGGCGGGCTCCGTGCCGGTGAGCTTCAGCGTCGAGGCCCTGGCCGCAAAGGCGCCGGGCGCCGCCGGCTCCGAGGCGGACCACGCCACGGGCCACCATCACTAAGAGGCGCGCGGGACCGTGGCTCCTGCCGGGAACCACGGTCCACCTCCCCGGCCAATACAACTCCTAGTCTATATATCGAGACGCATACAATCGTTTTACAGTCATCGATCTCTGTTTACCGCCCGGAATACGTCTTGGCGCGGAATGAACTCTGCGATAGAGCGCCATAGGCTCCGTTGGGAGCCGTCGCACTCAAGGAGCATTCGCAGCGATGGTCGAGCCGGCCCCCATTCTTCCAGGCATCTACGTCGCCACGCCGGTCTATGGGGCCGCCTGCTACATGCCCTATGTCACGGGGCTGCTCTCGCTGCAGAAGATCTGCAAGGAAGCCGGGATCGGGTTCGATTATTTCTACGTGAGTGGAACGGCTCTGCTGCACGAACACCGCAACGTGGCCGCCGCCGCGTTCATGCATCACAGCAACCTGTCGCATATGCTGTTCATCGATGCCGATATCGGCTTCGAGGGACCGGACATCCTGCGCATGTTCCTCGAGCAGAAGGACGTCGTGCTCGGCCCCTATCCCAGCAAGCACATCAATTGGCACGCCGTCGTGGAGACGGCCCGGCGGCGGCCCGACTTCACGCCGCAGGACGTCGCCCTGCGGATGGCCGATTACTCGATGAACTTCTACGGCCTGGGCAACCAAAGCACCTTCACCGGCGATGGGCTCAACGAGATCCATGGCGGCGGCGCGGGCCTGATGATGCTCTCACGCTCGGCGCTCACGCGGATCGACAACGGCTATCCGAACGCGCGGTGTCGCTTCCCCGACGCCTATCGCCACCTCGTGCCGAACGTCGAGACCCTGGTCGAGTTCTTCGCCTTCGACCGTGAGCCCGATGGCCGGCTGCTCTCGGAGGACCTGACCTTCTGCAAGCGCTGGCGGGAGATCGGAGGCAAGATCTACGCGGCCCCGTGGGTGCGCACGACCCATGTCGGCCCGTTCTACTTCCGGGGTGAGTTGCCCTCCCTCATCTCAGGTGACGCGCCCGCCCAACCGATCGTCGTCCCCAAGCAGGTCGCGCCGTCCGCCCCCCCTCCGGCGCCTGCGCCGAAACCCACCACCGTGCCCGAGGCCTCGCCGCAGTCGCAGTCGCAATCGGCGGATGCCGCCAAGCGCCGTCGCCCCGGCCGGGGCGGCTAGAACAAGAGGCTAGGCCAGAGACGCTGGAACGAAGTGGTGCGTCGCTGCACTCGCGCGCGTCGGAAGGCACAGCAGGCCCGGCCCGACGTCACGGGTCGGACGCGGCCTCAACGCGGGTCGGCCGGGGCGACGGCGACGCGGTCGAACCCGCCGAGGCGATAGACGAGGTAGGACAGGAGCCACGCCGCCGCGAAGAGGCCGACGATCCCGAAGCCGAGCACGCCGAAGTGCTCGTTCACCGCGCCGACCCAGCCCCAGAACCGGCCCTCGAGGCCGAGCTTGTCGGCGATGAGGTTCAGGGCCTCCAGGGTGCCGACGACCAGGGCCACGACGACCGAGATCGCCGTGATGGTCAGGTTGTAGAACAGCCTGCGCATCGGTCGGACGATGGCCCAGCTATAGGCGCCGAGCATCAGCACCCCGTCCGCCGCATCGACCAGCGCCATGCCGGCCGTGAACAGGGCGGGGAAGACGAGGATCGACCACGGGTCGGCGCCCCGGCTCGCCTCGGCCGCTGAGAGACCGAACAGGCTCACCTCGGTCGCGGTGTCGAAGCCCAGGGCGAACAGGAAGCCCAGCGGGTACATGTGCCAGGAGCGGGTGACGAGGCGGAACAGCGGGCGCAGCAGCCGGGCGAGGAAGCCCTGTCCGGCGAGGAGCCCGTCGAGATCGGCCTCCTCGTAGCGCCCGGTGCGCCGCACCTGCCGGAAGCTGCGCCAGACGCCCGCCAGGATGACGAGGTTCACGAGACCGATCACGATCAGGAAACCGGCCGAGACGCCGGTGCCGATCAGGGTCCCAAGTTGCCGGAACTCCTCCGAGGCGGTGAGCAGGCTCGTCGTCGCCAGGGCGACGGCGGCGGCCGCCGCGACCACGACGGTGGAATGGCCGAGGGCGAACCACAGGCCCACCGAGACCGGGCGCTGCCCGGCCTGCATCAGCTTGCGCGTCACGTTGTCGATGGCAGCGATGTGGTCCGGATCGACGGCGTGGCGCAATCCGAACACGTAGGCGAGCAACGCCGTCGAAAGCAGGGCCGGGCTGTCGGCGAAGGCGCTCCAGGCCCAGAGCCACGCGCCGACATTGCCGGCGAGCAACAGCGCCGCGAGTAGGCCGATCCGCCGGCTGAGGCGCGTTGTCTCGGGAGGGGAGGATTCCACTGTCACCCGTGGGGCCGGAGGGAGAGGGCGTCGCCGTGCAGGTAGGGCGCCCGGACCTCGGCGGCCCGAAGCGCCGCCCGAAGGTAGCGGCGGGGCGGCACGGGTCCAGGGGGCGGCGCGGAACCGGCTTCCGCCGCGCGCCTGGCGGCGATAGGGGCGGGCCCGCCCGAGGCCTCGACCCCGCGCAGGGAGAGCCCGCGATCGCACGGGATCGCCGCGCGATCCGGCCCGAGTGCCATGAGGACGGCCCGGCCCGCCATGGCGCAGGGCGACGGCATGGCGCCAGCCGGCCTCCGGCTCCGCCAGCGCCGCGCGCGGGAGCGCGGCCACCGCCTCCGACGCCCTCTCACTCGGCGGCGGCGCGGGAGGCCGTGCCGGTGGCCGGGGCAGTCTCGTCGTCGAGGCTGCGGTCCTTCGTCTCCGGCAGCAGGAGCGCGGCGATGGTGCCGACGAGGCTGAAGGCGGCGAGGTAATAGGCCGGCGCGAGGCGATCGCCCGTGGTCGTCACGAGCCAGTTGATGATGAAGTTCGTGCTGCCGCCGAAGATCGAGACCGACAGGGCGTAGACGAGGGCTAGCCCGGTGCTGCGCACCGAGCGGGGCAGGGCCTCGGGAATGCCGACGATGATCGCGGCGGCGTTGATCGACGACAGGGCCGAGAGCAGGAAGGTCACCGCGTAGACGGCGGCCGGGCCGGGCGCCTGCAGCAGCCACAGGAAGGCCGGCACGGCCAGGACGAGGATCGCCGCCCGGGGCCAGATCATGACCGGGCGCCGCCCGTACCGGTCGGCCAGCCAGCCGCCGAGCAGGGGGAAGCCCACGGAGGCGAGGCCGAGCGCGATGGGCACGGCCGTGGCGGCGGTCTCGCTGAGGCCGAGGGTCGCCCCCGCATAGACCGGCATGTTCGTTCCGACTGCGTTCGACACGGTGGAGGCGGCGATCACCAGGAAGGTCAGGCCGAGGAGGCGGCCGTGGTCGCGCAGGAGCCGTCCAATTACCGCCCGGGCGGATCCCGCTGCCGCCGGATCCTCTCCCTCGCCCGCTGTCTCGGGGAGGTGGCTGCGGATGACGAGGCCGACCGGCACCACCGAGAGGCCGAGGAGGAACATCAGCCGCCAGCCCCATTGCGCCATGGCGGCATCGCCGATGGTGAGGGCCAGGATCGTGGACACGATTCCGGCGAGCAGCGCGGCGCAGCCCTGGCTCGCGATCTGCCAGCTGGCCACGAAGCCGCGATGGCCGGGAGGTGCGGCCTCCAGGAGATAGGCGGTGGAGGGACCGACCTCGCCGCCGAGGGCCAACCCCTGGATGAGCCGCCCGACGATGACGATGGCCTGCGCCCAGCCGCCGATCTGCGCATAGCCCGGGCACACCGCGAGGATGAGCATGCCGACCGCCATGAGGGCGATGGTGACGAGCATGGCCGGCTTCCGCCCGGCGCGGTCGGCCAGCGCTCCGATCACCGCCCCGCCGATCGGCCGCATGACGTAGCCGACCCCGAACAGGGCGAGGGAGGCGAGCAGGCTGTGGCTGGCGTCGGTGGCGGGGAAGAACGCTTCGCCAATCGGCTTCGCGAAGAAGGCGTAGACGGTGAAATCGTAGAATTCGAGGGCATTGCCGAGGACGACCGCGCCGACCGACTTGCGGTCGAGACCGGGCCGCTCCGGGGCGGCGGACTTCGATGCGTCCTGTGTCAGGTCCATTCCGTGACGCTCCGGGCCGTCCGGCTCAGGGGCGGCAATGGCCGGCGCCCACCGCCGGGGTCGAGCCGACTTAGCGCAAAGCCTGGGAAAGGGGAGGGCGAGGTGGAGGATGCGGGGCTGTTGCCCACCGCGAGTCTGTCCGGCGACGAGAAGCGAAAAGCAAGGCTGGACAGGAGCCCCGGCACCCCCTATACCCCCGCCGTCCGCAGCCGAAACGGCTTGCGACGACGCCCAGGTAGCTCAGTTGGTAGAGCATGCGACTGAAAATCGCAGTGTCGGTGGTTCGATTCCGCCCCTGGGCACCACACAGCCTCTAACGCGCTGTTCTTATTACTTTTCATCAGTTCGTTGAGTCTGGCCGTAAGACTCCGGCGGCCAGACGGTGCCGCGTTGCGCGACCCGCGCCGTTTCCTCGTTCCTCCCATTGTTCGTTCGAACGCCGCAGTGACCTGACCGGTCTTTCGGGCCGAGGCGGGACGCATCGGCGCTACGTCGCACCGCGCAGCACTTGACGACCGGATCGACCGATCGGGAACCAACAGCAATTCGGTAGTTTGACCTTGGCGACCGCGCCCGAGGGACCGAATGGCTTTCAAGATTATACCAGCCACAGACAGTCTTGAGCCGGATCATGCGGTGCTGATGAGTATCGCCTCGGGCCTGAGCGAACTTTATTCGCTGCCGGAGCACCCGTGTGCCGTGGACGAATGGCTCAGCACGCGGATCGTCGAGTCCCTTCACGAGGGCGACCACGCGACCCGTCGCGACACGCTGCTCCGCGATGAGACCATCGACGCGTAGTCCGCCCATCAGATTGGTGGCGTGATCGACAAGGGGCCAGCAGACTGCCGAAAAAGTCCCGCGAGGGCGATGATCGTTTTCAGGATGCCGGGCGAGCCTGCTGGAGGGTCTTCACCCCTCGCAGGGCGGCGGCTCCGCGTCGCCCGGCGCCCGGCTCAGACGCGATCTGTCCGAGCCGGGCCGCTCCACGGGTAGGCGGTCCGTCAATCGTTCCCATCCATGTGCGGATGCCCGGCATCCGTGAGCGCGCGGTCCAACACTTCGATCGCCGACAGGATCTTGGTGAAATCCTCCGCCATGGAGACCGGGGCCAACTCGATCGCACCCATGCGCTTGGCGATGTGATTGCGCTGACGGGCCAATGCGCCGCGCGCGCGGCGTAGATCTTCGACTTCCTCGGTATTCATTATAGTCGTGTCCTTGCAAATCTGTGTGATGAGGTCGTCGTGAAACAACGGCGTGCTTCCATGCCGCCCGTCATGTCGTCGCGCGGTCGGCGCTGCGCCCGCCGGCGTCCAAACACTCCATCGAACCGAACGCCTTGGGGGTGTCGCGGCTCAGATCGAGCAGACGTTGCGCGAGGAGGACTGCGGTCGGCGCGTCGACCGCCGATGCATCCGCGCCCACCCGCTGAACGAGTTCGGGATCGCGCAGGAACATCGGACCTCCGACCATGACGCCGATGGCGCGGTTGCGCGACGCTTCGCGCACGGAGCAAATGGCCGCCGTCAATTGATCGACGCGCGTTTCGCTGCTCAGCGTCAACCCCACGACGCCGAACCATTCGGACGCGACCAGAGCGGCGATCTCATCGGGTGTGGAGGACAGGCCGATCGACACGGACCAACCCGCCTTGCGGAGGAACCGCTCGACCACTCGCACGCCGAGCGTGTGTTGCTCCCCCGGGGCGCCCATCAGCAGCAAGCGTCGCCGGTCATCGAGCGAGGCGGTCTCTTCCTCGCCGCGAAACCGAGCGACGAGGCGTTGAAGCCGGGCCACTCCCGTCGTCACCTCGAGGAAGTCGCAGAGATCCTCATCCCACAGGCGGCCCAGAAGAGCGGCGGAGGGAGCCAGGAGTTGGAGAAACAAGCGTTCGGCCGAGTGGCCCGCCGCCATCAGGGCCTCGAAGGCCTCGATCACCGGCCCATCGTCCGAGGCCAGGGTGAGATCGGTGAAGGTGGCGACCTCTTCCTCGAGCGGCTTGGATTCGAAATCCGTCGTGCCGGCCAACGAACCGCGATGGCGGAGGACGAGCTTGGGTACGATCTCGGTCTGGACGACGCGCCCCAGGGCCTTGCAGCGTTCGCGCGCAGCCTCGGCTTCGCGCTTCCGCGCATGGAGCCGACGGGCTTCGGCGGCACGATGGGTTTCGCCGGGGGGACCATCGCCCCAACGGCGTTCGGACGGACCGAAATCCCGCATCGTCCCCCCCGTCGCTGCAGCGCCGGGGGCCTTGCTGGCCGTCCGATCACCGCGCGACATGAGAGCGGCGCTCGGCACAGATGTAAAGGCCACCCCCGGGGGGGCGCGGGCTCCCGGACATCGCCCGAAGAACGTCCGCCCTCTTTTTACGGGCTGAGAATTTTTCAAAGCGGACGAGCAAAATTCACTCGTCTTCGGTCTGTGCTTGCTTTTATTTCTCGGATGCCATAGGTATCGTTTATCGACTTTTGGCCAGATATTCGGCCGTATCGCCTCAACAGGGCGAGCGCTCTGCATCTCTCCCATTTTCGAAAATCAGCTTCCGGGCGCGCGCTTGCCGTGCGCTCGCATTTTTCCTTTCTAAGTATTATGGATTAACTATGAGCATCGGAACCGTTAAGTGGTTTAACGACACCAAGGGCTTCGGCTTCATCCAGCCCGATGACGGCGGCAAGGACGTGTTCGTTCACATCTCCGCTGTCGAGCGCGCCGGCATGGCCAACCTGGTCGAAGGCCAGAAGGTCTCCTACGAGATGGAAACCGACCGTCGCAGCGGCAAACAGTCGGCCGGCAGCCTCCAGGCCGCCTGAGCCACGTTCGTCTCCTGCAGACGATCTTCGAAGCCGCTCCCCCCGGGAGTGGCTTTCTCTGTGTCTTGCGACACGGACCCTCGCATCCGGCAGCTCAACCGCGTGGCGTGATGCGCTCGATGAAGGAGGATGACGGATGTCCCATAAATTCAAGGTCGGTCAGAACGTCCGGCAAATCGGAACCAGCTACGTCGGCAGCAAGAGCATCGTCGATGGTCTTTTCGAAATCGTTCGGCTGACGCCGGATGATCGCTCCGGCGAGCCGACTTACCGAATCAGATCCTCCGGCATCGAACGGGCCGCTCGCGAAGGCGAACTGGTTCCGGTCTCCTGATCGGCGCACGCGACGCGGTCTCGATGCAGATCTGAAGCCGCACCGCACCGTGTCTGGCGGATCGTCGGCATCGAATGATGCGCGGGACACCTCCTCATTGATCGCTGGCGGCTGGTCGCGCGGGCAAATGAGGGCGCCATCGGGACCCGATGGCGAATCGGGACGTTGACAGAGATGACAACCCCCTCATCCAGCGCTCCGGATCCTGGCCGGCTCGACCTGACGGAAGCCGCGCTCGCTTCGGCGGATCGGCTCTGGCGTGCTGAGATGCGCCGCAGCTACGGCCCGGATGGCGTCCTCGTCCACGGCTTTACGCCTGAGGGGCAAGGCGACCTGGGGACCGCGCTGCGGAGAAGCTATGAAGCGCGCCGGGTCGCGGTGGCGCTCTGGCGCCACGAACGGCGCCGGGTGGGCTGAAGTAGCGCTTCGGCGAGTCCTGCCGCGATCCTCGACGGGATGTTGCCTCGCGCGGTATTGGTGTCCGCGTCGCCTCATCTTTAGAGCGGATAGCCGGCATCAACGGTTGTGTTCGCCCCGGATTGCCTGCTCGACCGATTTTGCGAGCGCAGCCTAGCAATCAAAAGCTGCCGGTCATTTCCAGACTCGGCGCGTTCCTGGATCGGCTCGATTCGCTCGCAAAGACGAAGAATTTGGCCAATCCGACGCTCTCGAAAAGAGCGCTCGTCGGCCAGCTATGTCTTCGAAGAATTTTCCTCGCCGATTCGATACGGGACACGCGCCCGTCATTTTAGCGATTGTAATTGTTCATTGCGAACCGATATATCGTAGACCCGTTGCGCAATCTCGTGCCTGGGCCGGATATCGGACACACTCGAATGGCACGCGAAATGACGACCGGACGCGCTCAGGGCGTTTCCACGAAAGACTTCAACGAACGGGTGAAGCGTCTGCTTGCGGACAAGCCGGATCCGCGGAAGGCCGAAGTGCGGGTCAAGGGTTTCAAGAACAGCAAGGCGCCTGTGAAGAACTGAGGTCGACCCGACCCGCCACGACGCGAGAAGACGGCAGGCACGCCTCCATGCCGCCGTCTTCGAACGGTCCGCCGATATCCCCTGAAGCCCGCTAGGCCCGCTCCGCCTACAGAGCGCGCGCGTATCCCGGCAGCAATTCGATGGCCTGGGCGGTCGCTTGAGACAGGCGCACCTCGGTCAACGTCACCTCGGCGCCTTCCTTGACGGCCCCCCTGACGATCTCGACCCCACGCTCGGCGCTGTCCGCGATCACCGCGTAGAACAGGGTGATCCAGCTGTCCGGCGCGGCTTCATCCGGTAGCGCGACCTTCACGATGAAGGCGGTTTGATTGGGTTCGATCATAGCCCGAGCTTACACGATGTCTCGGCGCGAACGAGAACAGACTTCACCCCGCAGCCCCCCTGACGGCGATTATCGGCCGGGACAGGGCGGGCGGGGCACTCGGGATGCGATGGAAGCCCGCTCGCGGCAGCCTTCCAGAGTCGGCTAGGATACGACGGCTTTCGTGCTCGGGATCGGCGACCGCGTCAGGGTCGCGATTTCGCGAGCCGGTCGCCCCGACTTCTGGGCGACCTCGTTGTCCTGGCTCGCGATGAGTTCGCGGGCGGGCGCATCGCCGTCCAGGCCCACGAGGAGTTCGATGGGCACGCGCCGGTTCGACGCCCGGCTGCCATCCTCGTACACAACATCGAAGAGAACGAAGCCCTGGAGCTTCGGAGTGGATTTGCTGCGCTTAGCCATGCGCGCTGATATCCGGTTCGCGGGCGCAGCGACACCCTCTGCGACGCTTGGCCCGTCTGCTCCCCGCAGTCGGCCGGCAGTGGCATCAGCCAGGGATCTTCGCCGAAGCCGCCGTTCCGTCCCGGGCCGGATACGGATCGCGCGAAGGAGGGCAGCCGGCATCCGCACCCTGCGAATGAGGGGCCGCAAGCGGATCTTTCCATCCACGGGGCGTGTTGGACCGCACGGCCCGGCACGCCTATGCCGGCCGGCTGGCACGTTCGTACCCGATTTTCCCGAATGTGTTAGGTAGACAGACGCATCCAAGCGCACGACATAGCGTCGGCTAGAAAACGGAGAATGCAATGGCGACCGGTACCGTCAAGTGGTTTAACGAAACCAAGGGCTTCGGCTTCATCCAGCCCGATGACGGCGGCAAGGACGTGTTCGTGCACATCTCCGCCGTCGAGCGCTCTGGGATGCGCAACCTCATCGAAGGGCAGAAGATTTCCTACGACGTCGAAGCCGACCGTCGCAGCGGCAAGGAAGCTGCCGCGAATCTGAAGTCTGCCTGAGCCTTACGGCTCTTCCCACGAAACCGCTCCCTCGGGAGCGGTTTTCCCGGGGCCGGAGCGCTTTCCGAGAGACTTGGATCACCCCGCCCGACCGTCATCGCGAGCGAAGCGAAGCAATGACGGAGAGGTTGCGAAATCCAACGTTGATGGAAAACGCTTCGGGCCACGGGGACTATCTTTGCCCGGCCCTTGAGCGCAAGATGAGCGCACCGCTGGATGGGATCTCCTCAGGCCCCGGCGGCTGAGGGTTCTCGTGCCCCCGCCTGTGAACAGCCAGGCGCCATGGCCGACCTCATCCCATTCCCGATCCGACGCCGGCGCCGCCTCACGGACGACCGGCTTCGCCGATTCGGCGCCGATGGCAGTGATGCCGACGCGAGGGAACTGAGTCAGCCGCAGAGCCCGTCATCCGATGCCGAGTCATGCTTCGGCGGACCTCTTCCGGACCAATTCGCATCCGGCGACCACCCGATCGCGGCGTCGATCCGGTTGCTGAGCGGATCGGAGGCATCCGACCCTGAGCGCGGCTCCCGATTGCCCCTACACGTCATCGACGGCGGGAGAGACATCATGGCCACCGAGAAGAAACGCGGCAACCGCGAGACCAAGAAGCCGAAGAAGTCGGTGCCGAAAAGCAATGCGGCGGCCCCCTCGACGAAGGGCACCGTGTCCGGGGCACTGAAGCCGCCCGGCCGCAGCTGAGATGAGGCCGGTTTCGAACGGGGGCGACAGACCATGACCTGGGATCGCCCGCCGGCCTGCCGGATCATGCGCAAGCTGATCGCCCTCGTGGCCCAAGGGTCGTCGCGTCCGGGTCCCCTCGAACAGGGGCAGCTCATCGACAGGTTCACGGAGCTGGAGGCGGAGGCGATCCTGACGAGCGCCCCCGCCCGCACCCTGGAGGCGATCCGCAGCAGGCGAATGCAGATCCGGGTCGACAGCCTGATCCCGCGCTCGCTCAGCCTGCGAGAGCGCTGAACGGGTCCGACGAACCCCGTCCGGTGCTCCGATCCGAAAGGCGCCGGCAGCGTCACGCCCAACCGACACGACCCGCCGGGCTCCCGAGAGGGATCGCCGGCAAGGAGAATGAAGTGGCTCGTCCCGAACTCGGTACCAAGCAGATCTGCCCGACCACGGGCCGGAAATTCTACGACCTCGGCAGGAGCCCGGTCGTGTCGCCCTACAGCGGCGAGATCGTCCCGCTCAAGGCTTCGACCGCCCCCGGCCGGTATTCCGCTCCCGTCGCGGCACGCCGCGAGGAGCCGGCGGATGAGGAAGACGAGCAGGACGGCCCGGAACTCGTCTCCCTCGATGAGGCCGAGGAAGGCAGCAAGGATCAAGACACCGATGTGGAGGGCGACGACGCCCTGGTCATCGAAGACGACAACGACGACACCGCCTCCGACGACGAACGCTTCGTGGTCGACGACGAGGACGAGGAGACCCCCACCGGCCTTGTCGATGTCGATGAGGACGAGGAATCCTGATCCTGGATTCACCCGCAGTCCGGTCCCGTCACGATGCGGGCCGGACGTGCGGCGACTGCACGGTCTGCTGCCGGGTCTTGGAGATCGCGGCGCTCGCCAAGCCGGCCGGCATTCCCTGCCGGCACAACACCGGCACGGCGTGTGGGATCTACCCCACGCGCCCGCCCGCCTGCGCGCAGTGGAATTGCCTGTGGCTCAAGATCCCCGCCCTGCCTGACGCGCTGCGGCCGGACCTGTCGGGCGTGCTGTTCTCGCTCGACCGCCATGCGCCCGAGGCAGGACGCCGCGCGGGTGCGTGCATCGTGGGGCGCGTCGTGGGGCGACAGGGGCAGGGGCAGAAGCGATCCATCGCGGAGGCCTTCGCGATGTTCGTCCGCGAAGGCTCGCTGCCGGTTTGGCGTGTCGCCGGCCGACACGCGACGCAGCTGCATCCCGCCTGCGGGGATGGCGATCCGGCTTAGCGCGGTATCGAGGAAACCCGGCCCCTGCCGCGCCTCCCGTCTTTGCGAGCGAAGCAGGTGATCCGGATCAAACCGCAACCGCTCTAGACATCGACCGTCGCGGCGGCAGGCGCGGCCGTGCGCCAGCGATCGAGTTCCCTGTCGATGGCGTTCTCCGTGCCGCGCAGGAACTCGGCGTTCGACAGTCCGGGCGCGATGGCGGAGAGGTAGCTCACGACGACGGTGCCCGGCCGGGCCGTGGCTCCTCCTGGCCAGAACAGGCCGGAATTCACGGCCACCGGTACCACCGTCAGGCCGAGGCGGCTGTAGAGCAGCTCGACGCCGCGCTTGAAACGCACCGGGTCGGCCATCTCGCCGCGCGTTCCCTCCGGGAAGATCAACACCGACCGCCCCGCCGCAACGGCCTCCTGGCATCCGTCGATCATCGTGCGCAGGGCTTGCGTGCCGTTGGCGCGATCGATGACGATCATCGGCGACCGGCGCAGGAACCAGCCGACCACCGGAATCGCCAGCAACTCGCGCTTGGCGATGATCGCCACATCCGGGACGAGCACCAGGAAGGCGAGGGTCTCCCAGGCGGATTGGTGATTGGCCACGATGAGGCACGGCGTCGAGGGGATATGCTCGCGCCCCTCCTCGACATAGTCCAACCCGATGAAGCGCCGTAGGCCGAAGAGAATGCCGCGCGCCCAGAGGCGGGTCGCCGCGCGAATGGGGCGCGTCGGCGCCCCGGCCACGGCGAAGACGGCCAGCGGCGCGAGAAACAGGGCTGTCCAGCACATCCAATAGGAAGCGAACAGATAAAATCGGACGCGTGCCAATGAAGGGCCTCACGATAGGGCCCGTGCCAGGGCAGGACGTTTAGATAGCGCCTCACGGCGCGCGACGCACGGCGTTTCGAAGATTGCTGAGAGGCCGTCGAACACCGGTCCCGCCGCTGCCCGCCTGGACCGCTTTCCCGAACCGCCGTCCTGTGGAACGGGGTCGGCCGGCGGAGACGGGTGCAAGAACAGGCCTCATAGGTCGGAAATCGAGCGGCGCCGAAATTGTCGACGGAGCGGTGTAACCCGGAGGAGACCATGTCGAATTCGGCTCAGTGCACCGCTTTGGCACTGCACTGCAGGAGCAACGACATGATCAATCTGTTCCGCGTCGCCTCGGCCGTCTTCCTCGCGGCCTCGGTTGCGGCAAGCCCCGTGATCGCTGCCGAATCCATGGGCAAAGATCCGATGGCGAAGGAGTCCATGGGCAAGAAGGATGCGATGGCGAAGGATCACATGGCCAAGGACAGCATGGCCAAGGACAGCATGGCCAAGGATTCGATGAAGAAATAAGAGCGGACAGGGCGTCGGGCGGCCTCTTATTCGGCGAGCACGAAGACGAAGCCGAGGATCGCGACCAGCACCGCTCCGCCGGCCAGATACTCGCCCGTTTCCTCGGCAAGGCGCTTCCCCTTGCTCGCGCCCGCGATGGCGGCCCCGGCGAGGGCGATGATCAGACAGCCGAGCCCGAGCAGGTCGGTGCTCTGAACGGACGGCAGCATGGGTCGGTCCTCCACCGGACGCGGCATTCTTCGGGCATGAAACACCTAAATCGCGCGCCGCGACTGACCGCTTCATGCCCGCGACGTTCGAGAATGGCGATGGGGGGCCCGGACGGCAATCCGGGCCCCCTCGCGCTTTGGGGTGAGGTCTGAAGCGGGCCGATCAGGCCGTGGCGATCTGGGTGACGGGAGAGATCGCGGCGGGGAGCTGCGCATTGGCCACGACGCGCTTGCGCCAGGGCTTGAGCACGCCGATCGCCAGGATCGAGGCCAGGATGTTGGCCCCCGCTGCGGCCAGGAACACGCCGTCCCAGTTGCCGGAGCTCTGCTGCAGGTAGTTGGCGAAGGGCACGAGCAGCGCCGCCGTCCCCTTGGCCGTGTAGAGCAGGCCGGCATTCGTCGCGGCGAACTTCGAGCCGAACGTATCCGTGCAGGTCGATGGGAACAGCGAGTAGATCTCGCCCCAGGCGAAGAACACGAAGCCCGACAGGAGCACGAACCACACCGGATCGCTGCCCCACAGGTAGAGCATGTAGATGCCGAAGCCTTCCATCGCGAAGGCGATGAACATCGTGTTCTCGCGCCCGATGCGGTCCGAGACCCAGCCGAAGAACGGGCGGGTCAGGCCGTTGAGCACCCGGTCGATCGTGGCGGCGAAGGTGATCGCCACCATCGTCACGCCGAACAGCGTCACCGGCACCTTGTCGACATGGATATCGGCCGCAATCGGCTTCAGATTGGCGGTGATCATCAGGCCGCCGGCCCCGACCATGACGAACATGGCGTACATGAGCCAGAAGATCGGCTGGCGCACCACTTCGCTCGGCGTGTAGTTGCGGCGTGTTTGGATGACGGCGGTGTTGTTCGACACCTCCGGGATCTGCCCGCTGCGCGGGGAGGCCAGGAAGAAGGCGAGGGCGGCCACGATCAGGCCCTGGCCCACGCCGAAATACAGGAACGCGGCCTGGAAGCCCTTATCGGCGATCATCCATTGGATCGGCGCGACGGTGAGCGCGGAGCCGGCGCCGAAGCCCGCGGCGGTGATGCCCGATGCCAGACCGCGCTTGTCGGGAAACCATTTCAGCGCGTTGCCGACGCAGGTTCCATAGACCGCACCGGCGCCGATGCCGGCGACGATCTGGCCCAGATAGAACATCCCGAGCGTATCGGCGTAGGCATTGATCACCCAGCCGATACCGCACAGGGCGCCGCCGAACAGGACCACGACCTTGGGGCCGTACTTGTCCACGAACCAGCCCTCGACCGGCACGAGCCACGTCTCGAACAGCACGAACAGGGTGAAGGCCCATTGGATCGCGGCGCGGTCGAAGCCGAAGGTCTTCTGGATCTCGGGGACGAAGAACGTCCAGCCGTATTGCAGGTTGGCGATCATCACCATGCAGACGACGCCGAGGATGAGCTGCATCCAGCGGTATCCGTCGCTGACCCGACGCGGGTGTGCCTCGATCGATTTTGGCATAAGACATCCTCCCTGCTGAGCGACTGGAAAAACAGTCCGCAGCGTTGATTCTGAATTTTTATGTTTTTACGGAATAGCTAAGTGTGTGCGGCGCTACGTTTTGGGCATTATAAGCATAGACACAGATCAATACTGCCGCCGTGAGGCAGCATTGAACGTTTGCACAAAACTTCGCTCTGATCGGAAACGATTGAACCAGAGGCCACGCAATGCGGCGAAAGAATCGTCGCACCGTGTATGTGGTATACCAACGATACCGCATGCCTGATCAGCGTCAAGCGCATGACGCGACAATTCGTCTTTGCAATGCAAAAGATCGTGATCAGCAAAAGGCTCAGGCGGTGGCGCGGGAGAGGCGGGTCACAGCTTGAACGCGTCGAAGCGGCCGAGCCAGGCGCGCATCCGGCGATCGAGCTCGGGGCGGGTCCGCAGATGGCCGACGAGGCGGGCGCGGGCGGCGGGCGCGAGACCGCGCCACCCGAGGGGCTGCACGACATCGACGAGCGGCAGCGGCGCGCAGCCGAAGCGGCGCTTGTAGTCGTAATTGCCGATGCTGAAATCGAAGGTGCGGACGCCCTCCGCGTGCAGGGCGGCCATGGTCCGCTCGATGATCAGGCGGCCCGGCGAGCAATTCGCCCAGCGCCCCCCCGTCTGGCCGATGCGGATCATGATGTAGCGGTCGCCCTGGCGCAGCCCCAGGAGACCGGCCACCATCTCAGTATCAGCCCCGTCATCGGCCGTGAGCGCGGTCAGCACGGCGCTGCCGTCGGCAAGCGCCCGGTCGACCAGACGCCGGTAGAACGCGGCGATATCGGGCTCGTTGAGGACATACTCCGCCCCGAGTGTGGCCATCCGCGCCTCCTGGCGCCGGTCGATCGCCGCCAGGAGCGCCTGCGCTTGCCCGGGATCCGTCTCCCGCACGAAGGCCGCGCCGGGATGCTTGGAGTAGACCCGCCAGCTGCGCTCCAGCTCCTTGCGCACGGTCTTTTCCAGGCTCGCCCGCCGCCACGCGTCGTAGTCGCCGTCGATCCGGATCACGTTGCCGTTGAGGGCGCAGGGCATGGCGCCGGGCAGCAGGGTGATCGGGTTCGGCCGCGAGCCTCCGTCGGCCTCCATCTTGGCGAGCCGGATCAGGTCGGCGCGGGGCAGGGCGCGGCGCACCGCCCGCCACAGCCTCACCGCCTCGGCCCGCCCGCGCGGTGCGCCCGGCCCGAGGATCGGGGCGTTGTAATCGGTCAGATTCAGGTCGGCGAACTCGATCACCCGCAGGCGCCCGAGGCGCCGAAGCACCAGGGGCAGGACGAGGGCGAGTTCGCCTGTCTGCCCGTCGCGCACCGTCACGACGAGGGGGGTCAGGTCGTCCCGGCCCGCCAGGGCCTCGTACCAGCTGTCGAGCCACGCGGCGGTCTGGAAGCTCGTCGGCGCGAAGCCGCCGCGGAAGGCCGACTCGGACACATGCCGGGTGATCTCGACCCGGTACCGGACCGGTCTCGCGGGCCGGTCGGCGAGACCGCCCACGGGAGACCGGCCGAGTTCACGATCCAGAACGGTCACGCCGCCGCCTGGGCGTCGATGATCTGTCCGGGATTGGCGCCGTCCAGGCGGAAATCGACCACCCGCCGCGCGTGGCGCTCACGCTTGACCCAGCTGCTGTTGCGCAGCGCCTTCTGGAGCACGGCCTTCGACCAATAGGACGGCCCGGAGATCGAGCGGCTCTTCGGCGCGATGCCGAGCCGGTGACGCAGCAGGCCGTTGGCGAGGTTGAGGTTCTGAAGGCGATGGATCTCCTCGTTGGTGAAGGAGACGGTCATCGAGACGTTCAGGCAGTCCAGGTTCTCGACGCGGTGCGGCGCGTTGAGCGGCCAGCTCAACATCTGTCCCGGCTCCAGTTCGAGCACACGGGCATGCTCGTCGTACCAGGGCTCGTAGGGCAGATCGACCTCGATCTCGAAGAGGGCGATGTCCTCGAGCTGGCGTTCGGTCAGGAAGGGGGGCGAGTTCGGGTAGACGTAGACCCGCTTGCGGCCGATCAACTGCCAGAGATGCTGGCCGGGCAGGTCGGCGTGATAATAGACCTGGGCGCCGGGAGACGAAATCAGGATGCCGGCGCTGCGATGGCGGGTCGAGAAGCCGGGCAGGCGCCGCGCCATCTCGTCGAAGACCGCGTCCGCCACGTCGGCGAAGCGCTTGTCCACCTTCAGGACGTTGCGCAGGTTCAGCCACATCCGGCCCTTGGAGATTGCATCGATCACCGCTTCGCCCGGAAGACCGCCGGTATCGCCCTCGCGCCAGAAGCGCCGGTCGCCGCGCGCGCCCATGTGGATCAGGCTGTACTGGTCGCGGGGATAGGTATCGATGAGCTGTGCCAGCGACTCGCGGGAGAACAGTGGCATCGTGTGAAGGCGATGCTGCAGGCGCAGGGGTTGATGGCCCCAGAGCGCGCTGTGCTGGTCGGTCCAATCGGTGAAAATCGGGTCGCTGCTCTTCGCGTCCATGATGACCTCGCGCCGCAATCCTGTCTCGTCTCGGGACATGCTGTCCTTCGCAGGCCCGGTCAGTCCCGATTCTGTCCCTCCGTCGGACGGAGATTGTCCTAGAGGAACAGCGATTTCGCTACCCCGCAACGGGAGGGCCATGGGGACAGCCGCCGCCGGGATGCGCGTGTCGCAGGGCATCGCGGCGGACCCGCCCGGTGGGAGCGGGTGTCGACCCCTCCGTCCCTGAATTGCTTCGCTCCGCTCGCAAAGACGAAGAAGTTACTCGATCCAGCGTTCTTGGAAACCGCTCTAAACTATTTGCATCTGCGACAGCAATGAGGCTGAGTACCGAATTCAGTGTATATTTTCTCAATCCATCCCGACCGGATGCTGATTGAAGTCCGGTTCTCGGCCCCCGCATTGGCTCCGTCGAGGCCGTCACGGCATCCGCTTGCCGCTTCCGGCCGGGGCGGCACTCGCCACGACGCGGCGGCGGAAGTGCTGCATGACGTGATGCAGGGGCTTGGGCTTCAGGTCATCGTCGAGCGGCAGCGAGCGGGTGGGCAGGCCGTCCGGGCGCGGCTTGTGCCAGCGGGTCCAGCTGTCGCGGTCGCGAAGGCCCCAGGTCAGCACCGCGTCGGCGCCCCCGGCCACCGAGATGGCGTCGAGGAGCTGAAACGCCTGCTGGGCCACGAGTTCGTCGCGCTGGCGCAGATCGGCCGGGAAGGTCTGATCGATGACGTCGAGTTCGGTCACGAGCACGACGAGCCCCAGCGCCCGGACCTCCGCGACGAAGCGGCCGACCGCCTCCCTGTCCACGACGCGATCCGAATAGAGATGTCCCTGCATCCCGATCCCGTGCAGGGGCACGCCCTTCGTCACCATCGACTGGGCGGTGCGAAGCATCACCTCGCGGCGGGAATCGTAGTGCTCCCCGGCGAATTCGAGGAAGTAGTCGCTGAGCACGAGTTGCGCCGAGGGGTCGGCCTGGGCGGCCAACCGCAGGGCCATCTCGATGTAGCCGTCGCCGATCAGGCGGCGCCAGATCGTATCGCGCAAGCCCGTTCCCCGCTCGGGGCTGTCGTCCGTGAACTCGTTGACCACGTCCCAGGAGGCGATCCTGCCGCGATAATGGCCAACGACGGTCGTGATGTGCTTGCGCATCTCGGCCTCGGCCTCGGCGCGGCTGCGCATCGTGTCGAGCCAGGGCGGCACTTGGCCATGGAAGACCAGCGCGTGCCCGCGAACGGCGAGGCCTGCGGCCTGCGCGAAGCTCACGATGGCATCGCCCTCGGTGAAATCGAACTTGCCCCGGCTCGGGCGCAGGCGATCCCACTTCAGCGCATCCTCGGTCACGACCATGTCGCAGTCGCGGATGATCGCCTGCCGGTAGGCGCTGTCGGTCGCGAGGAGGTCCGCCTGCACGGCGCACCCGAGCGGCGTGCCGAGCGGCATGGAGGCGGGCTTCGGCCGCGTGGCCGCCGCCGCGAGGGCCGGCTCCATCGCGAGCCCGGCCCCGAGGGCCGCCCCCCGGAGGGCCGTCCGACGATCGATCCGCGCCCGAAACACCATTCCGGTCCTCCCTCCGCGTCAGCGAAGCCTCGCCAGGGCCGTCTCCATCACCCGCCGGGCTTCGGCGCGGCGGGCCTCGTTCCAGGCCTGACCCGCATCGGCGGCGCGGGGCCTGGGGTTGCGCACGGCCTCCGCGAGGGCGTCGGCGAAGGCCTGCGGCCCCTCCGCCACCGTGATGGTTCCGGGCAGGGCGTCGAGGCCGCGCACGCCGAGCGGCGTGGAGACGGCGGGGGTGCCCGTCGCGGCGAGTTCGAGGGTCTTGATCTGGATGCCGGTTCCGGCGGTCGTCGGCACGGCGGAGACGCGGACGCTCGCCAGGAAGGCGCGGGCGGACGGCACGAGGCCGAGGCGCCGGACGCGGCCGGGAGGAAGCGTCTCGGAGCCCGATCCGGCGATCGCGATGCTGAGTTCGGGCGGCAGGCGCGGCACGACCTCATCGAGGAACCACGCCATCCCCTGGCGGACCGGGGGCCAGCTCCAGGTGCCGATCAGGCCGATGTCATGTTCCGGCGCCAGCGGGGGAGGCGGCTCGGGCGGGGTGGGGAAGAACAGGGGCAGCACCCCCGGCGCGGCGATGCCGAGGCGCGCGCGCGCCGCGTCGGCATCGGCCTCCGACAGGAAGAGGGCGAACCGCGCCTCCGCCCCGGCGCGGCGCTCCAGGCGGGCGTTCAGCCGCGCCTCCCGCGCGTAGATGGCCCGCCACCATGGCCGCGCGGCCTTCTCCGCCACCATCGCGTAGGAGAGGGCCTGCACGTCGTGGAAGATGACGCCGATGGGGATGCGCGGCGCCAGCCCGGTCACGAACGGATAGAGGTTGACGTGATCGGCGATCAGAAGGTCGGGGTTCGTGCGGGCGATCTCCGCTGCGAGACGATCCGGTGGGCAGTAATTGTACTTCTCCGACGAGATCGGCAGGCCGGAGCGGAGGGAGCGCCACGCCCAGGCCGCCTGTTCGGCGCGCGGCGCCGTCGCGGATTCCACCGGGATCGTCGCCAGCAGGACGGTCTCGACCGGCGATTCCACCCGGAACGGCGCGCGGCCATAGGCGAAGAGCGTGACGTCGTGCCCCAGATCCTCCAGCACCGACAGGATCGCCCGCGTGGCGATCTCGCTGCCGGTGCGCAGCGTGTTGGGAACCAGGGTCGTGAGGAAGGCGATCCGCATGGGCACCGGCCTCACGGGCTGTCCGGGACGATGGCGGGCGGCTGGCGCAGCGCCCGGTACGTCATGACCGTCGAGACGAGATAGGAGGCGAGGAAGACGAGGTTGACCGGCGTGATCCACTCGTCGTCGCCGCCGAACCGCCAGAACACCGCGATCATCAGGGCCGACTTCACGACCGTCACCGCCAGGGCCACGTGGAAGGTCGTCGTCATGCGCCCGTTCGCGTAGAGCAGTTCCACCTGATACTCGATGAGATTGCGCAGGGCCGGCACCAGCCAGAGCAATCCGAGCAGGCCGACCGCCTGGGCGACCTCGTGGCCCAGCAGGTTCGGCGCGAACCAGAGCGCGACGACGATGCCGCCATAGGCCGCCGTCGAGACGGCGGCGATCAGGATCTCCACGACGATCTTGGCCCGCCCGCCCGCCATGCTGCTGCGATTGACCAGGACCCGCTGGATCATCAGGACATTGAACGCCCGGATCGGCACCGCCGTAAGGTCGATCACGCGGATGCAGATGGCATACAGGCCCGCCGCGACCCCGCCGCCGAAGGTCAGCACCAGCACCTTGTCGATCTCGGCCTGCAGCGTGTAGGCGAGCCCCGATCCGCTGAGCGCCAGGGCGTTGCGGGCGCGCAGGAGCGTCGCGCTCCGGCGCCAGCGCAAGCGCCTGCGCGGCAGGAGGAAGACGAGGATCAGCCCGAGCGCCAGGGTGTTGCTCACGAGGTAGAGCATCGCCCATTCCAGCAGGGTCGAGCCCGGCAGGAACAGGAAGACGATCGCCATCGCCGCCTTGCAGACCGCGCCGAGGTTGAACGCCAGCGAGGCATGGTCGAACCGGCCGAGGCCGCTGCTCACCGTCGAGGCCGTGTCGATCATCCGCCACGGCAGGACCTCCGAGGCGACGATGAGGAAGTAGGGCAGGATCCGGTCCGGCTGGTCGAAGAACAGCCGGTAGATCGCGAAGGCCAGGATCGCGCAGGGCAGGATGCTGGCGAGCAGCCAGATCAGGTAATTGGCGTAGTAGTGCCCGAGCAGCCGGGGCCGGATCGCGCCGACCTGAAAGAGGTTGGAGCCGTAGCCGAAGGCCGCGAGGCGCGCCAGGACGGTCCCGACCGCCACCGCGCCGGCGAAGAACCCGAAATCGACGATGCTCAACCCGTGCGTCAGGCACAGGAAATACAGCAGCGACAGACAGAGCCGCCCCAGCGAGCCGCTGAAGAGGTGGGCGTAGTCGCGCAAGGTCGTCGCGCTGATCGACGGCAGCCCCAGGCGCTGGCCGGCGGTCCTGAGGCGCGCGAGATCCAGCACGGGCAGGGCGTAGCGTTCGGCGAGCAGGCCGAGACGGCTCGGCCGTGAACGGCGGTCAGCCGGCATGGCGGCCCCCGATGCCGGTCATCCTCGTCACCGAACGGGTCCTCGATCCGGCGGTCATGCCCCGGGGGCCGCGTCTCCGGCTCGGGCGGGGGTGCCGTCGTTCCGCCGGGCCTTCGTCCACGCCGCGAGACACTCGACCTCGTAGGCCCGCAGGATCTCCTCCCATACGAAATGCTCGGAGGCCTGCGTGAGGGCGGCGGCGCGGGCCCGCGCCACCAGGACATCGTCGCGCAGGATCGTCTCGATTCCCCGCTCGCAACTCTCCACGTCCGAGAAATACATCTGGGCCTCGCCGGCCGTGAGCCGGTTGAACGGATTGTCGTGGGCGAGCACCGCGTTGCCGGCCCAGAGCGCCTCGACGAGCGAGGGGTTCGTGCCCCCGACCGTGTGGCCGTGGAGATAGGCGCGGGCATGTCCGCGCAGCGCCGCCACGATGTCCGCATCGTAGATCGCGCCGGGGAAGATCACTTCGTCGCTCGCCACCGCGCGGATCGCGGCGTGATAGGCATTCTCCGCATCGAGCCCGCCGACGACGACCAGGCGGCAGTCGCGGCGCTTGCGCGAGAACGCCTCCACGATGGCGAGGATGTTGTTGTCCGGCTCGATCCGGGCGATCGACACGAGGTAGCGATCCGTCGTCAGCCCGAGCCTCGCCAGCGGCGCGGGATCGCGGTGCGTGATCGGATCGCCGCCATAGGGGATCGTGGCGATGGACCGGCGCGGTCGCCGCGTCGCCAGATGGTCGGCGATCTTGGGATGGTCCGCGATGAGGCGTTGCGACGACCACGCGGCGATCCATTCGTTGATCCAGAACCACGCGCGGACCGCGCCCGACCATTTCGGCCGGCGCCACTCGATCCCGTCCATGTTCGTGAGGACCTGTCGCCCCCGCAACCGCAGATAGGGCAGCAGGACGGCGCTATTGTAGCCCAGCACAAGGTTCACCGCGTCCCGCTGCCCGGCGTCGAGGACGGAATAGGCGTCGAACTTGAGGGTCGCGGCCGGCCCGCCGCCGGCGACCTCGATCTGGATCAGGTCGATGCCCTTCCAGCGCTCGGTCCGAAAGCGCCGACGCACCGCGTCCACGTCGTTCTGGCAATAGACGCCGACCCGCCATCCGCGCGCCACGAGATAGAGGGCGAGGCGCTCGGCGAAGGTCTCGAAGCCGCCATACGCCGCCGGAATGCCGCGGGAGCCGAGGATCAGGATCGCGGGAGCGGACGCCTCATACCCGCCGGTCCCGGTCTCGCAACTCCACTCCGTGCAGGTGTTCTCATTCGGCACTGGCGTTCCTCGACCTGTCACTCGTCGCCGATGTCGACATGGCGTGTGTGTGCGGGGCGTTTCCGATCGAGATGGACCCTCGCGGTTTCGGCATCGCGCAAAGTCGATGCAGGCCGGCAAGACGCGTTTACGAAACGCATCCTACGACATAACGTCAATCCTGGCACCGAAAATTATCGATAGTGTCCCCAGGCAAGTAGCGAAGACTAGGTACTACAAACCAAGCAAGTTCTGAGTATTAACAAGTTAACCCTATATTGCATTCGAAGCGCGATGCCGATGGCATCGCCTCGCCGCGCGCCCCGCGCGTTCCATCATCCATGGCATGGGCGGTGGCCCGCCTCAGGGCCTGACGCGATGGGCCGCGAGGAAGCGCAGTCCGAAGGTCGCGATCAGGAAGGCGACCCAGAACGCCTCGTCGCGCTGGAAGAACAGCGTCTCCATCGAGCCGAGGAAGACGGCGAACAGCCAGATCTGGAAGAACAGCAACGCCAGCGCGCGGTTTTCCGGGATCGCCCGCGAGCGCATGAAATCCTGGAGCGGCAGGACGATCAGCCCCCAGCAGGCGATCAGGAGGCCGGGCAGGCCGGTGGTGAGGGCGAGATCGAGGTAGGAATCGTGGGAGTGGGAGGCGGTCGCCGCCCAGGGGTTGCTGGCCTCGTCGGTCGAGTATCGGGCGTAGTCGGTGTTCCAGAACCCGAGGAAGCCGTAGCCGAAGAGCGGGCGCTTCTTGAACTCGTCGATCGCGAAATCCCAGATCCCGGTGCGGTTCGTGAAGGTGGGATCGCTCATGATGCGGTCGTTGATCGCGGCGACCCACGGGAGCATGGCCGATCCCACGGTGAAGATCAGGTACAGGCCGAGCGGCACCAAGCACAGGAGGGCGAGAACCCGCTGGGACCGAACGCGGATCGCGAGAGACGACCAGACCAGCACGAAGGGGATGAGGGCCTGCGGTTGCTTGGCGCCGGTGAAGGCCAGGAAGATCGCCGACAGGACCGCGAGGCCGGGGCCGAGGACGACGCGTCGCTGGGTGGTCAGGAAGATCCCGATGAACAGGAAGACGACCATCATCGGCCCGGTTCGGGACTTGTGGTCGTAGAGGCCGCGCCATGATCCGGCGAGGTTGACCTCCATGGCGGCATCGCTCTGGTGCACGGCGAGATGCGGCACGAGCAGGACCGCGAGGTAGCAGAGGAGGACGACGGTGAGGGCGACGCCGCCGAGCCAGGACTCGAATTGCCGGCGGTCGCGCGGCAGGAGCAGGAGCGTCCCGACGATCGCCATGACGATGGCCGTCAGGATCAGCCGGCGCACCGAGATGCCGGGATTGATCGCGAAGGCGCTGTCCACCAGGAACCACCCCATCACCGCCCCGTAGGCCGGATGGGCGAGCGGCAGGATGCGGCGCCAGCCCATCTCCGCGAGCTTCCACGCGCAGAGGCCGAACAGGGTCAGGTACAGGATCTGGTTCAGCAGGTCCGACGATTCGGTCGTCTTCAGAACCGCGCCGCTCGACAGATCCTTCAAAGGATCGAGGGTGATCCAGAACACCAGCAGCGTGGTGATGAACAGGCCGGCCCGCGTCGCGAGATCGACGTCCAGGCTCGGCGCCCTCATGGCGGCGCTGCTCTTCACGACGGACGCGCCCCCCTCTGGCGATACTGCTCGGGCCTCAATCCGGCCTGGGCCGTCACCCGGCCGATCGCCTCCAGCATCGGATGGGCGGCGATGAGGAGGTCGCGCGTCCTCGCGAGACGGGACAGGGCTCGGACCAGCCCGACCCCGAGCAACGCCCCGCTCTTCAGCGCGATGCGCAGCCGCTCGCCCGGCCGCCGCGCGTTCTTGCGCTCGATCATGTAGTTGATCGCCCCGTAGCGCAGGCTGCGCGCGATCACCCAGCGCAGGGTGGTCCGGCTCGCCGGGACGGTCTCGACCGCCCGCGCCGCAGGCTCGAACCAGGCCGAGAAGCCGGCATCCCGCGCCCGCTTGAAGAAATCGAGATCCCCGCCTCCGACGAAGTCGAAGACCGGATCGAAATAGGGCTGAGCCAGACGGTCGAGCACGGTCGCGCGCATCACGAAGTTGCCGCTGCCGTAGAGGAACGGCACGGGGCCGGACGCGCTGTAATAGGGCTTGAACACCGGGTGATCGGAGAAGCGGGCGGCATCCGGCCTCTCGAACCGGGGCAGGACCGGACCGCCCACGAGATCGGCGCCGGAGCGTTCCTGCGCGTCCACGATCCGCCGCAGCCAATCCGGCTCGGCGAGTTCGTCGTCGTCGATCATCGCGACCAGGGGCGTCTCGGGATAGAGCGCCCGCGCCGCGGCGAAGGCGCCGTTGCAGGCCGAGCAATGGCCCGGCTGGGACACGACCACGGCGACGCCCGCGATCTCGCCCGCGCCGATCAGGGTCTGCGCCAGGGCGGCGCCCGCGCGGCCCTGCGGGTCGTTGTCGGCGACGACGCAGGCGAAGGGCCGGCCGAAATCCTGTTCCTTCAGCGAGCGCAGGGTGAGGGCGAGGTGATCGGGCCGGCGCAGGGTCAGGACGCAGACGACGACCGCCGGCTGGACGGATGCCTCACGGCCCCGACCGTCATGGACGAGCGTGTAGCTGTCGGCGTCCGCCCGCTGGGGGTTCATGATGCAATCACTCACGGGGGGGCTCGCGCCGCGTTTCAGGCTGGTCCGTCCTCGGCTCGGATGCGGCCGGGAGGACCGTCGCCCGCCCGAGAAGGCCGGCGACGGTGTCGACGCGGCAGCCGCGCGCGAGCGCTCCCTCCACCGCGTAGGCAAGGCGCTCCGGCGTCACCCCGAACCGGGTCGGGCGGCTCGCCACGTCGTGCGCGTAGAAGACGAGCCACGCGCCCCGCGCCACGGCGTCGTCCAGCACCGCGTCGATCCCGGCCTCGCCGATGGTCGCGTCCTCCAGGGCCACCGCCTCCAGGCGGCCACGGTCGAACCGGCGGGTAATCGGGCCGCCATGGATGCCCCGGCAGGCGAGGAACCTGCGTTGGAGCGCCAGCTTATGCGGCAATCCGATCGCGCCGTAGGGATAGGCGAAGGTCGAGAGGCGCCGCCCGATCACCGGCTCCAGGATGCCGGCATTCGCCTCGACGTCGCGCAGATAGGCAGAGGTGCCGGTCGTCGCGCCGTTCGGATGCGTCGCGGTGTGGCAGCCGATCTCGTGCCCGCGCCGGGCGAGGCCCGCCACGGTCTCGAGGCTCGCCAGGGGATAGAGATCCCACCCGGTGCCGGCGAGACCGCCGCAGACGTAGAACGTCCCGCGCACGCCCCGCTCCTCCAGGAGGCGCGCCCCCTCCCGTGCCGCCGAGTCGGCGATGTCGTCGAAGGTGAAGCTCACGCTCGCGCGGTCGAGGGTGAGGGGCACGCGGGAGGTCACGACCCGCCGTGCGAGGTGCCGCTTGATCTTCTCGTTCAGCGTCTCATGGGGCACGGGCGAAGATCTCGACTGTCTTCGTGCATCATGGAGCAAGAACGTTTCAGAACGTGAATGCGTCGAAACGGCGGAGCCGGGCTTCGCGCCCGCTGGCGATCATTCCGCCGGGTGCAGCGACCCTGACCCGCGACCGTCCACGGCCTCCGACGCCCCGTCCGCGCTCTCCGGCTTGTCCCGGAAGGACAGGCGGTGCGCCAGCCGGTCGAGGTAGATGTAGATCACCGGCGTCGTGAACAGCGTCAGCACCTGGCTCACGGCGAGGCCGCCGACCATGGCGTAGCCCAACGGCTGACGGATCTCCGAACCGGTGCCTGTCGCCAGCATCAGCGGGATGCCGCCGAGCAGGGCGGCCATCGTGGTCATCAGGATGGGGCGGAAGCGCAGAAGCGCCGCCTGCCGGATGGCGGCCTCCGGCGTCAGCCCGTCCTCGCGCTCGGCCACGATGGCGAAGTCGACCAGCATGATGCCGTTCTTTTTCACGATGCCGATGAGGAGGATGATGCCGATCAGCGCGATCAGGCTGAAATCGAACCCCGCCGCCATCAGCACCGCCAGCGCGCCGACGCCCGCCGAGGGCAGGGTCGACAGGATGGTGATCGGGTGGATGAAGCTCTCATAGAGGATGCCGAGGATCAGGTAGACCACGAACAGGGCCGCCAGGATCAGCAGCGGCACCGTCGCGAGCGATTGCTGGAACGCCTGCGCGGTGCCCTGGAAGCCGGTCGTCACGGTGGACGGCACCTGCAAATCCCGCATCGCCTGGCCGATGGCATCCGTGGCCCGACCCAGGGCCACGTCGGGCGCGAGGTTGAAGCTGATCGTCACCGCCGGGAACTGGCCCTGGTGGTTCACCGCGAGCGGCGCCACCGGATCGGTCGTCCAATGGGCGAAGGCCGCGAGCGGAACCTGCCCGCCGCCGATCGGCGCCTTGATGTAGATCCGGTCCAGGCTCTCGACGCTGCCCTGCAACGCCGGCAGCACTTCCATCACCACGTGGTAGCTGTTCAGCTGGGTGAAATACTGCGCGATCTGGCGTTGGCCGAACGCGTCGTAGAGCGTGTCGTCGATGAGTTGGGGCGTGATGCCGTAGCGCGAGGCGGCGTCGCGGTCGATGGACAGCGTCAGCGTCGTGCCCCGCGTCTGCTGGTCGGTGGCGACGTCGCGCAATTCGGGCAGGGTCTTGAGCTTATCGAGGATGCGCGGCGCCCAGGTGTTCAGTTCGGCGAGGTCCGGGTCCTGCAACGTGTACTCGAACTGCGTCCGCGAGGTGCGGCCGCCGGTTCGCACGTCCTGCGTGGCCTGGATGAAGGTGCGGATTCCCTCCAGCCGCTCCAGCTTCGGCCGCAGCCGGGAGATCACCTGGAACGCGTTGGCATCGCGCTCGTCGCGGGGCTTGAGGGCGATGTACATGCGCCCGGAGTTCAGGGCCTGCCCGTTGCCGCCGAGCGACATGCCGAGCCCGGCCACCGCCGGATCGGCCTGGACGATGGCGCCGACCTTCTCCTGCAGCGCCTTCATGCCTGAGAACGAGATGTCCTGGTTCGCCTCGGTGACGCCGATCATGAAGCCGGTGTCCTGCTGCGGGAAGAAGCCCTTCGGGATCGCCACGAACAGGTAGCCGGTCAGCCCCAGCGTGGCGAAGAAGACGAGGAGCGTCACGCGGCGGAAGCGCAGGGCGACATCCAGCGCGTCGGCATAGGCCGCCAGCAGCCCATCGAACGCGGCTTCGCTCATCCGGTAGAGGCGGCCATGGCGCTCGGCCGAATGCGGCTTGAGGAGCCGCGAGGCCATCATCGGCG
Organism: Methylobacterium sp. Gmos3; assembly: GCF_056430985.1. NCBI lineage: Bacteria > Pseudomonadati > Pseudomonadota > Alphaproteobacteria > Hyphomicrobiales > Methylobacteriaceae > Methylobacterium > Methylobacterium sp. Gmos3. The sequence continues at coordinate 370,932 of NZ_JBWJYL010000001.1, forward strand.
TGAGCGTCAGCGACACGAAGGCCGAGACCGCGATGGTCATCGACAGCACGACGGCGAATTCGCGGAACAGCCGCCCGATGATCCCGCCCATCAGAAGGAGGGGGATCAGCACCGCGATCAGCGAGACCGAGATCGAGACGATGGTGAAGCCGATCTCGCCCGCGCCCTTGAACGCGGCCTCCATCGGCCGCATCCCCTCCTCGATGTAGCGGCTGATATTCTCCAAGACGACGATGGCGTCGTCCACCACGAAACCCACCGAGATGGTCAGGGCCATCAGGGAGAGGTTGTCGAGGGTGTAGCCCGCCATCCACATCAGCGCGCAGGCGCCGAGCAGCGCCAGCGGCACGGTCACGCTCGGGATCACCGTTGCCCAGAAGCTGCGCAGGAAGACGAAGATCACGCCGACCACCAGCGCGATCGTCAGGATCAGGGTGAACTGCACGTCCTCCACCGAGGCGCGGATCGTCTGGGTCCGGTCGCTGAGGATGCCGATCTTGATGGCGGCCGGCAGGGTGGCGGTCAGGCGCGGCAGCTGCTCCTTGATGCTGTCCACCGTGTCGATGACGTTGGCGCCGGGCTGCTTGAACACCACGAGGAAGACGCCGCGCTTCCCGTTGGTCCAGCCCGCCTGCTTGGTGTCCTCCGGGCCGGCGACCGCCTGGCCGATGTCGCGCACGCGCAAGGGGGCGCCGTCGCGATAGGCGACGATGACGTCGTTCCAGTTCTGCGCGGCGGTGAGCTGGTCGTTGGCGTAGATCGTGTAGCTGTGGCTGCCGCCGTCGATGCTGCCCTTCGGGTTGTTGACGGTGGTGAGCGTGAGCTGCGCGCGCACGTCCTCCAGGGACAGGCCCTTGGCCACGAGCTTGGCCGGATCGATCTGGATGCGCACGGCGGGCTTCTGCTGGCCGCCGATGAACACCTGCGCGACGCCCGAGATCTGGCTGATGCGCTGGGCGAGTTGCACGTCCACCGCGTCGTCCACGTCGATCAGCGGCATGGTGTCGGAGGTGGCCGACAATAGCAGGATCGGCGAGTCCGCCGGATTGACCTTGCGGTAGGTCGGCGGGGTCGGCAGGTTCTTCGGCAACTGGCCGCTGGCGGCGTTGATCGCCGCCTGGATGTCGCTCGCTGCGCCGTCGATGTTGCGGTTCAGGTCGAACTGCACCGTGACCGTCGAGATGCCGAGCGAACTCGTCGAGGTCATCTGCGAGACGCCGGGGATCTGCGAGAACTGCCGCTCCAGCGGCTGCGCGACCGAGGAGGCCATCGTCTCCGGGCTCGCGCCGGGGAGCTGCGCCGTCACCTGGATCGTCGGGAAATCCACCTGCGGCAGCGGCGCGACGCCGAGCAGCGGATAGGCCACCACCCCGAGGAACAGGATCCCGACCATGATCAGCGTGGTCGCGACCGGGAACCGGATGAACGGCGCCGAGATGCCGCCCTTCGTCACCGGACCGTCCCCACCTGCTCCACCTGCGCGGTGTGCGCGGCCCCGTGCGGATCGGCCACGAGGCTGCCCTCCTGCACCTTGTACTGGCCGGCGACGATCACCCGCTCGCCGGGCTGGATGTCCCCGCTGAGGATCCGCGTCCGGCCCGAATCCGAGCGCCCCGCCTTCAGCGGACGCTGGTGCGCCCGGTTCGCGTCGTCCACGATGAAGGCGAACAGCCCGTCCGGCCCGTGCTGAACCGCGTCGTCGGGAACCGTGATGGCCTGGGCCACCGTGCCGACGCGCATCTTGGTCGAGACCGAGAGGCCCGGCCACAGCGTGTGGGTCTTGTTCTCGTACACCGCCTTCAGACGGATCGTGCCAGTGGCGGTGTCGACTTGGTTGTTGAACAGGGCGAGCTTGCCGTCCGCGAGTTTGGTGAGCCCGTCGGACGACCATGCCTCCACCGGCACGTCGCCGGCCTTCAGCGCGGCCGTGATCGCGGGCAATTGGTCCTCCGGCGCCGTGAAGACGACGAAGATCGGCTCCACCTGCGTGATCGTCACGATCGGGGTCTGCCCCGCCGCCGTGACGATGTTGCCGATATCGACCTGCCGGAAGCCCGTGACGCCCTCGATGGGCGCGCGGATCGAGGCGTAGCCGACCTGCGTCGTGGCGTTGTCGATGGCCGCCTGATCGGAGGCCACCTGCGCGGTGAGCTGGGCGACGAGGGCGGTCTGCGTCTCCAGTTGCTGGCGGGAGGCGTAGGCGCCAAGGCCGGCATAGCGCGTCTGGTCGGCCTTGGCGTTGCCGAGATTGGCCGTGTCCTGGTCCTTCTTGGCCTTCGCCTGATCCAGCGCCGCCTGATAGGGGCGCGGGTCGACCTGCACCAGGAGGTCGCCCTTGTGGACGGTCTGGCCCTCGCGGAACGCGACCTGCTGGATCTCGCCGTCGACGCGGGTGCGCACCTGAACGGTGTTGAAGGCCTGAACGGTGCCGAGCCCGTTCGACACCAGGGCGAACGGCCCCTGCTCGACCATGCCGAGGGTGACGGGCACGGGCAGCGCGGCACTCGTCTTGGGCTTCGCCGGGGGCTGGGTCCAGCGCGTGTAGCCATAGGCGCCGCCGCCCGCCCCGATGAGCAGCAGCAGGATCAGCCACGCCGCGCGGGAGCGTTTCGGCGCGGGACCGGTCGCACCGAGGGGGCCGCTCCCCTCCCGTCGCGGCGCGCCCGCCTCGTCGGATCGAGAGGCGTCGCGGTCATGCACGTCTTCGCTCAGCATAGGCCGGTTTCCGCCCGTCGATCCGCCTGCTTTGGGAGCCAGAGTAATTTTGTATCCAGCCGCAGACAACGTGCCAGCGAGACACGCCGCGGGCGACGTGTTCCTTGCGCCGCAGAGGATATCCGCCGCCGACCCGCCCGGGAGGGAAGGTGAGGGCACCCCGTCGTCTCACGCGGATACTGGCACGGTCGGGTGTCCGGGATGTTTCTGGGGCATTCGCCCTGTCGTCGCGACGCGCCGGGCGCGTCACTTCCTCAGGGGCACGCCCTTCGTGGTGAAGCTCTGCCCGCCTTTCGGGCGATAGACCGGGCGCGGCTGGCCCCGCCCGTTCGCCGCCCCAGAGCCGGTCCCCGGCGGCTGCGAGAACGGCACGAGCTGGTCCGGTCGCGGCCCGATGAGATCGGCGCGGCCCATCTCGCGCAACGCCTCGCGCAGCAGGGGCCAGTTCTCGGGGTCGTGGTAGCGCAGGAACGCCTTGTGCAGCCGGCGCTGCCGCATCCCCTTGATCGCCTCGACCGGCTCGCTGCCGCCGCGCCGCACGCCCCGCAGCGGGTTGATCTCGGTGTGGTACATGGCCGTCGCGGTCGCCATGGGCGAGGGCAGGAAGGTCTGCACCTGATCGGCGCGATAGTCGTTCTTCTTGAGCCAGAGCGCGAGGTGCATCATGTCCTCGTCGGTCGTGCCCGGATGCGCCGCGATGAAATACGGGATCAGGTAGTATTTCTTGCCGGCCTCCTTCGCGGCGGCGTCGAACATCGCCTTGAAGCGGTCGTAGGTGCCGATCCCCGGCTTCATCATCTTGTCGAGGGGGCCGCGCTCGGTGTGCTCGGGCGCGATCTTCAGGCGACCGCCGACATGGTGGGTCACGAGTTCCTTGACGTATTCCGGGCTCCTGACCGCGAGGTCGTAGCGCACGCCGGAGGCGACCATCACCTTCTTGACGCCCTCCACCTCGCGGACCTTCCGGTAGAGCCGGATCAGGTCGTCGTGCGAGGTGTTGAGGTTCGGGCAGATGTCCGGGAAGACGCAGGAGGGCAGGCGGCACGCCGCCTCGATCTTTGGATCCTTGCAGGCCATCCGGTACATGTTCGCGGTCGGCCCGCCGACATCCGAGATGACGCCGGTGAAACCCGGCGTCTTGTCGCGGATCCGCTCGATCTCGCGCAGGATCGAGCCCTCCGAGCGGTTCTGGATGACGCGGCCCTCGTGCTCGGTGATCGAGCAGAAGGTGCAGCCGCCGAAGCAGCCGCGCATGATCGTCACCGAGAACTTGATCATGTCCCAGGCGGGGATCTTCGCGTCGCCGTAGGACGGATGCGGGGCGCGGGCGTAGGGCAGGTCGTAGACCGCATCCATCTCGTCGCTGGTGAGCGGGATCGGCGGCGGGTTCAGCCACAGGTCGCGGTCGCCGTGGCGCTGGACCAGCGGGCGGGCGTTGCCGGGGTTGGCCTCCCGGTGCAGCACCCGCGAGGCGCGGGCATAGGCCTCCTTGTCGTCCTTCACCTGCTCGTAGGCCGGGAGCCGGATCACGGTGTCGCCCGGCCGGCGGGTCGCGGCCTCGTCGGTCGAATCGAGGTCGTCGGCAGGAAGTTCGGTGACGTGCTCGGGCACGCGGCGGAACAGGGCGACGCCCCGGATCGCGTCGAGGTCCTTCGGCGTCTCGCCGGCCGCGAGGCGGTTCGCCACCTCGACCACGGCGCGCTCGGCATTGCCGTAGATCAGCAGATCCGCCTTCGCGTCGGCCAGGATCGAGCGGCGCACCTTGTCGGACCAGTAATCGTAATGGGCGATGCGGCGCAGCGAGGCCTCGATGCCGCCGAGGATGATCGGCACGTCCTTGTAGGCCTCGCGGCAGCGCTGCGTGTAGACGATGGTGCAGCGATCCGGCCGCTTTCCGCCTTCCCCGCCGGCCGTGTAGGCGTCGTCATGCCGCAGGCGGCGGTCCGCCGTGTAGCGGTTCACCATCGAATCGAGGTTGCCGCCGGTGACGCCGAAGAACAGCCTCGGCTTGCCCAGCGCCTTGAACGGCTCCGCCGACTGCCAATCCGGCTGGGCGATGATGCCGACCCTGAACCCCTGCGATTCGAGCAGCCGGCCGATGATAGCCATGCCGAAACTCGGATGGTCGACATAGGCGTCGCCCGTCACCAGCACGATGTCGCAGGCATCCCACCCGAGCGCCGCCATTTCCGCGAGGCTCATGGGCAGGAACGGGGCCGCCTTGCCGGCATGCGGCGCCGGGCAGGCGAGGGGGGCCACGGGTTGGCCGGTGGAAGCGCGAAGGTCCATGGGTCCCTGCATAGGCCGCCGGGGCTGCGATCTCAACGAAGCGGGGGGCGCCCGGTGGTCGCTGTCCCGCAGCGGCCGGGCCCGCCGGAGGCCGCACCGCCATGGCGCCGCATTCTGGCCGTACGCGTGAAGGTTCGCCCTGCATGATCGGCGAGCCGGCAGGCTTTTGAGATTCACAATGGCGTGTACTATAGACACCGCCAACACTATGCCGAACTGGAGAAGGCGCGGCTCGATGCAGTCAAGCGTGCGCGATTCCGCCGGTCGATCAGTACGAAATTTCGAGCCGTATCCGCTCACCCACCAAGAGCATGATGCATGACGACCGCGAGAAGCCGAGTTGACGCATCGCCCTATACGGCCGGCTGGGGTTGGCCCGGCACGTTCAGCATGTTGTTTTCGTTCTTTATCTTCTTCATCCTCCATATCGCAAGCCTGCTGCCCACGATCAGTATCGTCATGGTCCTGGCAGCGGCATTCGTCATGCTGCTCATCTACCCGACATCGACACTGACGATCTTGTATCGCGAAGCCCTGATACTCTGCCCGGCGTTCATATGCGTCGTCTCGTTCTTATGGTCAGAGTATCCGTCCGTGACGCTCTATTACGGCACCCAATTCGCCATCGTCGCGGTGATCGGCGTGCATATGGCGTACTGGCACAGGCCGGGAACGATCATGGGCCAGATGGCGGCGAGCCTCCTGTATCTGCTGATATCGGTCTACGCGCAGAACAAGGTCGCTTGGCTCAATCAGGGCGCGTCCGTCGAAGTGGGCATCAACGGCGGTAAGAGCTACATCGGGGCCATCGCATCGGGAGGCGCGCTGGCCGCGTTGTTCGTCATCCAGTACGGCTTGGCCACGCGACGGCTGGTGCCGGTCTATGCCGGCATTCTGTGCTTCGTCACCGGCCTGTTCGCCATCCTGGCCGCGCGTGCCTCGGGAGCGCTGGTCGGCATCGTCGTCAACGGCATTACGTTCTTCGGGCTGCAATGGCTCTCCAGAATGGCGCCGGAGTATCGCGCCAAGATCCTGATCGTCGCGATACCGATCATCGTCCTGTGCATCATCTTCGGCGCCGATATCTGGGCCGCCATTCTGCAGTTCTTCAATAAATCCGCCGATCTCACCGGACGCGTATTCTTGTGGGAGCGCGCCCGCGCCGCCATCGAGGCCCGTCCGTGGCTCGGCACGGGATTCAACGGTTTCTGGGTGATCGGCAATCCGGATGCGGAGATCCTTTGGAATTATGCCGGCATCAAGAGCAAGTCGGGCTTCAACTTCCACAACACGGCACTGGAATTCGCCGTCGCCTTCGGCATTCCGATCGCGATCGGTCTTTGCATCCTGTTCATCGTCGCGATCGTTCGGAAAATCTCGCTGACGCTGGAGACCGGCGATCCGTCCGCCGCGTTCGGCGCCGCCATCCTCCTGGACTGGATCAGCCATGCCGCGTTCGAGTCCGGCGGCATCGGCACTTTCAACTCCTCAATGCTCCTGTTGTACTTTGCCCTCTCCGGCACGCGGATCCCGCGAACCGCGTCCAACACGGCGAAGTCTCGGACCCGCAGGCTCGGCGCCGTCCGGCCCCGAAGCCCCGAGGCCGTCGCTATCTCCTCCTCGTAGATCGTCCGAACCGGGCGGCTCCGGTCGATGCATGGGGGCCGGGGAGGGTCGTCCCCGGCCGTGCGGTCAGGCGGGGGCGCCCAGGGCGACCGGCCGGGTGGCCCGGCGGTAGATCAGGAGCGTGGCGATCAGGCCGCACGCCCCGCCGAACGCCATCCACAGGCCGGGGGCCGCGCGGTTGCCCGTCGCCTCGATCAGCCACGTGGAGACGAGCGGCGTGAACCCTCCGAGCAGGGCCGTTGCCAGCGAATAGGCGAGGGAGAAGCCGGCCGTGCGGACGCTCGCCGGGATCACCTCCGTCAGGGCCACCACCATCGCGCCGTTGTAGCTGCCGTACAGAAAGGAGAGCCACAGGAGCGCGATCAGCATGTGCCCGAAGCTCGCGTTGGCCACGAGCCAGGCCAGCACCGGATAGGCCGTCAGCAGGGTCAGGGTCGAGAAGACGAGCAGGATCGGCTTGCGCCCGACGCGGTCGGACAGCGCCCCCATCACCGGCAGCCAGAACAGGTTGGACAGGGCGGTGCAGAAGGTGACGAGCAGGCTGTCCGTGTCGGACAGCTTGAGGACGGTCTTGCCGAAGGTCGGCGTGTAGACGGTGATCGTGTAGAACGAGATCGTGGTCATGCCCACGAGGAGCATCCCGAGAAGCACGATCTGCCAGTTCCGGGCGAGCGAGCCGAACACCTCGCCCATGGACGGCCGGTGCTTGCGCTTCAGGAACTCCTCCGTCTCCTCCAGCGAGCGCCGGATGTAGAACAGGAACGGCACGATCGCGCAGCCGATGAAGAACGGGATGCGCCAGCCCCATTCGTTCATGTCGGCGGGGGAGAGGGCGTGGTTGAGGATAAAGCCGATCACCGCCGCGAACATCACCGCGACCTGCTGGCTGCCGGACTGCCAGGACACGTAGAAGCCCTTGTTGCCGGGGGTCGCCATCTCGGACAGGTAGACCGACACGCCGCCGAGTTCGACGCCCGCCGAGAAGCCCTGGAGCAGCCGGCCGATCAGGACGAGGAAGGGCGCCATCAGCCCGATCGTGCCGTAGCCCGGCACGAAGGCGATCAGGATCGTGCCCGTCGCCATGATGCCGAGCGTCACGATCAGCCCCTTGCGGCGGCCGATGCTGTCGACATAGGCGCCGAGGAAGATCGCCCCGAGGGGCCGCATCAGGAAGCCCGCGCCGAAGGTCATGAAGGTCAGCATCAACGAGGCGAACTCGTTGCCGACCGGGAAGAACGTCTTGGAAATGTAGGTGGCGTAGAAGCCGAACAGGAAGAAGTCGAACATCTCCAGGAAGTTGCCGCTGGTCACGCGCAGGACCGTGGCGACTTTGGAACTCGACGGGTTGGCCTGTGTCATGGTTGCCTCCCTCGGGCGCAGGAGCGGTCGTGGCCGCATGAGGGAAGCGTCGGTGCGGCTCCGGCGGGGCCGCCCGTGGCGGGCCGCAGCCGTGTACCGATCCTCCCATGGAATCGCACCGACTCTGCGGCGCTTGTCACCCCTATACGGGGCGAGACCTGTCACGAAGCTGTCGCGGCTCAGCGCCCCTCCATCGCCCGCCGCCAGCGCCGCAGCATCCGCGCCCGGCGGATCTGGTCGAGATTGGCCAGCAATTCCGGCCCGACGGCGACCGGCCGCAGGGTCGGGGCGGAGGCGACGGGATCATCGGCCCGGCGCGCATCGAGACGGGCGGGCGTGAGCGCCCGCGCGGCGAGCTGCGCCTGCCCCTCGCGGGAGAGCATGTAATCGAGGAACAGGCGGGCGGCGGCGGGATGGGGCGCGTCCCTCGCGATGAAGGCGATGCGGGAGACGAGGAGCGTGTAGTCGCTCGGCAGCACGATCCCGATCGCCGGATCCTGCTTCGCCCGCTCGAGGGCGTAGGCGCCGAACACCCCGTAGGCGAGGAGGGCTTCCCCGTCCGAGATCCGGTCCAGCATCGTCTCGGTGCGGGTGTAGAGCTTCACGCCCGCCTGCCCGAGGGCGGAGACGAGATCCCAGGTGCGCGGCGTGACCTCGGCGTCCTGCGCGAGGACGAGGGAACCGACGCCGCTCCGCTCGGGGTCGTAGGCGGCGACCTTGCCCTTCCACTCGTCCGGATGCTCGGTGAGGGCCTGGATCAACGCGGCGCGGGAGGCCGGCACGCGCTCCGGCGGCAGGAGCGTCCTGTTGTAGGCCATGGCGATCGGCTCCGCCGTCACGCCGAAGGCCTCGTTGCGCCATACCGCCCAGGAGGGCAGGGCGGCGGTCTCGGCCGAGACGTAGCGGGCGGCATAGCCGTCGTTCACCAGCTTGATCTGGCGGTCCATGGCCGAGCTCCACACGATGTCGACCGTGCTGGCGCCTGCGGCGGCCTCCTCGACGAAGCTGTCGTAGAGGCGGGCGGAGTCCATCTTGGTGTAGGACACCGCCACGCCGGGATGCGCCTTGCGGAAGCCCGCTATCAGCCCGGACACCTCGGCCTCGTCGGTGGTCGCGTGGACGACCACGACGGAGTCGCCCGTCACCCCGGCGCCCCCCGCATCCCCGGCCGCCACGGACGGTTCGGCCAGCGCCGGGACGGAGCGCAAGGCGAGCAGCAGCAGGCCGACGGCGAGGCGCAACCGCAACACACTCCTCCCTTGTGTCCGCGAGATCGACCCGCCTCCGATGGGCAGGGGCCGGCCGGGGATGCTAAACCCGAGGCGCCGCTCCGGCCAAGCCGATCCACCGTGGGAGGCGCATGCGCGTTCTGGTCGTCGAGGACGATGCCGCCCTGGCCCGTGGCTTGGTCGCCGCCCTCCGGCAGGGCGGATACGCCGTCGACCATGAGGCCGACGGGGCGGATGCGGTGCAACTCGCCCTCAGTGAGCCCTACAGCCTCGTCGTGCTGGATCTCGGCCTGCCGGGCCTGCCGGGCTTCGACGTGCTCAAGGCCGTCCGCGCGGCGGGCTCGACCGTTCCGGTCATGGTGCTGACGGCGCGGGACTCCGTCACGGACCGCGTGCGCGGCCTCGATCTCGGCGCGGACGATTACCTGCCGAAGCCGTTCGACCTCGCCGAGTTCGAGGCGCGGGTGCGCGCCCTCGTCAGGCGGGGGCAGGCCGTGCCGAACCCCGTCCTGCGCTGCGGCACCCTGGAACTCGACCGGACGACGGGGATCGTCACCCTCGGCGGCGTGCCCGTGCCCCTGCGCCGCCGGGAACTCGCCGTCCTGACGGTTCTGATGACGCGGGCCGGCAAGCCCGTCCCGAAGGAGCGGCTGAGCGCGGAGATCTTCGGCTTCGACGAGCCGGTCGCGCCGAACGCCCTCGAACTCTACGTCGCCCGGCTTCGCAAGAAATTGCAGCCGGACGGCCCCGAGATCCGCACCATCCGGGGTCTCGGCTACCTGCTGATGCCGGTGTGACGAGCGCCCGCCCGCCCTCGCTCCGGCGGCGTCTCCTGGTGCGCATGCTGCTGCCGGTGCTGGCGCTCGCGCTGCTGCTCGGCTTCGCGGGCGCCCTCGTCATCCGCGACGTCGTGGAGACGACGCATGACCGCCTCCTCGATGGATCCGTCCTCGCCATCGCCGAGCGGCTGACGGTGGAGGACGGCGAGGTCTCGGTCGATCTTCCCCGCGTCGCCCTCGGGATGCTCGAAAGCCAAGCCCAGGACAGGATCTACTACAGCGTCACCTATCTCGGAGAGCTGGTGACCGGCTACCGCGACCTCCCGAACGTGGATGTCGGCGCCCTCGTACCGGGCGTGACGGCCCACCGCGACGGGGTGGTCCGCGGGGCGAGCGTCAGGATCGCCGCCCAGGCGCGCCGCGTCTACGGGAAGCCGAGCCCGGTCCTCGTCCAGGTGGCCGAGACCCGCGAGGCCCGTCAGAGCCTGGAGCGGCGCCTGCTGGCCGGGCTCGCCCTCGCCGAACTCGGGCTCCTGGCCCTGATCGGCACGCTGTCCTGGTACAGCATCGACAGCGGCCTGCGGCCGCTCACCCGGTTGAGCGACGAGATCGGCCGCCGGGCCGCGCCGGGCGCCGTCAGCCTTCAGCCGCTCGACGTCGCCCGCGTGCCGCGCGAGGCGATGGCGCCGGTTCAGGCCCTCAACACGCTGCTCCACCGCCTGGACCGGGCGATCGAAGGGGAGCGCAGCTTCACCTCCGATGCGTCCCACCAATTGCGGACGCCCCTCGCGGTGCTCAGGATGCACGTGGAGCTTCTCCGCCGCAGCCCTGCCGGCGACCCCGCCCGCGAGGCGGCGATCGACGAGATCGACGGCGCGGCGCGGCGGCTGGAACGGCTCCTGTCCCAGCTGATCGCCCTGGCCCGTGCCGACCAGGGACAGGGTCGCGAGCCGGCCTCGGCCGCGAGCGCCGACCTCGGCGAGATCGCCACCCGCGTCGTCACGGAGCAGGTGACCAACGCCCTCTCGCGCGGCACCGAGATCGTGCTCGATCGTCCGGACGGGGCGCTGCCGATCCTGGGCGACCCTTTCATCGTCGGGGAGATCCTCACGAACCTCGTCGACAACGCGATCCGCTACAACCGGGCCGGTGGGGTGACCACGCTCCGGGTCGCGCGGACGCACGCCGGGGCCTGCGCGTTCGTGGAGGACGAGGGACCCGGCATTCCCGACGCAGAGCGCGAGAGGGTGTTCGAGCGCTTCTATCGCGTCGCGTCGCGGAACGGCCCGGACGGCAGCGGCCTCGGGCTCGCCATCGTCCGGGCCCTGGCGGATCGGATCGGCGGGGCCGTCACCCTCGCGGCCCGCGCCGACGGTCCGGGACTGGTGGCACGGGTGGACTTTCGCGCACAGTGACGGCGAGATGGCGTGATCCGACGGATCCGCGTGGGGCCTAGATCGCCGGTAATTGAAGCCCGAGCGGGTTCGGTCCGTAACGGTTGTCGCCGGGGGTGCCCGCGCGACAGAACCACACCAGCATCGTCACGATCACGCCCAAGCCCACGAGGCCACCGACGGCCCCGACGAGGGCCGCCGCCTGCGTCCCCGCCAGCACCGCGACGAAGGCCACCGTGAAGGCCGGGACGACGGGCGCCAGGAGCCACCAGCCGGAATGCCCGGTATCGTGCAATCGGCGGACCCCGAGGCTGATGTTCGGCAGGAACGTTACCAGGTTGAACAACGCCGAGAACACCGGCCAGCCGATCGCGGCATCGACGATTGTGCAAGCGGCCGAGGCGAGCAGCAGGAACAGAACTGCATACCAATACTCGGACCGGGAGGAGCGCCCCGAATAGTCGAAGCATCTCGCGAAAAACGCGCGCGAAGCCTGGGTAAAGCTCATCCGTCCCGATCCGTCGCAATCCACGCGGCAACCTGCGCGACGGCATCATGGCCGGCAGGGGTTACTGCCGGCTTTCAGTGCTTTTCGGAAACAGCCCCATGCCCGCGAAACCGTCCCGCGACGTTTTTACCGGCAGGGATGGCCGGGCGGACAGGGGGGATGCGCATTGCCGCGCGGCGGCGGGGGCGCCGCCCGCGCCATCGGGGCAGGAGCCGGGGGCGCGGGCCGCGCCGCCGGGTGAGGGGCCGGAGGCGGGCGCCGCATCATCTGCGGGTGCGGGGCAAACTGTTGCGGTCGCTGAACGGCCTGCACCTGACGGGCGGGGGCTTGCGGCCTCTGGATCGCCCGCTGCTGCGCGATTTGCGCCTGCATGGCCTGCCGTCGCTGGACGGCCTGCTGCGCCAGCGGCTGGCGGACTGCCTGTTGCCGGCTTTGCGCCCCGCGTGGATCGAACGACGGTCCGCCCGGCCGAGGGGCGGGAATCGCGGCGGCGGGGCGGGGAGCGGGAGGCTGCGCCGCGCCGACCGGTGGTCTCGGCTGAGCCGGCGCGACGCTGGCTGCGTTCGCCGGAAGCGCCTGGCCGTTCGCGCCGGGCAGGGCGTGCCCCGGGTCCGGCCGCGCGGAGAGAGCGGAGGGCGTCGCCGGCGCGGAACCGGGAAGCGGCGCGGGCGCCACCGCCGCCCGCTGTTGCAGGGCCGTGGGCAGCGCCACCCGGGTCGCCGCCGCGCCGAGGGCGGCTCCGGCCACCGCGCCGGCACCGATCGCGGCGCCCGGCACCGCCGGAGCCGCCGCGTTCTGGCGGTTGATCTGCTCGATGATCGTCGTGTTGTGGATGTTCTGGAACAGCACGTTGTTCGGCGGCGGCGCCACATAGGCCGGCGCGGACACGTAGACCGGAACCGGCACGACCGGCGGCGCCGGCAGGACGAACAGACCGTAGACCGGCGGCGGCGGCGCCAGCGCCACGAGATAGGCCGGCGGCGGCGGGAGGAACACGAGGGCCGGCGGCGGCGGCGGGGGCAGGGCGAAGACCGGATCGTCGAGGAACAGCACCGGCCGGTCGACGTACACGATCTCCTCGGGCGGAGGCGGCGGCACGTCGTAGACGAGGGTCGCGAAGCGCGGCGGCGGCTCCAGCGCGGCGGCGAGGGAGGCGAGGCGGCGGCGCGCGTCCCAGGCATGGGGCCCACGCGGATAGCGGTCGAGGTAGGACCAGTAGGCGTCCGGCGTGCCGACGATCCAGGTGCGCCGCCAGACCACCGCCTCGCGGCGGGCGGCGATCAGCGCCCGTACCCGCCTCGCCAGGGCCTCGCCGGGGTAATCGGCCACGAATTGCTGGTAATGGGGAAGGTCGTCGCGCTCCAGGCAGACGGCATAGGCATCCTGGACGCCGAGATCGCGCAGGGGCCGGTCGCGAAGGGCGGCGGCCCGCTCGCGGCCGAGGGCGGGGGCGTCGGCGGCCCGGTCGAAGAACACGAAGGCGGAGGCCGTGCGGTCGGCATCCCACGGCACCTCGGCGCCCTTCGTGGCGGCATCGACGCGCAGGCGCACCCGGTCGAACAGCGGGCCGGGTGTGAGCCCGCCCTCGCGGATCATCTCGACGAGCGCCTGGGCGTAGGCACCGTAGGGTCCCTTCTCGTCCGGTCCGACCGTCCCCGGGGCGGCGTTGGTGGCGATCAGGCTGCCGGGCTCGGCCTCGGTCAGGGCGAGACCGCCGGCCAGGGGCTTGTCCGGCACGGTGAAGGGCGTGCGCCGCGCCCCGTCGAGGACGAGGAAGCGCGCCTTCAGCGGCAGGGCGGCGAGGCTCTTCGTGTAGTCCGAGATCCGCAGCGCGCGCAGCGAGATGTCGGCGGCGCTCGCCACCCGCAGGTCGATGGGGGCGAAGTAATTCTCGCCTTCCAGCTGAAGGCCGTAACCGGCGAGGTAGACGAACGTCACCGTGTCGGGTCCGGCGGCGGCGGCCTTGTCGACGAAGTCGCGCAGCGATTTGCGCAGGGCGTCCTCGTCGAGATCCCGCGCGCCGATCACGTCGAAGCCCGCCGCCTGCAGCGTCTGGGCGACGAGCCCGGCATCGTTGGCGGCGGTGGCGATCGGGCCGGCCTGATACGCGGCGTTGCCGACGACGAGCGCGATGCGCTTCTCGGCGGCCGAGGCCGGCATGGCGGGCCAGGCCGCAGCGAGGAGCAGTGCGGCGAGCAAGAGGCCGATGGCGTTGCGGAGGCGCATCGCGGAATCCCATGTGAACGGTGCGGCTTGACGCGCGCCCGTCTTCGCGGCGCATCCATCCGCCCGAATGCGGCGACGGGACGGCCTGGCCGTGACACGATTCCCGTCTTGCCGGTCACGATGTCGTGCCGCGATCCTCGCCCACGAGCCCGCGCACGGCGGCGGTGACGAGCAGGCGCGTCATGCGCGGCACATCCTCGGGAGAGATCGGGCCGAGCCCGTTCGTCTCTCCGAGATGCACCATTCCGTGGACGCTGGCCCAGAGCGCCTTCACCGCGATGTCGATCTCGGCGTCGGGAACCCGGCCCGTCTCCTTGAGCACCCCGCCGATCAATCCGAACAACGCCGCGATCTCGCCGGCCATCTCGGGGGGCGCGTCCGAGACCCTGGGCGCGAGCATGGCGGTCCAGGCGTTGCGGCGCAGCCGCGCGAAGCCGGCATAGGCGTCGGCGAGTGTCAGCAGCCGCTCCGTGGCGGGCTCGCCCGCGCTCCGGGACAGGGACGCTTCGAGCACGCGCTTCAGGTCGCGCATCGTGATCGCGTTGGCTTCGAGGCGAAGCGCCTCCAGGTCCCCGAACACCTTGTAGACGGCGCCCACCGACATGCCGGCGCGCTCCGCGACGGCGCGCGCGGTGAGCGCCTCCAGGCCGCCCTGCTCGATCAGTTCGAGCGCGATCCGCGCGAGGGCGAACCGTTCCTCGGCCCGCGTCCGGTCGGATTTCGAGGGTCGGCCCAACTTTTTTGGAACGTCGTTCACGAAAGTCCTTGCGTTCGATCCGAATGGGGGTATACGTCATTTCGTGAACGGCGTTCAAGTTAGCTCGCGAGGCGGGCAAGCCGTTCCCACGAAAGGGTAGTCGCATGTTGAAGACCCTGAGCGACCTGTTGCGCGGCACGGTCGCCGACCAAGCCCAAGCCCTGCACGACGCGAATGCCGTCGCGCTCCTGCGCCAGCAGATCCGGGATGCGGCCGGAGCCTTGGCGGTGGCGCGGCGCGAACTGGCGATCGCGATGGCGCACCAGGCCGGGGAGACCAAGGCGGTCGAGGCCCTGACGGAGCGCGCCGCCGTTCTTGAGGCATCAGCCGGCAAGGCGCTCGCCGACCGGCGGGAGGATCTCGCCACCGAAGCCGCTATCCGCATCGCCGCCTTGGAGGACGAGGTGGCGGACCGGCGCGCGGCGCTCGGAGAATTCTCGGAAGAGGTCTCGCGCTTGCGCCGCCTCGTGGAGGATGGCGAGCGCCGCCTGCGGGATCTCGATCGCGGCCTTCAGGCGGCCCGGGCCACCGAGGCCGTCCGCCGGGCCGGCGCCAATGGCCGGCGCGGCATCGCTCACGCCTCGGGCGCCCTGCAGGACGCGGAGGCGACCCTGGTCCGCCTGCGCGGACGCCACGCCGCCGAGGCGGATGTCGACGCCGCCCTCGCCGCGCTGGACGGCACCCCGTCCGGCATCGAGCAGCGCCTCGATGCGGCCGGCTACGGACGGATCCGCACCGATCCCGCCGCGATCCTCGGGCGCATCCGCGCCAAGGCCGCGTGACGCCACCCATTCCCCCCCACGCACGGAAGGACGACGCCCATGGTTCCCCAGATGCCCCATACGCCCGCCTGGAAGGCGTTCACGTTCGTCAGCTTCGCCATCGCCGTCGGCATGCTCGGCATCGGCGTGTTCTTCGCCAACATCGATCCCTGGACGAAGGGCTACCTCGCCATGGCCGCGCTGCTGTCGCTCAGCTCGGCCTTCACCCTGGCCAAGACGCTGCGCGACGAGCACGAGACGAACCGGCTGATCAACCGGATCGAGACCGCCGAAACCGAACGCACCCTGCGCGAGGCGATTCCCGGTCGCGTCTGAGCCTCGGCTTGGCCGAGCGGACGCGCGCCCTGGACCGCCGGGCGCCGAAGGGGCATCCCCTTCGGCGGACCGAACGAGGACGCGCCCGTGACCCAGCCGATCACGATCTTCATCGACGCCGACGCCTGCCCGGTGAAGAACGAGACCTACCGCGTGGCCGAGCGCTACGGGCTGCACGTCTACGTGGTGGCCAACAGCTTCCTCAACGTGCCGCGCGAGCCGTGGATCGAGCGGGTCGTCGTGTCGGACGGGTTCGACGCCGCCGACGACTGGATCGCCGAGCGGGCCGGGCCGCACGCCATCGTGATCACCGCCGACGTGCCCCTGGCGAGCCGCTGCGTGAAGGCCGGGGCGAGCGCCCTCTCGCCCACCGGCAAGGCGTTCACGGATTCCTCGGTCGGGATGGCGCTCGCCACCCGCAACCTCATGCAGGACCTGCGGGAAGCCGGCGCGGTGACCGGTGGGCCGCCTCCGTTCTCGGCCAAGGATCGGTCGGCCTTCCTCGGCGCCCTCGATCGGGCCGTCATGCGGCTGCGTCGGGCGGGTCGTTGAAAAAACGATGCGGCGTATGGCACCGCTTCGGTGACGGAACCCTGTCTCGCCCTAAAACCTAAGGCGAGTGAACGGGGAATAGAGCATGGAAACCTATAAGGACGTTCTGGCGGGCCAATGCCCCTTCGGCGGCGACCGCATCGGGGGCGCCGACACGTCCCCGCCGACCCTTGAGGACTGGTATCCCGACCGCCTGCGCGTCGAGATGCTTCACCAGAACGGTCCGCAGGCGAATCCGCTGGCGGATTTCGATTACAGGTCGGCGTTCGAGGCGCTCGACCATGAGCAGCTCAAGGCCGACATCCGCGCGTTCCTGACGAGCTCGGTGGCGTGGTGGCCGTCCGATTACGGCAATTACGGCCCGCAGATGATCCGCATGGCCTGGCACTCGGCGGGCACCTACCGCATCGCGGACGGGCGCGGCGGCGCGGGCGAGGGCCTGCAGCGCTTCGCCCCGATCAGCTCGTGGTGGGACAACGGCAATACCGACAAGTCCCGCCGCCTGATCTGGCCGATCAAGCAGAAATACGGCAACGCCCTCTCCTGGGCCGACCTGATGGTGCTGACCGGCACCGTCTCCCTGGAGATCATGGGCCTGCCCACCTACGGCTTCGCCGGCGGCCGCCGCGACGCCTGGGAGGCGGACAACGCCACCTATTGGGGACCCGAGCTGTGGGACCCGCACAACGTCGAATCCTTCGACAGCATGGTGACGCGCGACAAGCGCTGGCGCGGCCGGAACGGCGACGCCGATTACGACATGGAGAACCCGCTCGCGGCCTCCCACCAAGCGCTGATCTACGTGAACCCGGAAGGGCCCTACGCCAACGGCGACCCGATGGGCTCGGCGCGGGACATCCGCGTGACCTTCACCCGCATGGCGATGAACGACGAGGAGACCGTCGCGCTGATCGCGGGCGGCCACGCCTTCGGCAAGAGCCACGGCATGGTGAAGGCGGACAGGATCGGCCCGCCGCCGGAGATCGCGCCCCTCGAGGCGATGGGGCTCGGCTGGCACAACCCGCAGGGCACGGGCGCGGCCGAGAACACGATGACGAACGGCATCGAGGGCTCGTGGATCCCGAACCCGACCCAGTGGGACAACGACTACCTGACGAACCTCTTCAAGTTCGAATGGAAGCAGACGAAGAGCCCGGCCGGCGCCCTGCAATGGGAACCGGAGGATCCGGACGCCCCGCGCACGCCGGACGCCCACATCCCCGGCAAGACCCACCCGCTCATGATGATGACGAGCGACATCGCGCTCAAGACCGACCCGGTCTATCGCGAGATCTGCCTGAAGTTCCTGAACGACTTCGACTATTTCACGCTGCAGTTCTCCAAGGCGTGGTACAAGCTCACCCACCGCGACATGGGTCCGAAGGAGCGCTACCTCGGCCCGGAGAAGACCCTCGAGCCGGATCTGCTGTGGCAGGACCCGATCCCGGCCGTCGATCACCCGCTGATCGACGAGGGCGACATCGCCGCCCTCAAGCAGGAGATCCTCGGCCTCGGGCATTCGGTGTCGGACTTGGCCTACGCGGCCTTCGCCTCGGCCTCCACCCACCGCAACACCGACAAGCGCGGCGGGGCGAACGGGGCGCGCATCGCCCTGGCGCCGCAGAAGGACTGGGCGATCAACCGCAGGGCCATGCCGGTGATCGAGGCCCTGAAGGGCGTCATGGCCGGGTTCAACGGCCGGGCCGGCGGGGGCAAGAAGGTCTCGCTCGCCGATCTGATCGTGCTCGGCGGCTGCGCGGCGGTGGAGAAGGCCGCCCGCGACGCCGGATCCTCGGTCACGGTGCCCTTCGCGCCGGGGCGGATGGACACCACCGACGCGATGACCGACGCCGACAGCTTCGAGTGGCTGAAGCCGGTGGTGGACGGGTTCCGCAACTACGTGGACGACCGCTTCGACCAGATCACGCAAGGCCGGGTCTCGCCGGAGCAGGTCTTCCTCGACCGGGCGCATCTCCTGGCGCTCACCGCCCCCGAATGGGTGGCGCTGACGGGCGGCGTGCGGGCGCTGAACCTCAACCACGACGGCTCGACCCACGGCATCTTCACCGACCGGGTCGGGGTGCTGACGAACGACTTCTTCACCGTGCTGACCAGCATGGATTACGAGTGGAAGAAGGCGGACGGCGCGGGCAAGGCGTTCACCCTCGATGATCGCGCGAGCGGGCAGACGACGTTCACGGCGACCCGCTGCGACCTCGTCTTCGGCGCGAACGCCCAGCTTCGCGCGGTGGCCGAGGTCTATGCCGGCACGGACGGGCAGGAGCGCTTCCTGCGCGACTTCGTGAAAGTGTGGGACAAGGTGATGAACCTCGACCGCTACGACCTGAAGCCGAACTGACGCACGGGCGGCGGCCGGGGCCTCCCGGCCGCCGCCTGCAAGAACTTCCTCCCGTCACCCAGGCAATTCTCCCGCTATGCACCGGGCAAGTCTGGCAATTGTACACACGTTTGTGAGTCTGTAGTCTAACCGGCAAATTAGTTCCGCCGGAAAGACAAGAAATGATCCGGAGCGAGATCATCAAAGGTGTCGACCTTCTGCCGCAGGTCGTGCACAGTGACCCGCGCGGAAATCTTGTTTCCTTCGAAGAATTCGGCAACGTTCCGTTCTGCCCGAAGCGTGTCTTCGTCATCACGGTGGACCGTCCGGGGCCGGCTCGCGGCGGTCATGCCAATTCCTGCGACGAGCTGATCAGCGTCATCAGCGGCGCGGTCACCATCGAGATCGACAACGGCGAGAGCCGCCGCTCCGTGCGCCTCGACGGCCGCGACGAGGCCCTGTGGATCCGGGCCGGCATCCTCATCGTGCTGAAGGAGTTCGCGCCGGGCACCGCGCTCCTCGTCTGCGCCTCCGAGCGCTACGAGGACACCCGGCATTTCGACCGTCCGCGCACGGGCGCGACCCGGACCCTGTGTCCGGCATGATCCCGCAGGCGGCGCCGCCGCTGCGGATCGCCCGGTTCCGGACGGAGATCGACGCGGCGGTCGCCCGCGTCCTGTCCGGTCCGTCCTACATCCTGGGCGAGGCGGTCGCCGCCTTCGAGGCCGCTTTCGCGGAGACGGCGGGGGGCGGGCATTGCGTCGGGGTCGCCTCCGGCACGGATGCGCTGGCGCTGGCGCTGCGGGCGCTGGGAATCGGGCCGGGCGACGAGGTGCTGCTGCCGGCCCTGACCTTCGCGGGCACCGCGCAGGCGATCCTGCATTGCGGTGCGAGCCCGGTCTTCGTGGAGGTCGACCACGCCACGCGCTGCATCGACCCGGCAGCGGCGGAGCGGGCCATCGGCCCCCGCACCGCCGCCCTCGTGCCGGTCCACCTCTTCGGCCACCCGGCCGCCATGCCCGCGCTGATGGCGCTCGCGGACAGGCACCGGCTCGCCGTGGTGGAGGATTGCGCGCAGAGCCACGGCGCCACCCTGGACGGCCGGGCGCTCGGCAGTTTCGGCCACGCGGCGGCCTATTCGTTCTACCCGACGAAGAACCTCGGCGGCGTCGGCGACGGCGGGGCCGTCGTCACCGCCGATCCGGCCCTGGCCGAGCGCCTGCGCCGCCTGCGCCATTACGGTTTCGCGGGCGGCGAGCGGGTCAGCGGGGGAATCGGCTTCAATTCCCGGCTGGACGAGATCCAGGCGGCGATCCTCCTCGCCCTGTTGCCGCATCTCGCGGAGGGCAACGCCGCGCGCAGGGCGAGCGCCGCCCGCTACCGGGGGCTGCTCGACGGACCCGGGATCGGTCTTCCGCCGGAGGGCGCGGGCAGCGTCTACCACCAGTTCGCGATCACCATTCCCGACCGGGACGGGCTGAAACGCCGTCTCGACGCGGCGGGGATCGGCACGGCGGTGCATTATGCGCCGGGCCTGCACCGCCACCCGGCCTTCATTGAGGGCGCCCGCACCCCCCTGCCGGTCACGGATGCCCTGGCCGGCAGCCTCCTCAGCCTGCCGATCCAGCCCGAGGTGGCGACCGGCCACGAGGCCCGCATCGCCGGGGCGATCCGGGAGTGCCTGCGTTGCGCGGGGTGATTCTCTACGGAATCGGCTCGCCCATCGTGGTCGATGTCGAGGAGAGCCTGTACCGGGCGGGCCTGCCGCTCGTGGCCGGCATCGCCAATCATCCGGGGGCGGTGCATCTGCCGGAGGGCGCGCGAATCCTGGCGCCGGAGGAGATCGCGGACGCGGAGCGCGACCTGCCCTTCCTCGTGCCGCTGTTCACGCCGGGCCACCGGCACGCGGCTGCCGGAGAGGCCGCGCGGCGGGGTTTCAGCCGGCCGCTCACGCTGATCGACCCGAGCGTCGCCGCCCCGCGCCATCTCGACTTGGGGCCGGGCTCCTACGTCAATGCCGGGTGCAGCCTCGGCTCCGGCAGCGTGTTCGGCGCCTTCGCTTTCATCAATCGCGGGGCGAGCCTCGGCCACCATGTCCGGGGCGGGGATTATGTTTCGGTCGGGCCGGGCGCCGTGCTCGCGGGCCATGTCCGCCTCGGGACGGGCGCCTTCGTCGGTGCGGGGGCGACGATCCTGCCGGAAGTCACCATCGGCGCGAATGCCGTGGTCGGCGCGGGCGCGGTGGTGACGAAGGACGTGCCGGACGGCGCCCTCGCCCTCGGCAACCCGGCCAGGATCATCCGCCGCGACATCGGCGGCTACAGGGGAATCGCCGTTCCATGACGCGGCCGGTCGTCCACCTCTACACCCTGTGCTGGGACGAGGCCGACATGCTCGGCTTCTTCTTCCGCCACTACGATTCCTTCGTCGACCGCTACGTCATCTACGACGACGGCTCGACGGACGGCTCCCGCGAGATCCTGCGCGCCCACCCGAAGGTCGAGCTGCGCGACTTCCCCCGCACGGACCCCGAGTCCTTCGTGCTCTCCCACCGGGCGATGCAGAACGAGGCATGGAAGGAGAGCCGCCACCGGGCCGACTGGATCGTCGTCACCGCCATCGACGAGCATCTGCACGTGCCCGGCCGCGCCATGGCGGATTACCTCGCCGAGCAGGCCGACCGGGGCGTCACCCTGATCCCGGCACTGGGCTTCGATTTGAACCACGCGGAGATGCCCGACGATTCGGGGCTGCTCGTGGAGCGCGTCACGCGCGGGCGCCCGCGCCTCGCCTTCAACAAGCTCAGCGTGTTCAAGCCGGAAGCCCTGCGCGAGACCGGCTTCGGGCCGGGGCGCCACGCGGCCACGCCCGAGGGCGATCTCGTGCTGCCCCCGCGCGATACCCTTCAGCTCTGGCACTACAAGCATCTCGGCTTCGAGCGGAACGCGACGCGGGAGGCGATCCAGGCCGAGCGGCTCGGCCGCACCGACCGCGAGCAGGGCTTCGGCCAGCACTACCTTTGGGGGCGCGAGCGCCTGCGCGCGTTCTGGGCCGAGATGGAGCGCGACAGCCTCGACCTCGCCGGGGCCGACGCGGAGGCCCTCGCCATCCGCCCCGTCTGGTGGGAGGAGCAGGGCCTGCGCCGGGCCGATCCCGCCCCGCTGCCGCCCCTCGTGCCGGCCACGCCGGGGGCGGCGCCCACCGTCTCGGTGCTGGTGAAGTCGTACCAGCACGCGCCCTATGTCCGGCAGACGATCGAGAGCGTGCTCGCCCAATCCTTCCAGGATTTCGAGATCGTCGTCACCGACGACGGCTCGACCGACGGCACCGCCGAGATCCTGCGCGGCTTCACCGATCCGCGCATCCGCCTCGTATGCTGCCCGGAGAACCGGGGCATCTCGGCGGCGATGAACGCCACCGTGGCGCGGGCGCGGGGGCGCTACCTCGCGATCCTCAACTCCGACGATTGGGCGCTGCCCGGCCGCCTGCGGCGGCAGGTGGGCTTCCTCGACGCGCATCCCGACGTCGCCCTGGTCTTCGGGATGCCACGGATGGTGGACGAGGCGGGCCTGCCGACGGGAGGCTACAACGATTTCTCCGCGCCATTGCGCTTCCCCGATTTCTCCCGGCGGAGCTGGTTGCGGTTCTTCTTCTTCCACCACAACACGGTCTGCGCGCCCACCGCGATGATCCGCCGTGAGGCCTACGAGGCCGCCGGCGCCTACGACCTGCGGCTGACGAACCTGCAGGATTACGACATGTGGATCCGCATGCTCATGGCCGGGCAGACCATCCACGTCCTGCCCGACAGCCTGACCGCGTTCCGCATCCGCGACGGCCTCGCCAATGCCAGCGCCCCGAGCCCGGAGGCCCGCCTGCGCGACGGATTCGAGCACGCGATGGTCCTGCACCGCTTCAGGGGGATGGACGAGGCGCTGTTCGCGGAGGTCTTCGACCCCGCAGAGATCGCCCATCCCGGGGAGCCGCTGCCCCTGCGCCTCGCCCGCCTCGCGAGCAGGCTCGACCGGCCGGCGCTCCGCCTCTTCGCCCTCCAAACCCTTTACGAGGAGGCGCACGCACCGGAGCATTTCGCCACGCTGCGCGAGTGGGCCGGCCGGATCGACGCCCTCGGCCTGCGCGGGATCGAGGAGCGCGACCGCCACATCCACGCTCTGGCGACCGAGCGGGATGCGCTCGCCGCAGACCGGGACGGCATCGTCGGCGACCGTGACCGCCTCTCCGGTCTCCTGAAGCAGGAAGAGGCAGACCGCGCGCAGGAGCGTGCGGCAGGGGACGCCGAGCGCGCCGATCTCGGGGCGAGGCTGGAGGCTGCCCTCCAGGTCCAGCGGCGGATGGAGCGGACCCTGTGGTTCCGCTCGGCCCGCGCGGTGCGCAAGGTCGGCCGGATGTTCCGCGCCTGAGGCCGGGTTGGCGGCAAGCAACTTGCCAGGGGAGGCCGGACAGTCTCCCCTGGGACGCCATGGACCTGCACACGATCGAAACGACGATCCGGCTCCGCAGCCGGTCGGACATGCCGGACTGGCGCGAGGGCGATGCGTGGCTCGCGGGCGGCACGTGGCTCTATTCCGAGCCGCAGCCGGCGCTCCGCCGCCTAATCGACCTGACGAGCCTCGGCTGGCCGCCGCATGAGAAGGGGCCGGACGGGCTGACGCTGGCCGCCACCTGCACCGTCTCCGCCCTCGAACGGCTGGAACTGCCCGCCGCCTGGATCGCCGCGCCGCTGGTGCGGCAATGCTGCCGGTCGCTGCTCGGCTCGTTCAAGGTGTGGAACGGGGCGACGGTCGGCGGCAACCTCTGCCTCGCCCTGCCGGCCGGGCCGATCATCGCCCTGACGACCGCCCTCGAAGGCACCTGCCTGCTCTGGGCGCCGGACGGGAGCGAGCGCCGCCTCACCGTGCCGGAGGTGGTGATCGGGCCGCAGCGCAACGCCCTGGCCCCCGGCGAGATCCTGCGCAGCGTCACCCTGCCGGCCTCGGCGCTCTCCAAGCGCACCGCCTTCCGGCGGATCAGCCTCAGCCCGCACGGGCGCTCGGGGGCGCTGCTCATCGGGACGCTCGGCGCGGATGGGGGCTTCGCCCTTACGGTCACGGCCTCGGTGCCGCGCCCCCTGCGCCTCGCCTTCCCGCGTGCCCCTGAGCGCGACGACCTGCTGCACGCGGTCGAGGCGGCGGTTCCCGAGGGCCTGTATTACGACGACGTGCACGGGCGCCCCGACTGGCGGCGCCACATGACCCTGCATTTCGCGGGCGAGATCCTGGCCGAACTGACGGAGGCACGGGCGTGAGGCTGACGGTCAACGGGCACGCGCACGAGGCCGACCCGCGCCCCGGCCAATGCCTGCGCACCTTCCTGCGCGAGGCCGGCTGGTTCGGGGTGAAGAAGGGCTGCGACGCGGGCGATTGCGGCGCCTGCACCGTCCATCTCGATGGCGAGCCGGTCCATTCCTGCCTCGTCCCGGCCTTCCGCGCCGAGGGCGCCGAGGTCACGACCATCGAGGGCCTGTCCGGCCCGTGCCGGCCGGGGGAATCCCCGGCGCCGAGCCATCCGGTGCAGGCGGGCTTCCTCGCCGCGCAGGGCTTCCAGTGCGGCTTCTGCACCCCCGGCATGGTGATGACCGCCGCCGCCCTGGACCAGGGACGGCGCCAGGATCTCGGCGACGCCCTCAAGGGCAACCTCTGCCGCTGCACCGGCTACGGGGCGATCCGCGACGCCATCGCGGGAATCGCGCGCGTCGAGGCGCCGGACGGGGCGTGCGTCGGCCGCTCCGTGCCGGCCCCGGCCGCGCCGCTGGTGGTGACGGGCACCGCCCGCTTCACCTTCGACATCCCCGAGGCCGGGATGCTGCACCTGAAGGTGCTGCGCTCGCCCCATGCCCATGCCCGGATCGTCGCCATCGACACCGGCCCCGCCCGCGCCGTGCCCGGCGTCGTGGCCGTGCTGACCCATGAGGACGCGCCCCCGCGCCGTTTCTCCACCGGGCGCCACGAGGACCCGCGCGACGACGCCGCCGACACGCTGGTGCTCGATCCCGTCGTGCGCTTCGCCGGCCAGCGCGTCGCGGCGGTGGTCGCCGAGACCGAGGCCGCCGCCGAGGCGGGCTGCCGGGCCCTTCGCGTCATCTACGAGGTGCTGCCCGCCCTGCTCGACCCCGCCCGCGCTCTCGACCCGGACACGCCCCGCGTCCACGGCGAGACCAACCTCGCGGCGGAGGTGCGCGGCGAAGTCGGCGACGTGGCCGCCGGCCTCGACGAGGCGGATCTCGTCTACGAGGAGACCTTCGTCTCGCAGCGGGTGCAGCACGCCCATCTCGAAACCCATGGCTGCGCCGGCTGGCGCGACGCGGACGGGCGCCTCACCCTGCGCACCAGCACGCAGGTGCCGTTCCTGACCCGCGACGCCCTCTGCGCCCTGTTCGATCTGCCCCGCGAGGAGATCCGCGTGGTGTGCGGGCGGGTCGGCGGCAGCTTCGGCGGCAAGCAGGAGATGCTGACCGAGGATCTGGTGGCGCTCGCCGTCCTCAAGACCGGCCGCCCGGTAAAGTGGGAGCTGACCCGGCAGGAGCAGTTCGCCGCGACGACGACGCGCCACCCGATGCGGGTGCGGGTGACGCTCGGCGCCAAGCGGGACGGGCGGCTCACCGCGATTGGTCTCGACGTGCTCTCCGAGACCGGCGCCTACGGCAACCATGCCGGCGGCGTGCTCCACCACGGCTGCAACGAGGTGCTGGCCGCCTATTCCTGCCCGAACAAGCGGGTGGAGGGGAGGGCGGTCCACACCCACACCCCGCCGGCGGGCGCCTTCCGGGGCTACGGCCTCAGCCAGACGATCTTCGCCCTCGAATCCGCCCTCGACGAGGTGGCGCGGCGGCTCGGCATCGATCCCTTCGCCCTGCGCCGGATCAACGCCGTGAAGCCCGGCGAGACGCTGATCGCCCACAGCCTGCACCCGCACGACGTGGTGTTCGGCAGCTACGGCCTCGACCAATGCCTCGACCTCGCCGAGGCGGCGCTGGCCGAGGATCCCGGCCCGGCCCCAGAGCCCGGCTGGCGCGTCGGCACCGGCATGGCGATGGCGATGCTCGATACGATTCCCCCGCGCGGCCACCACGCGGAGGCCTTCGCCGCGCTCCTGCCCGACGGCACCTATCGGCTCCGCACCGGCACCGCCGAGTTCGGCAACGGCAGCCAGACGATCCACCGCCAGTTCGCCGCGCAGGCGCTCCAGGCCGACCCGGCGCGGGTGCGGATCGAGGCCGCCGACACCGACGCGGTCGGGCACGATACCGGCGCCTATGGCTCGACCGGCACCGTCGTCGCGGGCCAAGCGGTCCACCGGGCCGCGCTGGCGCTCGCCGAGGCGATCCACGCGCGGGCGGCCGAGCGGACGGGCGTGGCGCCGGAGGAATGCCGCCTCGCGGACGGCGCCGTCGAGACGCCCAAGGGGCGCATCGCGCTCGCCGACCTCGCGCCGCTCGAAGCCTCCGGCCGGTCGAACGGAAGCCCGCGCTCGGTCGCCTTCAACGTCCAGGCCTTCCGGGTGGCGGTCCACCCGGTGAGCGGCGCCGTGCGCATCCTCACGAGCGTCCACGCCGCCGATGCGGGCGTGGTGATCAACCCGATGCAGTGCCGGGGGCAGGTGGAGGGCGGCGTGGCCCAGGCGCTCGGCGCCGCGCTCTACGAGGAGGTCGCCCTGGACGGGGAGGGCGCGGTGGCGACGCGGACCTTCCGCAACTACCACATCCCCGCCTGCGGCGACGTCCCGGACACGCGGGTCCTGTTCGCCCGAACCGACGATGCGGTCGGGCCGCTCGGGGCCAAGTCGATGAGCGAATCGCCCTTCAACCCGGTCGCGGCGGCGCTCGGCAACGCGATCCGCGACGCCACCGGCGCCCGCCTCACCGCCACGCCCTTCGCCCCGGACCGGATCTTCCGCGCCGTCGCGGCGGCGTGCGGTGAGGGTGAGCGCCGCCCCATTTCTGATCAGGTTCGTCCAGACCGGCGGCAATAGTCATGTCGCCGTGCTCGCAAACTGTTCTCCCGGTTTGTGTCGATTGCAGCGCGAGATGCGTTCTTCGCAGCTGCGAAATGACGGAATACATCATTCATCACCACAGGCATCGAATGATCGATTGACACTGTCGCTCGAAGCGGAGTGAATTGACGCGATAATTATAAGGGAGGCACTATGGCCAAGTTCACGCTGGGTATCATGGCCGATGGCGATGACGAGCCCGTCCGCCGCATCGCGATCTCGGCCGGCGACGAATCCTCGGCGCAGTTCGCTGCGAACGCAGCTTACGAGAAGGTTCGCGGGGAATATCCCGACGCGACCGAACTCCACCTGATGGATGGCGCCGGCCACACCTGGAACCGCTCCGTCGCCTCGACCGGCTGGTCCAGCCTGAACTGACCGGCCCCTCCCGAGACCTTCCACGCGCCGGATGGGATTGCCCGTCCGGCCGCGTTGTTCTGTGTATTCTCCTACAGTCCAGGGTTGACGCGCTGCGACAACGCCCAAGATCTCCCCTCGCACAAGCGTGGCCATTCTGGCGCAACGAGGTGGGGAATGGGGCAAGTGAAGGGGCCGCGGCCGAAGACGGATCTTCAGGCCGTGCAGAAAAGGGCGGGGACCGAGCTCATCGACCGCATGGGCATCCGCACGGAGGCCGAGCGGGCGGAGATCATGATCCGGGAGGCCCGCAAGGCGCGCCTCGCCGCGCAGGCCAAGGCGCTGGCCAAGACCGAATGACGACCCGGATGCCCTGATGCGCTAAAGCCCGTGCCGCCCGCCTTCCGAGCGGGCGCATCCGGGGATTTTCAGCGCATGGACCTGTTCGGCGGCGCCCTCAGCGTCAACTCGCCCGACGACATCGCCCACATCATCCAGGTCTCGCTCGCACCCGCCTTCCTGCTGACGGCGCTGGCGACGCTGCTCAACACCTTCTCGACCCGGCTCGCCCGGATCTCCGACAAGGTGAACGCGGCGGACCGGGAGATGCAGGCGGCGGACGAGGCGGCCGCGCGGGCGATCTCCGTACGGCTCGCCTTCCTCCACCGCCGCTCGATCCTCCTCGATTCGGCGGTGGTGCTGGCCTGCGTCGGGGCGGGGCTGGTGCTGAGCTCGATCCTCACCCTCTATGTCGGCGCCCTGCGCGAGGGCGCGGCGGCCTCGGTGCTGTTCGCGCTGTTCGGCCTCGCCCTGGTGTTCACCTTCATCGCTATCTGCGCCTTCCTGGCGGAGATCCTGCTCGCGGGGCGGGGTGTCCGCGTCGAGGTCGAGCGCCAGCGCGACGTCGCCTCGAAGCGCGGGGGCTGAGGCGCGGCGCCGCGCCTGGCCGCATGGCCGCCTGCCGGTATAGGGTGAGGAAAACACACCTCGCGCGATGCGGATGCCCCGGCCCCGGCATCGCGGCGAGACGGAGGACCACGCCCGATGGACGCCACCATCACCACGGTCGAAGATCTGCGCCGGATCGCCAAGCGGCGGGTGCCGCGGATGTTCTACGACTACGCCGATTCCGGCTCGTGGACCGAGGGCACCTACCGGGCGAACGAGGACGACTTCGCCGCGATCCAGTTCCGCCAGCGGGTGGCGGTGGACATGACGAACCGCACGCTCGCCACCACCATGGCCGGGCAGGCGGTGGCGATGCCCGTCGCCCTGGCGCCCACCGGCCTGACGGGGATGCAGCACGCGGACGGGGAGATCCTGGCCGCGCGGGCGGCGCAGGCCGCCGGGGTGCCGTTCACCCTCTCGACCATGAGCATCTGCAGCATCGAGGACGTGGCCGAGGCGGTCTCGGCGCCGTTCTGGTTCCAGCTGTATTTCATGCGCGACCGGGCCTTCAACGACAGGCTGATCGACAGGGCGGCGGCGGCGGGGTGCTCGGCGCTGGTGCTGACCCTCGACCTCCAGATCCTCGGGCAGCGCCACAAGGACATCCGCAACGGCCTCTCGGCGCCGCCGCGGCTGACGCCGTCCACGGTGCTCGACCTCCTCACCAAGCCGCGCTGGTGCCTGCAGATGCTCGGCACCAAGCGGCGGACGTTCCGCAACATCGTTGGCCATGTGGAGGGCGTCGGCGACACGCGCTCGATCTCGGCCTGGACCTCGCAGCAATTCGACCCGCGCCTCGATTGGGACGACGTGGCCCGCATCCGCGACCGCTGGAAGGGGCCGCTGATCCTGAAGGGCATCCTCGACGCGGAGGATGCCGAGCGGGCCGTCGCCACGGGGGCCGAGTCGCTGGTCGTCTCGAACCATGGCGGGCGGCAGCTCGACGGCGCGCCGTCCTCCATCGCGATCCTGCCGGAGATCGTGGAGGCGGTGGGCGCGCGCATCGAGGTGCTGATGGATGGCGGCATCCGCTCGGGGCAGGACGTGCTGAAGGCCGTGGCGCTCGGCGCCAAGGGCGTCTTCATCGGCCGCTCGTTCCTCTACGGGCTCGGCGCGGGCGGGGAGGCGGGCGTCGCCCGCTGCCTGGAGATCATCCGCAAGGAGCTCGACATGACGATGGCGCTGTGCGGCCATCGCGACATCCGCGCCATCGACCGCGCGATCCTGCGCCCGCCCCACGGGCCGGACCTCACGGCCGCCAGGATGGGTTGAGCCGGTGACGGGTCTTGCGACGCCATCCCTCCTCAACCGCCTCGATCTCAAGACCCTGCGCCTCTTCGTGGCGATCTGCGAGGACGGCACGCTGAACGGCGCCGCCCGGCGGGCCGCCATCGCGCCCTCGGCCGTCAGCAAGCGCCTCGCGGAACTGGAACGCGCGCTGGGTTGCGACCTGCTCATCCGCGAGCCCAGGGGGATGCGCCCCACCCCCGCCGGGGAGACCCTGCTCCACCACACCCGCCGGATGCTCGCGAGCGCCGAGCAGATCAGCCTCGAACTCGCCGAGCATGCCCGGGGCGTGCGCGGCTTCGTCCGGGTGCTCGCGAACCTCTCGGCCATCGTCGAGTTCCTGCCGGAGGACCTTCAGGCCTTCCTCGCCGCGCAGGGGGAGATCCGCGTCGACCTGGAGGAGCGCCCGAGCAGCGGCGTCGTCGCAGGGGTGGAGGAGGGTGCCGCCGACCTCGGCATCTGCGCGGGCGGCACCGACACCCGCTCGCTCGACGCCTACCCCTACCGGAGCGACCGCCTCGTCCTCGTCGTCCCGGACGGCCATCCGCTCGCCGGGCGGGATTCCGTGGCGCTCGCCGACACCCTCGATCACGACCATGTCGGGATGCACCGGGAAAGCTCGATCTACGCCGCCCTGCGCGACGAGGCCCGCCGCCTCGGGCGCCCCCTGAAGCTGCGCATCCACGTGCCGAGCTTCGACGCGATCTGCCGGATGGCGCAGGCCGGCATGGGGCTCGGCGTCGTGCCGGAGGGGGTCTACGCCCTGCTCGGGCCGCAGATGCGCGTCGCCGCCGTACCCCTCACCGACCCGTGGGCGCAGCGCACGCTCCTCCTCGTGGTCCGGCCGGGCGCCCTGACGCCCGCCCCCGCGCTGCTGTTCGACCACCTGCGGGCGGCGGGGTGAGACGGCCCCATCGCCTCAAGCCCGTCATTGCGAGCGAGAGCGAAGCAATCCAGGGATCCGCCACGGTTCGGCAACGTCCCGCTGCCCTGGATTGCTTCGCTGCGCTCGCAAAGACGGATACCGCCAGATTGCGTTCTCGTGGCGAGAACGCAGGTTGGCGCATGACGTTTAGACCCGACGGGCGCGATGAACTATTCCTCCATCAACAAATGATGGAGGAGCGCTCATGGCAAGCTCGGCAACCGCCCAGTCCCAGGGTCCGCTCGCTGGAATCCGCGTTCTCGAACTCGGCCAGCTGATCGCGGCACCGTTCGCCACCAAGATCCTCGCCGAATTCGGCGCCGAGGTCATCAAGGTCGAGCCGCCGAACGACGGCGACCCCCTGCGCAAGTGGCGCAAGATGCACGAGGGCACCTCGCTCTGGTGGTATCTTCAATCGCGCAACAAGAAGTCGATCGCGATCAACCTGAAATCGCCGGACGGCCTTGCGGTCGTGAAGGATCTCGTCCGCAGCGCCGACGTAGTGGTGGAGAACTTCCGCCCCGGCGGGCTGGAAAAGCTCGGCCTCGGCTGGGATGTGCTGCAAGCGCTGAACCCGAAACTGGTGATGGTCCGCATCTCCGGCTACGGCCAGACCGGCCCCTATCGCGACAGGCCGGGCTTCGGCGCCATCGGCGAGTCGATGGGCGGCATCCGCTTCACCACCGGTAGCCCGGATGCCCCGCCCGCCCGCGTCGGCGTGAGCATCGGCGACACCCTCGCCTCGCTGCACGGGGTGATCGGCGCCCTGATGGCGCTGCTCCACGTCAAGACCGGCGGCGGCGCCGGCCAGGTGATCGACGTCTCGCTCGTGGAGAGCGTGTTCAACGTCATGGAAAGCCTCGTCCCGGAATACGACCTGCTGGGCGAGGTCCGCACCCGCACCGGCGGGGCGCTGCCGGGCATCACGCCCTCGAACACCTATCCCACGAAGGACGGCGGCTACGTCGTCATCGCCGGCAATTCGGACCCGATCTTCCGGCGCCTGATGAATGCCATCGGCCGCCCGGACCTCGCGGAGGATCCGTCGCTGCGCGGCAATGACGGCCGCAGCGCCGTGGCGGCGATGCTCGACGGGGTGATCGCCGACTGGACGAAGGCGCGCAGCGTCGAGGAGGCCCTGGAGGTCCTCGACGGCGCCGACGTGCCGGCGGGCCGCATCTACTCGGTCGCCGACATCGTGGCCGACCCGCATTACGCCGCCCGCGACATGATCCTGGAGGCGGAACTGCCCGGCGGCACCACCGTGAAGATGCCGGGCATCGTGCCCAAGCTCTCCGGCACGCCGGGTTCGGTGCGCTGGCAGGGCCCCGCGCTCGGCGCCCACACGGACGACGTCCTGGCCAATCTCGGCCGCGACCCCGAGACCATCGCGCGCCTGCGCCGCGAGGGAGCCGTCCAATGAGCGGGGATGCCATGCTGATCCAGGAGGTCGCCACCCGCGACGGGTTCCAGATCGAGCCCGTCTTCGTGGCGACCGCCGACAAGATCGCCCTGATCGACGCCCTCTCGGCCGCCGGCTTCTCGCGGATCGAGGTCTCGTCCTTCGTCTCGCCGAAGGCCGTGCCTGCGCTCCGCGACGCCGCCGAGGTCTTCGCCGGCATCCGGCGGCGGCCCGGCACGGTCTACGTGGCGCTGGTGCCGAACCCCAAGGGCGCCGAGCGGGCGCTCGCCGCCAAGGTGGACGAGATCAACCTCGTCGCCTCCGTCAGCGAGACCCATAACCGCGCCAACATGGGCATGACGCCCGCCGCCTCGATCGAGGGCTTCGGCAAGATCATGGAGGCGGTGAAGGGTTCGGGCGTCTCCACCAACGCCACCGTCGCCACGGCCTTCGGCTGCCCCTTCGAGGGCGACCAGCCGGCGGACAAGGTGATGGCGCAGGTGGAGCGCTACCTCGCGCTGGGCGTCGAGAACGTCACCCTCGCCGACACGACCGGCATGGCCAACCCCCGGCAGGTCGAGGCCCTGGTCGCGAGGGCGCTGACCCTTGTGCCGGCCTCGAAGCTGACGCTCCACTTCCACAACACGCGCGGCCTCGGCCTCGCCAACGTGCTGGCCGCCTACACGGTCGGGGCGCGCCGGTTCGATGCGGCGCTGGGCGGCCTCGGCGGCTGTCCCTTCGCGCCGGGGGCCACGGGCAACATCTGCACCGAGGATCTCGCCAACATGGCGGAGGAGATGGGCATCGCGACGGGCCTCGACCTCGAGGCCCTGATCGGCCTCTCCCGCGATCTGCCGCGCCTCGTTGGGCACGACGTGCCGGGGCAGGTCGCCAAGGCCGGACGCCCTTCCGACCTGCACCCGATCCCGCACGCCGCCTGACGTCCCGTCATGCCTGTGGGGATCGTCACCCTCGCCGTCTTTGCGAGCGGAAGCGAAGCAATCCAGGGGCGGGAGTGCCGCTTCCGACCGTAGCGCGTCCCTGGATTGCTTCGCTTCGCTCGCAAGGACGGGGTGGCAGACGGCGACGGTCATGGACGCCCCGGTTCGCACCGATTCCCGCAAGGGAGAGTGAGAACGCGATCGAGGTTTGACGGACGCCGCTGCGGCGAACCGCAAGAACCCTTCCCCGGACGCCGCCACGAGAAGCGGTGCCGGGTGCCCGAAGTCTTGGAGGAAACGAAATGAGCGCCGTCAGCACCAGCCCGCTCGCGGGCGTGGCCGAAGTCACCGAGAGCAGCGTGGTCCGCAAGGCCGCGTGGCGGCTGATGCCGCTGATCATGATCTGCTACATGTTCGCGTTCTTCGACCGCATCAACATCAGCTTCGCGAAGTTCCAGCTCCAGAGCGACCTCGGCTTCAGCAACGTCGCCTACGGGCTTGGGGCGAGCATGTTCGTCATCGGCTACGTGATCTTCGAGGTGCCCTCGAACCTGTTCCTCTACAAGGTCGGGGCGCGGCGCTGGATCGCCCGCATCATGATCTCCTGGGGCATCGCCACGGCGCTCATGGTGTTCATCAGCACCGAGTGGCAGTTCTACGCCCTGCGCTTCCTCATCGGCGCCATGGAAGCGGGCTTCGCGCCGGGCATCCTCTATTACCTCACCCTGTGGTTCCCGGCCTCGTTCCGCGGCCGCGTCACCTCCTTCATGTTCGTCGCCTCGGCCTTCTCCGGAATCTTCGGCGCGCCCATCGCGGGCCTGATCCTCGGCGGGCTCAACGGCGTGGCCGGTCTCGCCGGCTGGCAATGGCTGTTCCTGGCCGGCGGCCTGCCCTGCCTCCTCCTCGGGGTACTGGTGTTCCTGCGCCTCGACGACCGGATCTCCGACGCCCGCTGGCTGACGCAGCAGGAGAAGGATCTCCTCTCCTCGAAGATCGCCCACCACAACCGCGATATCGGCGACCATTCCCTCTGGGGCGCGATCAAGCTGCCGGGCTTCCTGCTCATCGCGCTGGTCTACTTCCTGCTCCAGATCGGCTCCTACGGCCTGAACTTCTGGGGGCCGGACCTCATCAAGACCGCCACGGGCGGGTCGGCGGCCTCGGTCGGCTTCCTCACCGCCATCCCCTACATCTGCGGCGCGATCAGCATGGTCGTCGTCGGGCGCCTGTCCGACGCCTCGGGCGAGCGGCCGAAATTCGTCGCCGGCCTCGCCATCGCGGCGGCCCTCGGCTTCTTCGCCGCCGGCCTGTTCGACAAGCAGATCGTGCCCCTGATGATCGCCCTGGCCCTGGTCGGCTCCGGCATCGTCGCCTCGATCCCGACCTTCTGGACCCTGCCGGCCAAGCTCGTCACCGGCGTCGGCGCGGCGGGGGGCATCGCCCTCATCAACACGCTCGGCCAGTTCGGCGGCATCGTCAGCCCCGTGGCGGTCGGCTGGGTGAAGGACCTCACCGGCTCCACCACCCCGGCCCTCTACGGGATCGGCGTGCTCTGCCTCGTCGCGGCGGCGCTGCTCCTGTTCGCCACCCCGGCGAGCCTGCGCCGGAACGATCGCGGTCTCTGATCCCGCGCCGCATTCCTCTCAGGGTGCGGCGCCCTACATGATGCTATGGCGTTCCTCTCAGGACCCGCATGCCCATGGCGACCTATCCGAATCCCCTTCCCGTCGGACCCGGACAGGAGAGCGTGTGGGATTACCCGCGCCCACCCCGGCTGGAATCCGTGCCGGAGCGCCTGCGCATCGTCTTCGACGGCATGACCATCGCCGACACCACGCGCGGCTGGCGGGTGCTGGAGACGAGCCATCCGCCGACCTACTACATCCCGCCGGAGGACATCGCCTCCGGCAGCCTCGCCCGGATCGCCAGCGGCAGCTTCTGCGAGTGGAAGGGCAGGGCGATCCATTTCGACGTGGTCGGGCCGACCCGCCGGGCGCCGCAAGCGGCCTGGGCCTACCCCACCCCGACCCCGGACTTCGCGGGAATCGCCAACCACGTCGCCTTCTATGCGGCGCCGATGGATTCCTGCCATGTCGGCGACGACCTGGTGACGCCCCAGCCCGGCGGCTTCTACGGCGGCTGGATCACCCCGCGCATCGTCGGCCCGTTCAAGGGCGGGCCGGGCAGTCAGGGCTGGTGACGGCGGCTGTCACCACCTTGCCGCACTCGCGCGGCATTGAAACTACCAGTATCGCCGTTCCATTGACCAATGGCGCTCTCATTGCGATGACGGATTGAATAACGACGCCGCGTTACGGCGCATCTTGCTCTCGCCGCTCGCGAAGTCAGAGTTCGAATCATGCAATCCGACGCGATGAGCGCCGGACCCGAGCGGCGACGCCACCCCGTCCGGGCGAAGCCCATCGCGTTCACGCCGCCCCTGGCCTCGCGGGAGCCGACCGGGCCGATCGCGCGGCGGCTCCTGTTCTACGTGCCGGGCTACGATCCCGAATCCGAGCGCCGCTACCGCGCCCTGTTCATGCGCGAGATCCGCCGTTACGCGAAGAACTTCGGCGTCGCGATGCCGAAGATCGGCCGCCCGGTGGCGAGCGCGTGCGGCAATCGCCAGACCTGGATCGTGGAGACCGGCGGCGGCGCCACCCGGACGGAGTACGAATTGCTCCTGTGGAGCGACCTCGTGCGCGAGGATATGCGCAGGCCCTACACGTTGGGCGCCTGCCTCAACGTCTGGGCCGTGCTGAACGTCGCCGCCAACGGCACGCTGGCGCGTATCTACCGCGCCAACTGGAAGTGCGGGAACGTCATCCTGTACCCGTTCGTGATGTCGTTCGTGCTGCTGGCGATCCTGCTCGTCGCCAGCTTCGCCGGGCACGGCGTGCTGCGGCACGGGTTCTGCCTGCCGACGGAGATCGCCCTGCTGGCGGGGGTCGTCGCCGCCTGTTTCGGCCTGAAGACTCTGGCGCCGCGCCTCGACCGCGCCTTCCTCTGGCAGTTGATGCACGATTGCACCTTCCACTGGCGGCACGCGTGCGGGAAACGGCCGGATTACGAGGCGCGGCTCGACGCCTTCGCCGAGCACATGCTCGCCCGCATCCGGGAGAGCGAGGCGGACGAGGTGATGATCGTCGGCCATTCGACCGGTGGCCTGACCGCCGTGGAACTCGCCGACCGCCTCCTCGCCAAGAATCCCTCGCTTGGAAAGACGAGCCCCGTCCTCTCGCTGCTGACCCTCGGTTCGAGCCTGCCGGTCGTGGCGCTGCAGCCCGGCGCCCGCGCGACGCGGGCGGCCGTCGCGACCCTCGCGACCTCACGCCGCCTGACCTGGGTCGATTACCAGGCCCCGCAGGATTGGATGAACTTCCCCGGCTTCCACCCGGCGCACGATCTGCCCCTCGGCCTCTCTGAGGACACGATGGCGAACCCGATCATCCGCTCGGCGAAGTTCACCGAGATCATCGACGCGCAGACCTACAAGAGCATCCGCCTGCGCCCCTTCCGGATGCACTTCCAGTTCCTGATGGCGAACGACCATCCCGGCGTGTTCGACATCTTCGCCCTGACCCTCGGACCGAAGAGCCTGCGCGACCGGGTGCTCGGCGAAGATGCCTCGCTCCTCGGCACGCCTGCGGTCGCGCACACCTGACGGCGTCGAAAAGGCGGCCCAGGGCCCGATCCCGCGGTTGCCCCCAGCCACACGCCTAAGATGATCGACCTGCCACATCATCGCCCAGAAGTGGCGCTTAAGCTCGGCCTTATCGGGGACGTCGAGGCCGACATCGCGCAATCCGGGAAGCATCGCCTTTCCGGACAAGGGGAGAGCGAAGCTGCATGCGGAGTGTTGAGGCGACCTCATCGATAGCCCGTCTCGGCGTGATTCTCCTCGGCGCGGGCTTGAGCGCCTGCAATACGGCCAACCCGGCCGTGACAGGCGGCCTGCCGATCCAGAGGACCGCCCTGCAGGTGAGCGACGCCGAACGCGACTGCCTCGGGCGCGCCATGTACTTCGAATCCAAGCGGAACGACGCCGAGGGCCTGCTGGCGGTGGGCACGGTCGTGATGAACCGCATGGAGGCCGCGATGTTTCCGGGCGGCATCTGCGCGGTCGTAGGGCAGCCTGGCCAGTTCGCGACCGGCGTGCTGACGAAGCCGATGCAGGAGAAGGACCTCGACAAGGTCGCGGAGGTCACCGACGCGGTCCTGGCGGGCGAGCGGCATCCCAAGGTCGGAAAGGCGATGTTCTTCCACACCGCCGGCTACCATTTCCCCTACAAGAACATGCACTACGTCGCGGCCGCCGGTGGCAACGTCTTCTACGAGAAGACGACCCGGACGCAGACCGCGACTCCGTTCGCGGCATCACAGCCGCCGACGACCGCAACTGTCGCGTCGGCCGCTCAGTAAGGCCGGCGTTTCGGCAGGGCCGGGCCAGCCGGCCTTCTCGTGCGCCCGAACGCGCTACGAGGCGCCGTCGGTTCGGTCATGATGCCAATCGTCGCTCGCCGCGGCGGCGATGAAGGCGCCCGTCCCGGATTGGATCGACGCGTAGCGCGCGACCATGCGGGCCGTTCGCGGTCCGATCTCGAAATGCAGTCGATGGGCGATCCCGAGGCATTCGGGGGATACGACGCCTTTGGCCGCGACCTGCAGCAGCGCCTTCAGCAGCGACCACGGGTGGCCGAGCCCGCGCATGACGATCGTGAGGGCATGAGGCGTCGGCGCATCGCGGCAGGCGATCAGCACGGCGACCGGCAGATCCATATCCTTCGCCAGGGTCGCCAGCACGTCTTCGTGCCGGCGGCGAAAGAGCCAATCCGCGATGGTCGATGAGCTCGTTGGCTTCGCCCCCGGATCCATGCCGGCGACGGCGACCGAGGCGGCGTGGCGGCTGAGGTCGTCGGGGGATACCGGCGTGAGGAAGGTCCGCGCGACATGGTCCAGGAGCGTGTCGGCTTCCCCGCCGCTGAATTCTCCCTCCTCGGTGAGGGCCTGCGACGCCGCTTGCCGCGCGATGGCCGCCAGGGTGGCCCGGCCGGATTCGGAGAGATCGGCCCGGTTCGCCAGCGCGAGCATGAGCGGAAGCGAGCCGGCGGCGGCCGTGAGAAGGCCGTCCAGCGCTTCCACGGGCACGCTCGCTCCCGGATTGGTGAGCAGCGCCGTCGCGACGGTCGGGTCCCTGCCTTGGAGGAGGTTTTCCGCCACGCCCGGACCGAGGGTGCGCCGCCGGGCGATGGCCGCCTGTTGCGCGCGCCCGACACTCTGGATGATGCCAAGCAGCCATTCGTCGTCGAAGCTGGGACAATGCTCCAGAAGCGACAGCGAGACGGCGGGGGAGGGATCGCGGGCCAAGCGGGTGGTCGTGATCCGGGGCGCGCGCCGGAGGGGCATCAGGCATTGGGCGAAGGTCTCGCGGGCCTCCAGATCGACCTGATCGAGCAGGCTGGCCAGAAGGCGATCGAAGCCCGGCTTGTCCGCAACCGGCAGCCGCGACCAATGTCGCGTGAGGGCCGCCGCCGAACAGACCACCAGCTCGGATTGCCGCGCGCGATCCTTGCTGATGATCGCGGCTTCGATGTCGCGCACCAGCAGATCGAGACGCGGCAACCGCCCGCCGCCGGGAGAGGCGCTCATCGCGCCCCCGAAGCCGCCGCGACGTCGTTCTCGTGGCTTTCGTACTCCTTCCGCAGCGCTTCCAGGAGATAGGGCTGCCACAGGCCGTAGGTCTCGTAGACGGCCCGGTCGATGTCGGTCGCGGTGAAGGGGAGGCGCAGAGTGGTGCTGGCGCCGAACAGCGAGAGCTTCGACGCGGGCGTTTCCTCGGTCCGCCCGACCGCCATGACGATGCGTGTCCCCGTTCCGAGGGCGTCGATCCGGCAGGCGACTTCGGATGGCGGCATATCGGGGATGGAGGGTCCGATCACCACGAGATCGATGGGCTGCGCCGTCGCCATCTTCACGGCGGTGCGGCCGTCCTTGGCCTCGATCACGTGGAAGCGGAATGAGGTCGCGGCGAAGATCTGCTGCGCGACCTGCCGGGTCTTCGATCCGGGCTCCACGAAGAGAAGCGTGAGATCCCGGCACAGGAAGGCGGCGGCCTGCAGCACATGCCTGACATTCCGCTGGCCGAGCGGCTTCAAGAGGACATCGTAGGCATTGAGGCGCCGCGCGATCGTCGGCCACCGCGCCGCCAGCAGATCCGCCACGAGGACGATCACGCTGTGGACGCCCGCATTCGCGCGCCAGGTGGTGATCATCTCGGCATTCGTGCCCGGCAGGATCGTCTCGATGAAGAGAATGTCCGGGGAGGTCTCGGTGATCGCCCGTTGCAACTCCAGGCCGTTGGTGGCTTCCCGAACACAGGCGTTCGGCAGAACAGCGACAATCGCTTCCAGAAGCGTCAGTCGGGTTTCCTCGTCAGCATCCGCAATCAGAATATTCATGAAGCCACCTTCATATTTGTAATTCTATGTAAGGCAGCGCCGGGTCTGTTTCAGGAATATCCGTGTCGAGTTGGTCGTCGACGCGGCAACACGTCGGTCCAACGAGGCTCCATCGCTGAATGGCCGGCGGGTTCTCAAGGCTGATTCTCTGTGATCGTCAGCGTAGGCTCGCGGTCGCGAATCCGACAATGCTTGCACGACGGATCTTAAATTTATTCATACCTCGCCGAGAAAGACGGAGACTGAAAAGCGGACCAGTCGCTCCCGGCCCAACCCTGTCATGCCGTCGAGGATGCGAACCTGCCGGAAGCGCGTGGGCCGATCGGCGAGCAGGCCCCCGCCATCGTCCTTGCGAGCGCGAGCGATGCAATCCTAGGACGCGCCCTGACCGCCCTGGCCCTTGTACGCGACCCGGACGTACCCATCTCTTGACCATCCAACCGGATGGCTTGAGGATGGCGAGGATGGAAGACAATGTACGCGAGCTGCGTCCGAAACTCCCGGACAGCGAGAAGCTGACGATCAATCTCGGCTTCGTCGATCTCGGCCATATCGACCTGATGGTCCGCGACGGCTTCTATGCCAACCGGGCCGATTTCATCCGCACCGCCGTGCGCAACCAGATCGAGCGCCAAGGCGAGGCGGTGAAGCAATCCGTCAGCCGCAAGCGGTTGCAACTCGGCCTGTCGCACTACTCCAGGCAGGTTCTGGAAGCGGCCCGGGATGCCGGGGCGCCGATCCATATCCAGGTGCTCGGCTTGGCCAGCATTGCCCTGGACGTCACCCCGGACCTCGCGCGCGCCGCCATCGCCTCGGTCGAGGTGCTCGGCGCCTTCCAAGCCAGTCCCGCGGTCAAGGCCGCCTTGGCCGACCGCATTACCTGACACGACCCCCACCGAGCACGACGCTCCCGCGGAGGAGGCCGGGCATCCCGCACCGTCCACCTCGCGCCCCAGGATCAGCCCCGATGAACGCGTTTCCGAAGATGGACTTCTCCTCGTTCGCCATGCCGAAGCTCGACCCGGCACGCACCGCGCGGATGATGGACAAGATGGCCAAGCTGCAGCAGCAGCACGCGGCGGCTTACGCCAAATGGGCCGAGGTCCGGCGGGCCGCGACCGCTGCGACCGCCGCGCAGGCGACGGGGGCGCATGAGGGCGAGACGATCGACATGCTCGCGCCCTCCACGCCCGGCGGGGCCTGGACCGCGCCGAATGCCGCCCCGGGCGGCTCTCCGCACAAGCCGGCCTTCACGGCTCCCCAGGGCGACATCGCCGCGGATGTCATGCGCACGATCAAGGAGGCGCTGGCCAAGGGCGGTGTCGGGAATGGCGTGGGCGCGGGTTTCGAGCGCGGCCTCGGAGGCTCGGTGCCGGCGGCGCCGCTCCCGGACGGGGCACGCTTCGAGACGCGCAGCTTCGCCAGTTCGGTCGGCAGCCGGACCTACAAGGTCTACGTGCCGAGCACCTATACCGGTCAATCGCTCCCGGTCGTGGTGATGCTCCACGGCTGTACCCAGAACCCGGACGACTTCGCCCGTGGCACCCGCATGAACGCCGTGGCCGAAGAGCGGTCGTTCCTCGTGGTGTACCCGGAGCAGCCGCGCTCGGCCAACATGCAGCGCTGCTGGAATTGGTACGAACCGGGCGACCAGCAGCGCGAGGGCGGCGAGCCGGCGCTGATCGCCGGCATCGTCCGAGAGGTCATCGCGGAGTTCTCGGCCGACGAGACCCGTGTCTATGCCGCGGGTCTTTCGGCGGGCGGGGCTGCGGCGGCGATCCTCGCCGCGACGTATCCGGACCTGTTCGCGGCGGTGGGCGTCCATTCCGGGCTGGCGTGCGGCGCGGCCCGCGATGTGCCCTCGGCCTTCGCCGCGATGCGGGGGGACGGCGTCGGCGCGTCCAAGGACAAGCGACACGCGGTTCCGACGATCGTGTTCCACGGCGACGGCGACAAGACCGTGAACGTGGCCAACGGGGATCGGGTCGCCGCCCAGGGACCGTCCGGGCCGGGCCTCACCCAAGCGGTGAACGAGGGGCGGACGACGGACGGTGTCGCCTACACCCGCACGGTGCGGACGGACGCCGAAGGCCGTGCGGTGCTGGAGCAGTGGGTCCTGCATGGGACCGGCCACGCGTGGTCCGGCGGCGATCCGGCAGGATCCTTCACCGACAACCGGGGCCCCGACGCGAGCCGGGAGATGGTCCGGTTCTTCCTGGCCCATGCCGGCACGGCGGGCGCCACGCGCTGATAGGCTCGACCGGGGAGCGGCTTCAACCGCTCCCCGTTCGTTCAGAGCCGCCGCCTCCTTGATCTGCGGCGGCGCGACCGAGAAGGTGGTGCATGGCCCGAAAGCGCAACCACCTGACGACCGATCTCCTAGCGGACGCCCTGCATCGGCTCGGCATCGGCGCCGGAGCGGTGGACCGCGAGGCTCTGCGCCTTCGCCTGGACTTGCCCGAGCACAACGGCTTCGTCGAGGACGACGCGGTCGCGGCCGCACTTCGGGATGGCCGTGCACGACGCGCCTTCGTCGAGACAGGCGTTCCCGTCCTTCGCGCGGCGATCCCGGCGCTGCGTTTCGAACCTGGACGCGACGACACCCCGGTCTGGCGGCTTCGGGTGAGCATCCCGCTCCTAGACGACGGCCGCCTCGATCTGCGCATCGACGTTCCACCCGGGGAGGCCGCCGCAGAGATCCTGACCGAGATGGCGTTGGGCGGCGACCCGGCGCGACGGCTGGACGGCCTGCGCGCGGCGCTCGCCGCGACCGACACGGAACTCAAGGGCCGGTTGCGTCAGGCGGTCGCCCGGCTGCGCCTCCAGATCAGCGACGACCTGCACGAGACCGGTGCGGACGCGCCGACCTACATCGCCCATCTCGATCGGTCGCTCCGCGCGCGGATCTTCACGCCGTCGCCGAACCTCACGCACGTCATCGGCGACACGCTCAAGACCGTCCGTACCCGGGCGAAGGTGGTGGCGCGCGAGGAATCCGGCCGGCGGCGCCTGCGCGACCGGGTCGGCTTCGGCGGCTACATCGACAAGTTCGTGCCGGCCCGCCGGCTGAACCGGCGGATCGTCTTCCACATGGGGCCGACCAATTCCGGCAAGACCTACGCGGCGCTCGAAGCGCTGACGAAGGCGCCGACCGGCACGTATCTCGCGCCGCTCCGGCTGCTCGCGCTGGAGAATTACGAGGCGCTGCTGGAGCGAGGGCTTCGCGCCGGCATGATCACCGGCGAGGAGGTTCTGGGCGAGCCCGATCCCAGCCATACCGCGCGGACCATCGAAACGGCGGATCTGCGCCGGCCCGTCGACGTCGCGGTGATCGACGAGATCCAGATGCTGTCCGACCCCGATCGCGGCTGGGCCTGGACCAACGCCCTGTTCGGGATTCCGGCGAAGACGGTGATCGTCTGCGGCTCGGACGATGCCCTGTCGCATGTCCGCCGCGCGGCGGAGGCGGCCGGCGAATCCCTCGACGTGGTGAGTTTCGCGCGCAAGACGCCGCTGGTGGCGCTGGACGCCCCCGCCCCCCTCGACGCCGTGCAGCCGGGGGACGCCGTCGTCGCCTTCTCGCGCCGGGCCGTCCACGAGATCCGCGAGACCCTCGTGGCGGAGGGGCGGAGCGTCGCGACGATCTACGGCGCCCTGTCGCCGGAGGTGCGCCGCGCCGAGGCGCGCCGGTTCCGCGACGGCGAGGCCGAGGCGCTGGTCACCACCGATGCGATCGGCATGGGCCTCAACCTCGGGCCGCTCAAGCGCGTGATCTTCTCGGCGGTGACGAAGTGGGACGGCACGGCGACGCGCCCCCTCACCAACCCCGAGATCCGCCAGATCGCCGGCCGGGCCGGACGCTTCGGCCATCAGGACGAGGGGCACGTCTCGGCGACGGACGAGACGAGCCTCGGGCCGATCCGCGACGCCCTCGCCGGCGCCCCGACGGCGCCCGCCGCCGACACCCGGTTCTATGTTAGGCCGGACCTGATCGCGATCGAGGCGGCGGCCCAGGAGCTTGGCACCGCATCGCTCGCCGAGGTGCTGATGCACTTCTCACGCGCCACCTTCTACGACGGCTCGCCGTTCCAGCCCTCCGAGATGGAGGAGGCCCTGGAGGCCACGCGCGCCGTCGACACGGCACGGCTGCCGATCCGCGAGGCTTTCGCCTTCGCGGTGGCTCCGATCGACCGGCGGGACGCCGCGTCCAAGGCTGTCCTGGACCGCTGGGTCCAGGCCCGCGCCGCCGGCACGTTCGTCCCCGCGTTGCGCGCCCGGGTCGACGGTGAACTCGACGACCTCGAGCGGACGGTCAAACTCGCCGCCGCCTATCTCTGGCTCGGCCGACGCTTCCCCGACACGTTCGACGAGATCGAGGCGACGAAGGCCCTGCGCAGCCGTGCCAATGCCGCGATCGAGGCGCACCTTCAGGAAACGGCCTCGCGCCGGGTCGTCGCGGACCTGAAACGGTAAGTCGCCTTTCCAACGGCGCGCAGACCATGCGGTCGCGTTTTCGCGTGACCGAGACCGGACCTTTCACGACCGCTGACTGAGCGTTGCCGCCGCTCGAACGTGTTCGAGATATTCGTCTCACGCCGCGTCAACCGTCTTTGCGAACGGCGGCAGGCTCGCCAAGCATCCCGCGAACGAGTTGGTTCAGCCAGACTTTTCCAGATCTTCCCCTCATCCTGAGGTGCGGCGAAGCCGCCTCGAAGGAGGGCTCCAGGGATTGCGCGGCAGGCTGGAGCCCTCCTTCGAGGCCCGCTGACGCGGGCACCTCAGGATGAGGTGAGTGGGTGGGGCCGCCTCAACGTGATCCGTCACCGCGCTATGTCACGACGGCAAGGCAATCACCGATCCGATCGAGAAGTCGGTCGATCGTCTGCGCCAGATCATTCGCTTCGTCGCGCCAGCAGGCAGCACCATGGTCGGCGCCCCCGCCGGTTCGTGTCCGACCGTCGAGGTCGTTGTAGGTCGCCAACCGATAGGCATGAAGGTCGACGATGCAGGCGTCCGCAATACTCGTGGACTTCTTGATGTCTATAGCAGTCATGTCGAAACCGCGACTACGCATACACTGGAACAAGAAATCGGTAGATTTGGATTTTCGACCGACAAGACGATCGTATCCGCCTAATGCGAATATGTCGTAAAGGAAATTCCGCCGTTTGCCTTGGCCGGGTCTCACTGCCGATGCAGACCATTGCCCATTCGGCTGGGGGTGATCCACCCTGGGCTCGGCCTCGAGAAGCGAGCCAACCCCGTCTTTCCGGCGCCACAAGGGGATGGATGCGCCATGCAAAGGACCATTGTGCAGCGGTGGGCCGCCAGATCCTCAATGATATCGCTAATTGACTGATGCCTAAGGGATTAGGCTGGTGCTGCGAGAGAGGATTGAACTCTCGACCTCTTCATTACCAATGAAGTGCTCTACCACTGAGCTACCGCAGCATCTGGCATCCCCTCGGGGATGCGGGGCAGATCGGAGGCCGCTGGGGCCGTTCCGTCCACGCGAGAGGGGCCATACCGGATCGAAACGGCCTTGGCAACGCCAGTTATGCGTCCAGCCGCATCTCCGGA
The DNA here is from genome assembly GCF_056430985.1 of Methylobacterium sp. Gmos3. Classification (NCBI taxonomy): domain Bacteria; kingdom Pseudomonadati; phylum Pseudomonadota; class Alphaproteobacteria; order Hyphomicrobiales; family Methylobacteriaceae; genus Methylobacterium; species Methylobacterium sp. Gmos3. The sequence goes on from NZ_JBWJYL010000001.1 coordinate 415,751, forward strand.
AGAACCGGACGTTGCAACACCGCCCGGATGATCGCCGCGAGGCCGGGCTCCGTTACCGCCTCCGCCGCCTCGGCCGGCGTGAACCAGCGCAGCTCGCGCTGATGCACCTCGGGAAAATGCTTCAGCTGCTTGCGCACCCGCAGCGGAAACACCTTCACCTGACAGGTGACGGCCTCAAGGTTCTTCAGGCGCTTTTCGTAGAGGTAATAGCCAAGAGGGCGCTTGCCGACCGAACCGCGCAGGCCCGCCTCCTCATAGGCCTCCTGCGCCGCCGCCTCGAAGGGTTTGCGGCCCTTCATCGGCCAGCCCTTCGGGATCACCCAGCGGCGGCTCTCCCGCGACGTGACCAGCAGGACCTTCATCGCGCCGTCACGCCCACGGCGAATGGGCAGCACGCCGACTTGGCGTCGTGGCTCGTCCGCATCGTCGAGGGACAGATCCGAAGGCTTCAGCCGGCGTACGGACGGCTTGGCAAGCTGTGCGGCGATCGAACTGTCCTCCCAACGGGCGCCCCGCACGGCCCCAGATGAGCCGTTGTCTAGATATTGCTACGTTCTGACTGGGAAACAAGTTCGCCGCTGCGGGAAGAAGTGTCACGGGAAACAGTTTTGACGCTCGATCCTTCCGTCGCCGGGCCAGGGAGGGCCGCCGCCGCCATGCCCGCCGAGACCGGATCCGCGGTCCGTGTCCCAGGCTTCGGCTCGGCGGGCTTGGGCGCCACGAGGACCGGCTCGGACCGGGGCTCGTCCTCCTCCGGGTCCATGGGCTCGGCCGGGGCGCCGAGGGCGTTCGGCGGCGCCTGCCACGTGAAGGCGTCGAGCTGGCCGGTGACCGGCGAGACCGGCTCCCAGGTGCGCGAGGCGGTGCCGTCGGCGATCCACAGCGGGTCGCGCGGGGCGCGGGCGGCGCGGGAGAGCCATTCCCGGGCCCGGCCGGACTGGGCGCCGTGCTCGGCCTCCTCGATGGAGGCCATCATCAGGCAGGTGCGCGCCGTCGGCCCTTCGAGTGTGAGGGGCTGAAGCGCCTCGCGGGCGCGCCCGAAGTCACGGGCGTCCAGCGCCGCCTGGGCCACGGCGAGGCGCGCCTCGGGATCCCAGGACGAGATCTTGGCGAGCGTCTCCGCGCGGGCGAGGCGGTCACGCACGGAATCGCCCGTGCGCAGGCCGAGATAGACCTGGGCGAGGTCGGGATGCGGGTTGATCTTCCACGCGCCCTCGATCACGCGGGCGGCCTTCTTGAGGTCGCCGCGGCGGGCGAGCAGCCGGCCCGCGATGCAGGCGGCGGGCACGAGGCCGGGGCTCAGCTTCACCGCCTGAAGCGCCCGCTCGGCGGCGGATTCGGGCTCGCCAGCCTCCCGGTCGCGAGCGATGGCGGTGAGCAGCACGGCCCGCTGGCGCTTGGCCGCCTGCTTGTCGATCAGGCCGAGGGAGGCGCGGCGCTCCACCGTCTCCAGGGCGCCGGTCCAGTCGGTGTCGGCGCAATGCGCCTCCAGCATCGCGTCGTTGGCCCAGGTGACGCTCGGCGCGAGGCGCGACGCCTCAGCGGCGTAGGCGCGGGCGGCAACCTCGTCGTCCCGGCGGCGGGCCTCCACGAACAGGCCGCGCAGGCCGAGCACCCGCGTCTCGGGATCGTCGGCCATGGCCTGGAAGGCGCGCTCGGCGCCCTCGCGGTCCCCGGAGATCTGCGCGGCCTGGGCCTTCAGCAGAAGGGTCAGCGGCTCGGTGCCGAGCAGCCGCTCCGCGTCGCCCGCGTAGCGCTTGGCCGCCAGGGGATCGCCCGAGCCCACGGCGATCATTCCGCGCGAGAGGGCCGAGAGCCCCTTGGTCCGCCGCCGCTCGGAGGAGCCGCGCACCAGCGCCTCGGGCAGGCCGATGAAGCCGCGGATGATCGCCCAGACGATGCCGAGGACCACCGCCGCCGCGATCACGCCGACGATGGCGAGGGCGAGGCTGGTGCCGATCTGGTAGCCGTTCCACACCACCGTGACGGTGCCGGGCCTGTCGGCGATCCAGACCGCCCCGAAGGCGGCCACGGCCAGCAGGACGAGGTAGGCGAGGGCGCGCCACATGGGGTCAGTCTCTCCTGGCGCCGGCCGTGGGGCGGCCGGCGCGAATGCGGGATGGCGCGGGGCGTCTGGCACCCCGCGCCGATGGGCTGCGGTGGCGGGCGGGCGCCGCCGTCATTTCTGCGCGGCGGGGGCGGGCAGGGCCTGGAACGCGGCGGCGGTGAGCGCCTGCGAGGCGCCGGCCGCCTTGGCCCGCGCGGCGAGGGTCGTGCCGAAATCCCCGGCCTGGGCCTTCGCCTCGGGCGGCAGGGCATCGAACGCCTTGGCCGCGCCCGCGAGGTCGCCCCGGTCGAGGGCGGCCTGAACCGTCTCCTCGGGGGCTGCCGTCGCGCCGTTGGTCTCGGCCGCGCCGGACTCGACCTTGCGCACCTGCACGAGGCCATCGGCCATGCTGAGGAGCTTCGTGCGGAAATCGCCGCTCTCGGAGGCCGCCTTCACCTTGGCCGCCTGCCGCGCCTGGGCGATCTTGTCCGCGATGCCCCGGAACGTGCCGGCGAGCTGTGCCGTGGTCGGCGCGCCCTTCTCCGCGAAGGGGGCGAGGGCTTCGGCCTGATCCTGCGCGGACGGATTGAGCTTGCGCAGGGTGGCGAGCGGCTCGGCATAGGGCGTGCCGCTGGCGAGCGCCGAGGCGACCCGGTCGGCCACCACGACCCGCAGGGCCGCCTGGACGGTGGCGGCGGGGGCGCGGTCTGAGAGGCCCTTGTCGAGGGCGGCGATCTTGTCGCCCTGCTCGGTGAGCTTGCGGTCGACGGCCTTGGCGGCTTCGGCCGCCTGGCTCTGCCCGGCCTCGGCCGCCTTGCGGCTCGCCTCCGTGGCCGCCTGGACCGAGGCGGTCGCGGCCTGCACCTTGGCATCGAGGCTCTGTTGCAGGGAATCGAGCTTCTGGCCGAGGGCCGCGTCGGCATCGGCGTTCTGCTTGGTGCGCGACTCCATCTCGCTCTTGAGGGCGGCGATCGCGTCGGCCGTTTCCTTGGCCTTGGCTTCGTCCGCGCCTGCAGCCGGGGCCGCGCTTTCGAGGGCCTTCACGCGGGAATCGAGCTCGGCGAGTTGCTTGGCGCCGTCGGCCTGGGCGACGCCCATGCCGGCAACGGCGCCCGCGTCGCGGCCGGGCTCCTCGGTCAGCGCCGAGAGGCGCTGGTCCAGATTGTCGAGGCGGGCGGCGACATCCTGCGGGACGGCGGCCTCGCCCGAGGCCTGCGGCGGTGCGGAGGCCTTGTCGAGGGCCTGCTTGGCGCTCGCCTCGGCGGTGGCGACGCGCTTGTCGAGGGGCGCGAGGGCGTCCTTCGGCACGAAGGTGCCGAGGCGCTGATCGATGCCGGCGATCTTCTGGTTGAGGGCGGCGACGCGGCCGGCCTCGCCGCCGATTCCCGCCTTCTCGGCGGCGAAGAGCAGGCCCGCGCCGAGGACGCCACCGATCAGGCCGGCGGCGGCCATGGAGCCGAACCCGCCCCGCGCCTTCGCGGCCGGGGGCACGGCGGCGGCCGAGGCGGCGGACGCGGCCGGCGCCGGCGACACGGCGGGCTTCGGCGTGGCGGCGGGAGAGGGCGAGGCGGCCGGCGTCGGGCCGGGCTTCGCGGGGGAGGCCGAGGCCGCAGGCTTCACAGGATCGGACGGCTTCGCCGGCTCGCCGGGCTTGGGCGAATCCTTGGCCGCATCCTTAGTCGCATCCTTGGGCGAATCCTTCACGGCATCCGGGACGCGGGTCGCCTTCAGGTCGAGGATCGGCCCCGCCGTCACCGCCGCGCCGGCCACCGGGCCGGCCGGGCCGCCGGGACGGGCGCTCGGGCCGGCCGTGTTCACCGGATCGGGCTTCTTCGGATCGCCGGGCTTCGTCTCACCGGCCTTCGGGGGCTCGGATTTCGGAGGTTCGGCCTTCGGTGCATCCGTCTTCACCGGGCCACCGGAAGCGGCAACCGGCTTCGCCGGCTCCGTGGGCTTGACCGTCTCGGCGGGTTTCGAAGGCTCGGCGGCCTTGGGCGGCGTGCCGGCCGGGGAGGGGGTGACGGGTTTCGTCGCGGAAAGCGGCACCGCGCCGGGCTTCGCCTCGGGCTTGATCTCGGGCTTCGTCTCCGGCTTCGCGCCGGACGGCCCGGAGGCGGGCTTGTCTGCGTCGCTGGGCGCTGGCGTCACGGGCAGGTCCTCCACTCTCGGCGTCACGGCCGCTGCGGTGTCGCGGCGGCCCGTTCCCCTATCACCGCGCCGCCGGTTCCGGCGAGGGCGGCCTGTCGGCTTTGTCGGGCCGCCCGTCACCGGGCCAACCCGTCGAGCAGCGCCGTCTCGCGCGGCTGCGCCGCGACGAAATGGACCCGAATGCCCGCCTGTTCCAGCGTCCGCGCGACATCGGCGGACAGGCAGTAATGATTCAGAGCGCGGAAGGCTCCACCGTGCCCTGCCGCCTCGCACAGGGAGAGGGCGGTTTCCGCGCTGCGGCTTGAATAGTGCAAAGCGGCGTCCAGCGTTCCCGCCGACAGGGCATCCCCGACCGCGATGGGCAGATCGGCGACGGCCTTGGCCCGGTAGGCGATATGGGTGACGAGGCGGTAGCCCGCCTGCTCCAGCGACGCGGCGGGCTCCGGCTTGCGGTCTTCCCCGGCGACATGGAGCAGGCGCGCCCCGGCGTCGAGCCGTTGCGCGACGAGGGCGGCGAGGCCCGCCCCGTCGCCCGGCCCCTCGAACACCGGCCCGAGCCCGGCCGCCCGCGCGCACGCGGCGGTGCGCGCTCCCACCGCGAAGACGGGCACGCCCCGGAAACGCGCCTCGAGCGCCGGCACAGCATTGGCGCTGGTGAGGATCACCCCCTCGAACGGGCCGGACGGCACAGGCTCCTCCACGGGGCACACGGCGAGGACGGGCGCGACCACCGGGGCGTGGCCGAGCCCGGCCAGCGCCGCGCCCGTGCGCGAGGCCCCCGGCTCCGGCCGCGCCACCCAGACGCGCACGGTCCTCAGCCCTCCAGGCTCAGGCGCACCCCGTGGCGCGCCTGCGCGCCGGGGGCGAGGAGGCGCTGCGAATCGCGCTCCGTCAAATCGCCGTCGAAGCCCGCCCAATCGGCATGGCCGGTCCAGCATTCGAGGGAGACGAACGGCGCGGTGGGCTTGGTCCACACGGCCAGATGCGGAAAGTCCTCCGCCTCCATGCGGATCGCCGTCCCGCCCGGCCCGGTGAAGCGCATCACCCGGCTCGCCGCGTTCCGAAACACGAAGGCCTCGGTGAAGATCGCCGGATCGAGGGGCAGGAGGCGTCCGTCGAGGGGCACCGGCTGCTCGTCGCGCAGGAGGAGCCCCCCGTCGCCGACCTTGGGGGCGAAGGGCCGCTCGGCTGCCTCGAACTCCACCGCGTAGCCGCCGTCCTTCGCGCGCTCGCCCCCGGCGAAGGGCCAGGGGAAGGCGGGGTGGAAGCCCAGCGCATAGGGCAGGGGCCTGTCGCCGGGATTGGCGACGATCACCTCGAAATCGAGCCCGGCCGGGCGAAGGCGGGCCGTCACATCCAGGCGGAAGGCATAGGGGTAATGCGTCCGCGTCGCGTCGCTGTCGGTCAGGCGCAGCTGCACGGAATCGTCGCTGCGCTCGATGACGGCGAAGGTCAGATCGCGGGCGAAGCCGTGCTGGCCCATCGGGAAGGCGCGCCCGTCGACCCGCACCGCCGCGCCGGCCGAGGCGCCGACCACCGGGAAGAGCCAGGGGGCGTGCCGGTTCCAGTGGGCGGGATCGCCGCTCCACAGGTACTCGCGCCCGCCGACCCGCCACGAGACCGGCTCGGCCCCGTGGGTCGAGACGGTCGCCGTGGTGCCGTCCGGCGCGATGAGGTCGATCCGCTCGCCCACAGAATGCTCCCTCTCCAGTCGGTTCACGAGTTAACGGACCGGCGGGAGGGTGCAAGGGCCTCAGTCGAGCTTCTTCAGCGAACCGAGGTCGACCTCGCCGTTCTGGCTCGTGAAGGTGAGCGAGCGCGAGCCGCCATCGGCCTGCGAGACGCCGCCGATCCGGTGGTCACCGCTATCGTAGGTCGAGACCGTCCCGTCGGACTCGATCAGGAGCCGCTTCTTGTCGGGGAAGAAGGCGTATTTCATCCCGTTCTGGGAGCCGCTCGTGGCGGGCGAACCGAGATCCTCCGGCCACCAGGGCTTCGTGCCTTCCATGGGCTTCATCGGCTCCATGGGCTTCATGGGTTCCATCGGCTTCATCGGTTCCATGGTGCGTCCCCGCGGCTTACTTTCACGAGTTTAAAAGCCCCTCAAAGCCATTGGGATCCCTCCGATGCGATAAAGTATTTCCAGATGCGTCTATACTCAGTGGCATCAAGCAAAAATCATCATAAATCACATATTTTGGAGATATATTGAATGATATATTGCTAAAACTTTGTGTAATTAGATTATTGACAGATATATCCATCGGACGATAGACTAGCCCGCGATGGTCAAGCTTTCCAGAATTGCGGAAGATGCAATCGCATCTCTCCGAGATATTATAATTGAAGACGCTCATACCCAGACATTACATGCTGTAATAGAATCAATTTCCAGAATATCGCCGCAAGAATTGAAACATGCATCGAAAGCAATTGCGCAGGAAATTAATTATTCAAATAACAAATCATCTTTTTACTTTTTTTCACGCTCAAACTGCCGCAAAATATCCCTGATAAACCTCGATAGATCACCAAGCTTTAAATATATATTTCTATTCCATGGTGACGGTTACATTCGCGAAGCTGCCCTCGAAAAGATCTCAGAGGAAATCGCGAGTCCGTTCTTTGTGGCCGCCATCACTCTCCGTCTAAACGACTGGGTTTCTGCCGTACGCCAGAGTGCGGCGCGATGCGCGGAACGCGTCTTCCCGATCACAAAAGCGGCCACGCTCGCCCAAGCGTTCATGTACTTCTACCCACAGACGATGAGCTGGCGGCGCTGGGATCTCGAGCGGACGATTCTCGATCAAACGATCAGCCGCCCGGACGTGATCTCTGCTTTAGCTGAACGCATCATCGCCGAATCAAAGGCACCTGCGATAAGAATGCTCGCGGTGCTATTGCGCTTCCCTGAGCTTGATTCATTTCTCTACGATATCGCCTTCAAATCCAGCCAGCCATCCGTGCGAGCCCTGGCCTTACGCACACTCATTACCGGTCAAGCAAAATGGCGTGTTGGCACGACGCGCCAATGGATCGATAAATCAATGGGGCAATTTAGGATTGTCGCCGCTTTCGATCACCGGCCCATTACCGCGCACTACCCGTTGGTGGACCTCTGTACAAAGGGGTGCCACGATCGGTCGGCGATAGTCAGGAAGGTGGCTCTGGAAGGCGTGATCCACAGCCTACGGGGAACGTTGGCGGGCGCGGCGATTGCGCGCCCGCTCCTCGCGGATCACTCTCAAGGTGTCAGAAGCAGGGCTGAGTTCGTTCTGCGCGACCAACTGCTATGACGGGCAGGATGCTTCGTTGAGCGATGTCCATCACGGCCGCGGCCGCTCGCGGACCTGCCCGTCGAAGCCGACATGCAGTTCGTGTTCACGGCCATCCCCGTCCTTGGCCGCGACCTCGAGGTGGCGCGGCCCGCGCCCGGTGACGCGCACGTCGCTGTAGCCGGCGGACTGCACCGCCGCCGTCAGGGCCGGGACATCGGGGGCGGGGGCGAGGCCGACCCGGTCCTTCGCCCAATCGAGGGTGCCGAAGGGCGGGCCGCCCGCCGGGCCGAGCACCACCTGCTTGCCGTCACCATGGGTCAGCAGCCGGGCGTGGAGGAAGCCGTTCTCGAACCGGCCCTGCACGGTGACGCTCTCGCCCTTGGCGACGAGGGTCCCGCCTTCGCCGGCCCGGCCGGTCTCCACCAGCGCCCGGCCGGTCGGGTCCTGCACCACGAACTTGTTGCCGTAGATCTCGGCGACGTCGCCCTTGATCGCCGTCGCGCCGGAGGGCGCCAGGGCCTGGATCGCCACCGGCGCGACCGGCGTTTGCGCCACGGCGCGGTTCTTGGACAGCGATAGGCCCATCGCCCCGAAGGCGAGGGGCAGGGCGAGCGCCCCCACCACCCAGGTCCGCTTCGGGATGCGCTTGCCCGTCTCCGGCCGCGCGGCCGGGATTTCCGTCGCGGTGCCGTCGATCACCTTATCCTCACTCATTGTGTCTGCCTTTCCTGATCGGACCCGTTCGATCCGTGGCGGCTGGTCTAGGGAAGGGGGCGCGACGGGAACTGAACCGGGCGGTTCAGTTCCGGTTAAACGGCCTGACCTACCCGGAGCCGAGGAGGGACGGGCGTGAAGATCCTGCTGGTTGAGGACGATGCGGCGCTGGCGGCGGAGATCGACCGCGCCTTGCGCGCGGAGAACTTCGTCCTCGACCGGGCGGCGACGGGCGAGGATGCCCGCCATCTCGGCGAGACGGAGGGCTACGACGCCTGCATCCTCGATCTTGGCCTGCCGCGCGGCGACGGCGTTTCCGTCCTGACGGCGTGGCGGGCGGCGGGGCGGACGCTCCCCGTATTGGTGCTCACGGCCCGCGACGGGTGGAGCGACAAGGTCGCCGCGTTCAAGGCGGGCGCCGACGATTACCTCGTGAAGCCGGTGCGGGTGGAGGAACTGGTGATCCGCCTGCGTGCCCTGGTGCGGCGGAGCCAGGGGCACGGCGCGAGCCGCCTCAGCTGCGGCCCCCTGAGCTTCGATCCCGGCCTCGGCGCCTTCGAGCGGGACGGGCTGCCCCTGCGCCTCACCGGCCTCGAATGGCGGGTCCTGTCCTGCCTGATGCTCAACCGGGATTCGGTGGTGCCGCGCGCCTACCTGATCGAGCGGGTCTACGACGGCGACGCCGAGGTCGATTCGAACTCGGTGGAGGTGATCGTCGCGCGGCTGCGCAAGAAGATCGCCCCGGCGCGGATCGAGGCGGTGCGCGGCCACGGCTACCGCCTCACGGCCGAGGCGGCCTGATGCCCCTGCGCTTCGGCTCCCTGCGCACGCGCCTCGTCGCCGCCGCCCTCGCCGCCGTCACCGTGGCGCTGGTCGTCGCCGGCCTCGCCATCGGCGTGATCCTCACCCGCTTCCTGCGCGCGCAGATCGACGGGCGGCTCGATGCGCAGATCACGGCGCTACGTGCCGGACTCGAGGCCGGGACGCTGACCACCCATCCGGAGCGGTTCGACGGCCCGCCCTTCGACCGGCCGGGCGGCTGGATCTGGGAGGTGCGCCGGGGCGACGAGATCGTCCGCTCGGACTCGTTCGATGAGCGCCGGCCGCCCGCGAACCTGATGCTGCGCGAACTCGACCTGCTGGGGGAGCCGCCCGCGCGAATCCTCGTCGGCGCGCCGCAGGTGGCGCTCTACGGCCCCCTGCGCGATGTGCTCGTGAGTCTCGCCCTCGCGCTCGGCGGCCTCGGCCTCGTCCTCGCCTTCGGGGCGGTGGCGCAGGTGCGCCTCGGTCTCGCCCCCCTCCGGCGCCTGCGGGATCATCTCGCCGCCGTCCGCAACGGCCGGCAGGCGCGGATCCCCTCCCGCCAACCGGAGGAGGTCCGCCCCCTCGTCGCGGAGCTGAACGCCCTGCTCGACGAGAACGAGCGCAGCCTCGACCGCGCCCGGGGCCATGTGGCCAACCTCGCCCACGCCCTCAAGACGCCGCTCGCGACCCTCGCCCTGGCCCTGCGCGACCCCGCCCGCGATCCCGAGGGGATGCTCGCCGCGCAGGTGGACGACATGGACCGGCGGGTGCGCCACCACCTGCGCCGCGCCCGGGCCGCCGCCCTCGCGGGGCCGGGCCGGGCGCGCACGCCCCTGCTGCCGCGCCTCACGGACCTGCGGGCGGTGCTGGTGCGCATCCACGCCGGGAAGGCGCCGGAGATCACGCTCGCCGTGCCGGACGGCCTCGCCCTGGCCTGCGAGGAGCAGGATTGCGACGAGATGCTGGGCAACCTCCTCGACAATGCCTGCCGGTGGTGCGCCGGGCGGGTCTCCGTCACCGCGCAGCGAGTCGGGGCGCAGATCGAAATCCGCATCGAGGATGACGGCCCCGGCCTGACGCCGGAGGCCGCGACGGCGGTGATGGCGCGCGGCCGGCGCCTCGACGAGGCCGTCCCCGGCGACGGGTTCGGCCTGCCGATCACCCTCGAACTGGCGGAATTGTACGGCGGTGCGCTGAGCCTCGGGCGCGCGGCGAGCGGGGGCCTGCGCGCGACCCTCGTCCTGCCGGGCTAGACCGAGGCGTCGCTCGTCGTGCCGAGCGCCGAGAGGGTGACGCCGTCGCTGCCGATATCGGCGCCGCCATAGCCGAGCATCCGCGCGAGCTGGGCCCGCGCCCGCCAGACCCGGCTCTTGGCCGTGCCGATCTGGCATTCCATGACGGCGGCGGCCTCCTCGTAGCTGAGGTTCTCGATGCCCACGAGGACGAGGGCCTCGCGCATCACTGGCGCGAGGCGGTCGAGGGCCGCGCGCACGTCCTGGAGGTCGAGATGCCCGCCCTGTTCGGGGGCGGCGGCGAGTCGGCCGGCATAATCGCCGTCGCTGTCGGGAACCTCGCGGGTCTGGCGACGGTGGCGGCTGTAGAAGACGTTCCGCAGAATCGTGAACAGCCACGCTTCGAGGTTCGTGCCCGGCGCGAATCCCCCGCGCCCGCGCCACGCGCGCAGGAGCGCATCCTGCACGAGGTCGTCGGCGGCCGCCGGCTCGCGGGCGAGCGACAGGGCGAACCGGCGCAGCGCCGGCACGCTCGCGAGCAGCCCCGTGCGGAACGTGTCCTCATCCGCCGCGCCCAGGCGCCCGGCCTGCCCCAGCGCCTTGTCCAGGCGCGCGAGCAGGTCCGCGAACCCATCGGGCTCGCTCGGCGCGTCCGCGTAGGCGCCCTGCAGGAGCGCGCCCAGATGCCGGCGCACGGAATCGGGAAGAGCGGGGGCGGCGTCGCCGTCCAGGAGAGAGACGTCGGATTCGGTCATCAGGTCCGCTGGAAGACGGCGCGAGAGAAGGGCTCGCGTCGGGACCTGAAGTGTTACCTGACACGGAGGGGATCGCCGCAACATGCGTTAACCGGTAAGCGCATACCAGCTGCGCCGCCGGGCGGAGCACCGTGCGCACAACGCCGCATGGGCGAACCGGCGATGGGGAAGCGTGAAGTGGCGCGGGCGACGGGGCTCGAACCCGCGACCTCCGGCGTGACAGGCCGGCACTCTAACCAACTGAGCTACGCCCGCGCGGGCGGCCGCTGCTGAGCACCTCAGTGCTGCGCGACGACGGGGGGTGTATGGATGGGAGCCCCCCCTGTCAAGCGCGAGTCGCGCCCGAATTCTCACGTCAGGCGAGAAAGCTTGGCGGGCCGGGAATCGCGGTTGTCGCGGGCGTCGCTCTGCCACGTGTGCGGATCTGCCGTCTGCGCAGACCGACCCCATTCACCATCTTGGGGAGGGCAGCGCGGTTTGTGCGACGCGCAACGCCCATTGTCATGCGGCGGCGGCTCGACTAAGCCACGCCCGAACGCATCCTGGCATAAGAACAATTCCACCGGGGGAGCCGGTCCGGCCTCGCGCCGCTCCGTCCCTCGTCTCGTGAGGCTCGGGCATGACCGGACTGCTGGCGGACTACCTTCCGCTCATCGTGTTCATCGGGGTGGCGCTCTTCATCGCCGCCGCCCTTCTGGTGGTTCCGTTCCTCGTCGCCTTCAAGGCGCCGGACCCCGAGAAGCTGTCGGCCTACGAGTGCGGCTTCAACGCCTTCGACGACGCGCGCATGAAGTTCGACGTGCGCTTCTATCTCGTCGCCATCCTGTTCATCATCTTCGACCTCGAGGTCGCCTTCCTCTTCCCCTGGGCGATCACCTTCGGGGAGCTCGGGTGGTATGGCTTCTGGTCGATGATGATCTTCCTCGGCGTGCTGACCGTCGGGTTCGTCTACGAGTGGCGCAAGGGCGCCCTCGAGTGGGACTAACCCCCGCGATCCGCCGAGACCGTTGAGATTCCGAGGCGCTGAATGGCCCTGATCACCGAGACCTCACCCCGGACCCCGGCCATCGCGCCGCAGCCGAAGGGGATCATCGATCCGAACACCGGCCGCCCCATCGGCGCCGACGACCCGACCTTCCTGTCGATCAGCGACGAGCTGGCCGACCGGGGCTTCCTGCTCACCAGCGCCGACGAGCTCATCAACTGGGCCCGCACCGGCTCGCTGATGTGGATGACCTTCGGGCTCGCCTGCTGCGCCGTCGAGATGATGCAGATGTCGATGCCGCGCTACGATTGCGAGCGCTTCGGCTTCGCCCCGCGCGCCTCGCCACGCCAGTCCGACGTGATGATCGTCGCCGGCACGCTCACCAACAAGATGGCCCCGGCTTTGCGCAAGGTCTACGACCAGATGCCGGAGCCGCGCTACGTCATCTCGATGGGCTCCTGCGCCAACGGCGGCGGCTATTACCACTACTCCTACTCGGTGGTGCGCGGCTGCGACCGGGTGGTGCCGGTGGACATCTACGTGCCCGGCTGCCCGCCCACGGCGGAGGCGCTGCTCTACGGGGTGCTCCTCCTGCAGAAGAAGATCCGCCGCATCGGGACGATCGAGCGCTGACATGACGAACGGCATCTCGATCCTGAGCCACACCCCGGCCGAGGGCGGCGCCGACGCCGTCGCCACCCTGGCCGAGCGCGTCTCCGGGGCGCTGGGTCCGGCCGTCGTGTCGAAGGCCATCGCCTTCGGCGAGCTGACGCTGGTCGTGCAGGCCTCCGACATCGTCTACGCGCTCACCTACCTGCGCGACGACCCGGCCTGCGGCTTCCGCTGCTTCATCGACCTGTGCGGGGCGGATTACCCGCAGCGGGAGAAGCGGTTCGACGTCGTCTACCACCTGCTGTCCCTGCGCCATAACACCCGCATCCGGGTGAAGGTGCAGACCGACGAGGTGACGCCGGTCCCCTCGATCATCGAGGTCTTCCCCGCTGCCAACTGGTACGAGCGCGAGACCTACGACCTGTACGGGATCCTGTTCTCGGGCCACCCGGACCTGCGCCGGCTGCTGACCGATTACGGGTTCGAGGGCCACCCCTTGCGCAAGGACTTCCCGCTCACCGGCTTCGTCGAGGTCCGCTACGACCAGGACGAGGGCCGCGTGGTCTACGAGCCGGTCCAGCTGACGCAGGAATTCCGGAACTTCGACTTCCTCTCGCCGTGGGAGGGCACGGACTACGTGCTCCCGGGCGATGAGAAGAAGTCGGCCTGACGCGCGGAGGTCTTCGTGACGGAACACAACATCCGCAACTTCGCCATCAACTTCGGCCCGCAACATCCTGCGGCGCATGGAGTTCTCCGGCTGGTCCTCGAACTCGACGGCGAGGTCGTGGAGCGTGTCGATCCGCATATCGGCCTGCTGCATCGCGGCACCGAGAAGCTGATCGAGCACAAGACCTACGTCCAGGCGACGCCCTATTTCGACCGGCTCGACTACGTGTCGCCGATGAACCAGGAGCATGCCTTCTGCCTCGCGATTGAGAAGCTCGCGGGCATCGAGGTGCCGCGCCGGGCGCAGCTGATCCGCGTGCTGTTCTGCGAGATCGGCCGGCTGCTGTCGCACCTCCTCAACGTCACGACGCAGGCGATGGACGTCGGCGCCCTCACGCCCCCGCTCTGGGGCTTCGAGGAGCGCGAGAAGCTGATGATCTTCTACGAGCGGGCCTCCGGCGCCCGGCTCCACGCCAACTACTTCCGGCCGGGCGGCGTCCACCAAGACCTGCCGCCGAAGCTGATCGAGGATATCGACGCCTTCTGCGACCCGTTCCTTCAGGTGGTGGACGACCTGGATGCGCTCGTGATGGAGAGCCGCATCTTCAAGCAGCGCAACGTCGACATCGGCATCGTGTCCGTCGACGAGTGCATGGCCTGGGGCTTCTCGGGCGTGATGGTGCGCGGCTCCGGCATCCCGTGGGACCTGCGCAAGAGCCAGCCCTACGAGTGCTACGAGGAGATGGATTTCGACATCCCCGTGGGCAAGAACGGCGACACCTACGACCGGCAGGTGATCCGCATGGAAGAGATGCGGGAATCGGCCAAGATCATGAAGCAGTGCTGCGCCAAGCTGCGCGAGCCCGCCGGCCAGGGGCCGATCGCCTCCATGGACGGCAAGTTCGCGCCGCCGCCGCGCCGGGAGATGAAGCGCTCGATGGAAGCGCTCATCCACCACTTCAAGCTCTACACCGAGGGCTTCCACGTCCCCGAGGGGGAGGTCTACGCCGCGGTCGAGGCGCCCAAGGGCGAGTTCGGCGTGTATCTCGTGTCGGACGGCACCAACAAGCCGTACCGCTGCAAGATCCGCGCTCCGGGCTTCGCGCATTTGCAGGCGATGGACTGGATGTGCCGTGGGCACCTTCTGGCCGACGTGTCCTGCGTGCTCGGCACGCTCGACATCGTGTTCGGCGAAGTGGATCGGTAAGACAGCAGCGATGGCCAACCGCAGACTCGCCCCCGCCTCCGAGCAACCCGAGAGCTTCGCCTTCACGCCCGAGAACGCGGAGTGGGCGAAGCACCAGATCGCGAAATACCCGGAAGGCCGGCAGGCTTCCGCCGTGATCCCGCTCCTGTGGAAGGCGCAGGAGCAGAATGGCGGCTGGCTGCCGCAGAAGGCGATCGAGGCGGTGGCGGCCGAACTCGGCATGCCGAAGATCCGCGTGCTCGAAGTGGCGACCTTCTACACGATGTTCGCCCTGGAGCCGGTGGGTCGGTTCTGGATCCAGCTCTGCGGCACGGTGCCGTGCGATTCCTGTGGCGCCCGCGAGCTGAAGGGCATGCTGGAGAAGCGCCTCGGCCCACCCGGCCACGTCTCGGCGGACGGCAACTTCTCCTGGCTGGAAGTCGAGTGCCTGGGCGCCTGCTGCAACGCGCCCATGGTGCAGATCAATCAGGACTATTACGAGGACCTGACCCCCGAATCGCTGTCGCAGTTGATGGACGACCTCGCGGCCGGACGGCCGGTGAAGATCGGCTCGCAGACCGGGCGCACCTCCTCCGAGCCGCAGGGCGGCGCCAACACGCTCACCGACGAGACCCTGTTTGATGGGTCGCGGGTGGGCGCGTGGCGCAAGCGCTTCGAGCAGGCGAAGGAGGCCGAGGGCGCCGAGGCGACGACGCCCCCCGCCAAGACCGGCGAGGCCGAATCGGCGACGCAGCAGGCGGCCAGCGCGCCCCGGCCCGCCAAGCCCGATGCCGGCCGCCCGGTGGAGCGGACGGTCTCCGACGCCCCGGCCCAGCGCGCCGCGGACGGACAGGAGCCGGTGAAGCCCGAGGACCGGGCCGACGCCGCCGAGCGCGGCCAATCCATCGCCAAGCATGGCGGTGCCCGCCAGGGCGATGCGGACGCCCTCGATTCGCCGGCCAAGCGCGTCGCCGAGGGCGAGCCCGCCGCCGGCGAGGAGAGCCGCCAGGAATTGCCGGGTCGCGACATCCCCCCGCCGCCGCCGGAAGCCACCGGCGCCAGCGAGGCGGTGGAGGAAAAGCTCGCCTCCGACGACGAGAAGAAGTGAGGGCCTGACATGCTCGCCGATCAGGATCGCATCTTCACCAACCTCTACGGGCTGCATTCGCCGGGGCTCGACGCCGCGAAGAAGCGCGGCGCCTGGGACGGAACCAAGTTCCTCCTGGAGCAGGGCCGCGACTGGATCATCGAGGAAATGAAGGCCTCAGGGCTGCGCGGCCGTGGCGGCGCCGGCTTCCCGACCGGCCTCAAGTGGTCGTTCATGCCCAAGAAGTCGGACGGGCGGCCGCATTACCTCGTGGTCAACGCCGACGAGTCGGAGCCGGGCACCTGCAAGGACCGGGAGATCATGCGGCACGATCCGCATCTCCTGATCGAAGGCTGCATGCTGGCCTGCTTCGCGATGGGCGCGCATGCCTGCTACGTCTACATCCGCGGCGAGTACGTCGCCGAGAAGCACGCCCTGCAGAAGGCGGTGGACGAGGCCTATGAGGCGCGCCTCGTCGGTCAGAACAACGTCCACGATTACCCGTTCGACATCTACGTCCACCACGGCGCGGGCGCGTATATCTGCGGCGAGGAGACGGCCCTCATCGAGAGCCTTGAGGGCAAGAAGGGGATGCCGCGGCTGAAGCCGCCTTTCCCGGCCAATATGGGCCTCTACGGCTGCCCCACGACCGTGAACAACGTCGAATCCATCGCGGTGGCGGGCACGATCCTGCGGCGCGGCGCGGCGTGGTTCGCCGGGCTCGGCGGCAAGAACAACACCGGCACCAAGCTCTTCTGCATCTCGGGGCACGTCAACACGCCGTGCAACGTCGAGGAGGAGCTGGGCATCACCTTCCGCGAGCTGATCGACAAGCATTGCGGCGGCATGCGCGGCGGCTGGGACAACCTCCTCTGCTCCATCCCCGGCGGCTCCTCGGTGCCGCTGGTGCCGGCCGAGCAGATCATCGACGCGAAGATGGACTTCGACACGCTGCGCAACCTCGGCTCGGGCCTCGGCACGGCGGCGGTGATCGTGCTCGACAAGTCCACCGACATCGTCGGCGCCATCGCCCGCATCTCGTACTTCTACAAGCACGAATCCTGCGGCCAGTGCACACCCTGCCGCGAGGGCACGGGCTGGATGTGGCGGGTGCTGACGCGCATGGCCGAAGGCAGGGCGCAGAAGCGCGAGATCGACATGCTGTTCGAGGTGACGAAGCAGATCGAGGGCCACACGATCTGCGCGCTCGGCGACGCGGCGGCCTGGCCGATCCAGGGCCTCATCCGCCACTTCCGCCCGGAGATCGAGAAGCGGATCGACCGCTACTCGGCCAACCCCCATTCCGATCCGGTGCCGATGGCAGCGGAGTGATCATGATGCGTGTCTCCAGCCCCCAGCCTCATCCTGAGGTGCCCGCGTCAGCGGGCCTCGAAGGAGACCTCCAGGGGTCGCGCGGCCGGCTGGAGCCCTCCTTCGAGGCTCGGCGCTGCCTCGCACCTCAGGATGAGGTCGCGGGTGGGACCGGGGCTCGCGCGTTCGTGCCAGATTTCGAGACGTTCCGATGACCAAAATCCTCGTCGACGGCACCGAGGTCGATGTCCCGGCCGATTACACGCTGCTCCAGGCGTGCGAGATCGCGGGGGCCGAGATCCCGCGCTTCTGCTTCCACGAGCGCCTGTCCATCGCCGGCAATTGCCGCATGTGCCTCGTGGAGCTGAAGGGCGCCCCGAAGCCGGTGGCCTCCTGCGCCTACGCGGTGAAGGATTGCCGGCCGGGCCCGAACGGCGAGCCGCCGGAGGTGCTGACGCGCTCCGGCCTCACCAAGAAGGCCCGCGAGGGGGTGATGGAGTTCCTCCTCATCAACCACCCGCTCGATTGCCCGATCTGCGACCAGGGCGGCCATTGCGACCTGCAGGATCAGGCGATGGCCTACGGCGTCGACTCGACCCGCTATCAGGAGAACAAGCGGGCGGTCGAGGAGAAGCATATCGGCCCGCTGGTGCGGACGGCGATGAACCGCTGCATCCACTGCACCCGCTGCGTGCGCTTCCTGGCGGAGGTGGCCGGCGTGCCGGACCTCGGCGCCATCGGGCGCGGCGAGGACATGGAGATCACGAGCTACCTCGAACAGTCGATGGCCTCGGAGCTTCAGGGCAACGTCGCCGACCTGTGCCCGGTGGGCGCGCTGGTCCACAAGCCGCAGAGCTACAACGTCCGCCCCTGGGAGCTGTCCAAGACCGAATCGGTCGACGTGATGGACGCCGTGGGCTCGGCGATCCGCGTCGACACCCGTGGCCGCGAGGTCATGCAGATCGAGCCGCGCGTCAACGAGGACATCAACGAGGAGTGGATCTCCGACAAGACCCGCCACGTCGTGGACGGGCTGCGGATGCAGCGCCTCGACCGGCCGTACCTGCGCGAGAACGGCCGCCTGCGCCCGGCCTCCTGGGGCGAGGCGTTCCAGGCCATCGCCGCCAAGGTGAAGGGCACCGAGCGCAAGCGCATCGGCGCCATCGTCGGCGACCTGGCTGCGGTGGAGGAGACCTTCGCGCTGCGTGAGCTGATCCGCAGCCTCGGGTCGGCCAACCTCGATTGCCGCCAGACCGGCGCGGGCCTCGACCCGTCGCTTGGCCGGGCGAGCTACCTCTTCAACCCGACCGTCGCCGGCATCGAGGCGGCGGACGCGATCCTGATCGTCGGCGCCAACCCGCGCACTGAAGCCTCGATGCTGAACGTGCGCATCCGCAAGCGCTGGCGCATGGCCCCGCTGGCGGTGGGCGTGATCGGCGAGCAGATCGACCTGACCTACCCGAGCCACTATCTCGGCGCAGGTTCCGAGTCGCTGGCCGCCCTGGCGCGGGGCGAGCACAGCTTCCTCGACATCCTCAAGGAGGCGAAGGCTCCGCTCATCGTCGTCGGCGCGAACGTCGCCCCCGGCGTGATGGCCGCCGCCGCCACGCTGGCGCAGGAGATCGGCGCGACCGCCGAGGGCAAGCCCGGCTTCGGCATGCTGCACCATGCCGCCGCGCGGGTTGGCGCGCTGGACCTCGGCTTCGTGCCGGGGGAGGGCGGTCTGACCTTCGCGCAGATGATTGCCGCCGGCGGGGTGGACGTGCTGTTCAACCTCGGCGCCGACGAGTGCGACGTCGCCCCCGGCGCCTTCGTGATCTACCAGGGCACCCACGGCGACAGGGGCGCTTCCCGCGCCGACGTGATCCTGCCGGGCGCCGCCTATACCGAGAAGAACGCGACCTACGTGAACCTCGAAGGCCGGGTGCAGGTCGCCAACCGCGCCGGATTCCCGCCGGGCGACGCCCGCGAGGATTGGGCGATCCTGCGCGCCCTGTCGGACGTGCTGGGCCACCGCCTGCCATTCGATTCGCTGATCGCGCTCCGCAAGGCGCTCTACGCGGCCCACCCGCATTTCGCCGCCGTCGATGCGGTGGAGGCCGGTGACGTGGCCGGCGCGGTGGCGGCCTTGGCGCAGCGCGGCGGCGAGACCGGAACCGGGGCCTTCGTGTCGCCGGTCGGTGATTTCTACCTGACGAACCCGATCGCCCGCGCGTCGCGGGTGCTGGCCGAATGCTCGCGGCTCGCCCGCGAGCGGGCGGCCGAGCCTCAGCCCCTCGCGGCGGCCGAGTAGGAGAGCCCGATGACGCCCCTGGAACTGATCGGGACCGTGCTCCTGATCGCGCTGAAGAGCTTCGTGCTCCTCGCCGCGCTCCTCGTCTTCATCGCCTACGCACTCCTCGCCGACCGGAAGATCTGGGCGGCGGTGCAGCTGCGCCGGGGGCCGAACGTGGTCGGTCCCTACGGCCTGTTCCAGTCCTTCGCGGATCTGCTCAAGTTCGTGTTGAAGGAGCCCGTCATTCCGGCGGGCGCCAACAAGGCGATCTACCTGCTGGCACCCCTGGTCTTCGCCATGCTCGCCCTGTCGAGCTGGGCGGTGATGCCGATCGCCGACGGCTGGGCCATCGCCGACATCAATGTCGGCATCACCTACATCTTCGCGATCTCGTCGCTCGGCGTGTACGGCGTCATCATGGGCGGCTGGGCGTCGAACTCGAAATACGCCTTCCTCGGCGCGTTGCGCTCGGCGGCGCAGATGATCTCCTACGAGGTGTCGCTGGGCTTCGTGATCATCTGCGTGCTGATGTGCGCGGGCTCGCTCAATCTCACGCGGATCGTGACGGCGCAGGACACCAGCCTCGGCCTGTTCGGCTGGTACTGGCTGTGGCTGTTCCCGATGTTCGTGGTGTTCTTCATCTCGGCGCTGGCCGAGACCAACCGCCCGCCCTTCGACCTGCCGGAGGCCGAATCGGAGCTCGTGGCCGGCTACATGGTCGAGTATTCCTCGACCCCGTACCTGCTGTTCATGCTCGGCGAGTACGTCGCGATCATGAGCATGTGCGCGCTCGGCACCGTGCTGTTCCTCGGCGGCTGGCTCTCGCCGATCCCGTTCGCGCCCTTCACCTGGGTGCCCGGCGTGATCTGGTTCGTGCTGAAGGCGAGCTTCCTGTTCTTCGGCTTCGCGATGGTGAAATCCATCGTGCCGCGCTACCGCTACGACCAGCTGATGCGGCTCGGCTGGAAGGTGTTCCTCCCCCTCTCGCTCGTCTCGGTTGTGGTCGTGGCCTTCGTCCTGAAGATCACCGGCCTGGCGCCCGGCGCGTGACCACAAGACACCCGGAGATCACGGCATGAAGCTGGATCAGGTTGCCAAGAGCCTCCTCTTGAAGGAGTTCGTGTCGGGAATGGTCCTCGGCATGCGCTACTTCTTCAAGCCGAAGGCGACGATCAACTACCCGTTCGAGATGGGCCATCGCGGGCCGCGCTTCCGGGGCGAGCATGCGCTCCGCCGCTACCCCAACGGCGAGGAGCGCTGCATCGCCTGCAAGCTCTGCGAGGCGATCTGCCCGGCCCAGGCCATCACCATCGAGGCGGGGCCGCGCCGGAACGACGGCACGCGCCGCACCACCCGCTACGACATCGACATGGTGAAGTGCATCTATTGCGGCATGTGCCAGGAAGCCTGCCCGGTGGACGCCATCGTGGAGGGGCCGAACTTCGAGTTCTCGACGGAGACCCGCGAGGAGCTGCTCTACGACAAGCAGAAGCTGCTCCTGAACGGCGACCGCTGGGAGCGCGAGATCGCGCGCAACATCGCGATGGATGCGCCCTACCGCTGAGAGGCATGCACGCCGCTCGGCCGCCGCATTGCGGCAAGACCGTTGTGCCGGCCCTGGCCGGGTTCTATAGACGGGCCGCCTGCGGCGGCCTGACGCCACCGAGGCAGAAGGGGCCGCGCGAGCGGCCGGACGCACGAAGCGCATGACCGCAGCAGCCGCCTTCTTCTACCTGTTCGCGAGCCTCGCCGTCGCGTCGGGCTTCATGGTGATCGCCTCCCGCAATCCCGTTGCGTCGGTGTTGTTCCTGATTCTCGCCTTCGTGAACGCGGCGGGGCTGTTCGTGCTGATGGGCGCGGAATTCCTCGCGATGATCCTCGTGGTCGTCTACGTGGGCGCGGTCGCCGTGCTGTTCCTGTTCGTGGTGATGATGCTCGACGTGGATTTCGCCGAGCTGCGCCAGGGCTTCCAGCAATACCTGCCGATCGGCGCGCTGATCGGCGCGATCTTCCTGATCGAGCTCCTGCTGGTGGTCGGCTCCTGGACGATCGATCCGGGCCTCGTGCAGGCACCGCTCGGCAACGTCGCGACCGCGGAGAACGTGACCAACGCCCAGGCGCTCGGCCGCGTGATCTACACGGACTACGCGTATTTCTTCCAGATCGCCGGCCTCATCCTCCTCGTGGCGATGATCGGCGCGATCGTGCTGACGCTGCGGGATCGGCCGGGCGTGAAGCGCCAGAACATCGCGGTGCAGAACGCCCGCACCCAGGCCAGTGCCGTGGAGACCCGCAAGGTGCCTTCGCGCCAGGGCGTGGAAGTCTGATGCCCGCCGGAGGGATTGCACGATGATCGGCCTCAGCCACTACCTCACCGTCGCGGCGATCCTGTTCACGCTCGGCGTGCTCGGCATCTTCATCAACCGCAAGAACATCATCGTCATCCTGATGTCGGTCGAGCTGATCCTGCTCTCGGTCAACATCAACCTCGTGGCCTTCTCGACCCAGCTGAACGACATCACCGGACAGGTCTTCGCCCTGTTCGTGCTGACCGTCGCGGCGGCCGAGTCGGCCATCGGCCTCGCCATCCTGGTGGTGTTCTTCCGCAACCGCGGATCGATCGCGGTCGAGGACGTGAGCATGATGAAGGGCTGACCTCAGCCCCTCGTCGTCTCCCAACCCGCCCCGCCCGACGCGAAGACGGACAGCCTTCCCCCGATGTACCACGCGATCGTCTTCTTCCCGCTCATCGGCGCCCTCACCGCCGGCCTGTTCGGGCGCTATCTCGGCGCGCGGGCCTGCGAGTATATCACCACGGCGTGCCTCGCCTTCGCGGCGCTGATCGCCTGGGGCGTCTTCCTGGAAGGCGGCCCGGAGGTGCGGGTGCAGGTGGCCTCGTGGTTCACCGCCGGGGACCTGACGGTGGACTGGGCCTTCCGCATCGACACGCTGACGCGGGTGATGCTGGTGGTCGTGACCTCGGTCTCGACCCTCGTGCACCTCTACTCCATCGGCTACATGGAGGAGGATCCGCACCGGCCGCGCTTCTTCGCGTACCTGTCGCTGTTCACCTTCGCCATGCTGATGCTGGTGACGGCGGACAACCTCGTGCAGATGTTCTTCGGCTGGGAGGGCGTGGGCCTCGCCTCCTACCTGCTGATCGGCTTCTGGTACGAGAAGCCCTCGGCGAACGCCGCCGCGATGAAGGCCTTCATCGTCAACCGGGTCGGCGATTTCGGCTTCTCGCTCGGCATCTTCCTCGTCTTCGTGCTGTTCGGCTCGGTGGCCTTCGACGGGATCTTCCCGAAGATCGACGCCGTGAAGGAGATGAGCTTCCACTTCCTCGGGCACGACTGGAACGCCCTGACGCTCGCCTGCCTGCTCCTGTTCATGGGCGCGATGGGCAAGTCGGCGCAGTTCCTGCTCCACACGTGGCTGCCGGACGCGATGGAGGGCCCGACGCCGGTCTCCGCGCTCATCCATGCGGCGACGATGGTGACGGCGGGCGTGTTCATGGTGGCCCGTCTCTCGCCGCTCTTCGAGGTCGCCCCGGACGCGCTGATCGTCGTGACGGTCATCGGCGGCATCACCTCGTTCTTCGCGGCCACGATCGGCCTCGTGCAGAACGACATCAAGCGGGTGATCGCGTACTCGACCTGCTCGCAGCTCGGCTACATGTTCGTGGCGCTCGGCGTCGGCGCCTACTCGGCCGGCGTGTTCCACCTGTTCACCCACGCCTTCTTCAAGGCGCTGCTGTTCCTCGGGGCCGGCTCGGTCATCCACGCGATGCACCACGAGCAGGACATGCGGAACATGGGCGACCTACGCCGCTACATCCCCTTCACCTGCGCGATGATGGCGATCGGCACCCTCGCGCTGATCGGCTTCCCCTTCACCTCCGGCTACTACTCGAAGGATGCGATCATCGAGGCGGCCTATGCCTCGACCCGGCCGGGCCACACGCTGGCCTTCCTGTGCACGGTGATCGCCGCGTTCTTCACCTCGTTCTACTCCTGGCGCCTGTTCTTCATGACCTTCGAGGGTCCGGCGCGCTGGGGCGTCCACGCGGCGCACGATCACCACGCCGCGCCGGCCGTCGCCCATTCCGCCATGGCCCACGAGGCCGATGGCGCGCCGGGGCACACCGAGGGCGCAGCCCACGACGACAAGGGCCACGACATCGAGCCGGCCCACCACAGCAACGTGGTGGCGGACGACCATCACGGCCACGGGCACCACGGCGATCACACGCCGCACGAGAGCCCGCTGGTGATGACGATCCCGCTGGCGGTGCTGGCCTTCGGCGCGCTGTTCGCCGGCCTGATCTTCAAGAACAAGTTCATCGGCGAGGGCATGGACGCCTTCTGGGGCCACGCCCTGGCGCATGGCCCGAACAACCACATCATGCACGAGATCCACGAGGTGCCGGCGCTGGTCTCCTACTCGCCGTTCATCATGCTGGTGGGGGGCTTCGTCCTGGCCTTCTGGATGTACATCCGCCAGCCGAAGCTGCCGGGCGAGCTCGCCGCGCAGCAGCCGACCCTGTACCGCTTCCTGCTCAACAAGTGGTACTTCGACGAGATCTACGACGCGATCTTCGTGCGCCCGGCGAAGAAGTTCGGCCTGTTCCTCTGGAAGGAGGGTGACGGCCGGATCATCGACGGGTTCGGTCCGAACGGCATCGCCGCCCGGGTGGTGGACGTCACCCGCGGGGTGGTCCGCCTCCAGACCGGCTACCTCTACCACTACGCGTTCGTCATGCTCATCGGCGTCGCCGGCCTGATCAGCTGGTACCTGATGTCCGGCCTGCCCAAGGGCACTCACTGATGCGACGGTCTTCGTTGCGGCAGGCAGAGGGGAATACGAAGTAAATGCTCGGCCTCGGCATCCTCTCCGGTCTGCTGATCGTGCCCCTGTGCGGGGCGGCCTTCATCCTCACGCTGAACGGCGATGAGGCGGCGGTCGCGCGCAACAGCCGCTGGGCCGCCCTGGCGACCACGATCGTCACCTTCGCCCTCTCGCTGGTGGCGTGGTCGCGCTACGATGCCACCTCGTCGAGCTTCCAGCTCGTGGAGAGCCATGCGTGGCTCGCCCAGGGCATCCGCTTCAAGCTCGGCGTCGACGGCTTCTCGATGCCGCTCGTGCTGCTGACGACGTTCCTGATGCCGTTCTGCATCGGGGCCTCCTGGCACTCGATCCATTTTCGCGTGAAGGAATACTTCGTCGCCTTCCTGGTCCTCGAGACCACGATGATCGGCGTGTTCCAGGCCCTCGACCTCGTGCTGTTCTACCTGTTCTTCGAGGCCGGCCTGATCCCGATGTTCCTGATCATCGGCATCTGGGGTGGGCAGCGGCGGGTCTACGCGAGCTTCAAGTTCTTCCTCTACACCCTGCTCGGCTCGGTGCTGATGCTGCTCGCCGTGATGGCGATGTACTGGGAGGCCGGCACCACCGACATCCCGACCCTGCTGCAGCACCGCTTCCCGGCGGAGATGCAATGGTGGCTGTGGCTGGCCTTCTTCGCCTCGTTCGCGGTGAAGATGCCGATGTGGCCGGTCCACACCTGGCTCCCCGACGCGCACGTCGAGGCGCCGACGGCGGGCTCGGTGATCCTGGCCGGCATCCTGCTCAAGATGGGCGGCTACGGCTTCATCCGGATCTCGCTGCCGATGCTGCCCCTGGCGAGCCAGGACTTCGCGCCGCTGGTCTTCGCCCTCTCGGTGGTCGCGATCATCTTCACGTCGCTCACCGCGATGATGCAGACCGACATCAAGAAGCTCATCGCCTACTCGTCGGTGGCGCATATGGGCTTCGTGACGCTCGGCCTGTTCACCCTGAACGAGCAGGGCATCCAGGGCGCCCTGTTCCTGATGATCTCCCACGGCATCGTGTCCGGCGCGCTCTTCCTCTGCGTCGGCGTGGTCTACGACCGGATGCACACCCGCGAGATCGCTGCCTATGGCGGCCTCGTGAAGCGCATGCCGCTCTACGCGGCGGCGATGATGGTGTTCACCATGGCCAATGTGGGTCTGCCGGGCACCTCGGGCTTCGTGGGCGAGTTCCTGTCGATGATGGGCGCCTTCAAGGCGAACCCGATGGTCGCCTTCTTCTCGACCTTCGGCATCATCCTCTCGGCGGCCTACGCCCTGTGGCTCTACGCGAGGGTGATCTACGGGAAGCTGGAGAAGCCCAGCCTGCAGGGCATCCTCGATCTCGACCTGCGCGAGAAGCTGATCATCGCCCCCCTCGTCATCCTGACGATCTATTACGGCGTGCATCCCGCGCCCGTGCTCGACGTGTTCGCGCCCTCCACCGAGGCGCTGATGACGGGCATGAAGGCCGCGCTCGCCAACACCCAGACCGCGGCGGCTGCGCTGCCGGTCCCGCGCTGAGGCCGTCCCGATGCCGCCCGTCCACGCCGCCCTCCCGTCCCTCGCGCCGCTCCTGCCCGAGTTGATCCTCGGCATCGGGGTGATGGTGCTGATCCTCTACGGCGCGTGGCGGGGTGAGCGCTCCGCCGAGACCGTAAGCGTCGGCGCCCTGGTGCTGCTGCTCGTGGCGCTCTTCGTGGTGATCTCGCAGCCGGCCCATGGCCGGGTGACGACCCTCTCCGGCGCCTTCGTGTCGGACGCCTTCTCGAAGGTGATGAAGTCCCTGGTGCTGCTCGGCTCGGCGGCGGCGATCGTCCTGTCGCACGACTACTTCAAGCGCGAGAAGATCGACCGGTTCGAGTTCCCGGTGCTGATCGTGCTCTGCACCATCGGCATGATGGTGATGGTCTCGGCCAACGACCTGATCGCCCTCTATCTCGGCCTGGAGTTGCAGTCGCTGGCCGCCTACGTCATCGCCGCCTTCCACCGGGACGACGTGCGCTCCACGGAAGCCGGCCTGAAGTACTTCGTGCTCGGCGCGCTCTCGTCGGGCATGCTGCTCTACGGCGCCTCGCTGATCTACGGCTTCACCGGCACGGTCTCGTTCCCCGGCATCGTCACGGCCCTGAACGATCAGGCGGGCGCGGGCATCGTGCTCGGCATCGTGTTCGTGGCGGCGGGCGTGTGCTTCAAGATGTCGGCGGTGCCGTTCCACATGTGGACGCCCGACGTGTACGAGGGTTCGCCCACACCGGTGACGGCCTTCTTCGCCGCCGCGCCGAAGATGGCGGCGGTGTCGATGACGGTGCGGGTGTTCATCGGCGCCCTGCCGGATGTCACGGCAGTCTGGCAGCAGATCTTCGTGTTCGTCTCCATCGTGTCGATGGCGCTCGGCTCCTTCGCCGCCATCGGCCAGCGCTCGATCAAGCGCCTGATGGCCTACTCGTCGATCGCCAACATCGGCTACGCGCTGATCGGCCTCGCCTCGGGTTCGCAGGAGGGGATCGAGGGCCTCGTCCTCTACATGATCATCTACCTCGCGATGACGCTCGGCACCTTCGCGATCGTCCTCAGCCTGCGCCGCCGGGACGTGATGTTCGAGTCCATCGAGGATCTGTCGGGCCTGTCGCGGACCCACCCGTGGCTCGCCTTCTGCCTCGCGGCGATGATGTTCTCGCTGGCCGGCATCCCGCCGCTCGCCGGGTTCTTCGCGAAGTTCTACGTCTTCGCGGCGGCCATCAAGGCGGGCCTCGTGACGCTGGCGGTGATCGGCGTCGTGACCAGCGTGGTCGGCGCCTACTACTACCTGCGCATCGTGAAGATCATGTACTTCGACGAGCCGAAGGAGCGCTACGAGCCGATGACGCCGGGCCTGCGGGTGGTGCTCGCCCTGTCGAGCGTGGTGGTGATCCTGTTCGTCGTGATGCCGGATCCCCTCCGGGCCGCTGCGGCGAACGCGGCCAAATCCCTCTTCTAGGATTGGCCTACCGACTCGGTCAGGCGGCGCGGGCGGCGGGGCACAGGCTCCACGTCCATGACCGCCTCGGTTCCACCAACACGGAAGCCCTGGAGCGGGCCCGGGCCGGCGAGCTCGGGCCGCTCTGGGTCGTCGCGCACCGTCAGGAGGCGGGGCGCGGCCGGCGGGGCAACACCTGGGCTTCGCTGCCGGGCAACCTCACCGCCAGCGTGCTCTGGCCGGTCTCCGGCGTCGCGCCGGATCATCTGGCCGAACTCGGCTTCGTGGCCGGGGTGGCGCTGGCCGATGCGGTCGAGGCCACCTGCGGCACCCTGCCGGGCTGGGATCGGCGCGATCCGACACGATCTGTTCGCCTGAAATGGCCGAACGACCTGCTGCTCGGGTCCGGCAAGCTCGCGGGGCTCCTCCTGGAAGCGGAGGCTCTGCCGGGCGGCCGGCGGGCGGTGGTGATCGGTTTCGGCGTCAACGTCGCCGCCGCGCCGGCGGACCTGCCCGCGACAAGCCTCGCGGCGGCGGGTTACGTCGGCGGGCCGGAAGCGTTACTGGAACATCTCTCCGACGAGATGGCCGCGCATGCGCGCGCCTGGGCCGGAGGCAAGGCATTCACCCGCATCCGCGAGCGCTGGCTCGCGCGGGCCGCCGGTCTCGGAAGCGAGATCGCGGTGGCCAGCGGGGAACGGGTCCTGCGGGGCCGGTTCGACACGATCGACGAGGGGGGGCGGCTCGTGATCCTCGGCCCCGACGAGGCCCGGCATGTCGTGACTGCCGGGGAGGTGCATTTTGGAACGGCCGCGACGGCGGCCTGAGTTTGGACGACGACAGATGGCAATGGGACAGGAGGAGCTCGTCTTCCTGCCGCTCGGCGGCGTGGGCGAGATCGGGATGAATGCGGCTCTCTACGGCTACGGGCCGCCGAAGAGCCGCAAATGGATCATGGTCGATTGCGGAATGGGTTTCGCGGGCGAGGAGGCGATGCCCGGCATCGACCTCATGTTCCCGGACCTCACCTATATCGAGGAACGCCGGAAGGACTTGCTCGGCATCTTCATCACGCACGCGCACGAGGACCATATCGGCGCGATCTCGGAATTGTGGACGAAGCTGCGCGTGCCGGTCTACGCGACGCGCTTCGCCAAGAACCTGCTCGAGACGCGCCGCCTCTCGGAGCCGGGCGCGCCGAAGGTCGAACTGCGTGAGGTGAAGCCGGGCAAGCGGCTGAACGTCGGCCCGTTCGATCTCGAATTCGTGCCGGTGGCGCACTCGATCCCCGAATCGAACGCGGTGGCCATCCGCACGGCGGCGGGCCTGGTGCTGCATACCGGCGACTGGAAGCTCGATCCGACCCCGGTCGCGGGCAACGTCACCTCGCCGGAGCAGTTCACGGCGCTCGGCGACGAGGGCATCATCGCCCTGATCTGCGATTCGACCAACGTGGTCCGCGAGGGCTTCTCGCCGAGCGAGACCGAAGTCGCCGCGACCCTGAAGACCATCATCGCCGACGCCCCCCACCGGGTGGCGGTGACGACCTTCGCCTCGAACGTCGCCCGCATCCGCGCGGTGGCCGAGGCGGCCCAGGCCTGCGGGCGCGAGGTCATCGCGGTCGGCCGGGCCATGGACCGGGTGATCGATGTCGCCCGCGAATGCGGCTACCTCGACGGCCTGCCGGAGTTCCGCCGGGCGGATTCGTGGAAGAGCATCCCCCGCGACAAGGTCGTGGCGCTGCTCACCGGCTCGCAGGGCGAGCCCCGCGCGGCCATGTCCCGCGTCTCCCGCCGCGACCACCCGGATATCAGCCTGGCCGAGGGTGATCGGGTGATCTTCTCCTCGCGCGCCATCCCCGGCAACGAGCGCGATGTCGGCGCCATCATCAACGACCTGATCGAGCAGGGCGTGGAGGTCGTCACCGACCGCACCGCCCTGGTCCACGTCTCCGGCCACCCGCGCCGGGACGAGATGGTCGAGATGTACAAGTGGACCCGGCCGCAGACGGCGATCCCCGTCCACGGCGAGGCGCTCCACCTCGACGAGCATGCCCGCTTCGCCCGCGCCCAGGGCGTCGGCCACGTGGTGAAGGCCCGCAACGGCGCGATGGTCCGCCTCGCCCCCGGCAAGCCGGAGGTGGTGGAGCACGTCAAGGCCGGGCGCCTGTACAAGGACGGCCACGTCCTGATCGACGACAAGGACCGGGCGATCCCCGAGCGGCGCAAGCTGATGCAGGCGGGCCTCGTCTCGGTGGCCATCGCCATCGACGACGACGGCGTGGTGCTGGGCGAGCCGGCGGTGGACATCATCGGCCTGCCGAACCGGGGCCGGGGCGGCGAGGCGCTGATCGACACGGTGGTCGATGCCGTCTCGCAGACGCTCGGCAGCCTGTCGCGGGGCAAGCTCAAGGATTCCGAGGGCGTCGAGAAGAGCGTCGACCGCGCCGTGCGGCAGGCGGTCAACGAGGTGTGGGGCAAGAAGCCGGCCTGCCACGTGCAGGTGGTGGAGGTGTGATATAGGCGGTTGAACGCTCCGTCGTCTTTGCGAGCGGAGCGAAGCAATCCAGGGCAGCGCGCCATTCTGAGATGTCCCGCAGCCCTGGGTCGCTTCGCTGCGCTCGCGATGACGGAGCGCGAACGAACGCGATCACGCGCCAGGGAGGACAAGAAGAATGATCGGCCGGCTCAACCATGTGGCCATCGCGGTGCGTGACCTCGACGCCGCCACGGCGACCTACCGGGACACGCTGGGCGCCACGGTGTCCGCAGCGCTGCCGCAGCCGGATCACGGCGTCACCGTCGTGTTCGTGGAGTTGCCGAACAGCAAGGTCGAGCTCATGGCGCCGCTAGGCGAGGGCTCGCCGATCGAGGCCTTCGTGGAGCGCAACCCGAACGGCGGCGTCCACCACGTCTGCTACGAGGTCGATGACATCATCGCCGCCCGCGACAAGCTGAAGGCGCAGGGCGCGCGGGTGTTGGGCACCGGGGAGCCGAAGATCGGCGCCCACGGCAAGCCGGTCCTGTTCCTGCACCCCAAGGACTTCCTCGGCACCCTCGTGGAGCTGGAGCAGGTATGAGCGGGCTGATGCGGGTGTTCGGGCGGTCCACGCCCGCGACCCTCGCGGCCATCGCCTTCCTCGTCGCGTGCTTCGTCGCGGCGGGGGTCGGGCTGTTCAAGCTGACGGTGGGGGGCGGGGTCGCCCTCTACTTCGTCATCTGGTGGACCCTGCTCTTCGCCATCCTGCCCCTCCGCAACCACGCGGAATCGCGGCCGGAGCACATCGTGCCGGGCCAGGATCTCGGCGCACCCGCCTCGCCGCGCCTGCGGGAGAAGGCGATCTGGACGACGCTGCTCTCGGGATTCGTCTTCCTCGGCGCCCTGGCGGTCTTCCCCCTCGCCGGGCTGTAGGACGAGACGGCGCCCCCCGGCTTCGCCACGGCCGTGGGGCGGCTCACCCGTCCACGAATTCCCGCATCAGGAAGTGGGCGATGGCCATGGGCGGCGGTGACACGATGCCGTCGGGATGGGTGCCCGCGAGCATGGCGGACACCGCCTCCCGGTCGAACCAGCGGGCATCCTCGATCTCGGTCGGATCGGTGACGATCTCCCCGTCGAGCGCCTCGGCCACGCAGCCGAGCATCAGCGAGGAGGGGAACGGCCAGGGCTGCGAGGCACGGTAGGAGACCGCCCCGACGCGGATCTTCGTCTCCTCGTAGACCTCCCGGCGCACGGCATCCTCGAGGGTCTCGCCGGGTTCGAGGAAGCCCGCGAGGCAGGAGAACATGTGCGGCCGGAAATGCGGCCCCCGGCCGAGGAGGCAGGTCTCGCCCCGGCGCACCAGCATGATCACCACCGGATCGACCCGGGGGAAATGGTGGGCGTTGCAGGCCCGGCACTCCCGCCGGAAGCCCCCCGCCGTCGTGAAGGTCGGCGCGCCGCAATTGGCGCAGAACCGGTGGCGGCCATGCCAGTCGAGCATCGACTTCGCCACCGCCAGCAGGCCAAGCTCCTCCGGCTCGACGCTGCCATCCGTGGCGATGCTGCGCAGGTCGAGGCTGCGGATCGCGTTTCCTTCGAGCGTCGGCAACTCGTCGGTCGGGATCGAGGCGGCGAAGATCGGGCGTCCGTCCCAGCGGCCGAGGAACACCGTCTCGGTGCGCTCCACCGCGTGCAGCAGGGACACGGCGGCCTCGTGGATCGCCGTGCCCTCGCGCAGCAGGAAACGGTCGCCGCCGAGGATGAGCAGGCCGGTGCCCGGCGCGTCAAGGGGCGGCACCGCCTCCTCCGGCTGCTCGGCGGAGTGCCGGTCCAGGCGGCTGCGGGCGAAGCCCAGGGTCGTGATCGGATCGGTCATCGGGTTCAGGCCGCCGCGAACAGGGCGCCGGCCCGCTCGGCGAGCTGGGCGCGGGCATGGAGCGGGTAGGGGGTGCGGGCGCCGAAGCCCCAGACGGGGCCGGGCCAGGCCGGATCGGAGCGGAACCGCCCGACCACGTGCACGTGAAGCTGGGCGACCATGTTGCCGAGCGCCGCGACGTTGATCTTGTCCGGCTGGGCGAGGTCGCGCATCACCCCGGCGGCGAGGCGGATCTCCTGCCAGAGCGCCTGCGAATCGGCCTCGTCGAGATCGGTGATCTCGCTCACCCCCTCCCGCCTCGGCACGAGGATCAACCAGGGAAAGCGGGCATCGTCCATCAGCAGCACCCGCGAGAGGGCGAGGTCGCCGAGATGGACGGTGTCGGCCGCAAGGCGCGGGTCGAGGGCGAAATCGGGCGCGGTCATCCCGTCTCTATAGCGCGGCGGCCGGGGCCGAACAGGCGCGTGCGTCCCCGCGCCGTCGCCGGTTCACAGGGTCGGCACGGCGCCGGCCCGCCCGACGATGACCGTGCCCGCATCGTGCGCGCCATCCGGCCCGGCATTGGTGAGCACGGTGACGGCGGCGCCCGGCACGAGCAGGGCCTTCTCCCCCGGCGCGACCTGAGTCACACGCGTGTCGGGGGGGATCGTGAAGTCGCTGCGCGTGTCGCCGTGGGTGAGGGTGACCTGCCGCGTATCCGTGCCGCTCACGTCGGCGATCCAGCCGCCGGTGAGGGTGGCGCCGGGCTGCGAATCCCAGGGCCGGCTTCCGGCGGCGAAGCCGCGCTCGGAGGGGGAATAGATCGTGACCCCCATAGCCTTGGCCGAATCGGGCGCGGCGAGCACGCTGATGTAGCTTTCCGGCTTGATGTCCCGCAGGCGGGCATCGGTCGCGGTGTAGACCTGGGTCTTCGCGTCCATCCGCACCGTCACGGTGCTGCCCCCCGGCCGCACGATCGTCAGGTCGTCGCCATGACGGGCTTCCACCGTGCCGCGGAAGCTGTGGGTCGACGGGTCGGGCTTGCCCGGCTGCGCGAAGGCGGGCGCGGCGGCGAGCAGCACGGCAAGGACGGGCAGGGTGCGGACCAAGGCATACCTCCGGCCGGGGCGAAACAGGACCTGCCCGAACGTGGCCGTGGGGCAGGGGGTTCCCGTCAATGGGCCATCAGCACTGGCATGTCGGCCTGGGCGAGGACGTGACTCGTCACACCTCCGAAGATCATCTGGCGCAGGCGGCTCTGGGTGTAGGCACCCTTGATGAGGAGGTCGCAGCCGAACTCCTTGGCCTCGGCCAAAAAGGTCTCGCCGGGCGCGCGCCGGCCGGTCGGTAGGGCGCGGTGGGTGGCCTCGACGCCCTCGCAGGCCAGCGCCTGGGCGAGATCCTGCGCGCTCGGCCCCGGCACCATGCCGCCCTCGACGCTCAGCACCAGAACCCGCGCCGCCCGGCGCAGGAACGGCATGGCGAAGGCCACCGCGCGGGCGGTCTCGGTGGAGCCGTTCCAGGCGATCAGCACCGCCTCGCCGAGGCTCGCGGGCGGGGCGGGGGGCGCCAGCAGGATCGGGCGGCCGCTCTCGAACAGGGCGGTCTCGAAGGTGGTCATGCGCGGGGCGTTGTCGCCGGTCCCCGGCCGTCCGACCACGGTGGCCGAGAACAGGCGGGCATATTGGCCGAGGAAGGCGTCGCCGGTCGGCACGTCCTGGCGCCATCGGTAGCGCGGCCCGGCCTCCATCACCTTGGCGGGGTTGCACTGGCCGTCGCGCGGGTGGCGGGGGATGCCGGCCGCGTCCATCGCGGCGACGAAGCGCGAGCCTGCCTCCTCCGCCTCCGCGATGTCGGCCTCCTCGTCGCGCAGCCATGTCATGCCGCCGACCATGTCGACGGGAACGTATTCGGCCAGCGCCGGGCGCAGGGACACGCCCTCGATCAGGCTGCCGAAGCGCGAGGCGGCCAGCCGCGTCGTCTCGAACACGGAGGGCAGGGCGTCGTGCATCGCCACAGGTACGAGCAGGGTCTTCATCGTGCCGTCCTCGGGGCTGACGTCTCGGATCGGGCGGAGGCTAGCGATCCTCACGGCCTATGAAAACCGGGCGGCGCGACGCCCCCACACGGTTTTCGAGGAACACGCGCAAGCTGCGGGTGAGGGGCCGCTCCACGAGGAGATGCACCGCCGCCGCCGCGACGAGGGCGAGGCCGGTCATCGCGAGCAGGGCGCCCCAGGGATACAGGGCCGGCGCGAGGCCGAGCCGCAGCAGCGCCTCCCGCCCGGCGCGCAGGGCGAAGGGATGGGTGAGGTAGAGCGCGTAGGAGGCATCCCCGAGGAAGGAGAGGGCGCGCAGGGGCGCCGGCAGGGCGACGATCCCGCCCCGGCCGAGGCTGGGACCGAGGGCGGCGCCCGCCACGAGGAGCCCCGCCGGCAGCCCGACGAGGAGGGGCCGCGCGAAGCCCGGCACCTCGCCCGCGCCGCCGAGATGCCACGCTGCGCCGAGCATTCCCGCGAGCCCGAGGATCGCGAGGGCGATCCGCATCGCGGAGGGCAGGCGCAGGCCGGCGACGCGGGCGAGGCCGAGCCCCGCGCCGAGGGCGAATTCGAGGACGATCGGGTCCGCCCAGAAGGCCAGCGGCGGGGGCGGCGCGAGGAGGGCGCCGAGGGCCACCAGGGCGACGAGCACCGCGCCGAGCCACGCCACCGCCCCCCGCAGGCCGAAGCCGAGCCCGAGGGCGAAGAGGGCGTAGAAGGCCATCTCGTAATTGAGGGTCCATCCGAGCCCGTAGAGGGGCTGGAGGCTCCCGTCCGGACGGGCCATCGGCCAGAACAGGAAGGAGCCGGCGACGAAGGCCGGATCGCGGGCCAGCGCGCCGGCCTCCCCGAGCAGGCCCGGCGCGGCCAGCGCCAGGGCGAGGTAGAGCGCGGTGGTGAGCCAGTAGAGCGGCACCACCCGCGCGATCCGGTGGGCGAGGAAGCGCCCCCGCCCGCCGGGCGCCCCGGCGAGGCCGCAGCTCGCCTGGACGATGACGAGCCCCGAGATCACGAAGAACAGGTCGACGCCGGCCCACCACGGCAAGAGCGTTCCCGGCGCGAGGATAGCCCCGGCACCGCGCGCCGCCATCAGCCCGGCCTCGTGCCGCGCATGATGCCAGACCACCATCGTCGCCGCGACAGCCCTCAGGACTTGGACAAAGACCAGCATCAGAGCAGTCTTTCCCACGGAAAGCCCGCGCGGCGCCTGTTCACTGCCCCGATTCCAGGCAACGACATCAGGAACAATCTCCGAAAGTCTCGGTTGACCCACTGAATCGGCGCACGATGGGCCGCCAAGTACCGTTGGATCCGTGAGGGTCCGGTGCGGGTGGCGTCGCCGTGCGTCAGTGTTCTCTTGCTACGAGGTTCCTAGATGCTGAAGAATACCGTTGTCGCCTCCGCGATGGTCCTGGCCCTGGCCACCCCCGCCTTCGCCCAGATGAACGACTTCCGCATGGAGTCGATGCAGTCGAATGCCTTCGAGGTGCAGTCGGCGCAGATCGCCCTGCAGAAGACCCGCAACGCGCGGATCCGTACCTACGCCAAGGATGCCCTCCGTGACCACCGCGCCGCCAACGTGGCGCTGTCCGGCGGCGCGACCGGCTCCATGGGTGCGATGGCCGATGGCGGCCCGATCGGTGGCCTGATCGGCGCTCCGCTCGCCGTGGCCGGCGGTGCGGTCGGCGCGGGCCTCGGCGCCGCGACGGGCGCCGTGGGCGGTACCCTGTCGGGCGGCCCGGTCGGCGGCCTCCAGGGCGTGGGCAATGGCGCGGCGCAGGGCGCTGCGGCGGGCAGCCGCCTCGGCGGCGGTGCGATGATGGAGAACACCGGCGCGGGCACGATGGTCCCCCCGAACCAGCAGCAGCAGGCGATGCTCGCGGAACTCTCGGCCACCCCGGCCGGCCCGCGCTTCGACCGCCTCTACGTCAGCCAGCAGGTCCAGTCGCACCAGATGGCGATCGGCATGACCCAGGCCTACGCGCAGAGCGGCCCGAACCCGGCGCTCCGCACCTACGCCCAGCAGGTGCTGCCCTCGCTGCAGGAGCATTACAGCATGCTGCAGCGGATGCCGGGCGCCATGTAATCCAGCCCCAGGGCTGAATGAGAAAGGGCGGTGGGTCGAAAGACCCACCGCCCTTTTCTTTGGCCTCACGCCTGAAGGAAGGGGCAGATGAAACTGCCCAACTCCTCAGTTGCAGGCGATGGTGTCGGAGGGGCGCAGCGTCCGGCCCATCCCGTCGGTCGCCGGGCCGAAATCGCCGGTCTCGGGATCGCGCACCAGCAGCATGCCGTTGGCGATGCCGAAATGCGCCCCGTGGAGTGTCAGGTCGCCGGTCTCCACCGCCTCCTTCACGAAGGGGAAGGTGAGCAGGTTCTCGATGCTCTGGCTCACCATCGCGTGCTCCAGACGGGTGAGGTAATCGGGCGCGCTGGAATCGCCGGCCTTGGCTTCCGCCGGGGCGACGAGGGAGGTCCACTTGCCGATGAAGTTGCCCTTCGACAGCGGCTCCGCCTTCGTGGCGTAGGCCTTGATGCCACCGCAGGTGGCGTGGCCCAGCACGACGATGTGCTTCACCTTCAGCCCCATCACCGCGAACTCTATGGCCGCCGAGGTGCCGTGGTAATCGCCGCCGGTCTCGTAGACGGGCACGATGTTGGCCACGTTGCGGATGACGAACAATTCGCCCGGCCCGGCATCGAAGATCGCCTCCGGCGCGACACGGCTGTCGCAGCAGCTGATCACCAGCACCTCGGGGGCCTGGCTGGTGGCGAGTTCCTTGAAGCGGCGGCGCTCCTCCGGGAAGCGGCCCGACAGGAAGGAGCGGTAACCGTCGGTGAGGGCTGAGGGGAACATCGGCTCTCCTTTCTTGATGGGTCGATTTGCTGCGACTGCGAAATTAGCGGTTGTGCCAGTTCAGAACGCGCGAAACCATCGGCGTAGTCCCAGCAATGAGGTGTGCGACGACACCCGCGAGGCCCGCCGGTTCGATCCGCTGGTCTGTCGCCTCAAGCTCGGCGAGTGTCCACCAGCGGGTGCCGACCAGGGGGTTGTCCTCGGTCTCGGCCAGCCGGCTGGTATCGACCCGGTCGTCGGGCAGGCGGACGACGAAGTAGCGCTCCCGCGCATCGCGGGCCTGCTTGAACAGGTGGAACGGCCCGTCGCAGGAGGCGACCTGCGGCCCGATCGTCACGTCGTCCCGGCCGATCTCCTCGCCGAGTTCGCGGGCGCAGGCGGTCACGTGGTCTTCCCCCGGCTCCAGCCCGCCGCCGGGCATGAACCAGAAATGCAGGGGCTCCCCGTCCGGACCCTTGGCGTGAACGGAGACGTATTCGATCAGCAGCACCCTGTCGGCGGGATCGAGGACGATGGCGCGGGCGATGTGGCGGATGGGCAGGCTCATGCGTGCCGATCTAGCGCACGTCGCCCTGAAAGGGATGCCGGGTCGATGGCTTTCGCCGATGCCATGGGCTCCGTCAGTCCCAGTGAGCGCGCACGTAATCCGCTTGGATCCGCGACAGGGCCTCGCGCGTGAGGGGTTCGGCGGAGAGGGGAGACAGGACGAGCCAGGAGGCGAGGGCGAGCCGCCCTTCCGAGAGGAGAAGGGCTCTATCGTTGTCGTTCCACGTCTCGACCAGGGGGATGCGGTGAAGGGTGCGCGGCCCGGGATGAATCTCGGTCACGTGGAAGTGCCGGCCCGCGCGGCGGACGAGGTCCGTCGCGAGAGGGAATCCATCGGCGCGGTTGAAATCGTGGTTCTCGATGATGAGGCAGGCCGGGGCGAGGTGTTCCAGCAATTCGTCGGTGAAGAGATCGAACTCGGCGCCCTCGATGTCGCAGAGAATCACGGCCCGGCTCAGATCGACGGCGTTGCTGCGAATCACGGCCGGCAGATCGCCAACGGCATCACCGAGGATCTCGACCCTTTCGGCGAGCCCGAGGCGGTCCCGGCGGCGGCCCAGCGCAGCGCGGCTCTCCGGGTCGATCTCGAAGCAGAGCGATCGGGCGTAGGCACCCACGGCGATCAGGCCGAGCCCGTAGAATCCGTCCGCCGCACCCAAGTCGATCAGCAGATCCCGCTTTTCGCGGAGATGCCAGAGCAGCGCGCAGACCTCCTGCTCGTACAGACCCAGCAGCTGG
This sequence comes from Methylobacterium sp. Gmos3, assembly GCF_056430985.1. NCBI lineage: Bacteria > Pseudomonadati > Pseudomonadota > Alphaproteobacteria > Hyphomicrobiales > Methylobacteriaceae > Methylobacterium > Methylobacterium sp. Gmos3. The sequence continues at coordinate 453,196 of NZ_JBWJYL010000001.1, forward strand.
CTGCCGATATCGTTGCTCAGCCACGTCGCGGCAGCATGGAGAGCGTAGCCCTTCAACACGCCATGCTGGATGATTCCACCGGTCGATTGATGCAAGACGCCGCCGTTGTAGGCCTTTCGCCTTTCTATCAATTGCATAATCGAATCAAAGTTCTCATGAATATCCGCCGGAATTCCAATCAACTTTGTCATATTGAATCGTATCGGTGAAGTTCAGGAGAATCAGGCAGACGCACCATAGATGAGCTTGGCTTTCGCATGCAGCGGCCCTCATGAAATCCCAAACATCTTCACGCGCGAATGCCCTTTGATCGGCGACTGGTGCAAACAGGCATCAGCCCCCGCCTTGCTCGAAGCGGACGCGCCCGCTATGCGCCCGGTTGGGCGGGACCGTCCGTCGGGGGAGATCCATGATGAGCGAGATCCGTCCGCGTCGCAGCGTCCTCGCCATGCCCGGCGCCAACGCGCGGGCGCTGGAGAAGGCCCGCTCGCTGCCCGCCGACGTGGTGCTGATCGATCTGGAGGACGGCACCGCCCCGGAGGCCAAGGCTGACGCGCGCATGGCGGTGGCGGCGGCTGTCGCCGCGCGGGGTTTCGGCGCCCGCGAGGTCGTGGTGCGGATCAACCCGCCCGAGACCGAGGACGGCGAAGCCGACCTCGCCGCACTGGCGGAGGCCGCGCCCGACGCGGTGCTGGTGCCCAAGGTGAAGACCTCCGACGCGCTGATCGCGGTGGGCTCGCGCCTGCGCCGGCTCGGGGCGCCGGCTTCGACCCGCGTCTGGGCGATGATCGAAACGCCGATGGCGGTGGTGAACGCCGCCGAGATCGCCAGCGCCGCCCGCGATGTCGATGCGCGGCTCTCGGCTTTGGTCATCGGGCCGAACGATCTCCTCAAGGCCGGCCGCATTCCGCCGCCCGGCCGCGCCGCCCTGGTGCCGTGGCTGATGCAGGTGCTCGCCGCCGCCCGCGCCTACGAGATCGAGGCGATCGACGGCGTTTTCTCGAACTTCAAGGACGAGGCCGGCTTCGCGGCCGAGTGCCGCCAGGGCCGGGAGCTGGGCTTCGACGGCAAGATGCTGATTCACCCCAGCCAGCTCGGCCCGGCCAACGCCGCCTTCGCGCCCTATCCGGAGGAGCTGGCCCAGGCCCGGCGCATCGCTACCGTGTTCGATGCTCCCGAGAACCACGGTCTCGGCGTCGTCGCCGTCGACGGGCGGATGGTGGAGCGGCTGCATGTCGAGGCGGCGCGGCGGCTCATCGCCATGGCCGAGGCCATCGAACGGCTCGGCGCCTGAACCGATGGGCGATCTACCGGGCGACCTGCCCTCCGTCGGCATTCGCCTCCTCGACGACAGGCTGCCCGGCTGGGGCTTTCCCCGCTGGGGTTCGGCGAGCGCCGCCGGCCTTGACCTGCACGCCTGCCTTGAGACGCCGCTCACCCTCGATTCCGGCGCCCCCGCCGCCCTGATCCCGGCGGGCTTCGCCGTGCTGATCCGCGATCCGTCCTGGTGCGGGCTCGTCTTTCCCCGCTCCGGCCGGGGCCACCGCGACGGGCTGATCCTCGGCAACGGCACCGGCGTGATCGACGCCGATTACGAGGGCCCGCTGATGATCTCGGCCTGGAATCGCGCGAGCGTACCGGTGCGGATCGAGCCCGGCGAGCGCATCGCGCAACTGGTCTTCACCCGCATCGCCCGGCCGGCGCTGACCATCCTGGATGGGCAGGCAGGGCCGGGCTCCGGCCGGGGCGCGGGCGGGTTCGGATCGAGCGGGCGTTGACGGCCGGCGCGCTTACGCGAACAGGAAGTCGGACGCGCTCAGGTGCTGATGCTGGGTATTGGTCAGCTGAATCGTGTCACCCATCGCATCAATGTTGGAGATCGTGATCGTCGAGCCGCTATCCGCGATCTGGAGATGGTTGAAGTCCGCGCCCATGCCCCGCAGAACGAGGTGATCGACGCCCCGGGTGAAGTCCGTGATCATCATCGATCCGAACCCCACGTGATCGAAGACGAACATGTCCGCCCCGCTACCGCTGGCCACCGTCTCGCTGCCGGACCCGGCGATGAAGGTGTCGCTGCCACGACCGCCCAACACCGTTGACGTGCCGTTGCCGCCCACCACTGTGTCGCCGTTGTCGTTGCAGACGACGGAGCAAGAGCCGTCGCCGAGGGTGAGCTTGTTGATTGCCGCGTCCCTCCCGATCGTCAGGAACGCGACGCCGTTCTCGGTCGAAGTCTTGCCGGTTCGCAGGTCGATCGCCTCGGTACCGGTCATCATGGCGGTGTCGATCCAGGAACCGACGCCGGAGGGATCGTGCAGGGTGATGCGGCTGGAATCGAAGGCGTCCATCTTGGACGCCTCGTCCGTGTAGTGGAACTGGTGAGATCGGCTCGGCGTCGAGCCGTAGAGGTCCAGCGTGGCGGACTTCACCACGACGGCATCGCCGCTGATGGGATCGATCACCCGCGCCGTCCAGGTCCCCTGAGCGGCCTCACCGAGGAAGGCGTGGGATCCGAGGGTAAGGGTGGCGCCATCCGATACGTTGTTGCCGGTTTCGCTTGAGCTCGTCGCCGAAGCATCGAGGATGATCGACGTCGTTCCATTGGGCGAGGTGAGCAGCACGGCCAGATCATCGAGGTTGGCCGACTTGATGTTGAGCGTCAGATCGGCATTCTCCACCGTCTCGGAGCCGCTGATCTTGAACGCGAAGCTCGTACCGGCATACGTCGCCGGAACGGCCGCGCCGCGAACCGTCGCGGAGAGGTGAACCTCGTTGTTGAAGGTCTGCGCGGTCGGGTTCATGTAGCTCCATACCGCCGCCTCGCGGATGGCATCGTGGGCGTTCAGCTCTCCGAACCCCTCGTCGTTCGAGAAGTGGTAGCCGCCGCCGTTGAACCCGCCGGCGGCGTGGTTCACAGTCCAGCCATAGGCCATGTTACCGGTGGCCGCGGTGGTGAACTGGCTCGACTCGTTGTCGTGCGAGGCGAGGGCGAGGATGATCTGCACGTCCCGCGCGCCGAGCCGGCCATTCGCGCCCAGCATGTCCGCGACCACCGCGGCGACCTCGGGCGTGGCGGCCGAGGTGCCGCCGAACGTATTCGTGACGTTTCCGGGGGCATAGCCGGCCGCACCGGACTTGTCGGTGGTGGTGATGCCCAGATCCGCGCCGTTGCTGGGCGCTGCGGTGAGGAGCGATGCACCACGCTGTGAATAAAAAGATACGGTGTTGTTGCTATCGATCGCACCCACGGTGACGATATGCCGATCGACGTTGAGTTCCTGAGTCGCCGCGTCACGGTGATCGGTATACCAATCGTTGCCCGCCGCCTTGACGATCACCGTTCCGAGCTTGCCCCTGCCAACCGAAGCAGCATAGTCGAAGTTGTCGATGAACGCTTGGTAGCCCAAGTCGAACCATTTGTCGGTCCAGCCCCACGAATTGCTCGTGACGTCGAACTTTGACATCTGCCGGATTGCCTCCGACAGGTTGGCGCCCGCAATGCCGGAGAAGATGTTGACGTCCGTCAGGGAGGCGCCATAGGCGATGCCGGTGACCTGACCGCCGGTCTTCATGGGGTCGGCCGCGATAATGCCGCTCGTCGCCGTGCCGTGAACACCCTGGCCGGCGCCGGTGAGAATACCCGGATCCGCCTTTCTGTAATTGATGACCAATTCGCGCGAGGCGTCGTAATGGGTCATCAGAGCCGAGACCGACTTGTCGATCCCGTCGTCGTAGACGCCGACATGAACGCCAGCACCGTTATACTTGGCGAGCATCGCCTTGGCGGTCGCGGCGGCGCCGAACAGCTTGGTGATGTTCCATTGCTCGTTCGGATTGTTTGGCGCCGTGGGCCGCCGCCAGCTCGGGCCAAAGAGGCTCGCAGACAATATCTGCGTGCCCCCGTAAGAGCCGAACGAGACATCGGCGGGCCGCGCATCCCCTGCTGCCATTGGGAAGGGCCAGGAGCTCGGCCAATCGAGCTCGGAACCGTCATCGAGATGGCCTCTCGGCGAGCCACCGGGAACCACCGACGAATAACCCAACCTCGACATCCCATCCCCCAAAGCGTGGACACCTATCCGCGCGTCCGGGATATAGAACGAGTTCCTATAACCGGACTGAACGCCAGCGTATGGCAGGCATTCCATCCCAGTCAAGGCTCGATACGTCACTTTTGATGTGCTCACAGTGGATTGCGTTGACAGGCGCACGGGCCGCGCATTGTCATCACAATCAAAGGTTTAGATGACACATCGCAAAATTTACAGTTGTCTCCGCGCATCGGGCAACACGAGGTAAATAAATCTAGGAAAATTAGCAGGTACGGGCACCGTTCTGCTTCCGGCCGAAGCGTCCTGCCAGAACCTGGATTCACTGGAAGCCGTTCGGCAGGAGCGGTGGCTATGGGCGGTAGCCCACTCCGGCGACTCGGCGCGCAGGCGCTCGGGGGCGATCTCCAGGCCACGCTTCACGCGCGATGACGGCGGAAGAATCGAACCAGACGAATCGCCTAAAGCGGTTTCGGTTTGATCTGGATCACCTGCTTCACCGTCTTTGCGAGCGACAGCGAAGCAATCTAGGGCAGCGGGACCTGAACGGATGTGGCGGATCCCTGGATTGCTTCGCTTCGCTCGCAAAGACGGGAGACGCAGCATGATCCGGGTTGTCCCGAAAACGCGCTAGATGCCGGATGATTTACCGCGACCAATCCCGTGTTTAGAAATATTCGTATATCAATTCTGAAACATTGTGGTTTCTGAATCGTTTCTCTCATGCTACCCGGCGACTCGATAGGGACATTACGTCGCAGGTTGAGCTGATGAATACCGAAAAATATTCGAATTACCAAAAATCAATACATCACATTGGGATCAATCATCGTCAACTTGCGCAAACAATAAACCGAAAATCTGTCGTTGCTTTGCTCATGACGGCGCCGCTCGTCACTGTCGTCCCCGCCCAGGCCGCGCCGCAGCGGGAGCCGGGCGAGAGCGCCATCACCCTCGACGCGCTGTCGGTGGAGGCGCGGGGCGCCGGGAAGGGGGAGGCGGGGGGCCTTCCGCCGGCCTTCGCGGGCGGGCAGGTCGCGCGGGGCAGCCGGCTCGGCCTCCTCGGCAACCGGGACACGATGGAGACGCCGTTCAGCGCCACGAGCTACACCGACAAGGCGATCCGCGACACGCAGGCGGTGAGCGTCGGCGAGTTCCTGACACGGACGGACCCCTCGGTGCGGACCGCCATCGGCAGCGGCAACCGCTACGACGCGCTGACGATTCGCGGCTTCCGGGTGGACAACCGTGAGTTCGCGCTGAACGGCCTCTACGGCCTCGTGCCGGATTACCGGATCAACCCGGCGCCCCTCGAGCGGATCGAGGTGCTGAAGGGCCCGGCGGCCTTCCTGTTCGGCGCGTCGATCTACGGCAGCGTCGCGGGCACGGTGAACGTCGTCACCAAGCGGGCGGGGGAGACGCCCTTGAACCGGGTGACGGTCGATTACGCCTCGCCCGGCGCCGGCGGAGCGCAGGTCGACGTGGCCCGGCGCTACGGCGACGGGAACCAGGTGGGCGTGCGCATCAACGGCGGCGGGTTCGGCGGCGACACGCCCATCGACCGGACCGGCCAGCGCAACGGCGTCGGGTCCCTCGGCCTCGATTACGACGGCGACCGGCTGCGCCTCTTCGCCGACGTGATTTACCAGCACGACGCCTACGACATCCAGACCCGGGGCGGGAACCCGGTGCCGGGCCTGCGCATCCCCCGCGCGCCCGATCCGCGCCGGAACATGTCCCAGGCCTTCGATTTCTCCCGCGCCGACAGCCTCACGGGCCTCGCCCGCGCCGAGTACGACCTCACCCCGGACATCACCGTGTTCGGCGCGCTGGGCGCCAACCGCTTCGCCTACGACAAGCAGGAGAACCCCGCCTTCACCCTCCTCGATACGCGCGGCACCACGCGGGTGAACTCCGTGTTCCAGACCGGCGCGACCGCGACGCTCTCGGGCGAGGCAGGGGTGCGGGGGCGCTTCGCCACGGGCGGGATCCGGCACGAGATGGCCTTCACGGCCACGCGCCTCGACCAGGACCTGACCCTCGGCCAAACCACCTATGCGAACTACCTCTCGAACCTCTACGCGCCGGTCCGCCTCGCCTCGCCGGGGCTGCCCCTGCGCGCGGGCACCTACCCGCGCGGACGGTCCAGCTACAACCGGATGACGAGCTACGGCGTCTCCGACACGATGACCTTCGCCGATGGGCTGGTGGAAGTGCTGGTCGGGCTGCGGCGGCAGGAGATCGATACGGGAAACTACACGCCAGTCACCGGCCTCGTGAACAGCGCCTACGACCGGTCCGCGACGACCCCCGCCCTCGGCCTCGTCCTGCGGCCGACGGAAGCCCTCTCGCTCTACGCCAACACCGTCCAGGGCCTCACCGCCCTGCGGGCGCCGGGCTCGGCGGCGAATGCCGGGCAGACCTTCGCTCCGGCCCGATCACGGCAATACGAGGTCGGCACGAAGCTCGACTTCAAGACCTTCGGTGTGACGCTGGCAGCCTTCCAGATCTCGAACCCGGCGGGCAACGTCGATCCGATAGGCAACGTCTACGGCGTGGGCGGCGTCCAGCGGAACCGGGGCTTCGAGGCGACAATCTTCGGCGAGCTGGCGCCGGAACTGCGGGTCATCGCGGGGGCGACGCTCCTCGACGCCCGCTGGGAGCGGACGCGGGGCGGCCTCTACGACGGTAACCCGGCCACCGGGGCGCCGCGCGTCCAGGCCACGGCCGGCTTCGAGTGGGACACGCCGTTCCTGCCCGGCCTCACCGCCCTCGCCACGGTTGTGTACACGGGCTCGTCCTATGCCGGCACGTCCTTCACGAAGCTGGCCTTCTCGAAGATCCCCGACTGGACGAGTGTGGATCTCGGACTGCGCTACACGACGCGGGTGCAGGACAAGCCGGTCACGCTCCGGGCGACGGTGACGAACGCCACCGCCAGCCGCCACTGGATCGCCAACCCGAACGGCGCCCTGATCCTCGGTGCGCCGCGCACGCTCTGGCTCTCGGCGTCGCTGGATTATTGAGAGGTCGAGGCCCCGTCAGTCCAGCGTCCGGCCGAGGCGCCCCGCCAGATCCTGGATGTACTGGAACGCCGTCCGGCCGGAGCGGTGGCCCCGGGTGGTGGCCCATTCCAGCGCCTCGGCGCGCAGGCGCTCGGGGGCGACCTCCAGGCCGTAGCGGGCGACATAGGCGTCGATCATCGCGAGGTACTCGTCCTGGCTGCACTTGTGGAAGCCGAGCCAGAGGCCGAACCGGTCGGAGAGGGAGACCTTCTCCTCCACCGCCTCGCCGGGGTTGATCGCCGTGGAGCGCTCGTTCTCCATCATGTCCCGCGCCAGCAGATGGCGGCGGTTCGAAGTGGCGTAGAACAGCACGTTGGCGGGGCGGCCCTCGATGCCGCCGTCGAGCGCCGTCTTCAGGGACTTGTAGGACGTGTCGTCGGCATCGAACGACAGGTCGTCGCAATAGACCAGCCAGCGGTGCGGGTCCGGCCGGAGCAGGGCCATCAGGTCCGGAAGGGCCTCGATGTCCTCGCGGTGGATCTCCACGAGCTTCATCGGCCGCGCGCCGGCCGGGCGGCGGGCGTTGATGTCGGCGTGCGCCGCCTTCACCAGGGAGGACTTGCCCATGCCGCGCGCGCCCCAGAGCAGGGCGTTGTTGGCCGGCAGGCCGCGGGCGAAGCGCTCGGTGTTCTCGACCAGGATCTCCCGCGCCCGGTCGATGCCGGTGAGCAGCGCCATGTCGACATGCGCCACCTGCGGCACCGGCACCAGCCGCCGCTCCGGCCCCCAGAGAAAGGCATCGGCCGCATGCGGGTCGAACGGGGGCGGGGCGGGGGGCGCCGCGCGCTCCAGGGCGGTGGCGATGCGCTCCAACAGGGGCATCAGGGCGTCGAGGGGGATGAGGCTTGTCATGGTGTCGGTCGGGATCGTGCGGAGGTCCCGCCTCCATAAGGCGGCGAGCCGCGAAAGGCACGCCCGCTTGTCCCGCCCGGCGCGATGCGGCAAAGCGGGGCCAGCCCGCGCCACGACCCCGTGGCCCGACCCGAGCCGATCCGATGCACGACATCCGCGCCATCCGGGAGAACCCGGACGCCTTCGACCGCGACCTCGCCCGCCGGGGCCTCGCCCCGCTCTCGGCCGAGCTGATCGCCCTCGACGAGGCGCGCAAGGGCGCCGTCTCGGCCGCCCAGGCGAACCAGGAACGGCGCAACGCGCTGGCCAAGGAGATCGGCGCCGCCAAGAAGGCCAAGGACGAAGCCCGCGCCGCCGCCCTCATGGAAGAGGTCGCCGCCCTCAAGGAGGCCGGGCCGGGCCTGGAGGCCGCGCAGGGCGAGACCGCCAAGGCGCTGGACGCGCGCCTCGCCGCGATTCCCAACCGCCCCAAGGCGGACGTGCCGGAGGGCGCCGACGAGCACGGCAACGTCCTCTACCGCAGCCACGCCTCAATCCGGGAACGGCTCGGTGAGGGCAAGGAGCATTTCGAACTCGGCGAGGCCATGGGCCTCATGGATTTCGAGACCGCCGCCAAGCTCTCCGGCTCGCGCTTCGTGGTGCTCAAGGGCCAGCTCGCCCGGCTGGAGCGGGCGCTCGGCCAGTTCATGCTCGACCTGCACACGCAGGAGCACGGCTACACCGAGGTCGCCCCGCCGATCATGGTCCGCGACGAGGCGATGTTCGGCACGGCGCAACTGCCGAAGTTCGAGGACGACCAGTTCGCGGTGCTCGATGGCGAGGCCCTGCGCGGGGCCGCTTCGGGCGAGCAGCCCCGCCGCTGGCTCGTCCCCACGGCGGAAGTGCCGCTGACGAACCTCGTCCGCGAGTCGATCCTGCGCGAGGAGGAGTTGCCGCTCCGCTTCACCGCGCTCACCCCGTGTTTCCGGGCCGAGGCCGGGGCGGCGGGGCGGGACACGCGCGGGATGCTGCGCCAGCACCAGTTCAACAAGGTCGAGCTGGTCTCGATCACGACCCCCGAAAACTCCGCCGACGAGCACGAGCGGATGCTCACCTCCGCCGAGGCGGTGCTGAAGAAGCTCGACCTGCCGTACCGGGTGATGACCCTCTGCACCGGCGACATGGGCTTCGCGTCGCAGAAGACCTACGACATCGAGGTGTGGGTGCCGGGACAGCGGACCTACCGGGAGATCTCGTCCTGCTCGGTCTGCGGCGATTTCCAGGCGCGGCGGATGAACGCCCGCTACCGGGGCAAGGACGGCAAGCCCGCCTTCGTGCACACCCTCAACGGCTCGGGCGTGGCGGTCGGCCGCGCGCTCATCGCCGTCCTCGAAAACTACCAGAACCCCGACGGGAGCGTCACGGTCCCGTCCGTGCTCGCGCCCTATATGGGCGGCCTCCACCGGATCGAAGGACCCCGCTGATGCGCATCCTCGTCACCAACGACGACGGCATCCACGCCCCGGGGCTCGCCACCCTGGAGGAGATCGCCCGCGAGCTTTCGGACGACGTCTGGGTGGTGGCGCCGGAGAGCGACCAATCCGGCGTCTCGCACTCGCTCTCGCTGAACGACCCGCTCCGCCTGCGGCAGGCGGGGGAGAAGCGCTTCGCGGTGAAGGGCACGCCCTCCGATTGCGTGATCCTCGGCATCCGCCACATCCTGGCGGAGAAGGGGCCGGACCTCGTGCTCTCGGGCGTGAACCGCGGCCAGAACGTCGCCGAGGACGTGACCTATTCCGGCACCATCGCGGCGGCGATGGAGGGCACCATCCTCGGCGTGCGCTCCATCGCCCTAAGCCAGGCCTACGGCGCGGGCGGGCGGCAGGCCCTGAAATGGGATTGCGCCAGGAGCCACGGGGCGAAGGTGGTGCGCAAGATCCTCGATACGGGGATCGAGCCCGGCATCCTCGTCAACGTGAACTTCCCCGATTGCGAGCCGGACGAGGTGCAGGGCATCGCCGTGGCCGCGCAGGGCTTCCGCAATCAGGCGCTGCTCTCCATCGACGCCCGCGTCGACGGGCGCGGCAACCCGTATTTCTGGCTCGCCTTCGCCAAAGCGCGGTTCGAGCCGGGCCACGGCTCGGACCTGAAGGCCATCGCGGAGAAGCGCATCTCGGTGACGCCGCTGCGCCTCGACCTCACCGACGAGCCGACGCTCACCCGCTTCGCCCAGGCCTTCGCGGAATGACCACCGCGCGGGACGAGGCGGGCTCCATCGGCGACGCCGCCTTCGTCCTCGCGCTGCGCGAGAAGGGCCTCCGGGACATCGCCGTGCTGCGGGCGATGGAGCGGGTGCCGCGCGGGACCTTCGCCCCGGCGGCGCACCGGGAGCAGGCGCGGTGGGACATCGCCCTGCCGCTGCCCTGCGGCGCCACCATGACGGCCCCCTCGTCGGTGGCGGCGATGCTGACGCGGCTCAAGCTCGAACCGGGCCAGCGGGTGATGGAGATCGGCGCGGGCTCCGGCTACGTCACGGCCCTCCTCGACCGCCTGGGCGCGGGCGCGGTGCTGAGCCTGGAGCGCTACCGCACCCTCGCGGAGGACGCCGCCGCGCGCCTCGCCGGCCTGCCCGAGGTCCATGTCGTCCAGGCCGACGCCCTGGCGCCCGCCCTGCCGGATGGCGGGTTCGACCGCATCCTCGTGAACGGCTGCGTCGAGGCGGTGCCGGAGCACTGGCTCGCGGCCCTGGAACCGGGCGGACGCCTCGTGACCGGCCTGACCGTGGACGGTCTCTGCCGCCTCGCCTCCGTCGCGGCGGACGGCACGCGAGAGACCGGCCCGCCGATCCGCCTCGCCGCCCTGGTGCCGGGGCTGGCGCGGGTGCTCTGAAAGTCCAGGGTTCGCAAAGGGCCGCGCCCTTTGGCGGGTGCAGGGCAACGCCCTGCTGCCCCTTACCGAATCGCCCGCGAGGCCCGCCACAGGCGCCACACCCGGCGCCAGCGCGGGAGGTCCACGGCCGTGTTGAGCGGGTCGTAGGAGGTCCGGTCCATCACCGCGAGGTAGGGCTCCACCAGCGCCACCGGCAGGAACGCCGTGCGGGCGGCGGGGGCGATGGTCGGGCGGCCGGCCTCGTAGGCGGCGAGGTGGCGGCGGGCGAGGTCGCGCAGATCGGCGCAGGCGCCGCGCAGGCCGGGGCCGCCGCGTCCGGTCACGATGTCCTCGCGGGTCACGCCGTGGCGGCCGAGGATGTCGGCGGGGAGGTAGACCTGCCCGGCGCGGGAATGCCAGGGCAGGGCGCGTAGCAGGCCGGTGATGCCGTAGGCGACGCCGGCATGCCCGGCCGCCGCCGCGCCGCCGGGCTCGGCGCCGCCGCCGATGATCAGGCTCGCGATGCGGAACAGGGCCGAAGCGGTCTCGCCGCAATAGCCCTCCAGATCGTTCACCCGGGGCATCGGATCCTCGTAGAGGTCGAAGACGCGGGCGTCGATCAGGTCGACGAAGGGCTGGCGGCTCAGGCGGTTGGCCTTGATCGCCTCCTCCAATGCCGCCGCGACGGGGTTGGCCTTCACGTCGCCGCGCGCCTCGCCCTGCAGGGCGTCGCGCCACCATTGCAGGCGGATCTCCCCCGCCATCGGGTTCGAGGCGGCCTCGCGCACCCGCGCGACGGTGAGGCTGAAGGCGTAGAGGGCGAAGAGATGCGGCCGGGCGGCGGCGGGCGCGAAGAGTGTGGCGAGGTAGCGGTCGGGGTCGCCCTCGCGCACCAGCGCCTCGCAATGGCTCTGCGCGAAGGGAAGTCCGGTCTCGGCCGCCGCTGCCTGATCCCGCGCCGCCTCCGCCATCAGGCGACCGCGATCAGCGCGGCGGCGACCTTGCGGTTCTCGGCCACCAGGATGTTGTAGGTCCGCGCCGCGGCCCCCGTCTGCATCACGTCGAGGCCGACGCCCGCGTCCTTCAGCCAGCCGCGCAGGGCGGGGTCGATGGCCGCGATGTCGAGCCCCGTGCCGATGAGCAGCAACTCGATGTCTCCCGCCTCGGCCTGGACCGGACGGAGCGAAGTCCGGTCGATTGCGCGGGGCGCCTCGACGGGCCAGGCCCGCACGCCGGAGGGCAGGAGCAGGATCGAGCCGCGATGCGACATCCCGGCGAAGCGGAAACCGCCATTGCCGTAGGTGTCGATGATGTGCCGCCCCGGCACGAAGCCGGAGTCGAAGTTCTTCGGGATCTCCTGCTCGGCCATATGAGGAAAAGACTACTCCGCCGGTTGCGGGAGGCCGGACCGCTCGGCGGCCGCACGCGCGCCCGAGAGCATCAGCCCGAGATAGATCAACACCGGAGTCGAGACGAAGATCGCCGAGTAGGTGCAGATCAGAACGCCGCAGAGCATCACCACGGCGAAGCCGTTGATCGCCTCGCCGCCGAACAGCACCAGCGCCAGCAGCGACAGGGCCGAGGAGATCGAGGTCATCACCGTGCGCGACATGGTCGAGTTGATCGACAGGTTGAGCAGTTCGACGGTGGGGATGGTCTTGTAGCGCCGCATCAGCTCGCGGGTCCGGTCGAACACCACCACGGTCTCGTTCAGGGAGTAGCCGACGATGGTGAGGATCGCGGCGATCGAGGTCATGTTGAACTCGATCCGGGTGATGATGAACACGCCGACCGTCAGCACGATGTCGTGCAGGGTGCCGACGATGGCGCCCAGCGCCAGTTCCCGCTCGAACCGGAACCACAGGTAGAGCAGCACCGCGATGACCGAGAGCACGACGCCGATGGTGCCCGACTGGACGAGCTCGCCCGAGACGCGGGGGCCGACGGTCTCGGTGCGGCGGAAATCGTAATCCTGGTCGAAGGCGGCGTGCGCCTTGTTCATCACCGCCGTCTGGCCCTGCTCGCCGCTCTGCAGCGGCAGGCGCACCAGCACGGTGCCCTGGTTGCCCAGTTCCTGCACCTCGGGCTCGCCGTAGCCGAAGGCCGAGGCGGTGTGGCGGATGCCGGCGACATCCGCCTTGCCCGATTTCGCCTGCAGCTCGACCAGGGTGCCGCCCTTGAAGTCGATGCCGAAGTTCAGCCCGACGGTCAGGAACAGCACCACGGTCGCCAGCGAGAGCAGCGCCGAGAGCGGGAAGGTGAAGCGCCGGAATCGCATGAAGTCGAAATGCGATTGGTCGGGCCAGAGGCGAAGCAGGCGCATGGTCAGTCTCGGTTCCTGGGTGCGCGACGGGCCTTTCGACCGATCGCCGTCATTCCGGGGCGCCCGGAGGGCGAGCCCGGAAGCCAGACCCTCGACCATGCCGGATCCGGCACCGTCGGCGTGTCTGGATCCCGGGTTCTGCTGCGCAGCCCCGGGATGACGGGGTCTGCGCTTCGATCCGGGTTCGAACGGAAGGTGGGTCGCGTACCTCTTCGACAGGGTCTCTTTTGATCAGAACGGCAGGGCCTTCGGCCTGAAGGACTTGTACCACACGGCGATCATCATCCGCGTGAGGGTCACGGCGGTGATGACGGTGGTGAGGATGCCGAGGATGAACACCACGGCGAAGCCCTTCACCGGCCCGGAGCCCATGAAGAACAGGATCAGAGCCGCGATGGCCATGGTCGAGTTCGAATCGATGATCGTCGCGAAGGCGCGGTCGAAGCCGGCCTGGAGCGCCGAGATCAGCGAGCGGCCGGCGCGGGATTCCTCGCGCATGCGCTCGTAGATCAGCACGTTCGAATCGACCGCCGTGCCGATGGTGAGCACGATGCCCGCGATGCCCGGCAGGGTCATCGTGGCCTCCAGCACCGACATCAGGCCGAGGATCAGCCCGACGTGGACCATCAGGGCGATGTTGGCGATGAAGCCGAAGGTCCCGTAGGTCGCGAACATGAAGCAGACGACGAGGCCGGCGGCGACCAGCGTCGCGAGCTTGCCCGCCTCGATCGAGTCGCGGCCCAGCCCCGGCCCGACGACGCGGCGCTCCACCACGGTGAACTTGGCGGGCAGCGCGCCGGCCCGGAGCAGGACGGCGAGGTCGTTGGCCTGCTGCACGGTGAAATTGCCGGTGATCTGGCCCGAGCCGCCGGTGATCGCGGAGCGGATGACGGGGGCCGAGACCACCTCGTTGTCGAGGACGATGGCCATCGGGCGGCCGATGTTCTCGCTCGTCGCCTGCCCGAAGCGCTGGGCGCCGCGCAGGTTGAACTTGAAGCTCACCATCGGCTCGTGGCTCTGCTGGTCGAAGGCGGGCTGCGCGTCGGTCAGCTCGCTGCCGTCGGCCATCACCCGGCGCTCCACCGGCACCTTGGCGCCCTTGCCGTCCTTGGAGGGCAGCATGTCGACGTCGCCCGAAGGGCTGTCGGCGAGCATGCGGAATTCGAGCTTGGCGGTGGAGCCGAGGAGCTTCTCCAGCCGCTCGGGATTCTGCTCGCCCGGCACCTGGATCAGGATGCGGTCGGCGCCCTGCTGCTGGATCGAGGGTTCGAGGGTGCCCGTCGAGTCGAGGCGGCGGCGGATGACCTCGATCCCCTGGCTCACCGCCCGGCGGGTGCGGTCGACGATGCCGGCATCGGTCATCGTCAGGCGCACGAGGCCGCCCGGCTGCTCGGTCACGTCGAGGGTGCGGGCCCCGGTCTGGCCGATGGAAGTGGCGATGGGCGCGGACAATTCGCGCAGTTTCGGCAGCACCTTGGCCCGCGCCGCGTCGTCGGCGACCTTCACCTGCACGCCGCGCTGGAGGAGCTGGATGCCGCCGTCGGCGCGGACGCTCTCCTGTTGCAGGATGCGGCGCACGTCGTCGCGCAGGGACTTGGCCTGCGCCGCGATCAGGTCGTTCTGGTCGACCTCCAGCAGCAGCTGCGAGCCGCCCTGAAGGTCGAGGCCGAGCACGATGGCCCGGGTCGGGACGATCCAGTGCGGGAACCACGGCGGCAAGCTCGCAAGGAAGCCCTTCCGCTGCTCCGGCGAGAAGAAGCTCGGTATGGCGAGCGCCAGCCCCAGCAGGATGATCGCGAGGGTCGCGGCGATCTTCGCACGGGAGAAGCGCAACATCGGCGGATCGTTTCTCTTGAATGGCCGGCGTCTTGCGCCGGCCTCCTCATGTGATGCCCGAACGGATCGGCTGCGTCAGGCAGCCATCCTCACGCAGTCATCCTCACGCAGCCTTGGCGGGGCCGCCCTTGGCGCGGACCTCGGAGATCATTGAGCGCACGACCCGCACGCGGACGTTCGGGGCGATCTCGACCTCGATCTCGGGCTGGTCGTCCTGCGCCTTCACCACGCGCCCGACGAGGCCGCCATTGGTGACGACGGTGTCGTCCCGGCGGACGGCGCGGATCAGCGCCTGATGATCCTTGACCCGCTTCTGCTGCGGCCGGAGGATCAGGAAGTACATGATCACGAAGATCAAGACGAAGGGGATCACCTGGAAGGCGATCTCCGCTCCACCGGCGGCGGTCGCGCCGGCCCCTTGCGCGAAGGCGGGGGTGATCAACGTGCATCTCCTGCGTACTGGAAGGCCGGCCCGCCCCCGCGTCTGGGGTCGTCTGAGCAGGGGAGAGGCCCGGCGAAAAGCGCGCGGACTATAGCCAGCGACCTCCCGAAAGCAACGGCAAGAGCCCCCGCATGCGCGGAAACGGCCACGAATCTCCTCGCGGAGGCTCGCGGCCGTTACGAATGGTCACGTCGCAGGAGAGGGCGGCGGCCTCAGCCGGGGATCAGCGCGCGGACCTGCCGCAGCCAGCGCATGGGCGCCTCGACCGTCGAGGGGCTGCGATGCTTGAGGATCGCCGATTTCAGCAATTCCTTCGGCACCTCCCAGGTCTGCACCGCGCCCTGCGGGAAATGCGCCACGTCGCCCACGGTCAGGTGGTGGCGGGTCCCGTCCGCGTCGGTCACGAAGACCTCGCCCTGGAGGATCGTGACGATCTCGTCGGACATGTGCGTCCAGTTGAAGGTGCCGGCGCTGACGCGCCACAGGAAGACCTGCGCGCCGTTATCCTCGGTGCGCGAGACCTCCGCCGCCTCGGCCACCGGATTGCCGGCCACGACCCATTTTGCCGGAATCGGCGACGGCTGGAACAGGGCCGCCTGCGGGCGGATGGCCGTGCTCGTCCGGGGGCGGCCACCCTCGTCGATCCGCGCCTCGGCAAAGGCCCCGGCGGCGGCGATGGAGATGGAGATGAGGGCGGTGGCGAGGAGGATCTTCTTCACGGCCAGTTCCGGCATTCGTCGGAAACATTCCTGCAACGTGTCGGCAGAATTGGCCAGACCTTTTCCACTCACGCCGCGGCACGAACACAGAAATCAACCGGATCCACAGCACATAATGAATTTTTATAAATCATCGTCCAGGAAAATTAAGCATCCGGTGGCCGCGATGCTTAACGCCCGCGATCGGCGAGATCGATTCGCGGCGAGCGATTGCCGGCCACGACGATGAGGCGGCGGACCTCGCCGCGCAGGTAGGCGCGCAGGAAGCGGTCGTAATCGCGGAACACGACGCAGCCGTTGGAGGCGCCGGGCTGCGCGCGCAGCATGTAGGTGTGGGCGAGGATGCCGTCGCGGCCGTGGATCGCGCCGCTGCCGCCCAAGGGGGTCAGGCGGATCGCCCGGACGCCGTGGAACGGGGTCTCGCGCTCCCGCATCTCGTAGGTGCCGGGCGGGGTGGCGCCGCGCATCCGCACATGCACGTAGCGCGGGTCGTCCATCAGGTTGCCGTAGCCGGAATGGGCTTCCAGCACCTCGCCGCTCGGCAGCGTCACTGTGCTGGCGCTGATGTCGTAGACCGCCGTGCCCTCCGAGGTGCCGACCGAGGGGCTGGGGACGAGGCGCCCGCGCGGCGTGGCGACCGCATCGGGGTTGGCGTAGGCGAGCGCCTGGGTCGCGCCCTGGCCGGAGGAGCCGGAATTCCCGCCAAACAGGCGTTCGAGGAACGAGGGCTCCTCGGCGATGGCCGCCCGGAACACGTCGCGGGTGCGGGGCAGGGCGCGCCGCGCGGCGATCCGCACCGGGGCCTGGGCGGCGGTGGGAACAGCAACCTGCGCTTGAGCCTGCACCGGGCCGGGCAGGTCGGCGGGTCGGCGGACGGGCAGGGGCACCAGGGTCGGATCGGCCGAGGCGACCCGGCGGATCGGCGTTACGGCGGCAGGAGTCGGGACGCGGGCGGGCGCGGCCTCGGCGACGAGGGACGGGCGCAGGCTCGCCGGGGCACTCGTGTTCAGGGCCAGGACCGGCAGGTCGCGGACGAAGCCGGCGGCGGCCTCTGCCCCGAGGATCGGCGCCGGGGCGAAGACCCAGGCGAGGTCCGACCGGAGCCTCAGCGCCGGGGCGGGCGTGGGCGCCTGGGCCTGGGCTTCCTCCTGCGCCGGAACGGTGATGCGGGTCTCGCCCTCCGAGCGGTTCAGGACCGTCCAGCCCGCCGCCGCGACGGCGGCGAGGCAGGCGAGCGCCGGCAGCTTCGAGCGCCGATGACGCGGGCGGCGGGCATACGCGATGCTGGACATGACGTGACTGGGCCCTGCTCGCCCCGTCGGGCAGCCGCCGTCCGTCGCCGCGGAACGAATCCGCGCGCGTCGGCCGGGCTGGCCGGAACACCCTTCGGGAAAACTCAACCGTGGCGATTAAGCGGGGATCAGGGTTAATCTCCGGCTAAGGCCGGATCGAAATCCGCTCAGGCCTCCATCGGCCCGTGTTGGCGTGCCACGTACACGCAGAGCGCGGCGACAGGCAGGCCGATGAGCGAGGTGCCCGCGAAGAACAGCGGGAAGCCGGTCTCCTCGATGACGAAGCCCGAGAAGCCGGCGAGCACGCTGCCGGGCAGGGCGCAGAGCGAGGTGAGCAGGGCGTATTGGCTCGCCGCGTGCTGCGAATCCGACAGGCGCGACATGTAGGTGATGAGCACGATGGAGGCGAAGGCGTAGGCGAACCCGTCGATGCCGACGCTCATCGCGAAGGTCCAGAAAGCCGCGCCGCCATGGCCGCCGTGCCACGCGAGATAGGCCAGCGCGAGATGCGAGGCCGAGGCCGCGACCGTCCCGATCAGCAGGCTCGCCATCATGCCGACCCGCTGGATGATCGCGCTGGCGAGGAAGGTGCCGGCCAGCGCGATCCAGAAGCCGAACAGCTTCGTCACGGTGGCGATGTCGGTGTTCGAGTAGCCGAGCTGCTTGAACAGCGGGATCGCCATGGCGTTCGAGACGTAGCCGGGCATCCGGAACCCGGCCACCAGCAGCAGGACCGGCACGGCGAGCGGCCCGAGCCGGGCCAGGAGATCACGGATCGGCGCCCAGATCGTCTCCACGAGGCCGGCGCGGGTGGGCTGTCCCTCCGTGGACGGTTCGGGCGCGAGGAGCGCGGCGATGGTGCCGGGCGCCATCAGCGCGGCCATGCAGAGATAGGCGGCGCGCCAGCCATAGGCATCGGCGAGGTAGAGCGCCCCGGCGCCCGCCGCGAGGTTGCCGCAGCGGAAGCCGATCTCGGCCCAGGACGACATCAGCGCCTGCCGCTCCAAAGGCGCCACGGCGATGCGCCAGCCATCGACCACGATGTCCTGCGTCGCCCCCGCGACGCCCAGCGCCAGGGAGAAGGCCACCGTCCAGGCGAGCCAGTGCGCAGGGTCCCCGAAGGCGACGCCCGCGAGCGCCGCCGCCACGGCGATCTGCGCGGCGACGATCCAGCCCCGCCGCCGTCCGAGGAGGCGCCCGAGGAGGGGCGGGTCGTAGCGGTCGAGGAAGGGGGCCCAGAGGAACTTGAACTTGTAGGCGATGGTCAGTTCGCTCATCAGGCCGATGGTCGCCAGGGGCACCTTCGCCTCGCTGAGCCACGCCGATTGCGTCGCGTAGACGAGGAGGAACGGCATCCCCTGCGCGAAGCCGAGGCCGAGCACCGCCGCCACGCGGATATCGGTGAAGAGCGGCGCGAACAGGCCCGGCTTGTCCGCCGGCGCCGTCCCGGCCCGCATCGTATCCGCCATCGCATCGGTCTCCGCCGGGCGGACAGAGCCAGACTCGGCGGCCGGTTGCAACGGTGACGCTCAGGTGTCGAGCCGCATCGCCGCCCGCAGGACGCGGGTGACGTCGGCGAGCGCCACGTCCTCGTCCGTCTCGGCGCCGGCCGCGATTCGCACGCCCGCCGTGACATGCTGGGCGATGATCGCCATGGCGACCTCGCGCAGCGCCGCCGTCATGGCGTTGATCTGCTGCACTTCATCGAGGCAATAGCGGTCCTCCTCGATCATCTTGCGCAGGCCCCGGACCTGGCCCTCGACCCGGTTCAACCGCTGGATGAGGGGACGCTTGGCCGCCTCGCCTCGCTTCAGCAGGATCCGGTCGCCGACCACATCGCCCCGGATGTCGTCCCCGGTCTCGTTTACAGTCTCGTCTACGGTCTCGCGCGACATCCCCGCCCCGTTCGGAAAGTTCGAACCTCCGTATCATAGGTTGGAACAAGACGCGGAGCCGCCGCCCGGCACGCACCGGGCGGCGGGGTGGGGCTTACATCTGCTCGGTCTGGGCGCCGCTGTCGGGCCGGGCCGGGCCGAGGACGGGCTCCTCGCCCAGGGGCTTGTTCTTGAACACGGTGTAGGTGCCCTTGCCGTCCAGCGACGGGCCCTGCGTCCAGCGCCCCTCCGGCGTCGTGCCGTCGACGGAACTGACGTAGAAATTGTAGGCGTTCTCGCTGTCCTCCTTCTCCTGCGGGAAGGAGTTCGGGATCGGCAGGGCGCCCTGATGGCCGCCGAGTTCCTCGATCACCGCGAGCCATTGCTGCTGGTGCATGGTGTCCCGGGCGATCATGTAATGCAGCATGTCCTTCATGCCGGCATCGTGGGCGGCGTTGTAGAGCCGCACCGCCAGGACGCGGCCGGTGCTCTCAGCGGCGACGTTGCAGTACATGTCCGCCGCGAGGTTTCCGCTGGCGTAGATGTGGCTCATGTCGAAGGGCACGCCCTCGCAATTGGCGGGGAAGGCGGCCATGCCCGTCGAGAGGACGTGCCGGTGCAGCATGCCTTCGATGGTGTGGCGGGCGTTGCCCCCGCCCATGACGGCGCCGACGACGCCGTCCGCCGCGCCCTCTTCCTGCAGGGCGGTCGGGGCGTTCTCGAGGTTCAGGGCGACGGCGGTCGCCAGCATCTCGATATGGCCCATCTCCTCGGTGGCGGTGTTGAGGAGCATGTCGCGGTACTTGGTCGACGGCCCCCGGGCACCCCAGCCCTGGAAGAAGTACTGCATGCAGACCCGGATCTCACCCTCGATGCCGCCGATCGCCTGCTGGAGCATGCGCGCGTAGATCGGATCGGGGTTCTCGACCTTCACGGGATACTGAAGGCGCTTGTCGAAGTAGAACATGGAGGTTCCTCCCTGCGAATGCGCAGCGGACCCGGACGGTACTCAGGGGGAGTATCCGCCGGTCTCAAGGGTTGAACCTCGCGGATCGGGGAAGGTTCGGTGCGCCGGGGGAGAAAAGAAGGGGGCGGGTCCTCCCCCTCTCCCCGTCGTGCGGGGAGAGGCCCGTTTGCACCTCGTCGTGCAAACGGGGAGCGGAGGCGAAGCCGCAGCGGCGGTGAGGGGGGTTGCCGGAGGAGTCTCGTTCGGCTCGCCCCCTCACCCCCGGCTGCCGCCTCGCCGCGCCGACATCCCAAGTCGGGCCTGCCCGACTTGGGCAACACAAGTCGGATCTCGGGCAGGCCCGAGGTCCGGGGTCGTCGCGGCCCTCTCCCCGCCTGCGGGGAGAGGGGATGAGCAGGCAGGTCGGCGCGAAGCCCCCTACGCCGCCTTCT
Source organism: Methylobacterium sp. Gmos3 (assembly GCF_056430985.1). Classification (NCBI taxonomy): domain Bacteria; kingdom Pseudomonadati; phylum Pseudomonadota; class Alphaproteobacteria; order Hyphomicrobiales; family Methylobacteriaceae; genus Methylobacterium; species Methylobacterium sp. Gmos3. Next base: position 473,896 of record NZ_JBWJYL010000001.1, read on the forward strand.
TCCCCCGCTCGGCGATCTTCACGAGGTTGCGCAGCACGTCGGTGGCGATCTTCAGCCGCGACGGGATCGACGGCAACTCGCGGACGAACACCACGCTCATGTCCGGCCGCACCTTCGCGAAGGAGGCCTGTTCCGCGACGAAGGCCACGAGACCGGTCGGGTTCGCGTAGGACCGGTCGCGGAAGTGGACGACCACGCCCTTCGGCCCCGCCTCGACCTTCTCCACGTTGGCCTTGAGGCACAGGATCTTGATCGTGCCGATCTTGAGCAGCTGCTCCACCTCCGGCGGCAGCGGCCCGAACCGGTCGATCATCTCGGCGCCGAAGGCCTCCATCTCGGCATCGTCCTGCATGGTGGCGAGCCGGCGGTAGAGGCCGAGGCGCACCGACAGGTCCTCGACGTAATCCTCCGGGATCGTGACCGGGGCGCCGAGCGCGATGGTCGGGGACCACGCCTCCTCCGGCACGTCCTCGATGCCGGCCTTGAGGGCCGTGACCGCGTCCTCCAGCATCTGCTGATAGAGCTCGTAGCCGACTTCCTTGATGTGGCCGGACTGCGCGTCGCCGAGCAGGTTGCCGGCGCCGCGGATGTCGAGATCGTGGCTCGCCAGTTGGAAGCCCGCGCCCAGGGTGTCGAGGCTGGAGAGCACCTTCAGCCGCTGCTCGGCCTGCGGGGTCAATTGCCGCCCGGCGGGCGTCGTGAACAGGGCGTAGGCCCGCGCCTTCGAGCGCCCGACGCGCCCGCGCAGCTGGTAAAGCTGGGCAAGGCCGAACATGTCCGCGCGGTGGACGATGAGCGTGTTGGCGGTGGGGATGTCGAGGCCCGATTCCACGATCGTCGTCGAGAGCAGCACGTCGAACTTGCCCTCGTAGAAGGCGGTCATGACGTCTTCGAGCTGCCCCGCCGCCATCTGGCCGTGGGCCACCGCGACCTTGATCTCCGGCATCTCCGCGTCGAGGAACTTTTTCACTTCCGCCAGATCCTCGATCCGGGGGACGACGTAGAACGATTGCCCGCCGCGATAGCGCTCGCGCAGCAGCGCCTCGCGGATCGAGAGCGGATCGAACGGCGTGATGAAGGTGCGCACCACCAGCCGGTCCACCGGCGGGGTCGCGATGATCGACAGTTCCCGCACGCCGGTCATGGCGAGTTGCAGGGTGCGCGGGATCGGCGTCGCCGAGAGGGTCAGCACGTGGACATCGGCCTGGAGGGCCTTCAGCCGCTCCTTGTGGGAGACGCCGAAATGCTGCTCCTCGTCCACGATCAGCAGGCCGAGATCCTTGAAGGCGATGTTCTTCGCGAGCAGCGCGTGCGTGCCCACCACGATGTCGACCGTGCCCGCCGCGAGCCCGGCGCGGGTCTGCTTCATGTCGGCGGCCGAGACGAAGCGCGAGAGCTGCGCCACCTGCACCGGCAGGCCTTTGAACCGCTCGGCGAAGGTCCGGTAATGCTGGCGGGCCAGCAGCGTCGTCGGCACGATCACCGCCACCTGCTTGCCGGCGATGGCAGCCGCGAAGGCGCCGCGCAGGGCCACCTCGGTCTTGCCGAAACCGACATCGCCGCAGACCAGCCGGTCCATCGGGCGGCCGGCGTTGAGGTCGTCGAGCACCGCGTCGATGGCGTTGGCCTGATCCTCGGTCTCCTCGAAGGGGAACCGGGCGGCGAATTCCTCGTAGAGGCCCTCCGGCGCCTTGAGAGTCGGAGCCTTCTTCACGAAGCGCTGCGCTGCGACCTTGATGAGTTCGCCCGCCATCTCGAGGATGCGGCGCTTCATCTTGGCCTTGCGCGCCTGCCACGCGCCGCCGCCCAGCCGGTCCAGGGCGACTTCCGAGTCCTCTGAGCCGTAGCGGGTCAGGAGCTCGATGTTCTCCACCGGCAGCAACAGCTGGCCGCCGGTATATTGCAGTTCGAGGCAATCGTGCGGGGCGCCCGCCGCGTGGATCGTCTTGAGGCCGATGAACCGGCCGATGCCGTGATCGGCATGGACCACGAGGTCCCCGGGTTGCAGGGCCTGGACTTCCAGGATCACGTCCTGCGGCCGCTTGGCCTTGCGCTTCTGGCGCACCAGCCGGTCGCCGAGGATGTCGCCCTCGGACACCACGGCGAGTTCGCCGACGGTGAAGCCGGCTTCCAGCCCCCACACCGCCACCGCCGTGTCGGTGCCGCGCTTGAGGGCGTAGACGTCCGCGAGCCGGGTGATCGCCACGGGCTTCTTCAGGCCGTGGTCGGCGAGCACGCCGCAGAGCCGGTCGCGGGAGCCGTCGGACCAGGATCCCAGGATCACGTGATGACCGGATCCCTGGAGATCGCGGATATGGGCGACCGCCGCATCGAAGACGGCGGCATGCTCGTCCGCCCGCTCGGGGGCGAAGTTTCGTCCGACTTTGGCGCCGCAATCGATGACGGCGCGCTCGGGAGAATCCGGCTGGTCGAAGGGCGTCATCCGCGCGACCGTGGCGGTGGCGAGACGCTCCTTCAGCTCGTTCTGCATCAGGTAGAGGGCGCGCGGCGGCAGCGGCTTGTAGGGCGCCACGCCCGCCTGCGGGTTCTTGAGCGCGGTCTCGCGGGCCTGGAAGTAATCCTGCACCAGGGCGATGCGCTCGGCCGCCGCCTCCTCCACCTGCGGATCGAGGAGGAGCGGCACCCCGGCGAGGTAGTCGAACAGGGTGTCGAGGCCGGAATAGAACAGCGGCATCCAGTGTTCGAGGCCGGCATAGCGGCGGCCCTCGCTCACGGTCTCGTAGAGCCGGTCGTCGCGGGTCGCCGCGCCGAAGCTCTGGATGTAGTTCTGCCGGAAGCGCCGGATCGTCTCGGTGGTGAGCTGCACCTCGCTCATCGGCACGAGGTCGAGGGAGCGGAGCTGCCCGGTGGTGCGCTGGGTCTCGGGATCGAAGGCGCGGATCGATTCGAGGGTGTCGCCGAAGAAGTCGAGGCGGATCGGGGCGGGCAGGCCCGGCGGCGACAGGTCGAGGATGCCGCCGCGCACCGCGTATTCGCCGGTATCGCGCACGGTGCCGGTGCGCAGGAAGCCGTTCGCCTCCACCCAGGCGACGATGTCGTCCATCTTCACGACGTTGCCGATGGCCGCCGAGAAGGTCTCGCGGGCGATGTGGGCCTGGGGCGGCACCCGCTGCACCAGGGCGTTGATCGTGGTGCAGAGGATGCGCGGGCGCTCCTCGGAGGAGCGCGTCCGCGCGAGCCGCGCCAGCGCCGTCACCCTTTGAGCGGCGACGCCTGTCGTCGGCGAGGTCCGGTCGTAGGGCTGGCAGTCCCAGGCCGGCAGGGACATGATGTCGAGTTCGGGGGCGGCGAAGCCGAGCGCCGCCTGGAACGCGGCCGAGCGCCCCGAATCACGCGCCACGTGGACCAGCACCGCCGGCCCCTTGGCCTCCGGCGCGAGGGCGCGGGCGAGGTCGGCGGCGACGACGGCATCGAACCCCTCCGGCACGCCCGCCAGTGTCGGGCTGTCGCCGCGCTTGAGCGCGTCCATGGCCTTGGCCAGGGCGGAGGATTTCGGCAGGGCGAAGCGCGCGGCCTGAATTTTGGGGGCAGCCGGCTGCGGCTTCGGTTGAGGCTTGGCCATCGGGGCTCGTTCGCGGGATGTTCGTCCGCCGGGGCGGCGTCCACGGGTCAGGCGGGCGTTAGCCCATCGCGCCGCGCCGATCCAGGGTTCCGGATGCGCCGGCGGGCCGCTTAGGCCTCCTTCCGCCCGACGATCTCCCGCAACGCCGTCTCCACCCGGCCGCGGAAGAACTCCGCGTTGGGCATGCCCTCCGTCATCGCGGCGGCGCGGGAGCCGGCTTGGCGCAGGATCTCGGCGCGGAGGTTCGGGTCGGTGCGCTCCAGCATCTCCAGCATCACGCCCACCACCAGCTCGGTGGCGATGGAGCGGGCCGGGTGGTCGTAGGGGGCCTGCGGCACGGTGGTCTCGTCGCTCATCGCGGGTTCCCTTACGAGTGGATCGGCGCGTCGTGGCGGTGGAAGTCGCGCAGGCGCCGCCATACCGCCGTGTCGTAGTTCGAGGGCGTCTCGGCCTCGCCGGTCAGCCACTTGAACAGGTCGCGGTCGGGCACCTCGATCAGCGCCTCGAACTGGTCGAGTTCGCTCTCGGACAGGTCGCCGATCTCCGCGTCGGCGAAGCGGCCCATGATCAGGTCCATCTCGCGGATGCCCCGGTGCCACGCCCGGAACAGGGTGCGGCGGCGGCGGGGGTCGAGGTCGGCGCTCGTACGGGTGGTGCCGGACATGAGTCCCAAACCTTTCCGTTCACAAGGATACCCCGTGAGATACGCCTGCCGGCCGGCGGTATCCAGTGCGCGTCAGGGCGCATCCGCGCCGAACAGGTCGCGCCAGCCCGTCCGTAGGCGCCGCCCGTCCGCGATCCGCGCGGTGAAGCCGATGGCGTCGAAATGTTCGAGCACCGGCATCGTCATGTTGCGGCCGATTCCGGCCGCCTCGCGAAACCGCCCCACGGTGAGCAACCCCTCGGGATGCTCACCCGCCACCGCCTCGGCGATCCGGGCGAGGTCGGCGAGCAGCGGCGGCGGGAGGTAATAGGCCTTCGAGACCCGCCGCAGCCAGCCGATGCGCCCCACCTTGTCGAGGAGGGGGCGCACGGCCTCCGGCTCCCGTCCAAGGCGTTCGGCCAGCAGATGCAGGCGCGGCTGGTCGCGCCCGGCCGCCTCCACCACCGCGCGGATCTCGGCGTAGAGCGCCGCGTCGGCGGGGGCGAGGCGCGCCTCGTGGCCGGGCCGGTGGTGCAGGGCGCCCCGCCGGGCGAGCGCCCCGGCGCGGGTGAGCCCGTCGAGGACGAGGCGGGCGAGGGGCCGGTCGGCGGGGGACAGGTCGGTTGCGACCTCGTCCGCCGAGAGGCCGGGATTGTCCGGCTCGGCGGCGTGGCGCGCCTCGAACAGGGCGACGAGCCGCGCCTCCAGGTCCGCCACCCGCGCGGCGGGGAAGGCGAGGCGCCCCGCCTCCGTCTCCACGACTTGCGCGGCGTGCTCCGAGAGCAGCCGGTCGAGGGCCGGCGGCGGGAGGTTGCGCAGGCGGGCGAAGCGCCCGACATCGAGCCCCGCCGGCTCCGCGTCGAGCAGCGCGGCGAGGGCGGCTCCGTCCTCGGGCTCGGCCAGGGCGGCGAGGACGGCCCGGCGGGCGGGAAGCCACGCCCCCCGGCGCGGCCCGTCGGCGTCGATCACCCGGCCGCCGCCGATCGTTCGTGAGGCGGCGGCGTCGCGCAGGACGAGGCGGTCGCCGTTGAGGGCATGCAAGGGCGCGTCGAGGGCGATCCGCGCGAAGGCCTCGCCCCCCGGCGGGATCGCGGGCGCCTCGGGGGCGAGGAGCACCCGGCCAGTCACGCCGGCCGCGCCGCAATGGACCTGCACCGCCGCCCGGTGGCGCAGGGGCCGGGCCTCCCCCGGCAGCAGGCGGATCCGCACGTCGAGGCGCGTCGCCGTGCCGGAGAGGGCGGGGGCGAGCACCCATTCGCCCCGGTGGATGTCGTCGCGCGACAGGCGCGGGCCGGTGAGGTTGAGGGCGCAGCGCTCGCCGGCCCGGCTCTCCGCCGCGACCTCGCCCTGGGCATGGATGCCGCGGACCCGCGCCTCGATGCCCTTTGCCGACACCAGCACCCGGTCGCCGACTCGCACCGTGCCGGCATGGACGGCCCCCGTCACCACGAGGCCTGCGCCCGGCAGGGTGAAGCAGCGGTCGATGGCGAGGCGGAAGCCCCGCTCGGATTCGGCCCGGCGCGGGGCCGCCCCGTCGCCGGTCTCCTCGAGCCGGGCCAGCACCTCCGGGATGCCGGCGCCGGTGAGGGCGGAGCAGGGCAGGATCGGCGCCCCGGCGAGGCCGGTGCCGGCGAGGAGGGCGCGCACGTCCTCGGTGACGGCGGCGATCCGCTCCGGCCCGGCCCGGTCGGCCTTGGTGAGGGCGACGATCCCGCGCGAGAGGCCCAGCAGGTCGAGGATGGCGGCGTGCTCGCGGGTCTGGGGCATCACGCCGTCGTCGGCGGCCACCACGAGGAGGGCGCAATCGACCCCCGTCGCCCCCGCCACCATGGTGCGCACCAGCCGCTCGTGGCCGGGCACGTCCACGAAGCCGAGGGAGAGGGCGCCCCGCCGGGCATAGGCGAAGCCGAGATCGAGGGTGATGCCCCGGGCCTTCTCCTCCGGCAGCCGGTCGGCATCGATTCCGGTCAGCGCCTTCACCAGCGCCGTTTTGCCGTGGTCGATATGCCCCGCCGTCGCGACGATCATTCTTTTTTAGACTTCGCGTCGTGGATGGGAGGGGCGGCGCGGATCCACTCCGCGCCGCCTCGTGTCAGCCCTTGATCCGGGTCTCGGCCAGTTCCGACATGCAGGTGTCGTAGGGCGTGAACGCCACCCTGTCCGACACCGCGAAGAGGGTGAAGGGCGAGTACAGGAACAGGGCCTTGGCCTCGTCCTGCAGATAGCGCTCCACCTCCCGCACCACGCCCTCCTGCGCCTCCGGCTCTGCGGTGTGCAGGAGCTTGTCGTAGAGGGCGTCGAAGGCGGGATCCTCCGGGCCCTGGCGCAGGGTCGCGTCCTTGCCGAAGAACTCCCGGTGGACGCAGGCGACCGGATATTGCGGCGTCCAGTCGAAATACCATTCGAGCTTGATGTCGAAATCCTCCGGCAGGTCGCCCCGATCGCTGACGAACCGGGCCGAGAGGCCGATCTCCGCGAGGTTCCGGCCGATCGCCTCGACCACGCCCGTCCAGGCGGGGGACGCGACGAACACGAGCGCCCGGCCCCCGAGCCCCGCCTTCTCCAGCACCGCCTTCGCGGCCTGGGGATCGTGCGGGAACGGTTTCAGGCCGGGATCCGCGCCGTAGCGGCCGGGCTGGATGAAGGCCGGGATCACCGTGCCGTAGCCGTGCGCCCCCTGGTCGAGCACCGCCTGCCGGTCGATGGCGAGGTTGAGCGCCCGGCGTACCGCCGGGTCGCGCCAGGGCGAATCCGGCCGGTTCTCGTTGAAGACGCCCGTCAGGATCGTCTTGGCCTTCTTGGTCTGGATCTTCCCCTTGTCGCTCGCCGGGAAGGCCTTCGCCTCGTCCGGTGTCAGGTCGAACACCACGTCGACCCGGCCGTCACCGGCCGCCACCGACTTGATACCCTCCGCCTTGCCGATGACGTTGTCGTAGACGATGCGGACGCTCGGCCTGCGGGCCGGGTTCCAGTAGGTCGGGTTGGGCTCCATCACGACACGGTCGGAGCGGGAATCGATCAGCGAGACACCCTCGGTGAGCACGAACGGGCCAGTCCCCCACGGACCGGGCGCGTCGATCACTCACCAATGGCCTTCGGCCGATCCCGTCTTCGGGTCGATGAAGCCCCACTCGTTCCAGAACCGCGTCGAGGGCAGGTGCATGCCCCGCAGCTTCATCAAAGCGGCGGAATCGCCGCCGGGGAAGCGCATGCGGATCGTGCGGTCGTCCACCGCCTCGCAGGTCACGTCGCGGGCGAAGTTCAGGAAGGCCCCCGGCGGATGCGGGTTGGTCCATTCCTGCACCTTGTCGAAGCCGAGCTTGAACATGCCGGCATCGAAGCGCTCGCCATCCTGGTAGACGGCCTCGCGCATCGTGAGTTCGAGGGTCTCCCCGTCGAGCCAGCGCCAGGATTCGGCGAGGCTCGGCTGGCCGATCCCGTCGTGATCGACCCGGTTGGCCTCCTCCATCGTGTTCCAGGTGATGGAGAGCCAGTTCACCGGCGACGGATCGACCACCGTCACCGTGTTGTGGGGACCGAAGGCGCCGCCGCCTCCCGGATCCCCGGTCGCATGCGTGTCCATGCTTCCTCCTGTCGTGGCCCGCATGGCGTGCGGGGCGGCCGCCGGATTGGCAGCGCGCAACCTATGATAGGGCGCATTCGGTCGCGCGCAATCGACCTTGATAAGGCGGGCTGCAACGGCAGCTTGCCGAGGCACCTTGCCAAGCCAGCTTCCGGCACCCAAACACCATCAAGTCGCAGGGCGTCCGCGCGGGGCGGGCGCCTTCGCGGGTGGAGGCGGGGATGGAGCCGGGCGGGATGACGGGCAGGGCACAGGCCGGAGCGCGGAATGTGGACCTGCGGCTCTACGGGCTCCTGGATACCGGCGTGAGCGGCAGCGACGGCGCGGCATTGGGCCGCCTCGGCGCCGAGGCGGTGGCGGGCGGCTGCACCCTGCTCCAATACCGCGAGAAGGACATCGCCGACGCCCGCGCCACCGTCGAGCGCCTGCGGGCGATCCGCGCGGCGCTCGGCGGGCGGGTTCCGCTCCTCGTGAACGACCGCGTCGACCTCGCCCTGGCGGCGGGGGCGGACGGGGTGCATCTCGGCCAATCGGACCTGCACCCGGCCGATGCGCGGCGGCTGCTGGGGCCGCAGGCGATCATCGGCATCACCGTGAAGACGGCCGCCCATGCGGACGAACTCTACCGGCTCCCGGTGGATTACGCCTGCATCGGCGGGGTCTTCGCCACGACGAGCAAGGACAACCCGGACCCGCCGGTCGGCCTCGACGGCCTGTCACGGATCCTGTTCCGGGCGCGGCTGGCGCGGGGGCCGGGCCTGCCGGTCGGGGCCATCGCCGGCATCGACGCCGGGAACGCGGCGCAGGTGATCGCGGCGGGGGCGGACGGGGTCGCCGTCATCTCGTCCCTGTTTGGCGCCGAGCCTGTGCGCCAGAACGCCCGCCACCTGCGCGGGCTGATCGACGACGCCCTCGCGGAGCGCGGAGCCCCCCGATGACGGCCATCGCGGTCACGGTGGCGGGCTCGGATTCCGGCGGCGGCGCCGGCATCCAGGCCGATCTCAAGACCTTCTCCGCGCTCGGCGTCTACGGCGCCAGCGTCGTCACCGCCCTCACCGCGCAGAACACGCGCGGCGTCCAGGCCATCCACGAGGTGCCGGCGGCGTTCGTCACGCGGCAGATCGACAGCGTGTTCTCCGACCTGACGGTCGGCGCGGTGAAGATCGGGATGCTGTCCCGGCCGGAGGTGATCGCCGCCGTGGCCGAGGGGCTCGCCCGGCACGCGGGCGGCATTCCGGTGGTGCTCGATCCGGTGATGGTCGCCACCAGCGGCGACCGGCTGATCGCCGACGAGGCGGTGGCCGTCCTGCGCGAGCGCCTGCTGCCGCAGGTCGACCTCGTGACGCCCAACCTCCCCGAAGCCGCCGTGCTCCTCGGCGACGACAGCGAGATGGACGGCGCCGTCCTGGCGCAGCGCTTGGTCGCGCTCGGGGCGAGGGCGGTGCTGGTGAAGGGCGGTCACGGGACCGGCCCGGAGAGCGTGGATTTCCTCGCCGCCGCCGATGGCTTCGAGCGCCGCTTCGCCGCGCCGCGCGTCGAGACCCGCAACACCCATGGCACCGGCTGCACCCTCTCGGCGGCCATCGCCGCCTTGCTGGCACGGGGCCTGCCCCTGCCCGAGGCCGTCGCGGCGGCGAAGGACTATCTCACCGCCGCGATCCAGGCCGCCGACCAGCTGGCGATCGGCGGCGGCCACGGGCCGGTCCACCACTTCCACGCCTGGTGGGGCGAGCGCGGCTGATGTGCATCGCCGCCGCCGAAACCTTGCGCCCGTCATCCGTTTGCGTTTGAAGAAGCGTACGATCGTTCGATGAACGGAACGGCCGGGCGGATCGAAGGGCCATGCGGGATCAGGCGGAACGGCAGGCGGACCGACAAGGGGACCGAGTTGAGAAGGTCGGCAGGACGCGCGACCTGCTGACGGGGGCGCAGGTCCTGTCGGGGCAGCTCGGCAAGACGATCCAGCGCCTGCGCAAGGCCTACAACCTGTCCCTTTCGGATCTCGCGGAACAATCCGGCGTCGCCAAGTCGATCATCAGCCAGATCGAGCGCAACGAGACCAACCCGACGCTCGCCACCATCTGGCGCCTCTCCCAGGCCCTGGATGTGTCCATCGAGCGGGTCCTGGCGGCGGGCGACGAGGAGCCCTTCATCGAGAAGACCTCCCGCGCCGACACGCCGATCCTCCTCTCCGAGGACGGCAAGGTGCGGCTCGCCATCGTCGGCTGGATCAAAACCGTCGAATGGCTGCAATGGTACGAGGTCAGCGCCGATCCCGGCGGCGTGCTCGATTCCGACCCGCATCAGCGCGGCTCGGTGGAATCGCTGTCGGTGACGGAGGGCGTGTTCGAGGTCGAGGTCGGCGGCGCGCTCCAGCGGGCGCGGCCCGGCGAGACCCTGCGCTACCGCTGCGACCGGCCGCATCTCGTGCGCTGCGCCGAGGGCCCGGGGCGGGCCACCATGGTCGTGATCATGAAGGCCGCCGTGATGGAGTGAGGGATAACCCTCCTCCCACCCGCCCCGTCATTGCGAGCGCAGCGAAGCAATCCAGGGGCGGCGGGCCGCTTCCGGACAAGGCGCTTCCCTGGGTTGCTTCGCTACGCTCGCAAAGACGTGTGGTGCCGGTGACTTACCGCCCGGTGTTCACCCAGCGCACGATGTCGGCCAGCACGGAGACGAGGGCTTGGTCGAGGGCGCGGGCGCCGGAGCCGGCATCGACCGAGGCCACGGGCACGCGCGCCGTGAAGATCCGCGCCGCCGCGACGCGGCCCGTGCCGTCCGCCACCAGCTTGAGCGACAGGTCCACCACCGCCTCGCCCGTGGCGGTCTGGATGTCGAAGGCGCGGATCTCGCTGATCAACTGGTAATCGGCCGTCACCTTGTCGCCCGGACGGCTCACCGAGCGCAGCCGCCCGGCATTCTCCAGGCTCTGGATGATCCGCGTCTGGATCAGGCGCGGCAGACGGTCGGCCCATTGGCCGCCACCGAGGAAGGACAAGGAGCCGCCGCCCTCGCGCACGATGATCCGGTCCGCCTCGAAGGGCTGGATCCCCACGGGTTCCGACACCACGATCGCCCGCCCCGACGCCACGGGCCGACCGCCCGCCGGCAGGGCGGCGAGGTCGAAGGTCAGGGGCGCTGCGCCGCCGGCGCAGCCGCCCAGCAGGGCGGTCGCCAGCAGGCTCGCGGCCGGAAGGACCGAACGGATCATGCATACAACCTAATCGAGCCTGCCGACGCGAGCCGGCAGGTCACCAAAGCTTTGCAGCCAAAACTACGCCGTCATCCAAAGGCTGCAGTGCGACTCAGCACAAACGTGGCCTTGGGGCCTAAGTCAACGACCACCGTTGTATTCAGGCAACGACGGCTTGCCGCCGAAAATGACCTGCGAGGGGTCCTTTTCCAGGCTGCGCACGGTGCGATTGAGGGCGCCCAGCGTCCGCTGCCCGTCGCCGGAGAGGGCCTCGACCTCGCGCCGTCCGGTGCCGGAGAGCCGGCCGAAACTCGTGGACATGCTGGCGGTGCGCTTGTCGAGATTCTCCGACATGGTGCGGAAGGCGCGTCCCGCGTCGCGGACGGAGATCGCCGCCTCGCGAATCTCCACGAAGGTGCTCGTCCCCTCCTTGCCGGAGGCCGAGCCGAGGAAGCCCTCGGCACCCTTCAGCACCGCGTCGATCCGGTCGGCCGAGGCGTCGAGCTTGGCCGCGAGCGAGCGGGCGTCGTGGAGGCCGGCCTGGATGTCGGGGGCGGAATTCGCCAGCGCCGCGGAGAACTTGTCGGCGTTGTCGATCACCCGGACGACGCGGTTGCCGTCCACCGCCTTCACCAGCGACGACATGGCCGGCGCCGCGTCGGCCAGGGTCTTCGAGAAGGTCTCGACGTTGGCCAGCGTCCGGGAGATCGCCCCCTCGTTGCCCGCGACCAGCCGGTCGAGGTGCGAGAGCATGTCGTCCGCCCGCTGCGCCACCTGCCGGGCGAGCGCCATCATGTCCTGCATGTCGGAGGTCTGGGCGAAGATCGTCGCCGGCTCGCCGTTGGCGCCGGGCTTCAGGGGCGGCGCGTCGGCGTCGCCGCCGGTCAGCGCGATGACCGAGACGCCGGTCAGCATCGCCGAATCGAGTCGGGCGCGGGTGTCGGACTTGAGCGGCGTCGAGGGCTCGACCTTGACCATGGCGAGCACCCGGCGCGGGTCCTGCGGGGCGAGGTGGATGTCCGTGACCTCGCCGACCTTGATGCCGTTGAAGGTCACGCTCGATCCGCGCGACAGGCCGCCGACCGAGCCGGAGAAGACGATGCGCACCTGCTCGCTCACCTGCCGGGACGAGCCGCCCGCGATCCACAGGGTGAAGCCGAAGCCCGCCAGGATGACGGCGAGGGTGAAGGCCCCGATCAGGGCGTAGTTCGCGCGGGTTTCCATGAGGTCAGCCTCCGGTCGCTGCGGCGAGGGAATCCTGGTGCGGCGCGCGCGCGGCCGAGGGCCCGCCCGCGACGGCGCGGGCGCGCTTGCCGTGGAAATACGAGCGCAACCAGGGATGGGGGTTTTCCAGCATCTCCTCCACCGTCCCGGCGGCGATGATCTGGCCGTCGCCCAGCGCCGCGATGCGGTCGCAGGCGGTGTAGAGGCTGTCGAGGTCGTGCGTGACCATGAACACGGTCAGGCCCAGCGTCTCCTTGAGGGTGGAGACGAGGTCGTCGAACTCGCCCGCGCCGATCGGATCGAGGCCCGAGGTCGGCTCGTCGAGGAACAGGATCTCCGGGTCGAGCGCCAGGGAGCGCGCCAGCGCCGCCCGCTTGATCATGCCGCCCGAGAGTTCGGAGGGGAGCTTGTCGGCGGCGTCGGGCTTCAGGCCGACCATCTCGATCTTGAGCCGGGCGAACTCGTCGAGGAGCCGGTCGGAGAGCTTCAGGTGCTCGCGCATCGGCACCTGGATGTTCTGCTTCACCGTGAGGGCGGAGAACAGGGCGCCCTGCTGGAACAGCACGCCCCAGCGGGTCTCCATCCGCCGCCGCTCGGCATAAGTGAGGCCGTCCACGTCCTGGCCGAACACCTCGATCGTGCCCGAGCGCTTCGGCACGAGGCCGAGGATCGTGCGCGTGAGCACCGACTTGCCCTGCCCGGACGGCCCGACGAAGCCCAGGATCTCCCCCCGGCGGATGTCGAGGTTGAGCCCCTTCAGGATCGTCTTGTCGCGGAACCCGACCACGAGGTCGCGCACGCGGATGATGGTGTCCTGGCTGTCGGTCATCGCCCGGCCCCCGTCCTTGCGAGCGCAGCGAAGCGACCCAGGGCAGCGCCACGCCCTGAGACGGCCCGCCGCCGTGGGGCGGTTCGCTGCGCTCGCGATGACGGGGTGGATGAGATCAGCCGCATGGGTCTCAGAAGTCGACGGCGGCGAAGAACACCGCGAACAGGCCATCGAGGACGATGACCATGAAGATGGATTTCACCACCGAGGCGGTGACGCGGCGTCCGAGGGACTCGGCCGAGCCCTCGACGGCGAATCCCTCGATGGTGGCGATGAGCCCGATGGTGAGCGCCATGAACGGCGCCTTGACGAGGCCGACCACGACGTGGTGCACGCCCACCGCCGCCTGCAGCCGCGCGAGGAACTGGTCGAGGGTCAACCCGCCGTAGAGCATCGCGGTCAGGCCGCCGCCGGCCAGCGCCGCGAGGTCGCCGAGCAGGGTCAGCATCGGCAGGCTGATCATCAGCGCCAGGACGCGGGGCACGATCAGGATCTCGGTGGTGTCGAGACCCATGACCCGCAGGGCATCGACCTCCTCGCGCATCCGCATCGAGCCGATCTCGGCGGTGATGGCCGAGCCGGAGCGGCCCGCCACCATGATCGCGGTGAGGAGCACCCCGAGTTCGCGCAGGATCAGCAGGCCGATCAGGTTCACAACGAAGGTCTGCGCCCCGAACCGCTGGAGCTGGAAGATGCCCTGCTGCGCCACGATGCCGCCGACGAGGAACGAGATCAGCACGATGATCGGCGTGCCGTTCAGCGCCATCTGCTGGACTTGGTTGACGAGCGCGGTGCCCCGGAAGCTGCCCGGGCGCAGGGCGACGCGGGCGCAGGCCGCCACGACCTCTCCGAGGAAGGCGATGCCGGTGCCGAATTCCTTGGCCCCGCGCACGACCTGCCGGCCGAGCCCGTCGAGGAGCGAGAGGGGAAAGCGCAGGCGCGGGGCGGAGGCCGGCGGCTCGCCCCGGATCACCACCTCGCCGAGGAGCGTCCGGTGCTCGGGCCGCGTGCCGAGATAGGCGAGGGTGCCGCCCGAGGCTTCGATCTCCGCGCGGGTCCGCTCCAGCACCCAGGCGCCGAGGGTGTCGAGCCGCTCGACCTCGCCGAGGTCGACCACGAGGCGCGAGGAAGCGCCCGCCGCGATCCGGGCGGCCGCGGCCTCCACGGCCGGCGCCTGATCGGCGGTCCAGCGACCGCCGAGCCGCAACCGCCCGTCAGCCGCCTCCGTCAGCGATGCCGTGCCGGGCGCGAGCCCTTCGGTCAGCAAACGTGGAACTCCTTCACCGGCGCGTCCCTCAACGATCGATGCCGCTCCTGCGCCGGGAGCGCACCGTAAGGCCTGGCTTGCCCCGCCCCGTCCGTGCGGGAGGACACGCCGTCGTGAAACGCCATGCTGCGCCACGGTTATGACGACATTACGGTTGACGCTTTCTCTCCCGTGCCGCCGCGAGCGCCAGGGCGACGCCGCAGGCCGAGAGCGGCGCCATGGCGAGGAAGGCCAGCGGTCCCGCCTCGCGGTAGACGAGCCCGCTCGCCAGCGTCGCGGTGACGGCGATGCCCGCATTCACCGCCGAGAGGGTGCCCTGCGCCCGGCCCCGCGACCCCTCCGGCGACAGGGACGACACCGCCTCCATCGCCCCGAGCTGCGTCGCGCCGAAGGTGAGCCCGTGCAGGACCTGCAACGGCACCAGCGTCTCCATCCGGTCGCCCACCAGATAGAGCCCCACCGCCCGCAGGATGCCCGCCGCCCCGCCGAGGACGAGGAGCGGCACCGGCCCGCGCCAGGAGGCGGGCAGGCGAGGGGCCGCCGCGAACAGGACGATCTCGGCCAGCACGCCCGTCGCCCACAGGGCGCCGACCTGCGTCGCGGAGAGGCCGCGCGCGGTCCAGAAGATGCTGCCGAAGCCGTAGACCGCCGCGTGCCCCGCCTGGATCGCGGCGGCGGCGCCGATGCACAGCCATAGCCGCCGGGGCAGGGGCGGGCCTTTCCCGTCCGCCGCCCGGCGGGGCGCCTCGGACGGCGTGCGGTCGCGGAGGGCGGTGAAGCCGGCGATCAGGGCGAGGCCGGTGAGCAGCACCGGCACGGCGAGCTTGCCGCCCAGCGCCGCGAGCAGCGCCCCGCCCGCGAGGTTCGCGAGGAGGAAGGCGACCGAGCCTGCCATGCGGATCCGCGAATAGGCGAGGCGGGAATCCCGCCGCGCGGCGGCCAGTGTCAGGTAATCGATGGAGGGCACGAGCGGCGCGGCGGCGACCGCGTTCAGCACGGTCAGCACCGCGAGCGCGGGCCAGCCGAACCCGGAAGCGGGCGCCATGGCGGCATAGGTTGCCGCGACGCCGAAGCTGCCGGCCACGATCAGCCGCCGCGCGCCCAGCCCCCGGTCGATCAGCCCCATCAACGGCGCCGTGGCGACGATCCGCGTGGCGATGGGCAGCGCCAGCAGCAGCCCGATCACCCCCGCGTCGAGACCGAGCGCGGCGAGCCAGACCGGCATGAACGGCATGGCGATGCCGATCTCGGTGAAGACGACGGCGTAGAGCAGCGACAGGCGCAGCGCGCCGGGGGAAGCGGGCACGGGACAAGAAGTTGTAGGAAGGGACCCTCGTAAGCGCCCGTTAAACCACGTCTGTCAATGTCGCGCGGTTCGGGATGCGCCGAGCGCGGGGTCGTCGCCCCGCCGGGCGCCCCTGTCGGAAGCGCCGTCGATGTCCGGTCTGCCCAGCGCCCACGCGATCGATGCCGCCGAATACGCGGCGATCGAGGCGACGATCGGCGCCAGCGAGCGCGGCCAGCACTTCCTCGCCGAGCACGCCCGCCGCGCCCGCGCCGAGGAGTTGACGACGGTTCTCACCGCCATCGAGCGGCTGGAGCGCAGCGTCACGGCCGAGCGCGCCGTCGACGCGGTAGGGAACCTCCGCGGCGACCTGATGGAGATGGCCGAGGCGATCAGCCGGACCAAGTCGGAAATCTCGGCGATCAGCGGCCCCGGCGGCGACCAGACCCGCCTCACCTCCGCCTCGCAGGCGCTCGACGCCATCGTGCGGGCGACCGAGCAGGCGACCTCGGACATCCTCGGCGCCGCCGAGGCGGTGCAGGAGGCGGCCTGGACCCTGCGCGAGCGCAACGTCGAGCCGGAGACCTGCGAGGCCCTCGACCGCCACGCGACCGCGATCTACACGGCCTGCTCGTTCCAGGATCTCACCGCGCAGCGCACCGCGCGGATCATCTACACCCTCCGCTACCTGGAGGACCGGATCGCCTCGATGATCGCGATCTGGGGCGACGAGATCGCGCGGGTGCCCCCGCCGCCGGAGACGGCCGAGGGCGCCAAGCCCATCGACGAGGATCTCTGCCAGATCGACGTGGACCGCTACATCGCCATGTCCGTGCCGGCCATGACGGCGGCGGCCATCGTCGCGCAGCCGGGGAGCCCGGCCCTGCACGAGGACATCGTGTTCGTCCCCGTGTCGACCCCGCCGCAGCCGGCGCCGCCCGTCGCGGAGGCTGCGCCGGAGCCGGAGCCGGAGCCGGAGCTCGATCCCGCTCAGGTGCATTGGGTGGAGGAGCCCGGCGACGCCCTGTTCACCTTCGCCCTCACCGAGCCGGTGCCGATGAGCCTGGACGGGCTCGACGCCGAACCCGCCGAGAAGCGCCTCGCCCTCTTCGCCTGAGCCGGTCGGAGCCGGTATAGGGGGCGCCCAGCCGCGTCAGCCCCCTCGATCAAGTGGCCCTGCACCTCATCAAGCTCAGTGTCGGCCCGGCCTCCATCGCCGATCTCGCCGCGCGACAGGCGAGCCAACCCGCCAACCCGGTCCATGTCACGCGGACCCTGCCCAAGCGGCACAAGGAGATTGCGGGCAAGGGCTCGATCTTCTGGGTGATCCGGGGAAGCCTGTGCTGCCGCCAAGCCATCGTCGCCCTCGAGCCGTTGACCGGCGAGGACGGGATTCCCCGCTGCCGGATCGTGCTCGCGCCGCCCCTGGTGCCGGTGGTGCCCCGGCCCTGCCGCCCGTTCCAGGGCTGGCGCTACCTCGCGCCGGGCGACGCCCCGGCCGATCTCGGCGCGGGGCTCGACGGCGACGTCGGCGAGATGCCGGAAAAGCTCAGGCGGGAACTGGCCGCCCTCGGCCTTCTCTAGGGCAGCGACGCACTCACTCCGTTCCTGCGTCTCTCCCCTAGCCCCTTGTTTTTGCATCAATTTTCCCAGACACGGCTGACGCCTTCGTCCGGATCGATGCACGAGGACCGCGCGCCTTGGGGCGCGCGGTCCCGTCTCGCTCACGCCCCCTCGAAGCGCCCGCTGGCATGGGCCAGCATCGTGTAGACCTTGCCCGTCTCGGAGGTGAGGTAGGCGTCGGTCCGCTTCGCGTCGGGGTCGTTCTTCACCACGTCGCCGAGCAGGCGCTCGAACTCGCTCACGTAGCGGTCGACGCTGCGCCGGAACTCCTGATCCGAGCGGTAGCGCCGCTGGATCTCGGTGAAGGTCGTCTGTCCCTGCGCCGTGTAGATGCGCGGCGTGAACAGGTTCGGCTCGCCCCGGCGGTACCGCTCCCACAGATCGACGGCGGTGCGGTGCTCGATCATCCGCGCGATGTCGGTGGAGATCGTGTCGAGGGCGATCCGGCCGGTCTCGGCGGCGGGCTTCCCGTTGCGCGGGGCTGGGGAGGCGGCCGGTGCCGGGGTCGGAGCCGGCGCGGCGCGGGCCGGGGTGGCCGGAGCGGTCGCGGCCGGGTTCTCCTCGTCGTCATCCAGCGAGGCGCGGGTGAGGAGGTCGGAGAGCCAGCCCTTCTTGTTGTTGCCCGCTCCCGAGGCGGGGGCCGGGTTGACCGGGCGCGGCGCGACGGGGCGCGTCTCGCTGCGCACCGAGGTCGGGCGGGGCGTCGAGGCGGGAGCCGGAGCCTGAACCGGAGCCGCGCTCGGCGCGGCGGCGGTGGGAGCCGGCGCGGCGGGGGCTGCCGGAGACGCGGCGGGCGCCGCGAGCGAGCGGCTTCCGCCCTCCGCCACGCGCCGCTGCGACTGGGCGATGGGCTGCGCGACATCCACCGCGCGGCCGGTGCGGGTGACCAGGGCCGACAGCTCGTTGAGGGCCTTGATCTGGTCCGACACGACCCGGCGCATCTCGCCGGCCGCGTCCTGCGTCTCGCGCGGCAGTTCGAGGACGCCGCGCGCGAGGTCGGCGCGGGTGGATTCGAGCTCGCTGCGGATGGACGACGCCATCTCGCGCAGGCTCGTCACCGATTCCCCGAACCTGGTCTGCGCCTCCTCCAGGCCCTCCCGCATCTCGCGGGAGGCCGCGTCGAGGGCTTCGCGCACCCCGGCGGCGGCCTTCTCGGCCTCGGCCCCGGCCTCGTCCTTGAGGCCGGCGAAGGCCCCCGTCACCTGCGCGCCCGCGCTCTCGGCGGAGCGGGCGAGGGTGTCGGTGAGCGACCGCGCCCGGGTCTCGGCCTCGCGCAGGATCTTGTCGATCTGGCCGGCGAAGGCCGAACCGCGCGATTCCAGGGTCTCGGCCCGGGCCTCGAACTCGGCCATGGCGGTGGCGAGCGCCCGCTCCCGCTCGGTGAGCGCGGCGGCGAGACGGGTCTCGACCGCGTCGAGGGAGGTCGCCGCACCGTCGAGGCTGCGGGCGAGGCCGTTCGCCTCGCGCAGGGCGCCTTCCGAAGCCTCGCGCAGCGCCGCGACCTGGGTCGAGACGTCGGCCCCGGCCCGGTCGGTCTCGGCGGCGACGCGCTCCAGTTCGGCGCGGATCTGAGTCAGACGGCCAGACAGGTTGCGCTCGATGGAGCCGAGGTTCGAGTCGGCCCCCGCCACGAGGCCGGACAGGGCCGCGTTGGCGCTCTCGACGCGCACGATCACGCCGCCGAGTTCGCGGGTGAGCCGGTCGTTGGTCTCGGCGAGGTCGGCCAGCGTCCGGGCCGCCCCCTCGTCCACCGCCGCGCGGAGGATGTCGGCCGAGGCGCGGGTCTGGACGGCGAGGCGCTCCGTGCTGGTGCGCAGGGCCTCGGCCAGCGGCAGGCCGGTCTCCTCCAGCACCCGCTCGATGGTCCCGGCCCGTTCGGACAGGGCATCGGCGAGGTCGCGCATCGGGCCGTCCACCGCCGCGCTGAACCGCGCGACATAGCTTTCGAGGTCGGTGCCGACAGCGTGGCCGCTGGCGTTGAGGCTGTCGAGCAGGGCGCCGCCCCGTTCCTCGATGGCCCGGACCAGGGTCTCGGCGCTCTCGGCGAGGCGGCGGGCCAGGGCCTCGCCACGGGCGTCCACCAGGGAGCCGAGGGCGTTGGCGCGGCGCTCGAAGCCCATGCCCATCGCCTCGGCACGCTGGTCGATGAGGGCGGCCAGCGACGCCTCGCGAGCGGCCAGGGTCGCGGCGAGAGCCGCCGTGTGGGCCTCGACCTGCTCCGCGTGGATCCGCGCCCGCTCGTCCAGGGCGGCGCCCAGGCCGGCGGTGCGCTCGTCCATGAGGCCGGCGAAGGCGTCGTGGCGCTCGTCGAACGCCGTGGCGAGGGCGTCGGCGCGCTGGCCGACGAGATGCGCGAAGCGCTGGATGCGGGTGTCGATCCGCTGGGTGAAGGCATCCGCGCGGGCATCGACCTCGCGGGTGAGGTCCTGCGTGCGGCCCTCCACGACCCCGTCGAGGTCGCGCAGACGGGTCTCGAACACCTCGGTGAGGGCGCCGACCCGATCATCGGCGGCCTCGATCAGGCCGCGGCTGCGGCTGTCGAGGAGCCCGTCGATGGCCGCGCGGGCCTCGTCGAAGGTGGTCTGCAGGGCCGTGAGGCGGGCATCGAACAGGTCGGCCATGCCGCCGGGCGCCGCGTTGAGCATCGTGCGCAGCTCGTCGGTCTGGGTGGCGATCGCCTGGGCGATGTCGCCGCCGCGGGTCTCCACGAGGTCGCGCAGACCGTCCTGGGCCTCCTCGAACAGGGCGCGAAGGCGCTGGGTGCGGCTGTCGAGGGTCGCGGCGAGCTGGCGCTCGCGGGTCTCGACCAGCGCCGCCACAGCGGCGGGCGCTTCCTCCAGCAGGCTGCGCAGGGTCTGAAGGCGCTCGTCGACGGAGGCGGCGAAGCGTCCGCTGCCGCCCTCGACGGCCGCGTCGAGGGTGGCCTGGGCCTCCTCGAACAGGGCGCGAAGGCCCTCGGCGCGGGCATCCAGCGTCTCGGCGAGGCGGGTGCCCCGGCCCTCGACCAGATCCTCCAACCGCCCGAGGCGGGCGTCGAACAGGTTGCCCAGGGCCTCGGTCCGGCTCTCCAGCGCTCCGGCCGCTCCCGTGAGGGCGCCTTCCAGGGCCGTGACGAGTTCGCGGCCACGGCCGTCCAGGGCCTCGCTGAGGGGACCCGTGCGCCCGTCGAGCGTCTCGACCAGGGTGCGGGCGTGCCCGTCCAGCATGGTGCGGATCTGGTTGGTGCGGTCGTCGAGCAGGCCGTGGACGGTGCGCACGCCCTCGTCCAGCAGGCCGCTGATGTCGCCCGTGCGGCTCGCCAGGGTGTGGCCGAGGCGGCCCTCGCCCTCCTCGAGCATCCGCTCGGCGTCAGCGATGGTCTGCTGGAGCTTGGCGAGGACGCCCTCGCCCCGGTTGTCGATGAGTTCGGCGAGCGAGCTGCTGCCGCTGTCGAACAGGCGGGCGAGTTCGGTGATGCGGTTGCCGATGACGCCGAACACCGTCCGGCCCTTCTCGTCCAGCTCCTTCGACATCGCCTCGGTGCGCTCGTCGATGAGGCGACCGAGCAGGTCGGAGCGTTCGGCGAAGGCGGCGCGCACCGCGTCGGTGCGGGCCGACAGGGCGGTGTCGGCGGCGGTGGCGCGCTCGTCCACGAGGGCCGCGATCTCCTCCGCGCGGGCCGCGAGCGAGGTGTCGAGGGCGCGGGTGCGCTCCTCGACGGCGCCGGTCAGGGCGGCGATGCGCTCGGCCATGGCCGCGTCGAGCCCGCCCGTGCGGGTCTCGATCGCCTCCACGAGATCGCGGGTGCGCTGGGTCAGCTCCGCGTCGACGGCGCGGGTGCGCGCCTCGATCAGGCGGATCGCCTCGAAGGCCTGCGAGCCGAAGCTCTCGTCCACGAGGCGGGCGCGCTCTTCCAGAGTCGCGCCGATCTCCTCCAGGCGGCGCAGGACGGTGCCGTCGAACCGCTCGGCGCCGGTATCCAGGGCGCGGGCGATCTCGCCGGTGCGGCGCTCGACCTCGGCGCCGAAACCGGCGGAGCGGGCCTCGAAGTCGCGGGCGGCGGCGGCGAGGTGGGAATCGACGGATTCCACGAGGCCGCGACCGCCGTCCTCGACGATCCGGGCCATCTCGCCCGTGCGGGCGGACAGGGCCTCGTCCAGGGCGGCGGCGCGCTTCGCGAGGGTGCCGTCCAGCGTGGCGGCCTGGGCGGTGAGCGCCTCCGTGAGCGCGGCCGTGCGGGCCGTCAGGGTTTCGGTGAGGGCGGTGGTGCGGTGGCCGATCTGCCCGTCGAGCTGGCCGACGAGGGTGGCCATGGTCTCGGCCAACTCGGCGGTACGCTTGGCGACCTCGGCCGTGTGCCGGGCCGACCGCTCCTCCAGGGAGCCGAGATGGGTCTCGATCAGGCTGCCGGCCTCGCGGGCGTGGCCCGCGATGGTCTCGGCCACGGCCTGGCCCCGGTCGGAGAGCAGGCGCGTGACCTCGTCCAGCTGGTTGCCGACGGTCTCGCCGAGGGCGGCGGTGTCGCGGCCGATCCGGTCGGCGAGGATGTCGCCCCGGGCGATGGTCTCCTGCAGGGCGGCGAGGCGGCTGCCCAGCACCTCCTCGATGACCTTGACCCGCCCGTCGGCGGTTTCGGCGAAGGTGTCGCCGCTGCGGCCGAGGCTGTCGGCGATACGCGCGCCCTGGCTCGCCACGGCCAGCACGATGTCGCGGCCGGTGCCGGCGATGCGGGCGTGGGTCTCCTCCGCGTGGGTGGAGAGCAGCTCGGCCACGTCGCGCCCATGGGCGCCGAAGGAGGACTCGATCTCGCCGAGGCGGGTCGACAGGTCGGACGCCACCTGCGCGGCGGCGCGCTCCAGGGCGCCGGTCGTGGCGCTGGTGCGGGCGGCGAGCTCCCGGTCGAGCCCTTCCAGGGCGCTGCGGACTTCCTTGACGGCGGCCCCGCCACGCGTGCTCAGTTCCTCGGTCGCCCGCTCGGCGGCCTCGCGGAAGCGGGTGAGCAGGATGGCGGATTCCGCCTCGACGGCCCCCGTGACCTCGGCCGACGCGGTGCGCAGCGTGCCCAGGCTCTCGGTGAGGCGCGTGGCGGCCTCGGCGACGCGGGTCTGCGCCACGGCACCCGCATCGGCGGCCGCCGCGCGGATGGCCTCGGCCGCCTCGGTGGCGCGACCGTCGATCTCACCGGACAGGTACTCGACGCTGGTGCGCAGGCTGCGCACGGCATCGCCCGCGCCGCTCTCGAAGCCCCGGCCCAGGGTGGAGAACGCGGCTTCCAGGGTCTCGGCGGCTTCCCGTGCCCGGCTCGACACGAGCCCGCTCGCCCGCTCGGCCGCCGCGTCGAGGCGGCTCTCGAGGCCGGACCCCTCGACGGCGATGGTCTCGTGCAGGCGGCCGACGATGCCCTCCATCCGCCCGGCCAGATCGCCGCCGCGTCCGGTGACGGCCTCGCCGATCCGCTCGGCGGCGGCGACGATGTCGTCGCGCGCCGTGTCGGCGCAGGCGAAGAGGGTCGCCGCCGCGCCGTCCGCCGCCTGGGCGAGGGTGTCCTGCGCCGCCTGGCCGCTCTTGGCGATGGCGCCGACGATGTCGCGGCCCGCCGTCTCGATCTCGGCGCGCAGCGCCGTGCCCCGGCCCGACAGGTCCTGCGCGAAGGCCGCGCCGACCTCGGAGAAGCGGCCGGTGATCTCGGCCCCCGTGGCGGCGAAGCGGTCGGTCAGCTCGGTGCCGCGGGTCAGGAAGGCACTTTCCAGGTTCGACGCGGAGCGCTCGAAGCTCTCCCGCACCGCCTGCCCCTGGCGCTCGATGGCCGCGCCGACGCCGGCGCCGGTCTCGGCCAGGGTTTCCCCGACCTTGCCCGCGCTCTCCGCGAGCCGCCCGGTGAGGGCCTGCCCCGTCGCCTCGAACGAGCCGGTGAGGGCGACCGCCTTCTCCTCGAAGCCGCGCACGAGCTCCGCGCCGACGCCTTCCAGGCTCTCGCGCACGCCCGAACCCGTCTGCGACAGGCGCTCGATCAGCGTGTCGCCGCGCTCGCTCATCAGGCCGGTGACGCGCTCGCCCACCTCGCCCAGCGAGGCGGTGATGGCGAGGCCGCGCGCGTCGAGGGCGCCGGTCACGCGCTCGCCGGCGCCGTCGAGGGCCGCGACGATGCGCTGGGCCGCGCCGTCGAGTTCCTGGGTGAGGTTCGTGTGCGAGCCGGCGATGGCGCCGCGCACCCGCTCGGCATTGGTGACGATGGCCTCGCGCTGCGCGACCAGCTCATCGACCAGCGAGCGGATGCGGATCTCGTTGTCGGAATAGGCGCGCTCCAGGGTGGCGATCTCGCCGCGCACCAGGGTCTCCAGTTCGCCCGCCCGGGCCAAGGCGCGCTCGACGCCGTCGCCCACCGCCGCGACCTCGCGGCGGACCGTCTGCGACATGGTCAGCACGGCATCCGTCGAGAAGCCCTCCGGCTCCGCGAGGCGTACCGCGACCTCGCCGACCGCGCGGGCGACGAGGCGCATCTCCTGGGCGCGCAGGGCGAGCATCGCCGCGACGATGAACAGGATCGCCGGCCCGAAGAGCGCCGCGACGGCGCCCATGGCCTGGAGCGGCGGCAAGCCGCGCACGAAGCCCGCGAGGTCGCCGCCCGATTGCGACCACGCGACGCCGCCGAGCGCCGCGATCCAGGCGAGGCCGGCGAGGGACGCGACGATGTAGGGCTTGCGCGAGGGCCGCACCCGCAGGGTCTGCTGCAGGATGCCGATGTTGCGCCGGTCGTCGTTGGCCACCAGCGAGCGGTCGGGCGGGAGCAGGCCGCCCTCGCGGCGGGGCCGGTCGAAATCGGGGGAGGGCAGGTCCGAGGCGAGGAGCGGATCCTGCATCAGCGGGGTCGGGCCGCCCGGCGGGCGCTCGATGTCGAGCCGGGGCGGGGGCAGGCGGCCGGAAGCGTCGCGCCCGCCTTCGAGCAGGGGATCGGTGTCGCCGACATCCGGGAGCCGGGGCTCCGACCGCACGCCGCCGTCGCGCATCAGAGCGTCCAGGCTCAGGGCCTGCTCGATGGCTGACAGAGCGGCCTCGGCCGGATCCTTCAGCTTCTTTTCCGTCGCCATGAAACGCCTCACACGCACGGGTCCGGCACTTGCATGCCGAAGACGCAACTTCCCGTTTACCACCCGAGCCTAAAGTTCGGCACCCTGCTCCGATAGGCGCGCGGGAGACCGCCCCCAGGTAACATTAACCGAATGGTTACCGCGACCGGCCCGGTGGGCGCCGCTATCGTGCCAGGGACCGAGCGGAATCGCGAGGCGGGGCGTGACCGCGCGGGCGATACCATGTGGATTGCGGGGGTGTCCGATGGCAGAGATCGACCGCGACGCCCTCGATGCCCAGACCGGCGGGGATGCCGACCTCGCCCGCGAGGTGCTCGCCCTGTTCGCCGGCGAGTGCCGCCGCCTGCTGCCCTCCCTCACCGATCGGTCTCTGCCGGCCGGACGCCGGGCGGACATCGCCCACACCCTGCGCGGCGCGGCGGCGGGGCTCGGCGCCGTCCGGGTCCAGCGCCTCGCCGGCGAGGCCGAGGCCGGGCTCCGGGCGGGCGCGGCGGGGGCCGAGGGGACGGTCGCGGCCCTGGAGGAGGCGATCCGGGACGCCGTGGCGGAGATCGAGGAAGCCTGAGGCTTCGAAAGGTCGCCCCTCGGCGTCGCGTCCAAAGGCCTCGATCCGCTTGCTTTCCGCCCTGCGAGCCGCCAATCAGTCACCGCCGTCCGTCGAGCCGCCACGCGGCCCGGCGCGCACGAGGAGCGAGAGCATGCCCAAGATCACCTACGTCGATCACGCCGGGACGGAACGCACCGTCGAGGGCAGCGTCGGCGCCACCGTGATGGAGACGGCTCTGCGCAACAACGTGCCCGGCATCGACGCGGAATGCGGCGGCGCCTGCGCCTGCGCCACCTGCCACGTCTATGTCGACGATGCCTGGATCGCCGTCGTGGGCAAGGCCCAGGACATGGAGCAGGACATGCTCGATTTCGCCACCGACGTGCGCGAGAATTCCCGCCTCTCCTGCCAGATCAAGATCTCGCCGGACCTCGACGGCCTGAAGGTCGCGACCCCCGCCCAGCAGGGCTGAGGCCGCGCCTCAGCGCACCAGGGCGCGGGCGGCGGCGTCGAGCCCCTCGAGGGTCAGCGGGAACATCCGCCCCGCCATCAGGCGCTGCACCATCCCGATCGACTGCGTGTAGGCCCAATGGGTCTCCGGCACGGGGTTGAGCCACGCCGCCTTGTGGAAATGATCGAGGAGCCGCCCGAGCCACACGGCGCCGGCCTCCTCGTTCCAATGCTCCACCGAGCCCCCCGGCACGGCGATCTCGTAGGGGCTCATGGAGGCGTCGCCGACGAAGACGAGGCGATAATCGCTGCCATAGGTACGGATCACGTCGGCGAGGGGCGTGCGCCCGTCGTGGCGCCGGGCGTTCTCGGTCCACACGCCCTCGTAGACGCAGTTGTGGAAGTAGAAGTGGACGAGGTGCTTGAACTCCGACCGCGCGGCGGAGAACAGCGCCTGCGCCTGCTCCACGTGCCAGTCCATCGAGCCGCCGACATCGAGGAAGAGCAGCACCTTCACGGCGTTGCGCCGCTCGGGCCGCATCTTCACGTCGATGTAACCCTGGCGGGCGCTCTCCCGGATCGTGCCGTCGAGGTCGAGTTCGTCCGCCGCGCCGGTGCGGGCGAAGCGGCGCAGGCGCCTTAGCGCGAGGCGCATGGTGCGGGCGCCGATCTCGGCGTCGTCGTCGAGGTCGCGGAAATCGCGGCGGTCCCAGACCTTCACCGCCCGGAAGTTGCGGTTCCCGTCCTGCCCGATGCGGATTCCCTCCGGGTTGTAGCCGTAGGCGCCGAAGGGGGAGGTGCCGCCCGTGCCGATCCATTTGGAGCCGCCCTGGTGGCGGCCCTTCTGCTCGGCGAGGCGCTGCTTCAGCGTCTCGAACAGCTTGTCCCAGCCGAGGGCCTGGAGCTGCGCCTTCTCCTCGTCGGTGAGGTACTTCTCCGCGAGCTTGCGCAGCCATTCCTCGGGGATCGGCACCGCCTCCACCGCCTCGCCGACGGTCGCGAGCCCCTTGAACACCGTGCCGAACACCCGGTCGAACCGGTCGAGATGCGTCTCGTCCTTCACCAGCGCAGTGCGCGACAGGAAGTAGAATTCCTCGACGCTCTTGTCCGGCAGGTCGCGGTCCAGCGCGCCCAGCAGGACGAGATACTCCTTGAGGGTGACGGGCACCTTCGCGTCGCGCAGGGCCGTGAAGAACTGGAGCAGCATGGCCTGACAACGCGCGAGCCTCGCGCCGGGGTCAAGTGCGTAGAAAGGTCTCGCACCGCCGCGAGGCTCTTCGCGCCGCAACCGCCGAATCGGGGCGAATCACGCCAGAGTCTTGATGGCTTGGCCTGAAGTGAATTGCCGCGCTGCGGAAGACTTTCGGAGGGGGTTCGGGGGCCAGGACTCGGCATCTAAGGCCTGAATCTGGGTATAAGTCCCGATTCCTGTTG
Organism: Methylobacterium sp. Gmos3; assembly: GCF_056430985.1. Lineage (NCBI taxonomy): Bacteria > Pseudomonadati > Pseudomonadota > Alphaproteobacteria > Hyphomicrobiales > Methylobacteriaceae > Methylobacterium > Methylobacterium sp. Gmos3. The sequence goes on from NZ_JBWJYL010000001.1 coordinate 500,624, forward strand.
ATATCCTGCCGAGCGAGACTCGCGTAGTCACTTAAACCGTCACGGGAATCACCCCAACTCATCCCGAACGGTGGTGCGTCCGCGATCCTGCGGGCGGGAGCCGGTGTCGAGGAGACCTGCCGTGGCGGTCATCCTGCGTAGTTTACCTGAGTTCAAGCGGTTTCTAGCGAAGCCGGGCGCAACGATTCAAGTGGTGCGCAACACCTTTATGGACCGGCAGCCCGAAGCGACGCGGGCGGCTTACCGGGACCGGGGCATGTATGCGCCGCGGGCGGTGCAGGCGCTGTCGAAGAAGGCGGCGGTGTTCAGCCTGCGCGGCTATCCGGGCACCGTCTGGCTCTACTGGGACAAGGGCGCGCGCGGCTGGCGCTTCCAGGGGGACACCGTCACCGTGCCCCTGGTGACGGGGCTCGGCGCGCCGGACGAGATCACCTACCGGTGCAGCTTCGCGGAAGGCTACGAGCCGGTCGCCCGGGCCCGCGCCCCGCGCCGGAGCGCCGCGCGGGAGGAGGCGGCCCCGCCCCCGGCCTGAGCGGGGGCTGCCATTGTTGGATCGCCGTCTTTGCGAGCACCGCGAAGCGACGAGGGAGAGGCGGAAATTTTCCAGACACGGCTGAGGCCTTCGCCTGGATCGATGCACTGGAGCAGCGACCGATCATGGTGAGGCGGCCCCACACACTCACCTCATCCTGAGGTGCCCGCGTCAGCGGGCCTCGAAGGAGGGCTCCAGCCTGCCGCGCGATCCCTGGAGCCCTCCTTCGAGGCCGCCGCTTCGCGACGGCACCTCAGGATGAGGGGAAGATCTGGAAAAGGCTGGCTGAACCGACTCGTTCGAGTGCGACTCTAGGCCGATTGGCCCGCCGCTTTCTCCACACGGGGCGCGGGCGCCTTGTCCGGCTCGGTGCGCAGGGCCTTCCCCACCGTCCGCCGCGCGCGGAAGATCGGCTTCGCCTCGTTCTCACGCTTCTTGAGCAACGTCCGGTACTCGTCCCGCCGCTCGTGGATCGAGGCGATCACGAGGCCCATCGGCACCCCGACATCCACCAGCACGGCTTCCGACAATTGCAGCGAGGCCTCGATCGTCTCGGGCACGGCGTCGTCTACGCCGAGTTCGTAGAGCGCGCTCGCGTGCCGCGCGTCGCGGGCACGGGCGACGATGGTCAGGTCCGGCCGCTCGCCGCGCGCCGCCATCACCGCCTCCTCGACCGAGCGGGGCGTATCGAGGGTCACGACCAGGGCGCGGGCGGTGTCGATGCCGCTGCGGCGCAGGATCTCGACGTTGCCGGAATCGCCGAAATACACCGGCGCCCCGCTCCGCCGCTGCTCGGCGACGCGGGCCGCGTCGGAATCGAGGGCGAGATACGGGATGCGGTGGCGGGCCAGCATCTCGCCGACCTGCCGCCCGACGCGGCCGTAGCCCGCGATGATGACGCGGTTCTCGATCTTCTCGGGCAGGGGCTCGGCCTCGATCTGCCCCCGCGTGGTGGTGGCCGCGTGCCGGCCGATCCGGCGGCCGAGACTGGCCAAGGCCGGGATGAGGATCATCGTCACCGTGGTGACGATCAGCGCCGCCGCCCCGACCTCCTCCGGCACGAGGCCGGTCGCCATGGCGCCGCCGATCAGCACGAAGGCGAACTCGCCCCCCGGCCCGAGGAGGAGGGCGGCTTCCAGCGACACGGCCCGCGACAGGCCGAGCACCGGCCCGGCCATCACCACGACGCCGGCCTTGATCAGCACGAGGGCCAGCGACAGGCCGAGGATCGCTCCGGGCGAGGCCATGAGCTGGGCCGGATCGAGGTTCATCCCCACCGAGACGAAGAACACCCCGAGCAGGAGGCCCTTGAACGGATCGATGGTCGCCTCGATCGCCCGGCGGTATTCGGTTTCGGCCAGCAGCAGCCCAGCGACGAAGGCGCCGAGCGTCATCGAGAGGCCGCTCGCCGCCGCCGTCAGCGCCGTCCCGACGATGACGAGGAGGCAGGCCGCCATGAACAGCTCGGTGGAGCGGGTACGCGCCACCAGCTGGAACAGCGGGCGCAGGGCGAGGCGCCCGGCCACCACGATCAGCACCAGCGCCACCGCCGCCTGCCCGAGGGCGAGCGCCAGGGCGAGGCCCTTGTCGGCCCCCGTATCCTGGCCGAGCACGGCGATGGCGAACAGGACCGGGGCCACCGCGAGGTCCTGGAACAGCAGCGCGGCGAAGCTCGCCCGGCCGGTCGGCGTGTTGAGCCGCCGCTGTTCGGCCAGCACCGGCAGCACCACCGCCGTGGAGGAGAGGGCGAGGCCGATGCCGACGATCACCGCGCCGGTCAGCGGCACGTCGAGCCCGTAGAGGATGGCGCCGAGAATGAGCGTCGAGCAGCCGACCTGAAGGGAGCCGAGGCCGAAGACGAGACGGCGCAGGGTCCGCAGCCGCTCCCACGACAACTCGATGCCGATCATGAACATCAGGAAGATCACGCCGAACTCGGCGAGGTGCGCGATCTCGGTCCGGTTGCCGATGGTGAAGAGATGGAACGTGGGCCATTGGGGAGCCAGGCGGCCGAGGCCGAACGGGCCGAGCAGGGCCCCCGCCCCGATGAAGCCGAGCACCGGGGAGATTCGCAGCCGGTGGAAGAGCGGGACCACGATCCCCGCCGTCACGAGGAACAGGATCGCTTCCTTGTAGGAGCCGGCATGGACATCTGGCATCGGCGGCGGCTCTAGCCTCGCGCTATCTCACGATCGGGTGTGGCCCGATCATGAGGGCAAGGGCGCGATCCGGCAACCGTCCTACCGGTTGAATCGTCCCCCGGCCGGGGACCGATCCGCCGCGGCCTGAGACATTTGCGCCGCCTCGGCCGCAGTTCCAGTGGAGAGACGGACAACGGCGTAAAATGGGCACAATGCTCGCATACGGAAACATTTAAGAGAGCCTTACGCTCTACCCGGACCGAGCCCTGATAGTGACGAGGCCGATGAATTCGCTGAAGTCGATCTTCTCGCGGGCGGGGCGGTCCCCGAACGGTCCGCCGAGCCGCGAGGTCGCCCGCGAGCGCCGGGAATGGCGGCTCGAATCCGACCGGTGGAAGCACCAGCGGCACGTCGAGAAGGGCTACCGCATCAAGTGGGGCTACGTCGCGATCGCCTACCTCGTCGAGTTCATGGTGATCGGCGCCTCGCTGGCCGGCGCGTGGCTCTTCGCGGGGGTCTACAGCGACGGGGACTGGCACGCCTTCTACTTCATGCTGCTGGCGCCGCTGGTCTACGCGGCGGTGGAGCTGTGCCGGGTGCCGCTGGGCATCCTGGCGCGCACCCAGCGCTCGTACTTCGCCCGGGCGCTCGCGATCCTCGGTATCATCTTCGCGGCGGGCGTCACGACGAAGTCGGTCTCGCAGCTCGGCGAGATGATGTTCCACCCCCGCTTGATGGAGGCGGCCCGCACCAAGACCGCCCTCAAGGACGCCCAGGCCGACCGCGCCACCATCGAGGACCGCATCAAGGCGGCCGACGACCGCGTGGCCTCGTACACCGCCGAACTCGACCAGATCGAGAAGCGCGCCGGCGACAACGCGCAGCAGCTCGCGGGCCTGCCGGCCCAGCGCTGCGAGCGGGTGTTCGGCACCAACTCGAAGGGCAAGCGCTACCAGAACCTGAAATGCGTGACCGATCCGCGCGTCGCCGCTCTCTCGGCGGGCGTGACGAAGGCCAGCGCCGACCGCACCGCGCTGGTGAAAGACCTGGAGGTGGCCCGCAAGGACCGCGCCGCCCTCGACCGGGGCGCCGCCGACCGCAAGGTGGCCGATGCCGAACAGGCCTACCGGAACGCGGTGAACCGCTCGCAGCTGCATTCCTTCACGGCCATGGTCTACGGCGTCGACCCCATCGACGTGACCGAGCAGCAGGTGCACGCCTTCCTGCGCATCTTCGTGTTCCTGCCGGCCCTGTGCGCCGCCTTCGCCTCGACCATCCTGGCGCTGTGCGCGGTCTCGACCCGCCGGACCTTCATGGATGAGGACGATCTCGGCGCGGCGGTGAACCCGGAGGCGGCGCCGTACATGCTCGACGCCATCGCCGACGCCCTGCGCTCCAACCCCTCCGTGGTGCGGGCCGCGCCCGCGCCCCAGGCCTCGGTCATCCCGATGAACCGCCCGGCGGCGCAGTCGCTGCCGAGCCAGCCTCTTCCCGGCCAGGGCGCGGCGAACCAAGGCCTGCCCGGCCCGACCCTCCCTGCCGCTGGAGCCGGCGCATGAACTACGTCTCGTCCGGGACCCCCGAGAACGTCGCCCTCGCGCAGCAGGTGAACACCCGGCTGCGCGCGGATGCGAGCTACGTCGCCGCCCGCGCCTTCCTGTTCCGGGCACTCGGCCTCGGGGCCTTCCTGTGCCTGACGGGCGCGGGCATCGGCGCGGCGGCCTATGGCTGGGCGACGATGAACCAGTTCGACACCGCCGCCGAGAAGATCGCCGGGGCGATGCAGGCCGCGCTTGCCGACGTGACCCTCAAGACCAAGGGCGAGGTGACGCTCACCGACAACACCCTGAAGCTGGAGGGCCTGCCCAAGCTCACCGGCGGCGCGCCGACGCCGACCAAGGCGCAGCTCGGCGAGCAGGCGAGCCCGGTCTCGAAGGCGCCGGTGAACACCACCTTCACGGTGTTCAAGCAGGTGCCCTACCTCGACGGGCAGATCGTCACCGGCTGGAACTTCAAGGACGGCGCCGAGCAGCCCTACCAGCAATATTGCTACTTCTCCCGCCGCTCCAACGAGAGCAAGGGACAGGTCGAGCTGAAGATCGACCTCGCCATGGACGGCAAGACCCTGCCGCAGCCGCAGAAGTCCGATGTGAATCTCGAGATCCTGTCGCGCAACTGCGTGTGGCACGAGAAGGGGTGAGGGGCACCTTTGGGGGCGTTGTGAAGGCGGGTCGAGCACTTCGGAGAGGTCGGCGGCTCTGGGTTCCGGGCTCTTGCCGTCGGCAAGCCCCGGAATGACGGTGAGGGCCTTCGTCATTCCGGGGCCGCGCAGCGGAGCCCGGAACCCAGAGCCGCCGACTCGGCCGGATATGGCAGTGCCCACCCTTTCGATTTGCATCCGCGCCCGGTTCTCGCTCAAACAGGCGTCCAGGCCAGCCCCGAGACCGCGATGCGCTTTTCCGGCACCGACACCTACGTCGCCACCCCCGACCTGACGGCGGCGGTGAACGCGGCCGTCACCCTGGAACGCCCGCTCCTCGTGAAGGGTGAGCCCGGCACCGGCAAGACCGTCCTCGCCGAGGAGATCGCGAAGGGGCTGAACGCGCCGCTCATCGTGTGGAACGTGAAGTCCACGACCAAGGCGCAGCAGGGTCTGTACGAGTACGACGCGGTCTCGCGCCTGCGCGACTCGCAGCTCGGCGACCCGAAGGTGTCGGACATCGGCAACTACATCCGCCGGGGCAAGCTGTGGGAGGCCTTCACCGCCCCCGAGCGGCCTGTCCTGCTGATCGATGAGGTCGACAAGGCCGACATCGAATTCCCGAACGACCTCCTCACCGAACTCGACCGGATGGAGTTCCACGTCTACGAGACCGGTGAGACGGTGAAGGCCGTCCGCCGGCCGGTGGTGATCATCACCTCGAACAACGAGAAGGAGCTGCCGGACGCGTTCCTGCGCCGCTGCTTCTTCCACTACATCCGCTTCCCCGACGCGGACACGCTGCGGGCCATCGTCGAGGTGCATTACCCGGGCATCAAGCACCGCCTCGTGGAGGAGGCGCTGCGGGTGTTCCTGGAGACCCGCGAGGTGCCGGGCCTCAAGAAGAAGCCCTCGACCTCCGAACTGCTCGACTGGCTGAAGCTCCTCGTCTCCGAGGACATCTCCCCCGAGACCCTGCGCGAGCAGGACGGTCGCAAGCTCATCCCGCCGCTGCACGGGGCGCTGCTGAAGAACGAGCAGGACGTGAGCCTGTTCGAGAAGCTCGCCTTCATGACCCGGCGCGAGGGACGGAAGGGATGACGGATCCCATCGCCATGCGCCGCCTCATCCTCCTGCGCCATGCCAAGTCCGACCGGCCGGCGGGCGTGCGGGACCTCGAACGGCCCCTGAACAAGCGCGGCAAGCGGGCGGCGCCCGTCGTCGGCGAGCGGATCGCGGCGGAGGGCCTGCACCCGGACCTCGCCCTCGTCTCGCCGTCACAGCGCACGCGCGAGACCTGGGCCGCCGTGAAGGGCGCCCTGGGCGACCCGCGCGAGGAAACCGTGCCGGAGATCTACGAGGCCGAGGCCGAGGACATCCTCGCCGCGATCCGCCGCGCGCCGAACGAGGCGGAGACCGTCATCGTCGTCGGCCACAATCCCGGCCTCGGCGATCTCGCGGTGATGCTGGCGGGACAGGGGGCCCGGGGCCTGCGCGCCCTGCTGGCGAGCGAGTTCCCCACCGCCGCCTTCGCGGTGATCGACTTCGAGGCCGAGACCTGGGCCGGAATCGGGTCGGGACGGGGCCGGCTGGAGCATTTCGTCCGCCCCCGCGACATCGACCCCGCCCTCGCGGGCTAGACCGGCACGGGCGCCGTGTGCTGCTCGACCTCCGCGTGTGTGGGGAGGTCGGTGCCGGGCATGAAGGCGTCGAAGGCCGCCCAGAAATCCTGCCGGATCGCCTCGCGCTCGCTCAGGATCTCGTGGCGGGCATCGGGCAGCACGAGGATGTGCCCCGCCTTCAGCCGCGCCGCGAAGCGCTCCGTCACCGCCGTGCCGCAGACCGGATCGGCGCCCGCCGCGACGATCAGCGTCGGCAGGGTGATGCGCGGCGCCGCGCGGGGGTCGCGCAGGCGGGCCATGGCCCGGAACGCCCCGGCGAGCCACGCGATGGTCGGATCGCCCACCGCCCCGGCGCCCACCTGCCGCGCGGCCTCGGCGTTGCGCGCGTAGCGCTCGGGATCGCGGCAGAGGCGGTTGCCGGCGAAGGGCTTGGTGGCGATCGAGACCGGCTTGCCGAACGGGATGTAGCGGCGGCCGAAGCCGAGGCGGTGCAGCCCCCGCGCCAGCAGCGAGGCCGCGAGCGGCGCGCGGACCATGCGGATCGAGAGCATCGGCGCCACGGTGACGAGGCGCTTGAACGGGAGCCAGCCGTCAAGGGCGCCGGTCAGGGCGATGCAGCCGCCCATGGAATGGGCGAGGCAGAGATGCGGCGCGGGCATCCCCGCCAGCACCGAGTCCGCGACGGCCAGGATATCGAGGCGGTAATCGTCGAAGCGGTCGACATGGCCCTTGTGCGGATCGTCCACCCGCCGGTCGGACTCGCCCTGGCCGCGCCAGTCGAAGGCCACCACCGCGAAGCCGCGCCCGCGCAGGTCGCGGATCGTCTCGTAATACTTCTCGATGAACTCGGCCCGCCCCTGGAGCAGCGTGACCGTGCCCCGGCAACTGCGCGTGGTCGGCCGCCACGTTGCCGCGCGCAGGGTGCAATCGTCGCCCGTGCCAACGGCCACGATGGTCCCGCCCGGCGGCACGGGATTGTTCGGCGTGTCGCGCAGCGTGAGCATCGCGGGCTTGAACCCGCCCGTTCCGTCGAACCGTGTCACCCGTGCCGACTCCCCGCCACTGTCCCCGGCGCAGCATCGGCCGCGCCTCCCAAAAAATCCGTTTTCCCGGTGTGCGGGAGGGTCTTGCGACCCCGTTCCGCCACCCCGATATTCAATTCGTGCCGGCCATTAGGCGGCACGAGAGACCGGTCCGGCCCATTGGGCGGACCACCGAACATGTTGCTCTTCAAGAGGATATGTCATGCGTCAGTTCGATCTTACTCCCCTGTACCGCTCCACCGTCGGTTTCGACCGCCTGTTCTCCGCCCTCGATCAGTTCGCGAGCACCGAGACCGCTCCGAGCTATCCGCCGTACAATATCGAGCGCACGGGCGAGAACGCCTACCGCATCACCGTCGCGGTGGCCGGCTTCACCGATGAGGACCTCTCCATCGAGGTTCGGGAGAACGCCCTGACCCTGCGCGGCGAGCGCAAGGCCGAGGCCGAGAAGCGCGCAGAGTTCCTGCACCAGGGCATCGCCGCCCGTGCGTTCGAGCGCCGCTTCCAGCTCGCGGACCACGTGCAGGTGACGGGCGCCGTTCTGGAGAACGGCCTGCTCCACGTCGACCTCGTCCGTGAGGTGCCGGAGGCCAAGAAGCCCCGCCGCATCGAGATCGCCTCGGGCCGTCGCCCCAACGCGCCGGTGATCGAGGGCCAGGTCTCCGAGGGTGACCGTCAGGCTGCGTAAGCCGCCTGCAACCTCAGCGTGAGGGAGCGCCCCGGCCGTTCGGCCGGGGCGTTTTCATGGGCGGCCGACTGTCATAATGCCGTGCTCACCTCATGGTGATGTCGAATCTCGCAGCACCCGGATGGGCGCGCGAGGCGAGGGGGCGATGGCCGCGAATCTGTTCCACCGCGAGGCGGTTGCCGCGCTGGGTGCCGGGCTGCACCGGGGCGTGCAATGGGGCGTCACCGCGCCGCTCGCCAAGCTGAAGCGCCGGCCGACCCCCGCCGAGATCGCCGATGTCCTGGCCGAGGCGGATGCGATCCGCCTGCCGGAACCCGGCGCCGATGGCCTGAAGGGCCGCAGCCTCGGGCGGATCGGCAACCTCGAGGTCCGCCTCGCGACGCGCCGGTCGGAGATCCGCCGGGCGCAGCGCCTGCGCTACAAGGTGTTCTACGAGGAGATGTCGGCGGTGCCGACCGGCCTCGCCCACCTGTCCCGCCGGGATGCGGACGCCTACGATTCCCTGTGCGATCACCTTCTGGTGCTCGACCACGATGTGCTGAAGCCGGCCAAGACGCCGTTCCGCGCGCCGAAGCCCAAGGTGGTGGGCACCTACCGGCTGCTGCGCGGCGAGGTGGCCGAGCGCCATCACGGGTTCTACTCCGAGGGCGAGTACGACCTTTCGCCCGTGCTGGCCGCGCAGGGCGGGCGCCGCCTCCTCGAACTCGGACGCTCCTGCGTGCTGAAGCCCTACCGGGGCAAGCGCACCGTCGAACTGCTGTGGCAGGGCATCTACGCCTACGTGCTGCACCACCGGATCGACGCGCTGATCGGCTGCGCCTCCCTGGAGGGGACGGACCCGGACCGGCTCGCCCTGCCGCTCTCCTTCCTGCACCACCATGCCCGCGCCCCCGAGGCGTGGCGCGCCTGCGCCCTGCCGGAGCGGGCGGTGCGCATGGACCGGCTCTCGAAGGAGGCGGTGGACCCGAAGGCCGCGCTGCAGGCCCTGCCGCCGCTGATCAAGGGCTACCTGCGGCTCGGCGCCACCTTCGGCGACGGCGCCGTGGTGGACCGCCAGTTCGGCACCACCGACGTGTTCGTGGCGCTGCCGGTGGAGCGCATCGGCGCCCGCTACAGGGGGCATTTCGCGCCGGCTTAACGGGAGCCCTTCCCGTCCACATCCTCATCCTGAGGTGCCGCGAAGCGGCCTCGAAGGAGGGCTCCAGAACTCGCAATGCTGTCTGGAGCCCTCCTTCGAGGCCCGCCGAGGCGGGCACCTCAGGATGAGGGCGAGAGGGGGACAGGCCTCGCAATGACGGCGCGGGTTCGAGGGCGTGACGGCGCCTCCGTTGACAGGCCCGGCCCTGAGGCGGATACCCCCGGCCGATCCGATGCAGCAGCGCCTCGCCAAGACCGCGGTGATGGTGGCCCACGATCTCGCGGCGACCGCCGCGGCCGTGGTCCTCACCTTCCTGTTCCGCTTCCAGGGGGCGATGCTCGCCGAGCGGCTGCACGCCCTGCCGCTGCTGCTGCCGCCTTTCCTCGTGGTCGCGGGAATCGTCTACGCCCGGTTCCGGCTCTACCGGACCAAGTGGCGCTTCGCCTCCCTGCCGGACCTCGCGGGAATCGTCCGCGCGGCGAGCGTGCTCGCCCTGGTGCTCCTCGTCGTCGATTGGGTGCTGGTCTCGGCCGACCTCTACGGCTTCTACTTCTTCGGCAAGATCGCCATTCCCCTCTACTGGGTGTTGCAGATCTTCCTGCTGGGCGGGGCGCGGGCGGCGTTCCGCTACCTGAAATACACGCGCTCGCGGCAATCGAACGCCAGGGCCGCCACGGTGCCGACCCTGCTCCTCGGGCGCGGCTCGGACATCGACGTGCTGCTGCGGGCCATCGAGACCGGCGCGGTGAAGAAGCTCGCGCCGAAGGGCATCCTGTCCCCCCGCCGGGACGAGGCCGGGCAGTACATGCGCGGCGTGCCGGTGCTCGGCGATTTCACCGAATTGGAGCGGGTGGTGATGGATTGCGGCGCGCGGGGCGAGCCGATCCGCCGGCTGGTGGCGGCGCCGAGCGCGCTCGCCCCCGAATCCGCCCCCGACGACCTCATCGCCCGCGCGCGGCGCCTCGGCCTGCCCCTCGCCCGCGTGGTCGGGCTGGGGGAGGGCGCGCAGGGGCCGGAACTGGCGCCGCTGGAGATCGAGGACCTGCTACTTCGCCCGACCGTGGCCATCGACCGGCCCCGGCTGGAGGGCTTCCTCACCGGCCGCCGGGTGGTGGTGACGGGGGGCGGCGGCTCCATCGGCTCGGAGATCTGCCTGCGGGCGGTGGCGTTCGGCGCCGCCGCCGTGCTGGTGCTCGAATCCTCCGAGCCGGCGCTACACGGCATCCTCAGCCACCCGGCGATCCTCGACGCGCAGGCCGAGGTGACGGGCGTCATCGCCGACATCCGCGATCGGGAGCGGACCTTCGCGGTGATCGCGGCCTTCCGGCCGGATTACGTGATGCACGCCGCCGCCCTGAAACAGGTGCCGTTCCTCGAACGGGACTGGCAGGAGGGCATCAAGACCAACGTCTTCGGCTCCCTCAACGTGGCCGAGGCCGCCGTGGCCGCCCGCGCCCGCGCCCTGGTGATGATCTCCACCGACAAGGCCATCGAGCCGGTCTCGCAACTCGGCGTCACCAAGCGCTTCGCGGAGATGATCGCCCAGTCCCTCGACGCGGCGCAGGCCCGCCTGCCCGGCCACCCGACCCGGCTGATCGCCGTGCGCTTCGGCAACGTGCTCGGCTCGGCGGGCTCGGTGGTCCCGGTGTTCAAGGCGCAGATCGCCCGGGGCGGCCCATTGACCGTGACCCACCCGGACATGGTCCGCTACTTCATGACCGTGCGCGAGGCCTGCGACCTCGTGCTCACCGCCGCCTCCCATGCCGACGGCGAGGCGCGGGCGGACGGGGGCGAGCAGGCCGCCGTCTACGTGCTGAAGATGGGCCAGCCGGTGCGGATTGCCGAACTCGCCGAGCGGATGATCCGGCTCGCGGGCTTCGAGCCCGGCACCGAGATCGAGATCGCCTATACCGGCGCCCGGCCCGGCGAGCGGCTGAACGAGATCCTGTTCGCCCGCGAGGAGCCGCGCATCGGCCTGCCCGGCATCGAGGGCGTGATGGCGGCCCAGCCGATCTTCGCGGACCGGCCGCGCCTCGACGCCTGGATCGCCCGCCTGCGCGCCGCCGTGGAGAGCGGCGACCGGGCGGCGGCGGATGCGGTGTTCGAGGAGGCGGTGCCGCATTTCCGCGAGCGCGGGGCGGCGAAGGCGGAGGCCGCCGCGCTGCCCGGCTCACCGATGATCCCCGCCGCCGCCGAGCCCGTGGCGCTGGGCTGATCCTGCTCACCGTCATTGCGAGCGCAGCGAAGCAATCCAGGGGCGGAGGTCCGCCTTGCGAACGTGGCGCGTCCCTGGATTGCTTCGTTCCTCGCAATGACGGAGGGGGATGTGACCTTTGCGGCCAAGCTCCGAGATGCGGGAACAGCCGTTGCATCACCCCCGCGCCAGCCGCGCCAACCCCTCCCGCGTCGGCATGGCCGGCTGCCAGCCGAGGCGCGCGAGGCCGTCGCTGCGGGCGACGAGGCCCCCCGCCACCCGCTCGAACAGCTCGCCGCGCCCGGTGAGGCGGCAGGCGAGGCCGATCAGCGGCTCCGGCAGCGGCAGCAGCCCCGGCCGCCGGCCGAGCCCGTCGCGCAGGGCGGCGATCATCTCCGGCAGGGTCAGCGGGTCCGGGTCGGCGGCGATGAACGGCGCCCGCAGGGGCTCCGGCGTCCGCAGCAGCGTATCCACCGCCGCCGCAAGGCTCTCCACCGAGATCAGCGAGCGCTTGGCTCCCAAGCCTCCCAGCGGCAGGGGATAGGGCGAGCCGGCGAGCCGCAGCAGCGCCTCCAGATTGCCCTTCGCGCCGGGGCCGTAGACGAGGACCGGCCGCAACGCCGCCCAGTCGAGCCCGGTGGCGGCGAGCGCCTTTTCGGCCTCGCGCTTCGAGCGGCCATAGGGGTCGGTGGGGCGGGGCTCGTCCGCCTCCGTGACGATGCCGGCGGCGGTCGCCCCCGTCTGGGCGCGGATCGAGGAGAGGAACACGAAGCGGCGCACCTTCGCCCGCTCGGCGGCCTGCGCGAGGCGGGCCGTCGCCTCGGTGTTGAGGGTGCGGTAATCGTCCTCCGGCGCGCCTGACATGGCGTGGGCGAGGCCGGCGGAATGGACCACCGCGTCCACGTCCGACAGGGCGGCGGCCATGTTGATCGGCCGGGTGAGATCGCCCACCACCGCGCTCGCCGCCCCCGGCGGCACCTCGACCGGCCGGCGCAGGAGCACCCGCACCCGGTAGCCCCGCGCCGTCAGCGCCGCGAGGAGATGGCGGCCGATGAAGCCCGTCGCCCCGGTGAGCGCCACGAGACCGGTCATGAGCGAACCCTCGCGAAGCGGCGCAGCAGGATGGCGACGATCCCGCACCCCGCCGCGAGGGCGGCGAGCGCGACCGGCCAGGACGGCCATACCACGCTCGCGGCCGCGAGACCCGCCAGCGCGACATTCGCCAGGAACACCCGCCCCACCACCCCCCGGACGGTGAGGCCGTTCACCGTCGCCCGCTGGTAGAAATGGGAGCGATGCGCCTCCCAGACGCGCTCCCGCCGCCTGGCGCGGGCGACGAGGGTGAGGCTCGCATCCGCGAGGTAGACGAGGGGCAGCAGGAGCGCCGCCGCGAGGCCGCCGGTCACCGCGAGGTGCCAGAGCAGCCACGCCGTCACGAGGCCGATGGGCAGGGAGCCGACATCCCCGAGGAAGAGGCCCGCCACCGGCCGGTTGAACGGCGCGAAGCCGAGCATCGCCCCGAGCAGGGAAGCCGCCATCAGGGTCGGCAGCAGGGGCAGGGTTCCGGCGAGGCCGAACAGGACGAGGGCCGCCGCGACGGGGACGATCTCGGCCACCGTCATCCAGTCGAGCCCGTCCATGAAGTTCGTGAGGTTCACGAACCACAGGCCGGCGAGCGTCGCGAGGGCGCGTTCCAGCCACAGGGGGATCTCCGGCACGAGCCGCCCGTCGAGATGGGCGACCAGCAGCCCGACGACGAGGATCTGCACCGCGAGCCGGGGCAGGGCGGGGAGCGGGCGCAGATCGTCCACCGCGCCGAGCACGGCGAGCGCCAGCGTGCAGCCCGCGAGCCAGGTCCAGGCCTCGCGCGGGCCGACCTCCGGCGCCCCGGCCAGGAGCCCCGAAACGGTGATGAGGGCCGTCACCACCGCGATGCCCCCGCCCTGCGGCGTCGGCTCGGTATGGCTCGACCGGGCGTTCGGCCGGGCCAGGGCGTAGCGGCGCAGCAGCGGCATCAGCCGCAGGATCAGCCCCGCCGAGAGGGCGGCGGCCAGCGGCGCGGCGATGAGGGGAATCCAGGCGAAGGTCATGCTGTCGCGGGGCTGTAGCCCGCCCGGCGCCGCCGGGCCAGGGCCGTTTCCGGTGGATGAGCGATGCCCGCGCTTGCGCAACTTCGCCGTTCCCGGCACGTTCTCTTGCTGAGACGAGGCTGGGCCGACGGAGGACGGCGCCCATGGCGACGCTCAAGGAATTCGAGGAAGCCCTGCGCGAGCACGGCATGAACATGGCGCTGGCGCTGCTGGAGCGCCTGCGGGAGCGCGACCGCGCGACCCGCACGGTGAAGCCCGCCCGCCGCCTCACGGGGCAGAAGATGACCCCGGAACTCGCCCGCTCGATCCTGGAGCTTCATGCCAGCACGGGCATGACCCAGCAGGAGATCGCCTTCAAGGTCGGCGTGAACCAGGGCCGGGTGAACGAGGTCATCAAGCGCGGCAAGTGGCTCACCGACGATCCGCACGCCCCCGAGGCGGTGGCCCGCGACAGGGCTGTCGCCCGCCTGCGCGGCGATCCGAAGCCGCGCAAGCCCGCCTCGACCAAGGCGCCGGCCAAGGCCAGGGAGAAGGCGGCCCCGCAGCCGCGCCGCAATCAGGGCCAGCTCGCCTTCGGGGATCTGTAGGGCGGATTCTCCCCCGTCTGCGCGACTGTCGTGGCGCCGTCCCGGGCGGCGGGACGTCTCCGAACGTGGCGCATTCCTGGATTGCTTGGCTGTCGCTCGCAATGATGGCGGCGGCGCGCCATGTGAATCGCCACAACGAGGCGACCCCGAGAGACCATGAACCTCACCGGCATCCACCACCTGACGGCCGTCACCGCCCGCGCGGCGGACAACCTCGCCTTCTACACGGAGGTGCTCGGCCTGCGGCTCGTGAAGAAGACGGTGAACCAGGACGACGTCTCGGCCTACCACCTGTTCTACGCGGACGGGCTCGCCAGCCCCGGCAGCGACATCACCTTCTTCGACTGGCCGGCACCGCCCGAGCACCGGGGCACGAACAGCATCACGCGCACGCATCTGCGGGTGGCCGGCGGCCTCGACGGCTGGTGCGAGCGCCTCGACCGGGCCGGCGTGACGCGCCGCGCGCCCGAGACCCGCGACGGGCGCCTCACCCTCGACTTCGAGGACCCGGAGGGCCAGCGCCTCGCCCTTGTCGATGATGGCGGCGCGGGTGAGGCCCATCCCTGGGAGCGCTCGCCGGTCCCGGCGCCGGAGCAGATTCGCGGCCTCGGGCCGATCCGCCTCGCGGTGGCCCAGCCGGAGCGCACGGGCGCCGTGCTGACCGAGGTTCTCGGCATGCGCCGGGAGCGGAGCTTCGATGCGCCGGAGGGGCAGGTCGAGGTCTATGCCATGGGTCCCGGCGGCCCGGCGGCCGAGATCCAGCTTCTCCACGACAGGTCGGCGCCGGCGCGGGCCGGGGCGGGCGGTGTCCACCACGTCGCCTTCCGCATCCCCGATGCGGATTACGAATCCTGGGCGGATCGGCTGCGCGCGAACCGCGTCCCGTCGAGCGGGCCGGTCGACCGTTACTACTTTCGCAGCCTGTATTTTCGCGAGCCGAACGGCATCCTGTTCGAGATCGCGACCGATGGGCCGGGCTTCGCCGCCGACGAACCGTTGGCGACGCTCGGCGAGCGCTTGGCCCTGCCGCCGTTCCTCGAACCGCGCCGGGCCGAGATCGAGGCGGGGCTGAAGCCGCTGCGTCGTTAAGAAATTCGAACGATTCCAGGGGGTTCAGTTCTGCGCCGGCTGTGGCGTCGCGTGCCTTGACGCGCATGACGCAGCGCGAGAAAAGCCACCCCACATCCGAAATCGCCAGACCAAGCCAGCCTGTGGGGACTGATGCCGCGATGAGCAAGTATTACGAAGAGCGGGTGCTGTCGGTGCACCATTGGACCGACACCCTGTTCTCGTTCCGCACCACGCGGGATCCCGCCTTCCGTTTCCGCAACGGCGAGTTCACGATGATCGGCCTGGAGGTCGAGGGTCGGCCGCTGCTGCGCGCCTACTCGGTGGTCTCGGCCAATTACGAGGACGAGCTGGAGTTCTTCTCCATCAAGGTGCCGAACGGCCCGCTCACCTCGAAGCTGCAGCACCTCAAGGTCGGCGATCCGATCATCGTCGGCAAGAAGCCGACCGGCACCCTGGTGCTCGACAACCTGATGCCCGGCCGGCACCTCTACCTGCTCGGCACCGGCACGGGGCTCGCGCCGTTCCTGTCGATCATCAAGGACCCGGAGACCTACGACCGCTTCGAGAAGGTCGTGCTGGTCCATGGCTGCCGTCAGGTGCAGGAACTCGCCTATGGCGAGACCATCACGCAGGACCTGCCGCAGCACGAGTTCCTGGGCGAGATGATCGCGCAACAGCTGATCTACTACCCCACCGTGACCCGCGAGCCGTTCCGCAACCGGGGCCGGATCACGGACCTGATGGTGTCGGGCAAGCTGTTCGAGGATATCGGCCTGCCGCGGATGTCCATCGACGCCGACCGGTTCATGCTCTGCGGCTCGCCGGACATGATCCGCGACACCCGCCAGCTGCTCGCCGATGGTGGCTACGAGGAAGGCAACCACGGCGAGGCCGGTCACTTCGTGATCGAGAAGGCCTTCGTCGAGAAGTAGGGGGTGTCCAGAGGGCGAAGCCCTCTGGCGGGTGCAGGGCGGCGCCCTGCGACAGGACCCAGGGGCCTTGCCCCTGGACCCCACCAAAGGACTCGTCCTTTGGGATCCCTATCGGTCCCCCGCCGGCGCGCCCGGCATGCCCTCGGCGAAGGGGCCGCCGCCTGCGCTGAACAGCTTGCGCAGGAAGCCCGGCGCGATGGCCGAGAGCGGGTTCACCGTCACGTCGGGGCTCGATAGCCGGCCCGAGACGCGGAAGTTCACCGCGAACAAGCCCTCGTTGTTGCCGCCCCCGAGGAGCGGGCCGACGATCGGCAGTTGCGCGGCGACGTTGTTCAGCCCGTAGAGCGGCACGAAGGTGCCGTTGATGTCCGTGCGCTCCCGGCCCGTATCGAGCCAGCCCGACAGGGTGAAGCCGAGCGCCGCGTTCGAGATCGCCGCGTCGGTGAAATCCACTCGCGTGCCCGTGCGCACGAAGTTCGCCCGCATCCGGTCGAAGGTCACGGAGCCGGTGGCCTGAGCGGGGGCCGACGCCGCCTTGCGTCCGCGCGTCGCGGGCGGCGGATCGGCCTCGGCCGGGTCCGGCCCCTGGGCCATGATGCTCGACAGGGCCGGCTCGTTGCGCAGGGTGAAGTCGCGGATCTGGACCACGCCCGCCTGCGGCCCGTCGTTCAGCCCGATCCCGGCGGCGAGGCGCCCGCCATACATCCGCTTGTAGATGTCGAGGAAGCGCAGCGTCGCCCCCGCATCGGCCGATTCCACCGCGAGCGTCGGCGACCCGCGCTCGACGCGCGTCACGTTCGCCACAAGCGGCGCCGAGCGGAAGCGGCCGGAGATCGTGCCCGAACGCAGGTCGTGGCCGCGCAGGGAGAGCTTGAAGTTGGCGTTGGTGATCGCCTCGTCGTTGAAGCCGGTGACGATCGGCACTTGGATGTCGGCCTCGACATCCTTCGGGCTCGCCTCCTTGCCGCCCTTGCCGTCGGGGCCGGAGAGGGATTTCAGGAACGGCCGCGCATCGAGCACCGCGCCGCGCACCACCACCTTGTAGGCGTTGCCGTTGCGGTCCACGACGACCCGCAGATCGTCCCCCGGCGAGAGCTTCACGTTGGTGAGTTCCGCCCGCTCCAGGCCGCCCTCGGTGGAGAGGGTCGCGCTGCCCCGCAGCGAGGCCTGTCCGGCATCGAGGGCGATGTCGCGCAGGTCGTAGCCGCCCTCGCGGTCGGTGAGGGTCAGGCCGAGCTTGCCCGCCCGGCCCGACGGCTTGACGAGGCCCGGCAGCAGCCCGTCGATCCCCGCCTTGGTGAGGTCGGCCTCGATCCGCACGGGGGTCTTCGCCGGTCCCGGCTTGCCGAAGGCGATCACCGCCTTCACCGGCACGGTGCCGGTGAGCTGCGGCGCAGCCGGCAGGCCCTTCTTCACCCGCAGGGCCTCGTCGAGGGCGAGGCTCACCACCGCCTCGCCGGGCGATCCGATCTTGGCCTGATGCATCTCGACGGTGATCGGCACGCCGCCGACCCGGCCGTCGCCCTTCACCGCGACGGCGCCCTTGTCGTAGCTCACGGCGAAACGGCCCGCCTCCAGCCGGTCCTTGCCGACGACCTTGTCCACCGAGAGGTCGGCGAGCGTGCCCGACAGGGTGATCGGCATGTCCGCGAGGTCGGGGATGTGCTTGAGGTCGAGGGGGAAGTCGACGCGCAGGTCGACATTGCCCTTCACGCTCGCCGGATCGACCTCGGCGCTGAGCACGCTCTTGAACAGCTTCGATTCGAGGACGCTTGCCAAGCCGTCCGCCCCGCCGGAGAGCCGCAGGCCGATCTGCGCCACCACATGGTCGGGGTTCGCGTCCGCGATGACGAAGCTGCCGTCCGAGAGGGAGACGGAGCGTCCGTCGGGGCCGCGCACCTCGGCGGTCACGTTGCGGATCGTGGTGGAGCGGCCGGTGATCAGGCCGATGACCGAGCCCTTCACGATGGGCGGCGCATCCGACGAGACGTCGATCGCCGCGTCCGAGACCCGGAAGGCGATGTTCAGCCCCTTGTCGGGCAGGGGCGCGCCCTTGGTCGCCTCCGCGATCTCGGTGCCGCTCATCACCACCTTCATGTCGGCCGTGTCGACACGGCCGGCGCGGAGCTGGTCGGCGAGGTAGTAGCGCACGGCCGGGGCGATGTGCTCCGGCCAGAGGCGCAGGAAGGTCCGCACCTCGCCTTCGCTCGCCAGGATGCGCAGGTTGATGCCGCCGTCGTCGGCCTCGGTGCCGACCGTACCGCTGATGTGCCCCTTCACGCCGGGGCCGGAGAGGGCGAAATCGTCGATGACGATGCCACCGTTCCGGCCGGTGAGGTGGGTGTCGAGGCTGTCGATCCGCACCGGCACGTCCTTCGACGTCGCCCCGCGCAGGATGCCGTCGCGGCCGGAGAGGGCGGCCGTCCAGGCGGTGTCGGCGCCGGGCGGGCTCTGCGCCCAATTGCCGGTCAGATGCAGCTTGTTGCCGCCGCCCACGTAGTCGAGGGCGGTGAGCGCCATGGTCCGGGCGGACTCGTTCCAGTCGAGGGTGGCGCTCAGGTCGTCGATCGTGACCGGGTTGAAGTCCTTCTCCTCGATGAGGAACATGCCCTCGCCGGTATGGACCTTGGCGGTCATCGCGGTGATGGCGCCGTTCTTCAGGGCGACGTCGGCGCGGGCCGAGAGCTTCAGGTCCGTGGTGAGCGGCAGGCCGGACTGGCCTGCGAGCAGTAGGAGATCGGTGACGGGCAGGTCGTCCAGGGTGATGCGGCCGGCGCGGGCGCCGTCGCCATCCTCGTGCAGGCTGCCGCCGAAGCGCCACTCGCCGTGCGGGCCGTCGAGGCGAAGCTCGAAGCTGCGGGTGCCGTTCACCGGATCGCGCCCGAACAGGCCGTTCACCCGCGCGAAGACCGCCCGCTCGCGTCCGTCGTCGTCGATGAGGCGCATCCGCGCGTCGGTGATCCGCGCCCGGTCGAGGGCGCCGACCACGCCGCCGGGATCGAGGACCACGCCGACGATCGAGGCGAGCGCCGCCGAGAGCGGCGAGACGTTGCCCCGCACCGCGTCGACGCTCGGGGGCGTGTGCGGCTCGATATCGACGGGCTGGGCCGCCTCGGAGGCGGCAAAGGCGATGGAGCCGTCCTTGTGGACGAGGGCCGTGGTCTGGGTGTCGCGGAACTCGATGGAGCGCGGCTTCAGGCTCAGCGTCAGCAGGCCCCACGGGTCGAGGCTGACCAGCGCCAGCGGCGCGCGCACCACGAGCGCCCCCTGCGGGTTGCGGATGTCGAGCCCGGTGAAGCGCAGGGCCAGCGCGTTCTCACGGTCGAGTTCGAGGCTGCTGCCGCGCAACGCGATCGACCAGCCGGGGCCGATCCGCTCGGCCACGGCCTTGGCCACGGCGGCCGACAGGCCGTCGATCCGCATCGGGCCGTTGGACAGGCGGATCGCCGCGACCCCGATCACGAAGCCGAGCAGCGTCACGGTGCCGACCATGCCGAGAAGGCATCGCCAGCCCCAATGCCGCTGTCCCTGCCTCGTCGGGCGACTCGTGATCTTCAGATCCGCCATCGAGCCCCTTGGTCCGGGTATTCTCGTTCTGTGGTCGCATGGCGGGATGGAATTCCCGCTTGCGGTGAATCGGTGCGCATGCGGCCTTTACAGCGGCGGCGCGCCGGGCTTGGCTGTCCGGGCGGGGCGCCGGAACTGGCGTTCACCGACACCATCAATCGGCCGAAAGGAAGGCACGATGGCCTTGAGCGAGGGGGCTGCCGCCCCGGATTTCGACCTGCCCGCCTCCGGGGGAGGGCGCATTGCGCTGGCTGCGTTGAAGGGACACAAAGTTGTGTTGTACTTCTATCCTAAGGACGACACGAGCGGTTGTACTCTGGAAGCGCAGGGTTTCAACGCCCTTCTCTCGGACTTCGAGGCCGCTGACGCGCGAATCATCGGACTGTCGCCCGATCCGGTAAAGAGCCACGACAAGTTCTGCGGCAAGTACGGGCTCGCCTTCCCCCTCGCCTCGGACGAGGAGAAGACGGTGCTCGGCGCCTACGGCGTCTGGGTCGAGAAGAGCATGTACGGGCGCAAGTACATGGGCGTGGAACGGACCACGGTCCTCATCGACCGGGAGGGCCAAGTCGCGCGGATCTGGCCGAAGGTGAAGGTGCCTGGCCACGCCGAGGAGGTGCTGGCGGCCGCGCGCGCGCTGCCGTGAGGAATAGGGTCCGCACGGATCCTTAACCCTGATGAGGTCTGAATACCGGGACTGCCTTCGAGCCTCCCGATGATTCGCACGATCTCTGCGCATACACAGGATGGGGCGCCCCGGCGCCTCAGGCCATGGCTCGGCGCAGGGTTCGCGGTGAGCCTCCTCTGGTCGGGCACGGCCACCTACCTCGTCCTGTTCCGGGATGAGGCGCTGGGACGGATCGTGGCCGGGCAGATGGCGATGCGCAACGCCTACGAGGCGCGGATCGCCACGCTTCAGGAGCGCGCCGACGGCGCATGGCAGGAGGGCGCGGAGGCCCGTGCGAGCCTCGCCGCCCGCGTGCAGGGCGCCCTCGACCGGCAGGCGGAGTTGGAGCGCCGGCAGGCCGCCCTCTCCGGCCTGATCGACACCGCCGCCACAGGATCGCTGCCCGCCCCGGCGCGGGCCTACGCCGCCCCTTTGAGCGGGTTCGAGCTGCGGCAGGACACGCCCGCACCCTTTCCCTCGCCCGAGCGCCGCAGCGCCCTCGACGCGGAGGATGGGCTGATCCGCCTCGAAGCCCGCCTCGGCGGGGTGGAGGAGGCGCAGGGCGCCCAGCTCGGCCGCCTCGCACGCGGCGCCGAGACCGGGCTCGCACGCCTGCGCGCCGTCGTCGCCCACGTCGGGCTCGATCCGTCGCGCCTGCTGCCGGCCGCGCCGGGCGAGCGGGTCGGCGGCCCCCTGGTGCCCCTGGACGCCAATGCCGTCGCGCGGCAGGGCTTCGACGGCGGCGTGAGCCTCGTCGGCCGGCTGATCGACCATGGGCAGCGCCTGCGGCAGGCCGTGGGGGAATTGCCCCTGCGCCGGCCGCTCTCCGGCGAACCCAGCCTGTCGAGCCCGTTCGGACCCCGGCTCGATCCGTTCACGCGAGGCCTCGCCCTGCATACCGGGCTCGACTTCAAGGCCGAGTACGGCGAGCCGGCGCGGGCCACGGCGCCGGGCGTCGTCACCGAGGCCGAGTGGGCCGGCGGCTACGGCAACATGGTCGAGCTCGCCCATGGCCACGGGCTCGCCACCCGCTTCGGCCATCTCGCCCGCATCGCGGTGCAGCCGGGCCAGCGCGTCGCGGCCGGCGATGTGATCGGCTATGTCGGCTCCACCGGCCGCTCTACCGGCGCGCACCTGCATTACGAGACCCGGATCGACGGCGAGCCGGTGGACCCGCAGCGTTTCCTGGAAGCCGGCCGCTCCCTCGAAGGCCTCCGGCTGAGCGGCGGCTGATCGCCCCGACCGTCACGGAGAACTCGACGGCGGCACGCCTTTGCGCGACATCTGGCGGGATAGCGGATTCTCCAACGCGCGAGCGCAGTGCCCTTGCCCCATTTCGATGACTTCTACGCCGCCAAGCTGCGCGGCTCGCTGGGCGTCACGGACGCCGAATCGGTGCTCGACCTGCGCGGGGCCAACAAGGCGACGGCCGAGGCCTCCCTGAAGGAGATGATCGAGCGCAGCCGCTTCGCGAAGGGCAAGACCGTCGCCGTGCGGCTCGATCCGCCGCCGGAGGGCGGCGGCGAGACCCTGTTCCAGCCGGCCGGGCGCCTCCTCCTCGACGCCAAGCGCCGGGGCCTCGTGGAGCGCCTGCAGACCCTGCCGGCCCAGGACGGGCTCGGCTTCTACGTCGCCCTCACCGGCCGGGCGGAGAAGGCCGGGGCCTGAACGGATGGCCCCGCTCGCGCGTTGAGCGGGGTCCACACAGCCCCGGTCCCATGCCCAGCGTCCCGTCTGCGAAGACCATCCCCGGCGGGCGCAACGCCCTGGAGCGCCTGGCCCGCTTCGGCTACGGCGCGCGGGGCACCGTCTACGTCCTCGTGGGCGGCCTCGCCCTGCTGGCGGCCTTCGGCGGCGGGCGGCCGGGGGACAGCCACGACGCCCTGCGGACGGTTCTCGTCGGGCCGTTCGGCGTCGTCCTCGTCGGGCTGATCGCGCTGGGCCTCTTCGCCTTCGCCCTGTGGCGGGCGGTGGAGGCGGTGACCGACGCCGACCGGCGCGGCACTTCTCTGAAGGGCCTCGTGACGCGCGGCGCCCATCTCGTGAGCGCGCTGCTCTATCTCGGCCTGGCCGGCACGGCGGCCTCGCTCTGCCTCGGGCTCGGCTTCGGCGGCGGCAACGGCGTGCACGACGGCACCGCGTGGCTGCTGGCCAAGCCGATGGGGCGGTGGCTGGTCGCCCTCGTCGGCCTCGCCGTGGCGGGCACGGCCATCGGCTACCTCGCCCGCGCCTGGAAGGGCGACACGACGGCCCGCCTCGCCCTCGACGGAGAGGCGCGGCGGCGCTGGGCCGAGCCGACCGGCCGGTTCGGCTATGCGGCGCGGGGGGTGGCGTTCCTGATCATCGGCGGCTTCGTCGCCGCCGCCGCGTGGTACCAGAGTTCGGCCGAGGCGAAGGGCCTCGGCGACGCCTTCGTGCTGCTGCGGCGCCAGCCCTACGGCACGGTTCTCCTGGCGCTCGTCGCCGCCGGCCATATGGCCTTCGGCGCCTTCGGCCTCATCCAGGCCCGCTACCGCCACATCGATGCCCCCGACGTCGACCGGGTCGACGACGAGGCGGTGGCGGCGGTGCGAAGGCTGGCCTGACCCGCCCTTAAAGCCCCACGGGCCGGCCGGCGGCGACGACGAGCATCTTGCCGTCGGCGAAGGTGCGGGCGGCGGCGCGGCGGATGTCGGCCTGGGTCACGGCCTCCACCATCGCGTTGCGGCGGGCGATGTAGTCCATGCCGAGATCCTCGAAGGCGATCTGCACCAGCTGGTGCGCGATCTTGGTCGAGGTGTCGAAGCCCAGCGCGTAGGACCCGGTGAGATAGTCCTTGGCCTTCTGCAACTCATCGTCGGAGGGACCTTCCGTGATGAGCCGGCCGATCTCGTCGCCGATCACCGACAGGGCCTCGCCGACGCGCTCGTTCTTGGTGGCGGTGTAGCCCCAGATCATCGCCGCCGAACGGTGGCTCACCAGCGACGTCCCGACCGAATAGGCGAGGCCGCGCTTCTCGCGCACCTCCTGGAACAGGCGCGAGGTGAAGGCGCCGCCGCCGAGCACGTGGTTCAGCACGTAGGCCGGGATGAAGTCCGGGTCGCGCCACGGGATGCCGGCCATGCCGAAGCGGATGACCGATTGCGGCACGTCGAGATCGACCACGATCCTGCGGTCGAGCTCCTGGATCTGCGTGCGCGGCACGGCCGTCAGGGCGCCGGCCTCGGGCAGGGCGCCGAAGGCGCGGGTGAGGGCCTCCGCCAGGGCCTCGGCCCCGATGGCGCCCACCGCCGCGACCTTGATCCGCCCGCGCCCGATCAGGCGCGCATGCATGGCGAGGATGTCCTCGCGGGTGATCGCCGCGACGCTCTCGATCGTGCCCGACGAGGGCCGGGCATAGGGGTGCCCGTCGAAGGCTTCCTTGAAGAACCGGCGGGAGGCCATCACCCCCGGATCGTTCTGCTGGTAGCGCAGGCCCGCCATCACCTGCGCCCGCACACGCTCGATGGCGTCGGGGTCGAGGCGGGGCTTGGCCAGCGCCAGGGCGAGGAGGTCGATGGCCTCGCCCGCGTGCTTGAGCAGCATCTTCAGCGAGCCGCCCAGGGCGTCGGGGCCGGCATGGAAGGACAGCTCGATGGCCCGCGCGGCCAGCCGCTCCTGAAAGGCGTCGGAGGTCAGGTCGCCCGCGCCCTCGTCGAGGAGCCGGGCCAGCATCTGCGCGCAGCCGGCCTTGCCCTCGGGGTCCTGGGCCGCACCGCCCTCGAAGGTGAAGGACAGGGCGATCATCGGCACGACGTTGGACTCGACGTGCCACGCCTCGACGCCCGGGACGGCCACAACGGGCAAGGCCGTCGTGGGGCTCGTGGCGGTCTGCGTGTCTGTGTCGGCCAGGTTCATGGCAGCCTCGTGTGTTCTCGTTGCGGTCGCGGGCGGAGGCAGGTTCGGGCGAACCTACTCGGCGGCCAGCGCGACCGGGGCGTCGGGGTCCCGGGCCTTGGTCAGGTAGCCGGTCACGGAACGGGCGGGGGACAGCCAGCGCTCACAGGCCGCCTTCAGGCGCTCCCGCGACACCGCTTCGATATCCGTCGGCCAGCGGCGGACATCCTCGATGGATTCGCCGATGGCCAGGGCCGAGCCGTAGATCCGGGCGAGGGAGGACTGGCTGTCCGACGAATAGACCGTCTCGGCCACGAGGCGGGTCTTGGCCCGCTCGATGGCGTCGGGGGCCAGCGCGTCCGAGGGGGCGCGGGCCAGAACCCGGTCGAGGGCGGCTTCCAGCTGCTCCAGGCTCACGCCCTCGGCGGGCACGGCGTAGACGGAGAAGCGGGTGTCGTCGATGGCCGAGCCCATGTACCAGGCGCCGGCATTCACCGCGAGGCCCTGTTCCAGCACGAGCTTGCGGTAGAGGTAGGAGGTCGAGCCGCCGCCCAGCACCTCGGCCAGGAGTTCGAGGTCGTGGCAGCCGCCATCGGTGGCGGTGATGCAGGACGGGGCGAGGTAGAGCCGCTGCAGCGTCGGCTGCTCGACCTTCGGGTCGGCCACCGAGACCCGGCGAAGCGCGCGGGGCTCCGGCTCGCGGGGGCGGCGGCGCTCCGGCCGGGCGCCGCGCGGGGTGACGCGGCCGTAGGTGTCGTCGGCGAGACGGCGCACCTCATCCGGGGTCACGTCGCCGGCCACGATCAGGATCGCGTTCTCGGGCGTGTAGAAGCGGTTGTAATAGTCGAGGGCGTGGTCGCGGTTCAGCCCCTCGATCTCGTGCATCCAGCCGATGATCGGGATGCCGTAGGGGTGGTGCACGAAGAGCGAGGCCGCCATCGCCTCGGAGAGCTGGGCCGAGGGGTCGGTCTCGACCCGCATCCGGCGCTCCTCCAGCACCACGTCGCGCTCCGGCGCCACCACCGCGTCATCGAGGACGAGGCCGTGCATCCGGTCCGCCTCGAAGGCCATCATCGTGCCGAGATGGTCGCGCGCCACGCGCTGGAAATAGGCGGTGTAATCGTAGCTGGTGAAGGCGTTCTCCTGGCCGCCGAGGCCGGAGACGGCCTTCGAGAAAGCGCCCACGGGGTGCAGCTCGGTGCCCTTGAACATCAGGTGTTCGAGGAAGTGGGCGATGCCCGACTGGCCGAGCGGATCGTCCGCCGACCCGTTGCGGTACCAGATCATGTGGGTCGCCACGGGCGCCCGGTGGTCGGGCACCACCACCACGTCGAGGTTGTTGTCGAGGGTGAAGGACGCGACCTCCGGCCCACCGGCCTCGGAGCCTCCGAAGGCCGCGGCCTCCCCCCGCCCGGCGGTGGCCCCGAAGCGGGCGCCCCGCCTCGCGGGGAAAAGGGTCGGCGTGCCCGTCCTGAAGAGGTGCATCAAGCTTGTCCTTACCCGGCTTCACCCTCGGCGACCCCACCCTGACGGGCGGGCCGGAATGCGGAGCCTGTCCAGTTCCCGGCGGCAAGAGCCGTACCGGGAAAGTCCTTATGTTGCCGTCGGCGGCCCGTGTCGCAACTGTGCCACGGTCGACCGCCGGAGGCGCTGAGACTCAGCGCCTCTGCTGCGACCGGAGGTAGGCGCCCGGATCGGACTCCTCCCGCTCGGCGCTGGCGTTCTTCACGGGCTCGCCCTCGGTCCGCACGAGCTTCTTCGGCGCCTGACGATAGCCGGTCGGCGGCTCGACGAGGGATTCGCGCGTCGGCTCGACCTCGGAGGCCTGCTTGTCCTCGCTCTTGCCCTTGAACAGCTCGAGCGGATCGAGCCACGTGCTGCGGCGGGTGTTGTCGCCGGGCTTGTCCTCGGGCTCGGTGGTGAGGTTCGCCCCGGCGCGGCGGCCGGCACGCATCTCATCGACCGACATCGTCACGTTGTTGTCGTTGTAGCGGCCGAGCGCCTGGTTGCCCTTGGGCACCCGGCGCTCCTCCACCTCGCGCTCGCGGGCGACGATCTCGGGATCCTTCGGCCACGCGGCGCTCTTGGTGCGGGCGCGGGGCGCGGGCAGGGCATTGCCATCGAGCTTCGGCGGCATCACCAGGGGCGGACGCTCGTGATAGTCGATGGGAGCCTGCTGCTTTTCCAGGAGGCCGATCCCGGAGAGGGCGTCGCGCATCAGCTCGCCGCTCTGCTGCGCCTGGGCCGCGCCGGTCGCGACGAGGGGGAACAGGGCCGCCACGGGTAGGAGGAGTCGAAGCTTGCGGTGCGCGCTCATGCTACCTCACGGGTGCCGGCCGAGGATTCGGCGCGGGGATGGCCGCCACGCGGCCTGATCCGACGGAGACCGGGGTGAAACCGGTTTCCGGCGATCGTATGGCGCCTTGGCCACGCTCTACCAGTCCAAGCGTACTGGATCGACCTGTGTGTTGTGCGCATCACGGCCGGGGCGTGGCCTTGTCGCGCGCGCGTCCGGCGGCGGAGGCGGGAATCAGGCTGTCGAGGATCAGCCCGATCACGCCGGCCACGATGGCGGCGTCAGCGACGTTGAACACGTACCACGACCATCCCCCCACGTGGAGGTGGACGAAATCGAACACCGCCCCGTAGACCGCCCGGTCGACGGCATTGCCGAGGGCGCCGCCGACGATGAGGCCGAGCGCCACGGCGAGCAGGCGCGAGCCGGCGCGAATCATCCAGAAGCCGAGCGCCAGGGCGGCGGCGAGGGAGAGCGCCACCAGCAGCCAGCGGCCGAACGCCCCGTCCTGCTGGAACATCCCGTACGAGACGCCCCTGTTCCACACCACCACGAGGTCCGTGTAGGGCCCGTAGCGCCAGGGCTGGGTGAGCACGAGATCCGTGCCGAAATACAGCCCGAGCTTCGTCGCCTGATCGACGAGGAGCGTGAGGGCGAGGGCGAGAAGGCCGGCGCGGGGAGGGGTCATGGGCGCGCGTCCCCTCTCCCCGCCTGCGGGGAGAGGGCCGAGCTCCCCTTGCCGGGGGCGAGGCGAGCCCAAAGGGCGATGGTGAGGGGGCTCGCGGAAGGAGCCAGCCCGGCGGCCCCCCTCACCCTCGGCTGCCGCCTCGCTCCGGCGACGACAAGGTCGCCGAAGCCCTCTCCCCGCAAGCGGGGCGAGGGGACACCCGCCTGATCTCGTCCGGCCAGCCTCACGCCGCGCTGGCCTCCGGGTGGGCCGCATCCCATTCCCGCAGGGCCTGCGCGTCGCGCGGGGTCACCTCGGGAAACTCGGCGTCGCTGCCGACCTCGGGGCTGACACGCCAGGAGCGGGCGCATTTGCGGCCCTGCGCCAGGGCCGGGACCACGGCCACGCCCTTCACCTCATCGAGGCGGAAGGCCTCGGCCGGCCCCTCGCCCGCCTCCACCGTGATGGCGGAGGTGATGCAGGTATCCGCGAAGGCGTTCAGGCCCAGCGAATCCACCGCCGCGCGCAGGTCCGCATCGGCGATGAAGACCACCGGGGCCGCCTCCAGGCTGGCGCCGATGCGCTTGGCGGCGCGCTCGATCTCCAGCGCCCCCGTCACCACCCGGCGGACCCGGCGGATCTTCTGCCACTTCGCCGCCAGCGCGTCGTCGCGCCAGGAGGCGGGCGTCTCCGGCAGGGTCTGCAGGTGGACCGAACTGTCCTCGGACGGAGTGCGGTCGAGCCACGCCTCCTCCGCCGTGAAGGCCAGGACGGGGGCGAGCCACACCACGACCCGCTTGAAGGTCTCGTCGATCACCTGCAACGCCGCCCGCCGCGTCACCGAGGAGATCGGATCGCAGTAGAGCGCATCCTTGCGCACATCGAAGTAGAAGGACGACAGGTCGCCGGTCATGAACCCGTTGAGCAGGGCCACGACCCGCTTGGTGTCGTAGGCGGCGTAGGCCTCGCGGATCTCGCCATCGAGTTCGGCGAGCCGGTGCAGGATCAGCCGCTCCAATTCGGGCATTTGCTCGAACGGAACGTCGTCGCCGGCGACGCGGTGGGCCAGCGAGCCCAGCATCCAGCGGAGCGAATTGCGCAGCTTGCGGTAGGTTTCCGCGAAGGTCTTGATGATCTCCGGGCCGATGCGCAGGTCGTCGGTATAGTCGGAGGCCGCCACCCACAGCCGCAGGATGTCCGCGCCCGAATCCTTGATGACGCTCTGCGGCGCGACGACGTTGCCCTTCGACTTCGACATCTTCAGGCCCTTGCCGTCGAGGACGAAGCCGTGGGTCAGCACCACGTCGTAGGGCGCCCGGCCGCGCGTGCCGGAGGATTCGAGCAGCGAGGACTGGAACCAGCCGCGATGCTGGTCCGACCCTTCGAGGTACATCACCGTGTCCTGCCCGCCGTCGCGGACGCGCGTCACGCCCGAGAGGCCGGGGAAGGCCTCCGGGTCATCGAGCACGAAGGCGTGGGTCGAGCCGGAATCGAACCACACGTCGAGCACGTCCATCACCTGCTCGTAGGCGGCGGGATCGTGCTCGGGGGCGAGGAAGCGGGATGCCGCGCCGGGGGCGAACCACGCGTCGGCGCCCTCAGCAGCGAAGGCCGCGTGGATGCGGGCGTTGACGGCCTCGTCCTTCAGAACCTCGCCGCTCTCCTTGTGGACGAAGACGGTGATCGGCACGCCCCAGGCGCGCTGGCGCGAGACCACCCAATCCGGCCGGTTGCCGACCATGCCGTCGATGCGGTTTTTTCCTTGGGGCGGCACCCATTGCGTGTCGTTGATCGCCTGCACGGCGACCTCGCGCAGCGTCCGGTTGCCGAGGGCATCCACCGGCCGGTCCATGGCGATGAACCATTGCGGCGTGTTGCGGAAGATCACCGGCTTCTTCGAGCGCCAGGAATGCGGATACTGGTGGCGCAGCACCCCGCGCGCGACCAGCGCCCCGGCCTCGGTGAGGGCGGCGATCACCGCCTTGTTGGCGTCGCCCTTCTCGCCCTTCTCGGTGTACACGCGACGGCCCTCGAAGCCCGGCGCCGCCTTGGTGAGCGTGCCGTCGGCATCGACCGTGTAGGGGATCGTGGTGTCGATGCCCCGCTCGGCGAGGCGCCGCCCGGAGGCCATCCAGAGCTCGAAATCCTCGCGGCCATGGCTCGGCGCCGTGTGGACGAAGCCCGTGCCGGATTCGTCGGTGACGTGGTCGCCGTCGAGCAGCGGCACGTCGAAGCCGTAGCCGAGGCCCGCCAGGGGATGGGCGAGGGTGAGGCCCGCAAGCGCGTCGGCAGGGACGTCCGAGACCCGCTCGAACGCCTCGACGCGGGCGGCCTTGAACACCGTCGGGGCGAGCGTATCGGCGAGCACGTAGGTCTCGCCGGGCTTGGCCCAGTTGTCCTCCGGCGCCGCCGTGACCTTGTAGAGCCCGTAGGCGATCTTCTTCGAATAGGCGACGGCCCGGTTGCCCGGCATCGTCCAGGGGGTGGTCGTCCAGATCACGACCCGCGCCTCGGGAAAGGCTTCGCCGCCCTGGGTGATCGGAAAGGCCGCGAAGATCGTGTCGGAGACGTGCTCCTCGTACTCGACCTCGGCCTCGGCGAGGGCGGTCTTCTCCACCACCGACCACATCACCGGCTTCGAGCCGCGATAGAGCTGGCCGGTGACGGCGAACTTCATCAGCTCGTCGGCGATGGCGGCCTCGGCCGGGAAGGCCATGGTCGCGTAGGGGTGGTCCCAATCGCCGGTGACGCCCAGCCGCTTGAACTCCTCGCGCTGCACGTCGAGCCAATGGGCGGCGAAGGTCCGGCATTCCTGCCGGAACTCGATCACCGGCACGTCGTCCTTGTTGCGACCCTTGGCGCGGTACTGCTCCTCGATCTTCCACTCGATCGGCAGGCCGTGGCAGTCCCAGCCGGGGACGTAATTGGCGTCCTTGCCCAGCGTCCCCTGGCTGCGGACGATCACATCCTTGAGGATCTTGTTCAGCGCCGTGCCGATGTGGATGTTGCCGTTGGCATAGGGGGGGCCGTCGTGCAGCACGAATTTCGGCCGCCCCGCCGCCGCCTGCCGGATCTTCTCGTAGAGGTCGATCCGCGCCCAGCGCTCCAGCAGCAGCGGCTCGCGGGTCGGGAGCCCGGCGCGCATCGGGAACTCGGTGCTCGGCAGGAACAGGGTCTTGGAATAGTCGCGGGCCGGCGCGGCGGGCGCGTTCGTGTCGGGGGTGGTCATCGGGTCTCGCAAGGTCGGGCCGATCGGGCGGCCAAAAGGGGGCGCTGGGGACAGGCGGCGGATCCCGGCCGTCCGCGAAAGCCCTGCCGCACCACGCGCGCGGGCCCTCAGGCGGCGGCCGGGCTCGTAATTCGCCGTCCGCCGGGAGCGGGGCGCGATGCGCGGGGAGGGACCATTCCGCCTCTCTAGCAGCCGGCCCCGGCGGATGCCAGCGCGAGGGCGGCCCGGCCCTGCAACGATTCGCGCTCCCGGTCGTTCGGAGGGTGTGCCGATGTCCGGCTACGCTTCAGGAGGAACGCCCATGAGACTCACCCTCGGAACCGCCCTCGTCGCGGCGATGCTCGCCGCCGGCTCCCTCACCGCCGCGATGCCCGCGCAGGCCCAGGGCCTCGTCGGTGGCGTGCAGCGCGGCGCGGCCGAGGGTGATCGCGTCGGTGGCCCCATCGGCGGTGTGGTCGGCGGCGCCGTGGGCGGCGCGGTCGGCACCGTCAACGGCGCGCTCGGGATCGATCCGGGCCGGCGCGCCTACCGCACCGACATGCGCTCGCGCCGGCATTACCGCCGCGCCCATCACCGCCGTCACCACCGCTAAATAGCGGCGCCCTGGGAGGCATACTGAGGATAAAGGCTCGGCGGCTTGCCCGTCCGAGCCACATACTCAGAGGGTAGCTCGTACTCGCTGACCCAGAGACACTTTCCGTTGTTCTCGGAAACAGAGTGGGGCGTGAGCGAGATCAGGTTCTCTCGCTTCACGCCCAACCTGACCACGTGGTCGTAGTACCATCTGAGATCAGCCGTCTCGATCTCCATGCCCTTTGCGAAATGCTCGACGTAAGAGAACGAGCCTTCCCAGAAGAACCCATCGAACTGAAAGAAGTAATCTTTTAGCAGCGAACGCTTTTCATCGCCGAGATAATCCTCGGAATGAGCCCACGCCAATTTTGCTTTGAAGATGAGTCCGGATAAATCCTTTTCCGGCTCGATGATCCACCGATGGTGCGCATAGCCAGAGAATTGTGCGGTCGCGCTCTCTTTGGCGCATTCCCGTGGCTTGCTCGGCGCTTCGATATACCCCGCTTTGCCACAGCGAATCATTTGCGAGCAAACGTAGAGAGGATCACGAATGTCCTCCAGCGTATGAGCGATCGTAATGAAGTCGAATGACTTGTCTGGAATCTTATTCCAAAACGCGGGGGAACAAAAATCGGCAACGATCCAAGTATCTTTTGTAAATCTCTCAGTCTCGCCGTACAGATTAGACCTCTTGCGTGTTTCGTAGGGCAATAGATCGGCAACAACATCAGCCCTTGAAAACACACGCTCCCAGCCGCCCAAGTCCAGCACTCGCGCATCTTCGGGGATTCGCGACAGTAAATCGCTTGGCGAAATGTACATGGGAGACCCCTCTTTATTCTTTATGTTTTGAAAGCTCGCCGCCGCAAGCACCGTCTCGATGAGACTTGGATCTTGCCGTAGCCAACTCCAGCGCGGATGTCTCCATCCCTGTAAGGAGAAACGCACATCGTGCGGCCCGATCCGAATTGTTTGGGATCGTCAGGGACAAGCCCCCTTGCGGGTGCTGGGCGGTGCCCGGCGGCTGGGGTCCTGCCCCGCCGCTACGGACGCAAGGCCGTTGGGGATCGCCCGCCTCACACCGCGCGGCGGAGGGTGTCCTGCGCGAGGAGATACAGCCCCGACCCGATGACGATCATCGCGCCGGCGATGGTCCAGCGCCCCGGCAGGTCGCCGAACAGCAGGAAGCCGAGGGTCACGGACCAGAGCAGCTGCGTGTAGATGAACGGCGCGAGGACGTTGGCCGGCGCCCGCGCATGGGCGAGCACGAGGAGCCAGTGGCCGACCGTGCCGAACAGGGCCACCGCCAGCAGCAGCGCCCAATGGCTCCATTGCGTGGGGCTCGACCAGATCCACGGCAGCAGCGGCGCCATCAGGGCGACGCCCGCGAGGCCGGTGTAGAACATGGTCGTGGCGGTGGAATCGTAGGAGGCCAGCTTGCGCGTCACGATGGCGTAGAGGGCGTAGACCAGCACGTTCGCCACGCTGAGCAGGGCGGCCGGATGCATGGTGCCGACGCCGGGGCGCACGATCACCAGCACGCCGAGGAAGCCGATGCCGATGGCGGTGAGCCGGGCGCGGGACGACCATTCGCCGAGCAGCGGCCCGGCCAGCAGCGCGACGGTGAGCGGCGCGGCGAACTGGATCGAGATCGTCTCGGCCATCTGCAGGTAGCGCAGGGCCATGAAGTTGAGGGCCGTGGAGGCGAAGAGCAGCAGCGAGCGCAGCACCTGCAGGCCGAGCCGGCGGCTGCGCACCACGCTCGGCGTGCGCACCGGGTTCACGAAGACTGAAATCATGGCGACGCTGGCGGCGTAGCGCATGAAGGTCGTGACCAGGGGATCGACCCCCGCCCGCGCCAGGGTCTTGCCGCAGGCATCGAGGCTCGCGAAGAAGGCGACCGCGCCGCACATGAGCGCGATGCCCACCATCCGACGGCGCCGTGCGGCCTCGGCGTCGCTGGCGGTGGAAATCCCGGCCGGTGCCGGGACGGTCGAGGCGGACAAGGGGGCGGGCCTGGCCATCGATGCGAATCGAGAGGGACGCGGAGGACCGCGACGCTAAAGGCAAAGTGCCATGCGCGGCACGGCGCAGGTAGGCGCGGCGGCGCAACCGAACCATGCGGCGAGGGCGCGGGACGCGCGGGCGCCGCTCACCGTTCGTTAACGCTCTCGCGCGTCAGCGCTTCGCGGTCTTCTTCGGGGCGGGGGCGCTCATGGTCGCGGTCGCGATGAGGGCGGCCAGATGCGACTGGTCGAGCTCCGACGGAAGCGGTGTGCGGGCCACGGCCGGGCGCGGCGCGGCGGGGGCCGGCGCCACGGCCTGCCCCATCTCGGCGGCCGGCGGCGGCGCGCTGGCGCGGGGCGCGATCGAGCCCGTCGTCTCGGGATCGGCGATACTGGCGATGGCGGGGGTGGTCAGCCCATCCGAATCCCGCTGCAAGCGCAGGGCCCAGTGAATTCCGGTGGAGAGGGCGGCGACGGCCAGGATGGCCTTGATCCCGCCTGTGAGCAGGGAACGCATGCGATCGAAACCCGAGTGAACGCCCACACGACGGACCGGATCCCGGCCCGTTGCCACCTTCACACCGGAGGGTGAAGAAAGCGGGAAAGCGTATGGCACCCTTTTGCCCCGCTTCGGGACAGCGGCGTCTCATTCCGGGAGGGAAATCGAGTGGGCCTTGCGCCTGATCCGCGGTTCCTGTTCCCCGCGCCTCCGACACCCCTGCAGCCGCTCGGCCCACTAAGCCTCACAGGCGCGGCCCAGAGAACTGGTCCGGACCGCCCCGTCACTGCCGACCCCGCTACCATGCAGGCCCGAGAGGGCTCGCGAAACCGTCAGGCGCATCGGCCGCGGGGAAGGCCCGTGTAAGGGGTCGCAAGCGAGCCGGCAACCGAAGCGAGGCGGTGACCCGGCGCCGCATGGGGCGCCCATTGGGGCGCCACAAGGGGGGCGCCATGGGGGGCGCCGGGCGACGCTCTCAGCGGAGCGAGCCGCAGAAGCGCTGGATGCGGCGGCAGGCCTCTTCCAGCACCGCGTCCGAGGTGGCGTAGGAGATGCGCAGGTTCGGACCCAGCCCGAAGGCCGAGCCGTGCACCGCCGCCACGCCCTCGGCCATCAGCAACTCGGTGACGAAATCCTCGTCCGTCTCGATGGTCTTGCCGCTCTCGGTGCGCTTGCCGATCGTCTCCGCGCAGGACGGGTAGACGTAGAAGGCGCCCTCCGGCGTCGGGCAGGTCAGGCCCTTGGTCTGGTTCAGCATCGAGACCACGAGGTCGCGGCGCTTCTGGAAGGCGGCCCGGAAGGTGGCGAGGTGGTCCTGCGGCCCCTCGAGGGCGGCCACCGCCGCCCATTGCGCGATGGTGGTGGCGCCGGAGGTCTGCTGGCCCTGCACGAAGTCCATGGCCTTGATGAGCTTTTCCGGCCCTGCCGCGTAGCCGATGCGCCAGCCGGTCATGGCGTAGCCCTTCGAGACGCCGTTCATGGTCAGCGTCCGCTCGTAGAGGGCGGGCTCGACCTGGGCCGGCGTGACGAACTCGAAGTCGCCGTAAGTCAGGTGCTCGTAGATGTCGTCGGTCAGGACGTGCACGTCCGGATAGCGGAGCAGCACGTCGGTGAGCGCCTTCATCTCGGTGCGCGAATAGGCGGCGCCGGAGGGGTTCGAGGGCGAGTTGAGGATGATCCACTTGGTCTTGGGGGTGAGCACGCGCTCCAGCTCGGCCGCCTGGAGCTTGAACCCGTCCTCCATCCGCGTTTCGGCGAAGACCGCCGTGCCGCCGCACAGGCCGACCATCTCCGGGTAGGAGACCCAGTAGGGGCGGGGGATCACCACCTCGTCGCCGGGGTTCAGGGTGGCGAGCAGCGCGTTGTAGAGGATGTGCTTGCCGCCCGTGGCGACGATGGTCTGCGACGGCTTGTAGTCGAGCCCGTTCTCGCGCTTGAACTTCTTCGCGATGGCCTCGCGCAGGGGCACGATGCCGGAGACCGGCGGGTAGCGGGTCTCGTTGCGGTTGATCGCGTCGATGCCGGCCTGCTTGATGTGGGCGGGGGTGTCGAAATCCGGCTCGCCGACCGAGAGGGAGATGACGTCCACGCCGGACGCCTTCAGCTCGCGCGCCTTCTGCGTCATCAGGATGGTCGCGGAGGGCTTCACCCGCGAGAGGACATCGGCGAGGAAGGCCATGGGGCTGCGTGCTCCGGTGGAAAACGGCGCGGACCCTAGTCCCGCGGCCGTGAGCCGGCAAGCATCGCGCGACTCACGGAATTCTTGATAAGATGGCCCGGTGATCGGGAGACGGACATGCCCAGGGGCGAGACGATCAGCGTGACCATGGCGCCGGAGACCCTGCAGGCCGTGCGCGAGCGCGTCGCGGCGGGGGAATACGCGTCGCTCGATGCCGCGCTCGACGATGCCGTGCGCGCCCTCCAACGGCAGCGCCGGGAGCAGGCCGAGCACCTGGACTCGATCCGCGCGCGGATCAGGCGCTCGCTGGACGATCCTCGGCCGGATCTAACCAGCGAGGAGGTTCAGGACGACCTCGACAGGCTGTTCGCCGAAGCGGAGCGCGACTTCCGCCGTGCGTAGGATGCGCGTGACGTTCCGCCCCCAAGCGCGAAGCGATTTCAGAACCATCTTTCAAATGGTCCTTGATCGGAGCCAGGATGTCGCCACCGCCCGGAGATTTACGCAGCGGATCAAGGATCGATGCGAGCGGATCGGGGACGCACCCTATGCCGGTCGCCCCCGCGACGATCTGGAGGTGGGGCTGCGGACCATCGCGTTCGAGCGTTCCGCAGTGATCGCCTACACGATCGACCAGGACCGGGTGCGGATCGACAACATCTTCTACGGCGGACGAGACATCGCAGGTTTTTACGACGCAGTGGCAGAAACCGGCGAGTCGGTGCCGTAGAGCCGGTCCCTCCCGCACCGCCCCCCGCGCCCCCATCTCTATGGGCATGATCCCGCTCTCCGTCCTCGACCTCTCCTTCGTATCGTCCGACGCGACCCCGGCGCAGGCGCTGCACGACACGCTGGCGCTGGCCCGGCATGTCGATACCCTCGGCTACCGGCGCTACTGGCTCGCCGAGCACCACGCCCTGCCGAACGTGGCGAGCCCCGCGCCGGAGATCATGATCGGCCAGATCGCAGCCGCGACCCGGACCCTCCGGGTCGGATCGGGCGGGATCATGCTGCCGAACCACGCGCCGCTGATGGTCGCCGAGCGCTTCCGGGTGCTTGAGGCGCTGTTCCCCGGCCGGATCGACCTCGGGATCGGCCGGGCGCCGGGCACCGACGGCATCACCGCCCGCGCCCTGCGGCGGCGGGAGGCGCCCTCGGGGAATGGCGGCGACGACTTCCTCGACCGGTTGCAGGAATTGCTGTTCTGGGACGGCGGCTTCCCGGAGGGACACCCGTTCAACCAGATCCAGGCGAGCCCGGCGGGCGTGCCGCTGCCGCCGCTCTTCCTGCTTGGCTCGTCCGATTACAGCGCACAGCTCGCCGCGCAGATCGGCGCCGGCTTCGCCTTCGCGCAGCATTTTGCCGGTATTCCCGCCGAGGGGCCGATGCGGGCCTATCGGGAGGCGTTCCGGCCCTCGCGCCTGGGTTCGGAGCCGCACGCGATCCTCGCGGTGGCGGCGATCTGCGCGGAGACGGACGCGGAGGCCGAGCGCCTCGCGTCGAGCGCCCGCCTCTCGACCCTGCGGCGGGAGCGGGGCGAGTACCTGCCCCTGCCGAGCCTCGCCGAGGCCTTGGCCTATCCCTACTCCCCCTCGGAGCAGGCGAGAATCGAGCGGGGCCGCGACCGCCTTCATGTCGGCGCGCCGGCCACCCTGCGCCCGCACCTCATGGCGCTGGCGGAATCGGTCCAGGCCGACGAGCTGATGATCGTGACGGCCATCCCCGACCAGGCGGCGAGGCACGACTCGTATCGCCTGCTGGCGGCCTGATCCGGGGATTCCGAAGGGCGTGGCGCCCTTCGGCGGGGTGTCGGGGCAGAGCCCCGACGCCGCTCAGTAGCGGCAGACGCGCCGGGGCCCGAACGGGGTCGGACGGATGAAGCAGCGGCGACCGTAGAAGGGACGCGGGCGGAACATCGGGCGGCAGCGGCCGTAGGGGCCACGGGTCCAGCCCGGCCCGCAGCCGAAGGCCACGGTCTCGACCGGCGCGCCGCCGGCGAGCGTCGTCGCGGAGCCGGCCGCGAGCGGGGCGGCCTGCACGGTAGAGATCGCCCCGAGACCCCCGAGGGTCAGGGCGGCGGCGAGCCCGATGAGGGACTTCGTCATCGTCGTTTCCTTGCGATCCGGCGCCGACCCGGATCGCCGGGCGGCTCGACCGGTCCGCAGAACGCGGGGCCGGCCGAACCGTTGCAGGGCGACGATAACGTTTCAGCGACCGAACAGGCGCTTCAGGCTGCCGAGGATCCCGCCGGAGGAGGCTTGAGCGTCCTGCCGCTGCGGCGCGGCGGCGGCTTCCCGGCGCGGGGCCAGGACGAGGCCGAGGGCGGCCGTGTCCGTGGTCTCGCGGTCGATCAGGATGAAGCTGCCGGTCTCGCGGTTGTCGGCATAGGCGTCCACCGCCACCGGCCGGTCGAGGGTGAGGCGCACGTCGGCGATGTCGTTGGCGGACAGGCGCTCGGCCGGGCCGGGCTTGCCGGTCTCGGGATCGATGCGCGAGACGATGGCCTGCACCGTCGCCGTCACCGTGGCGGTGCCGATCTTCGCGGACAGGCTGGCCCCCGGCGCGAGGTCGGTCTCGGCGGCCCAGAACAGGCGGGCATCGAGGGTGTCGAGGGCCAGGAGCGGCGCGCCCTCAGTGGCGATCACCTGACCGCGCGAGGCGTCGATCTGCTCGGCGAGCACCAGCGTCACCGAGAGGTCGGCGCCGGCCTCGGGCAGATCCCCGTCGGCGGTGTAGATGCGCTCCACCGTGGCGGCGCGGCCGCCCGGCTGCACGCTCACCCGGTCGCCCGGCCGCACGGTGCCGCTGGCGATGCGCCCGCTATACCCACGGAACTCCGAGTTGGGCCGGTTGACCCACTGCACGGCCATGCGGAACGGGGCATTCAGGGCCTCCTCGCGCACCGGCACCGTCTCGAGGAACGAGAGCAGCGTGCCGCCCGTGTGCCAGGGCGTGTTCACGCCGGGCTCGACGACGTTGTCGCCGTTCTTGGCCGAAAGCGGGATCGCCCGCACCTCGGCGAAGTGCAACCCGGCCGCGAACTCCGAAAACCCCTTTACGATCTCGGCGAAGCGGTCCTGCGACCAGCCGATCATGTCCATCTTGTTGACGGCCAGCACCACGCGGCGGATGCCGAGCATCGAGACCAGCAGCGCATGGCGGCGGGTCTGGCGGGTG
Organism: Methylobacterium sp. Gmos3; assembly: GCF_056430985.1. Taxonomy (NCBI): domain Bacteria; kingdom Pseudomonadati; phylum Pseudomonadota; class Alphaproteobacteria; order Hyphomicrobiales; family Methylobacteriaceae; genus Methylobacterium; species Methylobacterium sp. Gmos3. The sequence continues at coordinate 539,076 of NZ_JBWJYL010000001.1, forward strand.
AGGCCCTGGCGGGCATCGACCAGGAGCACGGCGACGTCGGCGGTGGAGGCGCCGGTGGCCATGTTGCGGGTGTACTGCTCGTGGCCGGGGGTGTCGGCCACGATGAACGAGCGCTTGTCCGTGGAGAAGAAGCGGTAGGCGACGTCGATGGTGATGCCCTGCTCGCGCTCGGCCTGCAGGCCGTCGACCAGCAGCGCGAGGTCCATCTCCTGGCCCTGCGTGCCGTGCTTGCGGGAATCCCGGCGAAGCGCGGTGATCTGGTCGTCGAAGATCTGCTTGGTGTCGTGCAGCAGGCGGCCGATCAGGGTCGACTTGCCGTCGTCCACCGAGCCGCAGGCGATGAAGCGCAGCACTTCCTTGTCGCGGTGCGTCTCGAGGAAAGCGGCGTAATCCTGCGCGACCGAGGACGCCTGGAACGCAGTCTTGGGCGGGTGGATGGTCATCAGAAGTAGCCCTCCTGCTTCTTGCGTTCCATGGCGCCGGCGCCGTCCTTGTCGATCACCCGGCCCTGCCGCTCCGAGGTGCGGGCGGCGAGCGTCTCGGCGATGATCTCGGGCAGGCTCGCGGCCTCGCTCTCGACGGCCCCGGTCAGCGGGTAGCAGCCGAGCGTGCGGAAGCGGACGACCCGCTCCTGCGGGGTCTCGCCGGGGTTGAGGGGCAGGCGCTCGTCATCGACCATGATGAGCTGGCCTTCGCGCTCCACGACGGGGCGCGGCGCCGCGAAGTAGAGCGGCACGATCGGGATGTTCTCCTGCTCGATGTAGAGCCAGATATCGAGCTCGGTCCAATTGGACAGCGGGAACACCCGCAGCGACTCGCCGCGCTTCTTCTTGAGATTGTACAGGTGCCAGGGCTCGGCCCGCTGGCGCTTCGGGTCCCAGCGGTGCTGGGCCGTGCGCAGGGAGACGATGCGCTCCTTGGCGCGGCTCGCCTCCTCGTCGCGGCGGGCGCCGCCGAAGGCCGCATCGAACTTGTGCAGGTCGAGGGCCTGACGCAGGGCCTGCGTCTTCATCACGTCGGTATGGACCTCGGAGCCGTGGCTCACCGGCCCGACGCCGCGCGCCAGCCCGTCCTGGTTGGTGTGGACCAGGAGGTCGAGGCCGAGCTCCTTCGCCCGGGAATCGCGAAACGCGATCATCTCCTTGAACTTCCACGTCGTGTCGACATGGAGCAGGGGGAAGGGCAGCTTGCCCGGCGCGAAGGCCTTGAGCGCCAGATGCAGCAGGACGGACGAGTCCTTGCCGATGGAATAGAGCATCACCGGGTTCTCGGTCTCGGCGACCGTCTCCCGGAAGATGTGGATGGCCTCGGCCTCCAGGCGCTTGAGGTGGCTCAGGCGGGCGGGGGAGGGGGTCACGTCGGGCCGCAGGGCGGCCGTTGCGGCGCTCATCGGGCGAACTCCGGCTCACGGGTTTCGGGGTTGGGCTCGAATGCGGCGGCTTCCTGACCCGGCTGCACCGAGGCGCCGGGGCGGCCGACATGCAGCCCGCATTCCTTCTTGTCTTCCTGTTCCCACCACCAGCGGCCGGCACGCTCCGGCTCGCCGACCTTCACCGCGCGGGTGCAGGGGGCGCATCCGATCGAGGGGAAGCCCCGGTCGTGCAGGGTGTTGTAGGGAACGAAGTTCTCGCGCACGAACAGGTCGATGCGCTCCCGCGTCCAGTCGGCCAGCGGGTTCAGCTTCATGAGGCCGCGCTCGGCGTCCCAGGCGGCGAGCGGCGTCGCGGCGCGGTTGGCCGATTGCCCGGCCCGCAGGCCGGTCAGCCAGCCGGCGGCGCCGTCGAGCGCCCGGCCCAGCGGCTCGACCTTGCGGAAGCCGCAGCAGGCCTGCCGCGCGGCGACCGAGCGGCGGAAGCCGTTGATGCCCTCCTCGCGCACGAAAGCTTCCTCGGCCGCGCGCTCGGGCACGTAGGCGAGGATGCGGAGGCCGTAGGCGGCCTCGGTCTCGACCCAGGTCTCGTAGGTCTCGGGAAAGAGCCGGCCGGTGTCGAGGGTCGCGATCTCGATCCGCGTGCCCGCGAGCTTCGCCATGGCGATGGCGTGGGTGAGCACCTGATCCTCGATGCCGAGGCTCGTGGTGAAGACCAGCCGCCCCGGCACTTCGCGGGCGATGAGGTCGAGGCGGGCGGGAAGATCGAGGGCGGCGAGGCGGGTGGCGAGTGCGCCGGCCCGCGCCTCGGCCGCCCCGGAATCCGTGAGGGACATGATGGTCTGCTCCTGCGCCGGCCCTGTGGACGTGGTGGGCCGCGCCGGTTGTCGAGGGGTCGAAATGTTCGCTATACCGAACGAAGTCAAGGCGACGGGGCCGATTCGCACCCCTGAAAATGCCTGCGGCGGGTGCGTCAACGCACACGGAACGAGGGCAACGCCTCTTCGTTTGTAAAAAATTATTCTCACAAACGCCATCTAACCCCTATAGAGCGGGAAGTTCCTTCTTCCCTCAAAGGGGCGCCGAAACGGCGGAGGTTCCTTTTGGACGCCATCGACCTGAAGATCCTGGCCCTGCTGCAGCGGGACGCCACCCTCTCCATCGCCGCCATCGGCGAGAAGGTCGGCCTGTCGCAGACGCCGTGCTGGAAGCGCATCCAGCGCCTGGAGGCGGATGGGGTGATCGACCGGCGCGTGGCGGTGCTCGATCCCGTGAAGCTCGGGCTGGGGCTGACGGTGTTCGTTTCGATCGAGACCGCCGACCACTCGCAGGATTGGCTCCAGCGCTTCGCCGACACGGTATCGGCCATGCCGGAAGTGCTGGAATTCTACCGGATGGCCGGCGATGTCGACTATATGCTGCGCGTCGTGGTCGCAGACATGCAGGCCTACGATGCGTTCTATAAGCGCCTCATCTCCGTCCTTCCATTGAAGAACGTGACCTCGCGCTTTGCCATGGAAAAGGTGAAGTCCACCACCGCCCTGCCGCTGCCGGCTCCGCCGAAGGCGACGCGGCATCTGCCGGAAATGGCTCCGGCGCTCGTCGCGGTCGGAGAATGATCTTCTCCCTTCGCCGCACGCGGCGAAGGCGATCTCCTCATTTCGTGCCGTTCTGCAAAAAGAACGTTCTTGGTTGACATGGGCCCCGCGCCCGACGACATGGTCCGGTGATGTCTCGCTCCGCTCTTCTTCCGCGCACCGCTCCCTTTGGGGACGGCGAGCGCGCCAGCCTCGATGCCGTTCTCGTCAACGCGAGCCCGGTCCAACGCGCATGGCTCGCAGGCTTTCTCGCCGGGCTCGACGCCGCCGGGGGTCAGGCCCAGGCGGCGCCCGCCCAGGCGCCCAAGGCCAGCGAGCCGCTGACGGTCATCTACGCGAGCGAGTCGGGCAATTCCGAAAAGCTCGCGGGCGACGTCGCCAAGCTCGCCCGGAAGCAGGGCTTCAAGCCGAAGGTGGTCGACTTCGCCGACCTCGACCTCGCGACCCTGCCGAAGGCCGGCAAGCTGGTGGCCATCGCCGCCACCTGGGGCGAGGGCGAGCCCCCGGCCCGCGCGGTGCGGGCCTATGGCGAGCTGATGGGCGAGGGCGCCCCGCGCCTGGAGGGCGTCGAGTTCGCGGTGCTGGCGCTGGGCGACACGTCCTACGCGGAGTTCTGCGCCATCGGGAAGGCGCTCGACGCGCGGTTCGAAGCGCTGGGCGCCAAGCGCGCCGCCGAGCGGGCCGATCTCGACCTCGACTTCGAGACGCCCGCCGCCGAGTGGATCAAAGGCACCCTCAAGGCGCTCGCGCCCGCCGCCGCCCCCGACAACGTCGTGGCGGTGGATTTCGCACGCGCCGGTGGGGACGACGATTCCGAACCGAGCCGCGATCCCGTCGTGGTCGAGGTGGTCGAGCACGTGAACCTCAATTCCTCGCGCTCCGACAAGGAGACGATCCACCTCGCGCTCGCCTTCGAGGACGGGGCGCCGGCCTACGAGCCGGGCGATTCCCTGGAGATCTACCCCGAGAACGACCCGCAGCTGGTGGACGAGATCCTGGCCGCCACGGGCCTCTCGGGTGACGAGGCCCTGCGCAAGGCGCTGCTCGCCGAGCGCGACATCACCACGCTGTCCGCCGCGACGATCGAGCGCTTCGCCAAGGCGACGGGTTCGGAGGAGGCCAAGGCCTTCGTGGAGAGCGGCGAGGTCCGCGCCTGGATCGAGGGCCGCAACCTCATCGACCTGATCGAGCGCTTCCCGGCCAAGCTCACCGCCGAGCATCTCGGCACCATCACCCGGCCGCTGCCGCCCCGCGCCTATTCCATCGCGTCGTCGCGCAAGGAAGTCGGCGACGAGGTCCACCTCGCCATCGTGGCGGTGCGCTACGAGACCTTCGGCCGCAAGCGCGCCGGCGTCGCCTCGGTCCATGTGGCGGACCGGATCAAGAACGGCGCCAAGCTGCGGGTGCGGCTGAAGCCGAACAAGCATTTCCGCCTGCCGGCGGATCCGGCCACCGACATCATCATGGTCGGCCCCGGCACCGGCGTCGCCCCGTTCCGCGCCTTCGTGCAGGAGCGTCGCGCCACCGAGGCCCCCGGCCGCTCGTGGCTGTTCTTCGGGGATCGCCACTTCACCCACGACTTCCTGTACCAGCTCGAATGGCAGGACGCGCTGGAGGACAGGTCGCTCACCAAGATCGACGTGGCGTTCTCGCGGGACCAGCCGGAGAAGGTCTACGTCCAGCACAGGATCGACCAGCACGCCGCCGAATTGGTGGAATGGCTGGACGGGGGCGCCCATTTCTACGTCTGCGGCGATGCCAAGCAGATGGCCAAGGACGTCCGCGCCGCGGTGGTGCGGGCCTTCGAGAGCGTGAAGGGCCTGTCCACCGCCGATGCCGAGGCGCATGTCGCCGGGCTGGAGCGGGCCAGGAAGTACCAGCAGGACGTTTACTGACAGCCACGAGCCCTCCCCCCTCTGCGGGGGAGGGTGGCCCCTGCGTCAGCAGGGGTCGGGAGAGGGGAACGCCGCATCCGGACGGGTCGCGGCGGGAGCCATATCCTGAACCGGCGCGCTGCCCCTCTCCCGCCCCGCTCGCGCGGGGCACCCTCCCCCGCAGAGGGGGGAGGGAGGTGAAGGCAGCGACCGGCAGCAGCACCGGACCAGACCCATGACCGACGGCACACCCACCCCCGCCAAGCGCGTCTACGAGACCCCGCCGACCTCGCGCCCGATCACGGACGCCGAAGCCGCGCGGGCGGAGAAGCTCGCGGCCAACGAGCACATCAAGATCGCCAGCGGCTACCTGCGCGGCACCCTCGCGGACGGGCTCCTGGCCCATGCCACGGGGGCCATCTCCGAGGATGACGGGCAGCTCGTGAAGTTCCACGGGATGTACCTGCAGGACGATCGCGACCTGCGCCCCGAGCGGAGCAAGAAGAAGCTCGAAAAGGCCTACGGCTTCATGATCCGCCTGCGCATCGCGGGCGGCGTGATCACGCCCAAGCAATGGCTGATCCTCGACGACATCGCCCGCACCTATGGCGGCGATGCGATGCGCGCGACGACGCGCCAGACCTTCCAGTTCCACGGCATCATCAAGTCGAACCTGAAGCGGACCATGGCCGCCATCGACGCGGCCCTGCTCGACACCATCGCCGCCTGCGGCGACGTGAACCGCAACGTCATGGCCTCGACCAACCCGGCCCAGGCCAAGGCGCACGCCACCGCCTACCAGCTCGCCAAGGATATCTCGAACTCGCTGCTGCCGCGGACCCGCGCCTGGCGCGAGATCTGGCTCGATGGCGAGCGCGTGATCGGCGGCGAGGACGAGGTGCAGGAGGTCGAGCCGATATACGGCAAGACCTACCTGCCGCGGAAGTTCAAGACCGTGATCACCGTGCCGCCGAACAACGAGGTCGACGTCTTCGCCCACGATCTCGGGTTCATCGCGATCCTCGACAAGAAGAACACCGTCACCGGCTGGAACATCACCGTCGGTGGCGGCATGGGCATGACCCACGGCGAGCCGGACACCTTCCCCCGCACCGCCGACGTGATGGGCTACTGCAAGGCCGAGGACGCCCTGCGCTATGCCGAGGCGGTGATGACCGTCCAGCGGGACTGGGGCAACCGCAAGAACCGCAAGAACGCCCGACTGAAGTACACGATCGAGCGCTACGGCCTCGACGCCTTCCGGGCCGAGGTCGAGGCGCGGGCGGGCAAGAAGCTCGAAGCGCCGAAGCCGTTCACCTTCACCAGCAACGGCGACCGCTTCGGCTGGACCGAGGGCGACGACGGGCGCCACCACCTGACGCTCTACGTCCCCTCCGGCCGGATCAAGGACATCGAGAACGGGGCGCAATTCCTCTCGGGCCTGCGCCGGATCGCCGAGGTGCACAAGGGCGATTTCCGCCTGACGGCCAACCAGAACGTCATCATCGCCAACGTGCCGGAGGCCCAGCGCGCGGCCATCGAGGCGCTGGTCGACGAGTACGGGTTGACGAAGGGGGCGGGGGCGCTCCGGCGCAACTCCATCGCCTGCGTCGCCATGCCGACCTGCGGGCTGGCGTTGGCCGAGAGCGAGCGCTTCCTGCCGGGCCTGATGGATGACCTTGAGGCGAGCCTCGCCAAGCATGGGTTGCAGAACGAGGAGATCACCATCCGCTCGACCGGCTGCCCCAACGGCTGCGCCCGGCCCTTCCTCGCCGAGATCGGCCTCGTGGGTCGCGGCCCCGAGCGCTACCACCTCTATCTCGGCGCGGCCTTTGACGGCTCGCGGCTGGGCAAGCTCTACCGCGAGGACGCCTCGCCGTCCGAGGTGGTCTCGACGCTGGATCCGCTCTTCGCCGAGTTCGCCACGGCCAAGCAGGCCGGGGAGCATTTCGGCGATTACCTGATCCGCGCCGGCCACGTGGCGAAGACGACCAACGGACCGGACTTCCACGAGCACATCGGGGCGTTGAAGTAAGCGCGTCCGAAGGTCCCGGATTCGAAAGGTCCGGGACCTTTCGCGGGTGCAGGGCAGAGCCCTGCAAGTGGCGGCCCCGCCCTTTGGCATCCGCCCTGCCGCGTATAAGCTCGGGGCGTTCAGAGCGCCCCCGATGTTGTTTCCCGATCGCCTCGTCCACCTGCCTGGGCGCAAACAGCGCGAATTGCAGCGCATCGCGCAGATCCTGTTCGCTGAATTCGAGACGGCCCAGGCGGGCAAGCTCTCGGAAAAGCGCCGGGGCGGGCGTATCTTGAAGGTGATCCTCTTTGGATCGCATGCACGCGGCGACTGGATCGACGACTACGCCAGCGGCTATCACTCCGATTACGATCTGCTCGTCGTGGTCAATTCCGACGCGTTCGCGGAGGATTTCGACGCCTGGGATTGGGCGCAGGATCGCTTCAATCGCGAAGCCGCCCTCGGCGGCACCCCCACGACGCCGGTCGGGCTGATCGTTCACAGCTATGGGGATCTTAACGACCGGCTCGCACGCGGCCTGCCGTTCTTCGTGGATATCGCCCGCGACGGGATCGTGCTGCACGAGGTGGACGGCTTCCCCTTGGCATCACCCCGGCCCCTCTCGCCAGAGGAACGCCTTGCGGAGGCTCGGCGCTATGCCGAGCATTGGCTGCCCAGTGCGAAGCGCCGGTTCGAGATCGGCCAGGGTTCGGTCACTCGCGGATACGCCAACGAAGCTGCGTTCGATCTGCATCAGGCGACCGAACGGTTCTACCACTGCTTCCTTCTGGTTCTGACGTTGTACAGCCCGAAGCTGCACAACCTAAAACGATTGCGCAGTCTCGCCGAAGGGAGGGACGCAAGGATGATCGCGGCATGGCCACGTGAGACCCGGTTTGCCCGGCGGGCCTTCTCACAGCTGCACGATGCGTACGTGAAGGCGCGATACTCGCCAAGTTATGAGATCACCCCGGACGAGTTGGTGTGGCTCGTGGAGCGAATCGCCCATCTCGACCAGTTGGTCGAGACCCTCTGCAACGAGCATCTCGACCGCCTGTCCGGCTGAGCGCGCCGCTTACTCGGCGGGGGCGGCCACCTGGGCCTTGGCCGCCCTGCGCTGGCGCGACTGCGCCGCGAGGTCGGAGAAGCCCACGTCGAACCTGTCGTACAGGCGGCTGACGAGGCCGAGGGCGAAGTCGAGGGTAGCTCCGAACAGGGTCACGACCCCGATGAACGCCGCCATGGCGAGACGCCAGGCGCCGGCGATGACGCGACCGATCCAGTGAAACAGGGCCATGACGTGCTTTCAGGTGAGGGGCGGTCGGACGGATCGTCCGTTGCGCCGCACACATAGGCTCGCTGCTGCGGTCGGGGACGCGACCGAAAGCGGCGGTGGCAGGGCGGAACTTTCAGGATCAACCGCCCCCGTCCCGCGTTCCGCCTTCGCAGTGCAGCGGAGACGGGTATGCGGGCGAAGCGGGTGGTCGGGCGCAAGGTGCGCTACGCGGTGGTGGGCGGCGGCTGGATCTCGCAAGCCGCCTTCATGCCGGGGGTGGCGCAAACCGGCAATTCCGAGATGACGGCCATCGTCACGGGCGATCCGCAGAAGGCGGACGCCCTGGCCAAGACCTACGGCCTCACCGCCTTCACCTACGATCAGTACAAGGAGGCCCTGGCCGCCGACCTGTTCGACGCGGTCTACCTCGCCCTGCCCAACGGGATGCACCGGGACTACGCCGTGCCGGCGCTGGAAGCCGGGTGCCACGTCCTCCTCGAAAAGCCGATGGCGGTGAGCGTCGCGGAATGCGAGGCGATCAACGCGGCGGCGCAGGCCTCGGGCGCCAAGCTGATGCTCGCCTACCGCCTGCATTTCGAGCCGGGGACGCTCGATGCCATCGCCCGCGTGCGGGCGGGGCAGATCGGCGAGCCGTTCATGTTCACCGCGACCTTCGGCCAGACGGTCAGCCCCGGCAATCATCGGGCGAAGCAGGGATACTGGGCCGGGCCGGTGCCCGACATGGGCACCTACCCGATCAACGCCGCGCGCAACCTGTTCGGCGAGGAGCCGGTGGAGGTCTCGGCCCTCGGCAGCCGCCGCCCGGACAGCCCGTTCCCCTTCGACGGCACCGTCGCCGTCACCCTGCGCTTCCCGAGCGGGCGGCTCGCGCAGTTCACCGTCTCCTACGAGACCGAGGGCGTCGATGCCTACCGGATCACCGGCACGAAGGGCGACCTGCACATGCAGCCGGGCTTCCTGTTCGGCACCGGTCTCGCCGCCACCCTCACGCGTGGCGGGGAGACGGAACGCCTGACCTATCCGAGCGTCGACCAGTTCGGCGGGCAGACCCGCACCTTCTCGGAGTGCATCCTGAACGACCGGGCGCCCGAGCCGGACGGCGAGGAGGGCCTGTGCGACCTGCGGGTGCTCGAAGCCGTCGAGCGGGCGCTGGCCACGGGCCGGACGCAGAGCCTCGCCCCGATGACCCGCAGCCGCCGGCCCGATCCGGCGCAGGCGACGGATCTGCCGGCGGTCGAGCCCCCGGACATGGTGAACGCCGCCCGCCCCGACGCCTAACATCAGGCGCCCGTAACAATCCGCCGCATGTGGAGAACCAATTAAAAGCGAGACAGTTGTATTTACGAAACAACCGGATCGCGCCCTTCACCGCGCCGCGAGCGCGCGCTGGAGGGGCGAGGGGAGGGGATCATGGCCAAGCACGACATCCTGGGTTTCTTCGAGCACCGCCGCGACGGCGCCTGGGTATGCGTGAGGCCGTTCACCCTCACCACGCCGAATGCCAGCGTCGACATCCGCCAGGGCATGCGCTTCGATTACGGCAAGCGGATCGGCGGCGTGGACCTCGCCGAGTATCTGGAGCGGCTTGGCTCGCAGTTCGGCTCCTGAGCGGAGCCCAGGGGCGGCCCAGGGGTTTTGACGCCCCCTGCGGCCCGCCCTACTAGGGGTCATGCCATTCGACGAACCCCTGCAGATCGCGGCGGAAGAGAGCGCGCCGAGCACGCGCTGCCGCATCATGGCGACCGCGAACACGTTCTTCCACGAGATCGGCTATCAGAAGACCACCGTCGCGGACATCGCGCGGGCGCTGAAGATGAGCCCAGCGAACATCTACCGCTTCTTCGACTCGAAGAAGGCGATCAACGAGGCGGTGCTGGAACGCCTGATCGGCGAGGTGGAGGCCCTCCTCGCCGGCATCGCGAACCGGCCCGGCCTCACGCCGACGCAACGGCTCGTCGCGGCCATCGAGGCCCTGCACCACCACAGCATGGACCGTTACGAGCGCTATCCCCGCATCCACGAGATGGTGGAGGCGGCGATGGGTGAGAGCTGGGATGTCTGCCGCCATCATCTGGCGGGGGTGACTGCGGTGATCGAGCGCATCATCCGTGAAGGGGTGCGCACCGGGGAGTTCGAGACCCCCGACCCCGCCATCGCGGCCGGGTGCATCCACGTCGCCATCGCGCGCTACACCCACCCGCTCCTCGTCTGCCAGCCGATCCTGCCGCCGGTGCCGCCCCTCGACGCGATGATCGGCTTCCTCCTGCGGGGGCTGGCGCCGGCCCGCGCCTATTCCGAGGCGGGCGTCGCGGGCGGGGCGGGCTCGGAGGCGGAGGGCTGCGGCCCCTCGTAGCCCTCGATCACGAGGATTTCGGCCTCGACGCCGCCGCGCTGCTTGGCCTTGGCCTGCTGGTAGAGGTCAGAGTTCCAGCAGGCGAGGGCGTCCTCGTAGGTCGGGAACTCGATGACGACGTTGCGGCTGCGGGCCTGCCCCATCACCGCCTCGTAGCGACCGCCCCGGATCAGGAAGCGCCCGCCGAACTTGGCGAAGGCCGCGCCGTTGGCCGCCACGTATTCCTTGTACGCCTCGGCATCGCGGACATCGACCCGCGCGATCCAATAGCCCTTGGTCATCCCTGATCCTCTCATGCCATCTCGGCGACGATGGCCTGGGCCACCGCCCTGGGGTCGGCGGCGCCGGTGATCGGCCGCCCCACGACCACATGGTCGATTCCCGCCCGGCGCGCGTCGCCCGGCGTCATCACCCGCTTCTGGTCGCCCGCCTCGGCCCCCGCCGGGCGAATGCCGGGGGTGACGATCAGGCGGTCCGGCCCGACGATGGCGCGCACGCCGGCCGCCTCCGCCGCCGAGCAGACCAGCCCGTCGATCCCGATTGCGGCGGCCTGTGCGGCGCGCCGGGCGACGAGTTCCGCCACGGGCAGGGCGTAGCCCGCCTCCGCCGCGTCCGCGTCGTCGTAGGAGGTGAGAACCGTGACGGCGAGGATCTTCAGGCCCGCGCCCCGGCCCTTCACCGCCGCCCGCATGGTCTGCGGATAGGCGTGGACCGTCAGGAAGGTGGCGCCGATCCCGGAGACCGCGCGCACCCCCTCCTCGATGGTGTTGCCGATGTCGTGCAGCTTGAGATCGAGGAAGACCTTATTGCCCCGCGCGACGAGGCGCTCGGCCAGCGCCAGCCCGCCGGCATAGGCCAGCCGGTAGCCGATCTTGTAGAAGGTCGCCGCGTCGCCCAGGCGGTCGATCAGCGCCTCGGCATCGGGCACGCCCGGTACGTCCAGGGCGACGATGAGGCGGTCTCGCGGGTCGGTCACGGTCATGCGGGCACCGATCACGGGGGCGGGCGGGCTGTCAATGCGCGCCGCCGGGCCAGGGGAAACGGATGTTGCCATCCCGCAGCCCCGCCAGCACCACCTCGACCCCGCCGGACTTCACCATCCATTCGAGGCGGTGGTCGCGGTATTCCCGGCGGCGCCCGCCGGTGGTGTAGAGGTCGGAGGCGGCGGCCATCTTCGCGGCGGCCGCGTCGAACTCCGCGAAGGTCTTCGCGACCGAGGGGCGCTCGCGCACCCGCGCGTGCCAGAGGGCGAGCGGGCTGCCGGCCTCCGGGCCGAGGCCGTAATGGACCGAGCGGTTGACCATGGGCGCCACCGCCGCATCCGCCCAGCCGAAGTCCCGTCCGCCGAACCATTCCGCCGTCCCGAGACGCCCGGCCAGCCACGCCTGCAGCACTTCGGTCTGCGCGGCGGCCTGGGTACGCAGATGCGCGGCGAGGTCGCCGTCCGCCCGGCGGAACCACAGGATCTCGCCGAAGCCCCAGTTCACGGCCTCGTATTGCGTGTCGCAGACCTCCTCGGTGATCCGGGCGAAGGCGCGCCCGGCCGGCGCGCGGGGGAGAAGGGGCGGATCGGGCCAGCGTTCCTCGATGTATTCGAGGATCACGGTCGATTCGAAGAGTGTCACGTCGCCGTCGATCAGCACCGGCACCTCGGTGCGCGGGTTGGCAGCGGCGAAGGGGCCGTCCTGGCTGCCAGTGCCGAAGCTCTCGGGCAGTTCGGCGGTGAAGGCCACGCCCTTCTCGCGCAGCGCGATCTTGACCTTCTGCGCATAGGACGAGAGCGGGTGCTCGTAGAGCAGCATGGGCGTCTCCTGCTAACGATCCATCGAAGCTGCCAGACCCGCCCCGTCTTTGCGAGCGGGAGCGAAGCAATCCAGGGCAGCGGGACGTTTCCGACCGTGGCGTGTCCCTGGATTGCTTCGCTGCGCTCGCAATGACGGGGAGGCCGAACTCACACGGCCAGCACCCGCGCGACCTCGTCCCGCAGGACCGGCAGCAACTCGGCCTCGAACCACGGCTCGCGCTTGAGCCAGCCGTTGTTGCGCCAGGATGGGTGGGGCAGGGGCAGGACGCGCGGGCGGCGCGGCGCATCGAGGATCGCGCGCCAGCGGCGGACGGTGCCGGTGAGGCCGCCCTCCAGCTTCCCGAGATGCCACGCCTGCGCGTAGGAGCCGATCACGAGGATCAGGTCGAGGTTCGGCAGGCCGGCGAACAGCTCCTCCCGCCAGCGCTCGGCGCATTCCCGGCGGGGCGGCTTGTCGCCGCCCTTGGCGTCGAGGCCAGGAAAGCACGAGCCCATCGGCACGATGGCGATGTTTTCTGGGTTGTAGAACTGCGCCTCGTCCAGGCCGAGCCAGGAGCGCAGCCGCACGCCCGACGGGTCCATGAACGGCATACCGGTGCGGTGAGCCCGCGTGCCCGGCGCCTGGCTCGCCACGCACAGGCGCGCGCCGGTCGAGCCCTGGATGATCGGCCGGGGCTCCTGCGGCAGGGGCGGCCCATAGAGCGGCGTATCCCGGCAGAGGCGGCAGGCGCGCAACCGCGTGGCGGTGTCTTCGAAGGGCGGCATCGGGTAACTACGGCACCCCGTCATTGCGAGCGCAGCGAAGCAATCCAGATAGTCGCGATGTCCTGAAACGTTCCGCTGCCCTGGATTGCTTCGCTGCGCTCGCAATGACGAGGGGGCAAACAAAGAAACGGCGCGGGTCGCGCCGCGCCGTTTGAGTGGAGTCTCTTGCCTTGGGGGAAGGCCTCTTCGGTCTACGCCCACCCGCGCTGAAACATTGTGCGTTTCGTCACGCGCCCTTCGTGCCGGACAGGTCGAGGGGGAGGGACCGCAGCCGCTGCCCCGTCGCCGCGAAGACGGCGTTGGCGATGGCCGGCGCGAGGACCGGCACGCCGGGCTCGCCGATCCCGGTCGGCGCGGCGGCGCTCGACACGATGTGGACCTCGACCTTGGGCATCTCGCTGATCCGGGTCGGCTCGTAGGCGTCGAAATTCGCCTCCTGCACCTGTCCGTCCTTCAGGGTGATGCGGTTGCGCAGCACCGAGGACAGGGCGAAGCCCACCGCGCCCTCGACCTGCGCGCGGATCACGTCCGGGTTGACGGCGACGCCGACATCGACGGCGGCGACGATGCGCTCGACCTTTACGTGGCCCTCGGCGGCGCTCACCTGCGCCACCATGGCGACGTAGGAGCCGAAGGATTCGTGCACCGCGACGCCGAGCCCGCTGCCCTTCTGCTGCGCGGCGCCCCAGCCGGCCTTGTCGGCGGCGAGCCGCAGGACGCCTGCGAGGCGAGGCGCGCCCGTGAGCAGCCCCAGCCGGTAGGCGACGGGATCGGCGCCCGCCGCATGGGCGAGGTCGTCGATCATCACCTCCATGACATGGGCGGTGTGGCTGTGGCCGACCGAGCGCCACCACAGGACCGGCACGCCCTCGCGGCCGTTATGGACGCCGAAGCGGTAGGCGGCGAGCGCGTAGGGCGTGTCCGAGGCGCCCTCGACGGTGGTGGCGTCGATGCCGTCCTTGACGATCATCGCCTCGAAGGGCGAGCCGATCATGATCGACTTGCCGACCATCACATGGTCCCAGCCGACGATGGCGCCCTTGGCGTCAATGCCGGCGCGGACCTTGTGGAACACGCTCGGGCGGTAATAGCCGCCGGTCATGTCGTCCTCGCGGGTCCAGACGAGGTGGATCGGCGCCGCCTCGCCGCTCGCCTTGAACACGGCGGCGGTCTCGGCGGCGTAATCCGCCGTGGGGGTCGCCCGGCGCCCGAACGAGCCGCCGGCCCAGGTCGTGTGCAGGCGGACCTTGTCCGGCGTCACACCGAGGATGGCGGCCATGGTCGCCTGTTCCACGGTCTGGAACTGGAAGCCGGCATAGACGTCGTAGCCGCCGTCACCCGCCTTCTCGATCGTGGCGTTCAGGGGCTCCATCGCCGCGTGGGCGAGGTAGGGGAAGGTGAACTCGGCCTCGATCACCTTGGCCGCGCCCTTCAGCGCCGCCTCCGGCTCGCCGCGCTTCGAGGCGGTGAGGCCGGGCTTGCCGGCCTTTTCCCGGTACTCGGCGAGAATCGCGTCCGAGGAGCGGGTCTCGGCGGCGGACTCGTCCCACGTCACCTTCAGCGCCTTGCGGCCCTGCATGGCGGACCACGTGTCCTTCGCGATCACCGCCACGCCGGAGGGAACCTGCACCACGTCGAGCACGCCCGGCACCTTGCGGGCGTCGGCAGCGTCGAAGCCCTTCACGGTACCGCCGAAGCAGGGCGCGCGGGCGATCACCGCCGTCACCTGGCCCGGCCGGCGGATGTCGAGGGCATAGACGGCCGAGCCGTCGGTCTTGGCCGTGGAATCGAGGCGCGACACCGGCTTCCCGATGAGTGTCCACTCGCTCGGGTCCTTGAGCCGGGGCTCGGCCGGGACGGGGAGGGTGGCGGCGGAGGCCGCCAGCTCGCCGAACCGCGCCTGCCGGTTCGAGGCGGCGTGGCGCACGATGCCGTCCGCCACGGTGATCTCGGCCACCGGCACCCGCCACTGGAAGGCGGCGGCCGCCACCAGCATCTCGCGGGCGGCGGCGCCGGCCTTGCGCAATTGCACCCAGGAATTGGCCACCGCCGTCGAGCCGCCGGTGCCCTGGATCGGACCCATCAGCAGGTTGGCGTAGCGGGAGGCGTCGGCCGGGGCGAATTCGGTGCGCACCCGCGACCAGTCGGCGCCGAGCTCGTCCGCCAGGATGGTGGCGAGCCCGGTCGTGTTCCCCTGGCCCATGTCGAGGTGCTTGATCACCACGGTCACGGTGTCGTCGGCGCCGATGCGCACGAAGGCGTTCGGGTCGGCCTTGATGCCGGCGGGGTCGAGCCCGGCGGCGCGGGCCGGACCGGCATCGAAGCGGAAGGCCACGACGATGGCCCCCGCCCCGGCGAGGAAGCCCCGCCGGCTCGGACGGGGGGAGGGCAAAGTCTGAGTCGGCCGACGGACGTTCAGCATGGCGGCGATGCTCCGGTCAGGACCGTGAAGGGAGGCGGCTTCGCAGGGCGGCGGAGCGGTCAGGCGAGGGAGCGCGCGGCCTCGTGGATCGCCGCGCGGATGCGCTGGTAGGTGCCGCAGCGGCAGATGTTGCCGTCCATGGCGCCGTCGATATCGGCATCGGTCGGGCGGGCGTTGCCCGAGAGCAGCCCGATGGCGGACATGATCTGCCCGGACTGACAATAGCCGCACTGGACCACGTCGAGCTTGCGCCACGCGGCCTGCACGGCTTGCGCGACGCGGCCCGAGACGCCCTCGATCGTAGCGACCTGCTGCCCCGCGCCGACATCGCCGAGGCGGGTCTGGCAGGCGCGGACAGGCTGCCCGTCGAGATGCACGGTGCAGGCGCCGCACTGGCCGATGCCGCAGCCGTACTTGGTGCCGGTCATGGTGAGGTGGTCGCGCAGCACCCAGAGGAGCGGCGTGTCCGGATCGGCGTCGACCGCATGCGGCACGCCGTTGATCGTGATCTGGGGCATGACGGACTTCGGAATGCGGGGGGACCGAATCCGGCCCGTGGCGACAGTTTTGCGCGCGGCAAAGCCCATCGGGCTGTGCGCCAGCGCACACGGACCCCCGGTAAATGGGACAGCCTCCCGAATGCGTCCGATTGGATGGATTCCGGCAGTCGCTTCTTAAGAGTTTGGCGACATCCTCACCGTCTCTCGTCAATAAATCCCAAATAGCCCGGTCTTCCTGCAGCGCATGTCCGATCTCACCGTCGAGATGGTCCAGCGCGGGCGTGGTCCCTCGACCGAGGAGGCCGCCCGGCGCCTCGGGGTCGCCCGCGACATCCGCTCGGCGCGGGAGAGGCTGACCTCGCAGACCGGCCTGGAACGCGCCTTCGACCAGGAATTGCTGCGCCACTACGCCCAGTACAGGGCCGGATCGGGCATCGCGCTCGGGTTGTTCGCCATCGCCCTGGCCGGGGCGGCGACCTTCTGGATGCCGCTGGTCGTCTCGGCGTCCTGGGCTTTGTGCGTGTTCATGATGATCACGCTCAACTCCATGATGAGCCGCGCCTTCCTGGCGTCGGACCCGGAGCATATCGATCTCGCCCGCTGGCGCCGCCGCTTCGTGATCGGCGAGGTGCTGCAGAGCCTGTCCTGGTCGGGGATGGTGGCGCTCGGCGGCACGGAGGGCTGGACCTTCGCCCTGTTCGCCCTCGTCATCGCCTCGGCGGTCACGACGATGCTGGCGGCGACCGTGCCGGTGGCGGCGGTGGCCTCCCTGCTGCCGCTCTCGATCGCCACGATCGCGCTCACGGCCTTCTCCAGCGGCATGGACGCGCTGGTGCTGGTGGCCATGGCCGGAGGCACGCAGATCTTCTTCCTCGGCCTGTCGCGGCGCCTCTACGCCTCGACGGTGGGCGCCCTCCATTCCCGCGCCGAGAAGGACGCGGTGTTCGGCGAGCTGGAACAGGCCAAGGCCAATTCCGACGAGGCCCGCCGCCGGGCTGAGGAGGCGAACCTGGCCAAGTCGCGCTTCCTCGCCACGATGAGCCACGAGCTGCGCACGCCGCTCAACGCCATCCTCGGCTTCTCGGAGGTGATGAAGAACGAGGTGTTCGGCCAGCACGCGGCGCCGGCCTACCGCGAATATTCGAACGACATCCACGACAGCGGGATGCACCTGCTCAACCTCATCAACGAGATCCTCGACCTCTCGCGCATCGAGGCCGGGCGCTACGAGCTGAACGAGGAGCCGGTGCTGCTCTCCAGCATCGTGGAGGAGTGCCGCCACATGATGGCGCTCCGGGCCAAGGCGAAGGGCCAGACCGTGCACGACATGGTCGACATGACCCTGCCGCGCCTGTGGGCCGACGAGCGGGCGCTCCGCCAGATCGTGCTGAACCTCCTCTCCAACGCGGTGAAGTTCACGCCGCCGGGCGGGGAGATCTGGCTGAAGGTCGGGTGGACGGCGCGGGGCGGCCAGTACCTCTCCGTGCGCGACAGCGGCCCCGGCATCCCCGAGGACGAGCTCGGCACGGTCATGTCCTCGTTCGGCCGCGGCGCCCTGGCGATCAAGACCGCCGAGCAGGGCTCCGGCCTCGGCCTGCCGATCGTGAAGGGCCTCGTGGAACTGCACGGCGGCCAGTTCCAGCTCGAATCGCGCCCCCGGCAGGGCACCGAGGTGATCGTGACCCTGCCCGCCGCGCGGGTGATGGACACCCTCGCCGCCGAATCGTTCGACGCGCCCGAGCCGGAACCGAAGCCCAAGGCGAAATCGTCGCGTCCGGTGAGCCGCGCGGCCTGACGCCAGCCAACGGTTGAATTTCCTGAACTATCGTCCAGAAGTTCTTCGGCCTTGCAAAATTGAGCGCAGGGGCCTAAGCTGAAATCCTCGGTACGTTTTTGGATGCTTTGGGCCGTATTTCCTTCGCAGGGCGGCTCTCTCCCTCCTATCGCTATCGTTCGACCCGACGCTCTGCGTCTTCACGCGGTCGTTGTCTATCTCTGACCCTGCGAAGATCGAGACGTATCCATGTCGACCGGTACCGTGAAGTGGTTCAACGCGACCAAGGGCTTCGGCTTCATCCAGCCGGAAGAGGGCGGTGAGGACGTATTCGTGCACATCTCCGCCGTCGAGCGCGCCGGCCTCGGCACGTTGAACGAAGGCCAGCGCATCTCATATGAGCTGGAGACCGACCGTCGCAGCGGCAAGAAGGCCGCCGGCCAGCTGCGCGCCGCCTGATCCTTTCCAGGATCGATGACCGAGCCGCCCCCCGCGGGGCGGCTTCCTTTTTTGTCTATACGGGGCGGTGCGCGAGAGTGCCGCCCGATCCGGAGATTGCGTGAGCTTTCAGAACAGCCAAGCCCTGACCGACCGCCTCGAAGCCGCGTCGAAAGCGCGGTCCGAAATGCTGGCCCGCTTCCGCGCGCGGCCGGCCGCCGACGATCCGACCGTGCTGGCGCGCCACTCGGCCCGCCGCGCCATCGTCGACGCCCGCGAGATCCGTGCCGCCGAGCGCGAGGCCCAGCGCCTCGTCGAGGTCGCCCGCGCCGAGGAGGCCGCTGAGGCTGCCCGCTTGGCGGAAGCCGAGCGCGTCGAAGGCGAACGCCTCGCCGCCGAGGAGCGCGCCATCGCCAAGCAGGCCGAGATGAAGGCCCAGCGCGACGCCCGTTACCTCGCCCGCAAAGCCAAGGCCCAGCGTCGCGGATAAGGCTCTGTGCCTATCGATCCGGACCGTGGCGTCAGCCGGGTCCGGATCGAGGCGCTAGAGGGCGAGAAAATCGAAATCCGGCTGCGCCTTGGCGTAGTACGGAAGCAGCTCGCGCTCCATGCACAGGCCGATCCATCCGATCGTCCCGGACGTGACCCTCACCGTCACCACCCCGCGCCGTTGACCGAACGGGTCCAGGCCGATCTCGGCGATGGGAAGGGGGTCGGCGGGCGGATCGACGGTGACGACCTGCGTCGCGCCGGACGAACCCGTCAGTTCGAGGACGGCCGCGCCGTCCCGCGCGTGCACCAGAAGCATCAGCGGTGCATCGAGCAACGCGATCGTCAGGCTGCCGCTGCCGAACAGCTCGAACGGGCCGTAGTGCTGCAGCCAGCGCCGCTTCCAGTCTCCCGTGAGGCTCAGGAGGGCCCCCGGGTCGGCGCCCAATCCCCCCAGACGCAGGTGATGGCAACCGACGATGGGGAGCCCGGACGAGGCCGACCGCTGGAAGCGGACGTCCGGCCGCGTCATCCGACGCAGCTGCGATCCTCGCGCGAGCGCGCCCTGCATCCCCGAGCGGTGATCCTCGACGCCCTCGACGACGATCGTCCTGTCGCCGGGATCGATGTTGCGGGCCACCGTGGCGGGCGGGCTCGCGACGACGAGGCCATGCATGTACAGCGCCGCGTCGAACATCCAATCCGCGCTGAGGAGGAGCCTGGACGGTCCCGTTGCGTCGGGGTTCGACCAGCAATCGACCGTCAGGCCGGTCAGGTTCAGGAAGAGCCGCGCCAGCTCGAGGGAGTCCACGGTCCGGTAGTTCTCGATGACGAGCCCGGCGGCTTCATGCGTCAGGGCGAGGAAGCCTGCCCCTGCATTGAACAGCAGGGCGTAGTCCCCGTTGGCGCTGAGGACACGGTTGGCGATGACCCGGCACGAGGCGCCCCCGACCCGGAACCCATCCCGCTCCGCCGCCGCCACGGCCGCGAACAGCGCATCGAACCACCCTTCGTCGAGAAGGATGTCGTTCTCGATCAGCACGATCCAGCGATACCCGGCTTCCCGCAGCGTCAGCAGGGCGTACAGGATCGCGCTGTCCGGGCCGCCCACGACGCCGTGGTGCAGGGCCGTCGCGGCGGCGTGACCGGGCATCAGTTCCCCGGGCAGCGCGCGACCTTCCGGGGTGGCGCTGCCGTCGAACCAGACCAGATCGATGCGGTCCTCGGCGAGCAGCCGGCCCGCGGTGGCGCGGGTCAGGTCGACGCGATCCTTCGTGCTGTAGGCCACGGCGATTGGCGACCGGCGCTCCCGGAACGAAGTGACCGATGTCTCCATCGATCAGACCCTCTGGGAGGCGAGGGCGTGATATTCCTGGAACGCGGCGACCGCCACGCCGGGGATATGCGCGAACAGGTTCCTGGCGTCCACGGCGAGGTCGTTGAGCAGCGGCTCGGTCTTCTCGTAGCCGATGACCTCGTGCGTGAAATCGCGCGTCAGGTCATGGACGTTGCGCTGCTGCGTCACGGTCGCCCGGCAGAAGACGGGCCGCACGCCGGTCGCGGCCTGCAGGTAATAGGCTCCCCAGATGTCGTCCATCCGGCCGATTGCGGGAAACATGAAATACTCGGGCAGCAAATCCCGGTGTATGAAAGTATTCTGTGAATTGAACGGAGCGAATTCCGTGCTCGTGAACGGGAAACGATCCGCCTGGAACGTACAATCCGGCCGGAAGATCATCCGGCAGACCGCGTCGATATCGGGATCTCCATTCCAGAAATCGGCCTGGATCCGGACCGTCGCATCGACCTCGGTGTAGCGGGAATAGTCGCGGGCGCCCACTCTCTGCAGGGGGAAGCCGCGATGCCACAGGTGCCCGTGATTCGTGGCGCCGATGGGATCGAAAACCAGGCCGTCCCCCTCGTAGCGTCGCATCCTCACGGTTTGCCCGATCAGCAGATTCTCGCCCCATCCCGGCGACGGAATGTTGTCGTCATCGACCGTGGCGACGACGTCGGCCCCCATTTCCAGGGCGATGAGGAACCCGATGTTGCGGCGCTGGATACAGTTCCAGCCCAGCAATTGGGACAGGCGCGGGAACCGCTTCTCCTGCTCATCCGGGGTGATGTACTGGCCGCGCGCGAGGCGATAATCGGAAGGTGTCTTCTTGTCGCCGATGACGATCAATTCATAGTCGGGATGCGCATCGAATTTCTCGATCGCCTCGGTGGGTGGATTGATCGTGGTCGTGACGATCACTTTTTTCATCGACACACTTCCTTGCGAACGCGAAGACGAGGCGGCAGCGGCGGCGACCAAGCGTGGCCGGGATCAGGACGCCCGGATCTGGGCCTCGATCCAGCCGTAGGTCCGCTCGAGGCCGCGGCTCAGGGGCTGGCTCGGGGTCCATCCGAGCCGCTCGGAGATCAGACGGTTGTCCGAGTTGCGGCCCCGGACTCCCAGGGGGCCGGGGACATGCGTCTTGTGAATCGTCTTCCCGGATAGGGTCGCGACCATGTCGACGAGTTGGTTGATCGTGACCCTCTCGTCCGAGCCGATATTGACGGGACCCGCGAAATCGGACCGCATCAGACGAAGTGTACCTTCGATGCATTCGTCCACGATCAGGAAGGAGCGGGTCTGCCGACCGTCCCCCCAGATCTCGATGCTGTCCCCGGAGCGGGCCTCTGCGACCTTGCGGCAGACCGCAGCCGGGGCCTTCTCGCGGCCGCCCCGCCACGTCCCTTCGGGTCCGAAGATGTTGTGGTAGCGTGCGACCCGCGCCTCGATGCCGTGATTGCGCGCGAACGCGAAATAGAGCCGCTCACTGAAGAGCTTTTCCCAGCCGTACTCGCTGTCGGGATTGGCAGGATACGCGCTGTCCTCGGCGCAGTTCGGATTGTCCGGGTCGAGCTGGTTGTGCTCGGGGTACATACAAGCTGAAGATGAGTAGAAGATCCGCCGGTTCTCGCTCCGGACGACCGCTTCCAGCACGTTCAGGTTGATCATCGCCGAGTTGTGCATGATGTCGGCGTCGTTCGCGCCGGTGAAGATGAAGCCGGCGCCCCCCATGTCGGCGGCGAATTGATAGATCTCGGCGAAGGGCCGATCGATCACGGAACGGCAGAACACCGGGTCGCGCAGGTCGCCTGTGCGGAAATCGTCGGCACGGCTGTGTGAGAACTCAGGCCGCTTCAGGTCGACGGCACGAACCCAGAATCCCTCCGACTTCAATCGGTTGACCATGTGGTTGCCGATAAAGCCGCCGCCACCGAGCACCAGTGCGGAATTCATTTCCCACATACCCCTGCAATATCGCCGAATTTAAAATTGCGATATCAAGAACAATATTCGCCTGATGAGGCAGGGAGTATGACCCTAAACGGGGTAAATTCAATACATTTTATAGTTGAATATTTTAGATAGACTGGTCGGAGCGGGTGATTCCTTTGGTTGTATTATTATCTGATATTCAACCAAGGTTCCGCAGCCCTGGATTGCTTCGCGGCCGCTCGCAAAGACGGTGGAGCAGACGAGCCCGATCATACCGAAACCACGCTGGAGCAGCGACCGAGCACGTCGAGGTGGCCCCACCCACTCACCTCATCCTGAGGTGCCCGCGTCAGCGGGCCTCGAAGGAGGGCAAGATCTGGAGAAGGCTGGCTGAGCCGACTCGTTCGGGTGCGGCTCTCGGAGTACTTTCTCCGTCATCGACGGTATTCGCTCACACTCGCAAGGACGGCGGCGGAGGCCTACTCGCCGAGGGACTGTTGCCGCGGCCTGTCAGCCGGCGGCCATTCCCCCCATCGCCCGCACCAGCGCCCATTCCGCGTCGCTGACCGGCTGCACCGAGAGCCGGGAGTTGGTGACGAGGACCATGTCCTTCAGCGCCGCCTCGCCTTTGATCGCGTCGAGGGTGACGGGGATGCGCATCGCCTCGACGGCCCGGACATCGACCATGCCGAAACGGCCGGTCTCGTCGGTGTGGTCGGGATAGTAGGGGCGGATCACCTCCACCACGCCGACCACGGCCTTGCCCTCGTTCGAATGGTAGAAGAACCCCCGCTCGCCCACCTGCATCGCCATCAGGTGCTTCTTCGCGAGGTGGTTGCGCACGCCGTTCCAGAACGTCCCCTCGGCGCCGGCCGCGACCTGCTGCTCCCACGACCAGGTCGCGGGCTCGGACTTGAACAACCAATACGCCATCGTCGTCTCGTCGGGATTCGTGTCGCCTCAATCCGTTTCGCCGCGCAGCGGGCGGGAGAGAAGCTTCGCGGCGACCGTATCCACATCGGTCTCACCCGCCACCAGCGCGGCGACCGCCTCGGCCACCGGCATCTCGATGCCCCGCGCCCGGGCGAGGCCGGTGAGCGCGGCGGCGGTGAAGGCGCCCTCCGCGAGCTTGCCGCCCGACGCCTCCTCCGGGCTCGCCCCAGCGCCGAGGCGCTGGCCGAAGGCGAAATTGCGCGATTGCGGCGAGCCCGCCGTCAGCACGAGGTCGCCGAGGCCCGACAGCCCCATCAGCGTCTCCGGCCGCCCGCCGAAGGCACGCGCGAACCGCATCAGTTCCGCGAAGGCGCGGGCGATGAGGGCGGCGCGGGCGCTCTCTCCGAGCCCCCGTCCCGCGACGATCCCGCAGGCGATGGCCAGCACGTTCTTGCCCGCCCCGCCGATCTCGACGCCGCGCACGTCGTCGGTGTGGTAGAGCCGGAAGGTCGGCCCCGAGAGCAGGGCCGAGAGTGAGGCCGCGAGGCCGGCATCGGCGCTGGCCAGCGTCACGGCGGTGGGCAGGCCGCGCGAGACGTCCGCCGCGAAGCTCGGGCCGGAGAGCACGGCGACGGGCGTCCCGGCGGGCAGCACCTCGGCCGCGACCGCGCTCATGAAGCTGTCGCTGCCCCGCTCGATGCCCTTCGCGCACAGGATCACCGGCCCCGCGGCCGCCAGCGGCCCGGCGAGGTGCCCGAGCACCCCGCGCACCGTCTGCGCCGGCACCACGAGGAGGCTCGCCCGTGCGCCCGCGAGCTCGTCGGCCTCGCCGGTGGCACGCACGCCCGGATGCAGGGGCACGCCCGGCAGGTAGCGCGGGTTCTCGCGCTCGGCCTCGAGCCGCGCGGCGGCCTGCGGATCGCGCAGCCACAGGGTCACCGGATGGCCGGCGGCGGCGGCGGCGTTGGCGAGCGCCGTGCCCCAGGCCCCGCCGCCGACGACGTTCACGGGTGTGCTCATGCGGTCTGCCTCAGCTTGCCCCGCCACGCCAGCGAGCGCCGGTTGAGGGCGTTGAGGTCGGCCTCGCCTGCGAGCACCGTTTCGCCCAGCGCGATCGCCGCTTCCAGCCGGTCGGCAGGCAGGTTCGCGTAGGCCGGCGGCTTCACGCTCTCGCGCCAGGGGCCGCCGCAGGCATGGTCGAGGAGGATGCGGGCGAAGCAATGGTCGAGGCGCACCGGCCAGTCCGGGCGGGTCCGCGCCGCCTCCGGCAGGCGGCGCTCCACGAGGTCGCGCCACGCGGCGCGCCGGTCGGGGGCATTCATGCAGCGGTGCCCGGCACCGGCTCGGCCGCCAGCGGCCAGCGCGGGCGGGCCGGGGCGGTGATGTCGTCCACGAGGCCGAGCCGCAGGCGCTCCAGCCCGGCCCAGGCGATCATCGCGCCGTTGTCGCCGCAGAGGTGCAGGGGCGGCGCGACGAAGGCGAGCCCGGCTTCCCCCGCCAGCGCGGCCAGCGCCCGCCGGATCGCGCCGTTGGCGGCGACGCCCCCCGCCGCGACCAGGGCGGTCGGCCGCCCGGCGCGGTCGGCGAAGCCGCGCAGGGCCACGCGGGTGCGGTCGATCACCACATCGACCACCGCCGCCTGGAAGCTGGCGCAGAGGTCGGCCACGTCGCGCTCGGCCAGCGGCGCGGTGCGCTCGGCCTCGATCCGCAGGGCGGTCTTGAGGCCGGAGAGGGAGAAGTCGGCCTCCCGCCGCCCCAGCATCGGCCGGGGGAGGGCGAAGCGCTCGGGATCGCCAGCCTCGGCCATGCGCTCCACTTCCGGCCCGCCGGGATAGCCGAGGCCCAGGAGCTTGGCGGCCTTGTCGAAGGCCTCGCCGATGGCGTCGTCGATGGTGCCGCCGAGGCGCACGTAATCGCCGACGCCGCGCACGGCCACGAGCTGCGTGTGCCCGCCGGAGGCGAGCAGCAGCAGATAGGGGAAGTCGAGCCCGTCCGTCAGCCGGGCGGTGAGGGCGTGGGCCTCGAGATGGTTGACCGCCAGCAGCGGCTTGTTCGCCACCAGCGCCAGGGTCTTGGCTGTGACGAGGCCGACGAGCACGCCGCCGATCAGCCCCGGCCCGGCCGCGACGGCGATGCCGTCGAGGTCGGCAAGGCGCGTCCCGGCCCGTTCGAGGGCGCGGGCGATCAGGCGGTCCAGCACCTCCACATGGGCGCGGGCGGCGATCTCCGGCACGACGCCGCCATAGGCGGCGTGCTCGGCGATCTGGCTCAGCACCTCGTTGGAGCGGATCACCGGCGCGCCGTCGGGATCGAGCGAGACCACGGCGGCGGCGGTCTCGTCGCAGGTGGTCTCGATGCCGAGCACGGTCTTCACGTCGTGGACTCCCCCGGATCCCTAACCCTTCGGCGCGAGCCGCCCCCGCCTGTCGCGGAAGCGGCTCGCGAACTCACATTCATTCAGTCGACGGCGACCATGACGTCGGAGGCCTTGACGACGGCATAGGCCGGGCCGCCGGTCACGAGCTTCAGGCTGTCGACCGCCTCGTTGGTGATCGCGGCCGTGACGACCTGGCCGGGGCTGATCTCGATCTTCACATGCGCGGTGGTGGCGCCCTTGTCGATCGAGACGACGGTGCCCTTGAGGACGTTGCGTGCGCTGATCTTCATGAGGTCCAACTCTCCTTCCGGCGCGCCGCTCGGGCGCTGCGGGCTCCTACCTCATCGCGGGACGGGTGGCGACCGGCTCATGGTTCGCCCTCGCGCGGGCCGCCCTCGGCCGCGTCCTCCGCATCCTCCGGCACGGGCGCGGCGCCCCACCCGGCCAGGGCCGCGTTGAGGTCGTCGAGCACGAAGTGCCGGGCGCTATCGCGGTCGTAGCCGTCCGCCAGGAGGTCGTCGTACTCCGTGAAGACGTGGCGGGCATAGGCGATCAGCGCGAGGCGCGCGGCATTCTCCGGGGCAGCCCCACGCAGGCCGGGGCTCGCCAGCGCCCGATCGAGCACGACGCCGGCTTCGAAGGGCGGCAGGCGCGGGGCCAAGCGCCGCAGCGCGCCGGCCACGGCGGAGCGCCGGTCCGGGACCGCGTCCGGCGAAGGCGCGTTTGTCGGCGTCATGCCATGGCCTTCGGGGCGGGATCGGATAGGATCATGCGCAGGCTCGCGGGAAGGCGGTGATCCGCCGGGAGTACGGTCTCATGTCGATGTTCGTCTCGTCCAGCCTCGCCCTGCGGCGCGCCCTCGCGGTGGCGGCGCTGCTGGCCGCCGGTCCGGCCCTGGCTCAAGCCCCCGAAGCCGGACCGAAGCCCGGCCGCTCCATCGCCGCGACGGGCCGGACCATGCCGCCCCCGCGCAATGCCCCCGCCGAGACCCAGGCCAAGCCGGCGGCGACCGAGGCCGAGATGATCAAGGCCCAGAAGGCCGCCGAAGCCCGCTCCAAGGCCTGGGACGCCAAGATGCACCGGACGATGAGCTCCATCTGCCACGGCTGCTGAGGGGCCTCCCCCAACGAAAAAGGGGCCGCCCGAAGGCAGCCCCCTGTATCCGTCCGGCCGGGAAGGACCTCAGCGCGAGTAGAACTCGATCACGAGGTTCGGCTCCATCTGCACCGGGTAGGGCACCTCGGAGAGGCCCGGCACGCGGGTGACGCGGGCGGTCATCTTGGCGTGGTCCACCTCGATGTAGTCCGGCACATCGCGCTCGGCGAGCTGGCTCGCCACGATGACGATCTCGAGCTGGCGGGAGGATTCCTTGACCTCGATCAGGTCGCCGGCCTTCACCTGGTAGCTCGGGATGTTGACGCGCACGCCGTTCACCTTGATGTGCCCGTGGTTCACGAACTGGCGGGCGGCGAAGGGGGTGGCGACGAACTTCGAGCGGTACACCACCGCGTCCAGGCGGCGCTCCAGCAGGCCGATCAGGTTCTCGCCCGAATCGCCGCGCTGGCGGATCGCCTCGGCGTAGTAGCGGCGGAACTGCTTCTCGGTGATATTGCCGTAATAGCCCTTGAGCTTCTGCTTGGCGCGCAGCTGCGTGCCGAAGTCGCTCATCTTGCCCTTGCGGCGCTGGCCGTGCTGGCCGGGGCCGTATTCGCGGCGGTTCACGGGGCTCTTCGGGCGGCCCCAGATGTTCTGGCCCATGCGGCGGTCGAGCTTATGCTTCGCCTGAATCCGCTTCGACATGACTTCGCGTCCTCTCGGGATGAGAATTGAGGAACGCGCCCTCCTCTTCCCGATACCTCAAGGTCCGGGACGACAGGGCGGCCGAAGCCGGCCCACGGGTCGCGTAAAACGCCGCGGGGCCCCGTTGAGGAGCCCCGTCGACGGCCGGTTCCATACGGGAGACGGGCCGCCGGGTCAACCGTCAGCCCATCTCCTCCCAGCCCACCCGTCCGACCCCGGGCGCGCGGCGCAGGCCTTCCACGAGCTGGAGGGACCACGCGGTCTCCTCGCCCCTGAAGGCGCCGACGCAGCACAGCTTTCCGTCGCCGTCCGTCATTTCCAGGCTGCGGGAGCCGATCTTGAAGCCCATCGACCCGAGGAGGCTCAACAGGGCGGTGGGGGAGGTTTCGCGCGGGTCGAACTGCACCGTCACCGTGCCGTAACCGCGCTGCTTCAGCGCCGTCTCGACCCAGCCGAGCCCCTGGAGGGTCGCGAGGGTGGCGCCCGTGGCGCAGAGGCCGAGCCGCCAGGCGCCCGCGCCGAAGCAGAGGCCGATCACCGTCACCAGCCAGACCGTCGCCGCCGTCGTGACGCCACGGACGATGTTGCCCTGCTTCAGGATCGTGCCCGCGCCGATGAAGCCGATCCCCGCGAGCACGCCCTGGGCGAGGCGCATCAGATCGAGCCGGAACAGGGAATTCCCGGTCGGGCCGGTCTCGGCGAGCAGCCAGACGCCGAGCTGCATCGCCGTGCAGGCGGCCAGGCAGATCAGCACATGGGTGCGCAGGCCCGCCGGATGACCCAGCTCCTCCCGGTTCCACCCCAGGAGGAAGGCCGCGCCGAAGCTCAGGGCGAGGCGCGTGAGGAAGACGTCGATCGTGGGGTCAACGAGCATCGCGGCGGGACATCGCGCTCAGAGATAGGCGGCGAGGCTCTTGTCGCGGGCGACATCGCGGCAATGGGCGAGGTAGCCGCTCTGGTGCTGGCCCATCAGCGTCGTCACGGAGGTCCACAACCAGTGCGGCGCACGCTCGTGCCAGCCGTCGGCCTCGACATGGCGCCGCCACGCATGGCGCGCCTCCGGCGTCAGTTGCCGCCCGTGCGCCCGGCCGACCACCGCCGCGAGGCTGCGGGCCACGCGCACGCCCTCGTCCTTCGAGAACTGCTCGGCGACGATCTTCAAATCCTGCGGCAGCAATTCGCGCACGATCACCGGGGTCTCGCCCACATGGGCGGCGATCATCCGCTCGCCCAGGGCCGGCGACAGCGCGCGGGCGCCCTGCACGACCCGCCGCGCATGGTCCTCGGGCATCGACGCGCCGGAGGCGGCAGGGGCGAGGTGAGGGACCGCCTCCTTCACGTCGATCAGCGCCACCTTGGCGCGGTCCTTCGCCCCGCCGATGCGCATGAGGCCGGCGAGCCGCATCTTGCCGAGCGACGAGCAGCCCTTGATCCAGTAGGCAGCATCGATGAGGTCGAGATCCTCGTCGCCGTCGGGCTCCAGGCCGAGGACCCGCGTGCGGAAGCCGGGTTCGCCCAGGAGGGCCTCGAAGGCCGCCTCCTCGTCCGGCGAGAGGTCGAGGAACCGCTTGCCCCGGGGCAGGCGCGCGGACTTGCCCCGCAGGCGCTCCTCAGACAGGTGGCGCCAGCGCCGGCCGAGCGCCCGGCTCCGGGTCGTCTTGACGATGGCGGATTCCTCGCCGCCCGGATCCTCCCCCTCGGGATCCTCGAGGCCGGCGATGTAGCCCATGGCGATGGCCTCGATCATCCGCGCCACGGCGATGCCGGAGAGGGGCGCGGTGAGGCCGGCCGTCACCAGCGAGAGGGTGAGCCGCACGAGGTCGTAGGCGGGATTGCTGACGACGGCTTGGTCGAGGTCGCGGATCTGCATCCGCACCCGGCCCTCGGAATCGGCCAGGGCGCCGATGTTGCCGAGGTGGCAATCCCCGCAGATCCAGACCGGCGGCCCCTCGGGGAGGGCGTCCGGCGGAAAATCCGCGAGCCATTCGTAGAAGCGGGCGGTCGAGCCCCGCACGTAGGAGAGGGGCGACGCCGCGATCTTGCACAGCCGCCGCGTCCGCAGAAGCTCGGTCTCACGGCCCTGATCCGGCCGGACATGGACGTTCATCGCTCGCTTGCGCCCCCGTGCCCGACACACGCCGCGAAGGCGGGTGTCATGGAATTGTCATGTAGGACTCAACCGTGGCGGCGATATTAAATTTCCTGTCAGGGATGGGATTAAAAGGACGCAGGCGCCCCTGAGCCCGGCCGAAAAGCCGATGGCTCCCATCAATCCCCCTCATCCTGAGGTGCCGCGAAGCGGCCTCGAAGGAGGGCTCCAGAAGGCACTGCGCCCCCTGGAGGCCTCCTTCGAGGCCTCCGCTCCGCTCCGGCACCTCAGGATGAGGTCGTTGGGGGGGAAGCATCGCGACCTGTCCGGCCAGGCCCTCAGGTCACGACGCTCGGCTCGGCCCGGCCGGTGCGCGGTTCGATCTCGGCGATGGCCCGCGCGGCGGCGACGACGGGGGCCAGCACCTCCGCGACGGGACGGTCGAGGCGGGCGGGGTCGTTCTCGTAGCGCTCGAGATAGACCCGGAGCGTCGCCCCGGCGGTGCCGGTGCCGGAGAGGCGGAACACCACCCGCGCATCCTCCGCGAAGGCGATGCGGAGGCCCTGGCGCTCGGTCAGCGAGCCGTCGACCGGATCGCGATAGGCGAACTCGTCGGCCGAGGAGACGGTCAGGTCGCCGATCCGCGTGCCGGGCAGGCTCGCGAGTTTGTCGCGCAGCGCCTGCATCAGGCCGTTGGCGGCGTCGGCATCGACCTCCTCGTAGTCGTGGCGGGCGTAGTAGTCGCGGCCGAAGGCCTGCCAATGGGCGCGCACCAGGGCGTCGGCCCGCTCCCCCGTGGCGGCGAGGATGTTGAGCCAGAGGAGCACGGCCCAGAGGCCGTCCTTCTCACGGACATGGTTCGAGCCGGTGCCCGCGCTCTCCTCGCCGCACAGGGTGATGAGCCCGGCATCGAGGAGGTTGCCGAAGAACTTCCAGCCGGTCGGCGTCTCGTAGGCGGGGATGCCGAGGGACGCGGCGACCCGGTCGGCGGCGCGGCTCGTCGGCATCGAGCGGGCGACACCCTTCAGGCCCTCCGCGTAGCCCGGCGCCCGGTGGGCGTGGGCGGTGAGCAGGGCGAGGCTGTCGCTCGGGGTCACGAACAGGCCGGGGGCCACGATCATATTGCGATCACCGTCGCCGTCCGAGGCGGCGCCGAAATCGGGAGCGTCCGGCCCCTGCATGAGGTCGTAGAGGTCGTGGCAATGGACCGGGTTCGGGTCCGGGTGGTGGCCGCCGAAATCCTCCTTCGGCTCCGCGTTGACCACCGTGCCCTTCGGCGCGCCGAGCATCCCTTCGAGGATCGCCGTCGCGTAGGGGCCGGTCACCGCGCTCATCGCGTCGAAGCGCATCCGGAAGCCCGAGGCGAACAGCGCGGAGACCGACTCGAAGTCGATGAGGTCGCGCATCAATTCGGCATAGTCGGCGACCGGGTCGATCACCTCCACCGCCATGGCGCCGAGGCTCGTCTCGCCGAGCCGGTCGACGTCGAGGTCCGGGCCCTCGACCAGGGTGAAGCGGGTGATCGCCTTGGCCCGGGCGAAGATGGCGTCGGTCAGCGATTCGGGGGCGGGGCCGCCGTTGGCGGCGTTGAATTTGATGCCGAAATCGCCCTCCGGGCCGCCGGGATTGTGGCTCGCCGAGAGGATGATCCCGCCGATCGCCTTGTGCTTGCGGATGACGCAGGAGGCGGCGGGCGTCGAGAGCAGGCCGCCGCGCCCGACCAGCACCCGCCCGAACCCGTTGCCGGCGGCGAGCTTCAGGATGGTCTGCACCACCTCGCGGTTGAGGAAGCGCCCGTCGCCGCCCAGCACCAGGGTCTTGCCGGCCTTGTCGGGGATCGAATCGAAGATCGCCTGGACGAAGTTCTCGACGTAGTGCCGCTGCCGGAACACCGGCACCTTCTTGCGCAGGCCGGACGTGCCGGGCTTCTGGTCCGGGTACGGCGTCGTGTCGATCGTCGTCAGCGTCATCGGTGCGGGCCTCCGAAGCGTTCTGCCTGCCAAGGTAGGGCCCTTGTGCCAGTCCGGAGAGGCGCCGTCACCCGCCCCGCGCGGTGACAGGTAGCAATTCAATTCAAAGTATCGCCAAGTATTCTCCTTGCGTTACTTGCGGCGACGGGCTTCGATCCCCCATCCGCCCGGGAGAGGCGGTTGAGAGGATTCGATGGATCGATCACATGATGGCCAGGGGCCGGCGATGCCGCGCCGCCGCCTGTTCGGAACCCTGGCGGCCGCCGGCCTCGCCGCGACGATCGCCCCGGCCTCGGGCGCGGCGCCGGCCGGGCGCCTCGACCGGGAGGAGTTCCGCCTGCCGTGGGCGGGCGAGGCGGGCGTCGACATCTACGTACGCAACAAGCACCCGGCGGGGCAGAACACCTTCCCCGGCGAGCGCATCCTGCTCTTCGTCCACGGCTCGACCTACCCCGCCTCCACGGCCTTCGACCTGCCGCTGGCGGGGATGTCGGCCATGGATTACCTCGCCGCCCAGGGCTTCGACGTCTATCTCGTCGATCTCCCCGGCTACGGCCAATCCGGGCGCCCGTCGCAGATGAGCGCTCCAGCCGCCGACAACCCGGCCTTCATGCGCACGCCGGACGCGGCGGCCGTGGTCGGGCAGGTGGTGGATTTCATCCGCAAGCGGCGCGGCGTCGACAAGATCGACCTGATGGGCTGGTCCTGGGGCACCTCGACCATGGGCCTCTACACGAGCACCCACAACGACAAGGTGAACCGCCTCGTCCTCTACGCCCCGCAATGGCTGGCGCGCACGCCCTCGCTGATGGCGGCGGGCGATGGGAAAATCCCCGCCTATCGCAGCGTCAGTCGCGACAGCGCCAGGACGCGCTGGCTGACCGGCGTCCCCGAGGACAAGAAGGCCGACCTGATCCCGCCGGGCTGGTTCGAGCAATGGGCGGACGCCACCTTCGCCACCGACGCGGTGGGGGCCAAGCAATCGCCGCCGGTGCTGCGCGCGCCGAACGGCACGGTGGCCGACAAGGAGGATTACTGGGCGGCGGGCAAGGCCCTGTACGATCCGGGCGCGATCACGGTGCCGGTGCTGATCATCCACGCCGAGTGGGACGCGGACCTGCCGAGCTATCAGGCGCAGGAATACTTCGCGAAGCTGACGCACGCCCCCTACAAGCGGTTCGTGGAACTCGGCGAGGGCACGCACACGGTGATGATGGAGAAGAACCGGATGCAGTTCCTCCGCGAGATCGCCGCCTTCCTCACCGAGGGCGACCCGCAGGCGCTGAACTGAGAGGCGGGCGCGACGCCCATCCCCACCGCGACCTCATCCTGATTGTCTGTGCGGGACGGCAACCACCCCCGTCTTTGCGAGCGCAGCGAAGCAATCCAGGGATCCGCTACGGTTCGGAAACGTCCCGCTACCCTGGATTGCTTCGCTGACGCTCGCAAAGACGAAAAAGACCGTCAGGAGCCGTCTACTCCGCCGCTTCCCGCGTCTCGTAGCCGAGGCGTGCGTTCAGCTCGCGGATCAGGTGCACCGCCGCCTCGGCGATGACCGTGCCCGGCGGGAAGATCGCGGAGGCGCCGGCCGCGCGCAGCGCATCGTAATCCCCCGGCGGGATGACGCCGCCGACCGCGATCATCACGTCGTCCCGGCCCTGCTCGGCCAGCGCCGCCTTCAGCTCCGGCACCAGGGTGAGGTGGCCCGCCGCCAGCGACGAGACGCCGACGATGTGCACGTCGTTCTCCACCGCCTGCCGCGCGGCCTCGGCCGGGGTGGCGAAGAGCGGCCCGATATCCACGTCGAAGCCCAGATCGGCGAAGGCCGAGGCGATCACCTTCTGGCCCCGGTCGTGCCCGTCCTGGCCCATCTTGGCGACGAGGATGCGCGGGCGGCGCCCATCCGATTCCTCGAAGGCCTCGACCAGGGTGCGCACTTCCTCGACCACCGGCGACATGTGTCCCACCTCGCGCTTGTACACCCCGGAGATCGAGCGGATCTCCGCCCGGTGGCGGCCCCAGGCCTTCTCCAGTGCCTCGGAAATCTCGCCCACCGTCGCCTTGGCGCGGGCCGCGTCCACGGCGAGTTCGAGCAGGTTGCCGCTGCCCTCGGCGGCCTTCGTCAGGGCGTCGAGCCGGCTCGCGACCTCGGCCTCGTCGCGCTCGGAGCGCAGGCGCTTCAGCTTGTCGATCTGCAGGCGGCGGACATTGCCGTTGTCGACCCGCAGCAGCTCGATCGCCATCTCGTCGTCGGCCCGGAACTTGTTCACGCCGACGATGGTCTGGCGGCCGGAATCGATCCGCGCCTG
Organism: Methylobacterium sp. Gmos3; assembly: GCF_056430985.1. Classification (NCBI taxonomy): domain Bacteria; kingdom Pseudomonadati; phylum Pseudomonadota; class Alphaproteobacteria; order Hyphomicrobiales; family Methylobacteriaceae; genus Methylobacterium; species Methylobacterium sp. Gmos3. The sequence goes on from NZ_JBWJYL010000001.1 coordinate 572,522, forward strand.
GGCGCGGGCGGCGGCCTCCTCGATGCGCAGCTTCGGGATGCCCGCCTCGATCGCCTTGGCCATGCCGCCCAGCGAATCGACCTCGCGGATATGCTCCCAGGCGCGGGCCACCATGTCGGCGGTGAGCTTCTCGACGTAGTAGGAGCCGCCCCACGGATCGACGATCCGGGTGGTGCCGCTCTCCTGCTGCAGGAACAGCTGGGTGTTGCGGGCGATGCGCGCCGAGAAGTCGGTCGGCAGGGCCAGCGCCTCGTCCAGCGCGTTGGTGTGCAGCGATTGCGTGCCGCCCTGCGTCGCCGCCATCGCCTCGATGTTGGTGCGGGTGACGTTGGTGAACACGTCCTGCGCGGTGAGCGACCAGCCCGACGTCTGCGAATGGGTGCGCAAAGCCAGGGACTTGTCCGACTTCGGATCGAATGCCTTCACGAGCTTCGCCCAGATCAGGCGGGCCGCCCGCATCTTGGCGACTTCCATGAAGAAGTTGGTCGAGATCGCCCAGAAGAACGACAGGCGCGGGGCGAACTGGTCGATGGTCAGCCCGGCCGCGAGGCCCGCCTTGATGTACTCGACGCCGTCGGCCAGCGTGTAGGCGAGTTCGAGGTCGTTCGTCGCCCCGGCTTCCTGCATGTGGTAGCCGGAAATCGAGATCGAGTTGAACTTGGGCATGTTCTTCGAGGTATAGGCGAAGATGTCCGAAATGATCCGCATCGATCCCTTGGGGGGATAGATGTAGGTATTGCGGACCATGAACTCCTTGAGAATATCGTTCTGGATCGTGCCCGCGAGCTTCTGCGGCGGCACACCCTGCTCTTCGGCGGCCACGATGTAGAGGGCGAGGATCGGCAGCACCGCGCCGTTCATCGTCATCGACACGGTCATCTCGTCGAGCGGGATGCCCGAGAAGAGCGTGCGCATGTCGTAGATCGAATCGATCGCCACGCCCGCCATGCCGACATCGCCGGAGACGCGGGGGTGGTCGGAATCGTAGCCCCGGTGGGTCGCGAGGTCGAAGGCGACGGACAGGCCCTTCTGCCCCGCCGCGAGGTTGCGCCGGTAGAAGGCGTTCGAATCCTCGGCCGTGGAGAAGCCGGCATATTGCCGGATCGTCCAGGGCTGGGTGACGTACATGGTCGGGTAGGGTCCGCGCAGGAACGGCGCGAGACCCGGCCAGGTGTTCAGGAACTCGATGCCGTCCCGGTCCTGCGGCCCGTAATGGCCCTTCACCGGGATGCCCTCGGGCGTCATCCACGGCTCGCCCACGGCGGGAGCCGCGACGGCCAGCGGATCGCCGGCAAGAGCCCCGGACAGTGGCAACGTGGCGAAATCCGGGATGCGGGAGGTCATGGCGTGACTCGTGTCCGTTCTTGTCAGGCCATTATAGCCGGGCGTTCGGCGCGGGCTACTCCCCGAAAGACGGGCGCCCGCGCCGCGCGACACGGCGATAGACAAAGAAGCCGCCGAGCATCAGCGCCAGCCCGTACCACGTGACCGCATAGACGAGGTGGTTGTTCGGGAAGGACACCACGGTCAGGCCGCCGACGGGAAGCCCGCCGGGATTCGGCGCGGCGTCGGCATCCACGAAATAGGGGGCGACGTCGGAGAGCCCCCGCGCGGCGGCGATGGCGGCCACGTCCCGCGAGTACCAGCGATTCGCCGCCGGATCGTTCGCGCGCAGGAAGGCGCCGCCGGGTTCGGTGAGGCGCAGCAGACCCGTGACCGTCACCGGCCCCGCGACCTGCCCCTCGGGCCGGCTCGCCGGATCCTTCCGATCCCCCGGCACGAAGCCGCGGTTCACGAGGACGAGGCTCCCGTCCTCCCGCCGCAGGGGCGTGAGCACCCAGAAGCCGGCGCCATACTCGGTCACCGCCTGCACCCACGTCTCGCGGTCGTTGAGGAGCCGGCCGGAGAGGGTGACGTGCCGGTAGGCGTCATCGGGGCCGACCTGCGCCCAAACGGCGGGGGAGGGTGCCGGCACGGCGGGCGCATGAACCCGCGCCTCCGTCCGGGCGATCAGGTCGAGCTTCCAGGCGCGGCGCTGGACCTGCCACGTCCCGAGGCCGAGGAGGGTCAGGAACACGAACGCCGCCCCGAGGCCGAAGACGACCCGGCGGAGCGGCGTGGGGGAGGGGGAGGAAGGACCGGTGCGCATGTCCGCAGCCACCCCTGTTCCCACCCTCTTCCTCATCCTGGCACTCCGCCGTCATTGCGAACGCAGTGAAGCAATCCAGGGTGGCGGGACGTTCTCAAGCCTCGGCGCGTCCCTGGATTGCTTCGCTTCGCTCGCAGTGACGGAGGGGCCCCGGGACGGGCGGGCCCGTCACCGCATCTTTTGCAGCAGCTCGTGGTGGGCCGCCGGCATCATGTTCCGGTTCATGTGGTACATCACCCACACCGAGCCGGAGAGCAGGATGGCGACCAGCGTGACGGTGAAGATCATCGCCATGAAGGTCCAGCCGCCCTCGGACTTCGTGTTCATGTGCAGGAAGTAGACGAGGTGCACGACCATCTGCACCCCGCCGAGGACCAGCACCACCAGCGTCGTGACGAGGCTGTTGTCGAGGGTGTTGCCCATCACCAGCCAGAACGGGATCACCGTCAGGATCACGGACAGGACGAAGCCCGTCACGTAGGCCTTCACGCTGCCGTGGCCGCCCTCGGTGTGGGCATGGCCGTGATCGGAAGCGCCGTGAGCGTGGGTGGAATCCGCGCTCATTCGAGCACTCCTATCAGGTAGACGACGGTGAACACCCCGATCCAGATCAGGTCGAGGAAGTGCCAGAACATCGACAGGCACATCAGCCGGCGCTTGTTGGCCGCGACCAGCCCGTGTTTCTGGACCTGGATCATCAGGGTCACGAGCCAGAGGATGCCGAACGAGACGTGCAGCCCGTGGGTCGAGACCAGGGTGTAGAACGAGGAGAGGAAGGCACTGCGCCACGGGGGCGCGCCCTCGTGGAACAGGTGGACGAACTCACGGATTTCCAGCGTCACGAAGGCGACGCCGAACAGGCCGGTGACGGCCAGCCATAGCTGCGTCCGGCGCTGGTTGTCCTTGTCCATCTCCAGCATGGCGAAGCCATAGGTGATGGAGGAGAACAGCAGCATCGCGGTGTTCACCGCGATGCCCGTGAGGTCGAACAGGTCCTTCTGCGAAGGCCCCGCCGCGTAGTTGCGCCCGAGCACGCCGTACGTCGCGAACAGCGTCGCGAAGATCAGGCAGTCGCTCATCAGGTACAGCCAGAACCCGAGCATCGTCGAGCCTTCGCTGTGGTGGCCTTCCTCCTCCGTGGCGAAGAAGACCGGCGCAGCCGTACCGGGCGGGGCGGTGTCGGTGTGCATCATCGGATTACGCCAGCTCCAGTTCGCGCATCCGCTTGGCCTCTTCCCGCGCGACCGTCTCGGCGGGGATGTAGTACTCGCGGTCGTAGTTGAAGGTGTGGACGATGGCCGTGACGATCAGGGCCACGAAGGACAGGGCGGCGAGCCACCAGATGTACCAGACCATGGCGAAGCCGAGGATGAAGCTCAGCGCCGCCAGGATCGCCCCCGCCGCCGTGTTCTTGGGCATGTGGATCGGCCGGTAGCCGCCGGTCGGCCGGCTGAAGCCGCGGGCCTTCATGTCCCACCACGCGTCGGAATCGTGCACCACCGGCGTGAAGGCGAAGTTGTAGTCCGGCGGCGGCGACGAGGTCGACCATTCGAGCGTCCGGCCGCCCCACGGGTCGCCGGTCAGGTCGCGCAGTTCCTCGCGGCGGCGGATCGAGACCACGAACATGATGATCTGGCTGCCGATGCCGCCCGCGATCAGCAGGGCGCCGAACGCGGCGGCGATGAACCACGGCTGCAGCGACGGGTCGTCGAAATGCTGCATCCTGCGGGTCACGCCCATCAGGCCGAGCACGTAGAGCGGCATGAAGGCGAGGTAGAAGCCCGACACCCAGAGGTAGAGGGCCATCTTCCCCCAGAACTCGTCCAGCTTGAAGCCGAACGCCTTCGGGAACCAGAAGGTGACGCCCGCGAACATGCCGAACAGCACGCCGCCGATGATCACGTTGTGGAAGTGGGCGATCAGGAACAGCGAGTTGTGGAGCACGAAGTCGGCCGGGGGCACGGCCAGCAGCACGCCGGTCATGCCGCCGATGACGAAGGTGACGATGAACGCCACCACCCACATCATCGGCACCTCGAACCGGATGCGGCCACGGTACATCGTGAACATCCAGTTGAAGATCTTCGCCCCCGTCGGGATCGAGATGATCATCGTCGTGATCCCGAAGAACGAGTTCACGTCGGCGCCCGAGCCCATGGTGAAGAAGTGGTGCAGCCACACGAGGTAGGCGAGGATGGTGATGACCACCAGCGCGTAGACCATCGAGGTGTAGCCGAACAGCCGCTTGCCGCAGAAGGTCGAGGTGATCTCCGAGAACACGCCGAAGGCCGGCAGGATCAGGATGTAGACTTCCGGGTGACCCCAAATCCAGATGAGGTTGAAGTACAACATCGAGTTGCCGCCGAGGTCGTTCGTGAAGAAGTGCATCCCGAGGTAGCGGTCGAGGGACAGGAGCACGAGAACGGCGGTGAGGATCGGGAAGGCGGCCACGATCAGGATGTTCGTGCAGAGCGACGACCACACGAAGATCGGCAGCTTCATCATGGTCAGGCCCGGCGCGCGCATCTTCACGATGGTCGCGATCAGGTTGATGCCTGAGAGCGTCGTGCCCACGCCGGCGATCTGCAACGCCCAGATGTAGTAGTCGACACCGACGCCGGGGCTCATCGCCGCCCCCGACAGGGGCGGGTAGGCGAGCCAGGTGGCGCGGGAGAACTCGCCGACGAAGAGCGAGACCATCACCAGCATGCCGCCGGACACGGTCATCCAGAAGCTGAAATTGTTCAGGAACGGGAAGGCCACGTCGCGGGCGCCGATCTGCAGCGGCACGGCGAAGTTCATGAGCCCCGTGACGAACGGCATCGCCACGAAGAAGATCATGATCATCCCGTGGGCGGTGAAAATCTGATCGTAGTGGTGGGGCGGCAGGAAGCCCTGCTGGTCACCGAAGGCGATGGATTGCTGCGCGCGCATCATCAGCGCGTCGGCGAAGCCGCGCAGCAGCATGATCAGCGCGAAGATGCAGTACATGATGCCGATCTTCTTGTGGTCGATCGACGTCACCCAATCCCGCCACAGGGGTCCCCAGAAGCGGAAATAGGTGATCGTGGCGAGCACGGCCAAGCCCACCACCGCCACGCCGGCGAAGGTGCCGACGAGGATCGGCTCGTGATACGGAATCTCGTCGAGGGTAAATCGACCGAAGATCAGCTGCTGGAGATTGACGTTATCGAACATTGAATCCGACCGTTCAGAAGGTTCGAAGGCGACCGTCGCGTTGGATCTTAGATATCCTTCGCGCCGGCCCGCCTCACTGGTTCACTTCGTCACTGGTTGAGTGGCGTCACTGACTGATCTGCTTGGGAGCGACCTGCCCGCCGTCGGGCGAACCGCTTCCGGTCTCAGGCTTTGCTTTGTCCGGCGCCTCGCCCCGCGAGTCGGGGTTGCCCATGTCCGGGCGCGGCTTCATGCCCTCCGGCTGCGTCTGGCCATGCGGCCCGGTCCCGGAGGCCGGCCCCGTCGCGCCCGGCGCCTCGTGGCCTTCCCGGGCGAAGTGGTTGTCGTATTGCAGCCGCTTGTAGTTCTCCTCGCCCTCGGCGCCGCCCTGGCCGCCGCGGGCGTCGATGGCCATCATCTCCGCCATGCACATCTGGCCGGGCCGCGTGCACAGGCCGATGATCTTGCCGTAGAGGCCCTCGGCATAGGACTTGTAGTAGCGGGCCGGCTCGGACTCCGTCGGCTCGGAGAGCTTCAGATAGGCGTCCTGGTTGAGGTCGCCCCCCTCGGCCTTGGCCTTGGCGACCCAGGCGTCGAAATCCTTGTCCGCGACGCCGCGGAACTTGAAGAACATGTTCGAGAAGCCGGCGCCGCTGTAGTGGGCCGAGCGGCCCTCCGAGTCGACGGCCCTGTTGACCACCGCGTGGAGCTTCGTCTCCATGCCCGGCATGGCGTAGATCATGCCCGCCAGGGTCGGCACGTAGAACGTGTTCATCACGTCCGTCGCGGTGATCTTGAAGGTCACCGGCCGGTCCACCGGGACGGCCAGCTCGTTGACCGTGGCGATCCCGTATTGCGGGTAGAGGAACAGCCACTTCCAATCCATGGCGATCGCCTCGACCTGAAGCGGCTCGACATTGGCCGGCAGCTCGCGCTTGGCGTCCAGGCGGGTCAGGGGCCGGAACGGATCGAGGGTGTGGGTGCCGATCCAGGTCAGGGCGCCCAGCGCGATGATGATGAGGAGCGGCGCCGTCCAGATCAGCACCTCGAGCTGGGTCGAGTGGTGCCAGTCGGGATCGTAGACGGCGTCCTCGTTCGTGGCCCGGAAGTGCCACGCGAAGAACAGCGTGCAGGCGATCACCGGCACGATGATCAGCAGCATCAGGCCGGTGGAGGCCAGGACGAGGTTGCGCTGCTGCTCGGCGACGAAGCCGGCCGGGTGCAGCACCACGAGGTTGCAGCCGCCGAGCAGGGTCATCAGCGGCGGCAGCGCGATCAGCGGCGCGAAACGGCGCAGGGCACCGCGGCGTCGGCCGTGGGCGATGGTGTGGTCCGGTCGAAGGGTCGAAGAACTCACTGCTCTCGTCTCGTCATCCCGTGCCGCAGGCGCGGCATCGCCGGCCGGCGGACCCGGCCCCTCACACAACTCGGCAACATGGCCGCACCGGATCCGGCGCGGCCAAGGCTCACATCTGCCGCATCTCGGACCGGTCGATGAACAGGGCGGCCAGGGAGCAGACCGCGCCCGACAGCAGGTAGACCCCGACCAGGGCGAGACCGAAGCGGTCCGCGAGGTAGAGGGCGACCAGCGGCGCGAAACCGGCGCCGAACAGCCACGCGAAATCCGAGGTCAGCGCCGCGCCGGTGTAGCGGTAGCGCTTGCCGAGCCGCGCCGTGACCGCGCCGGAGGATTGCCCGTAGGCGAGGCCGAGCAACATGAACCCGGTGGTCACGTAGATCGTCTGGCCGATGGCGCTCTCGCCGAACAGCAGCGGCGCGAGGATCGAGCCGAGGGCGAACAGGCCGATCAGGCTGGCGCTCATGATCAGGGCGGAGCGACGGCCGATCTGGTCGGCGATCAGCCCCGAGGCGGCGACGGCGCCGGCGCAGATGATCGCCCCGGAGAACTGCACCATCAGGAACTCGCCCGGCGACCGGTCGGTGTTGTTGAGGGTGAGCCACGCGATCGGGAAGATCGTCACGAGGTGGAACAGGGCGAAGGCGGCGAGCGGCACGAAGGCCCCGAGGAGCACGTCCTTCAGGTGGTGGCGGAACAGGTCCAGCACCGGCACCGGCTGCAGCCGGTCGCTGTCCATCATGCGCGCGAACTCGTCCGTCGCCACGAGGCGCAGGCGGGCGAACAGCGCCACGACGTTGATGGTGAAGGCGCAGTAGAACGGGAAGCGCCAGCCCCAGTCGATGAAGTCCTCGGCGGAGAGGTTCACGAGGAAGAAGGAGAACAGGGCGCTGGCCACCATGAAGCCGATCGGCGCGCCGAGCTGGGGGATCATGGCGTACCAGCCGCGCCGCTCCTTCGGGGCGTTGAGGGCCAGCAGCGAGGCGAGGCCGTCCCAGGCGCCGCCGAGCGCCAGCCCCTGCATCACCCGCAGAGCCGCCAGCAGGTAGACCGAGGAGATGCCGATCGACTCGTAGCGGGGCAGGAAGCTGATCGCGGCGGTGGAGCCGCCGAGGAGGAAGAGGGCGGTGGTGAGCTTCACGCCGCGCCCGTGCCGACGGTCGATCGCCATGAACAGCGCCGTGCCGAAGGGGCGGGCGATGAAGGCCAGGGCGAAGATGCCGAAGGCGTAGAGCGTGCCGGTATGCGCGTCGACGAAGGGGAAGAACACCTTCGGGAACACCAGCACGCAGGCGATGCCGAACACGAAGAAATCGAAATACTCGGAGGCGCGTCCGATGACGACGCCCATGGCGATCTCGCTGGGCGCGACCTTGTGGTCGCCCATGGCGCGTTGTGCGTCGCGCTCGAGACCGGCGCTGGAGGAAATGGATGTGTTCGCGCTCATCGCCGGCTGCCCACCCCCGTCGCCCGTTGCGATTCCGACCGGGACTGCCTCTTGCGGCATGTCTGCCCGCGCTGCAACCTTCATTGCAAGCATAGCGGCCCCGCAGTGCCGCCGCCCACTGGGCGCACCCGCGTGCGCGCGACAATCTGCTCAGTCAGACACCGATTCCGCGAACGCGGCCAAGCTTTTGCCGCCGGTTAAGCCCCCGTTCGCCAACCCGGCCGGTCGCAGGCGCGGCGTCAGTTGTTTCGGCACGGGCTTGTTGCGGCGCAACACATGGTCGCTCCCCTCGGATGCGAATTGCGGATTGTAGAAGGGGTCGCCCGCCGCGATCAGTGCCTGCCAGCGCGCCGTGAACGCGGCGGTGTTCTCGGGGTGCTTTAGCAGGGCCTCGGCGGCGTTGCGCGTCGCGGATTCGTAGTGCCGGATCACCACGTCGCCGTCGTAGAGCACCCGGTATCCCCGCGCGCCGATTCGCAGGCAGAGGTCGGTGTCGTTGAAGCCGATATCGAGCGACTCGTCGAAGCCGTCGACCGCCTCGAAGACCGCGCGCCGCGTCATCAGGCAGGCGGCGGTCACCGCCGAGACGTCGCGGGTCGAGGTCAGGACGGCGTTCGGGCCGGCGTTGCGCACACGGTCGTGATAGGCCGGGGCGAGCTTCATCGCGTGCTCGGCCGGCCCGTTGAAGCCGACGATGACGCCGGCATGCTGCACGAGGTCGTTGCCGTAGATCAGCATCGGCCCGACGGCGCCGACGTCCCGGCGCCCGGCCAGGGAGCGCAGCCGGCCGAGCCAGCCGTCCGAGACGATCTCGACGTCGTTGTTCAGGAACAGCAGGAAGGGGACATCCCCGCCGAAGGCCCGCACGGCCTCGTTGTTCATCCGCGAGAAGTTGAACCGCCCCCGGTACGGGTGGATGCGCGCCCGTCCCTCTTCCTCCAGCCGCGAGAGATAGCGCCGCGTCGCCGGATCGTCGGAGTCGTGATCGACGATGACGAGGTCGTACTCGGCCCTGTCGGTGTGCCGCTCGATCGAGGCGACGGTCGTCTCGAGGAAGGCCAGGGCGTTCTTGGTCGGGACGACGATCAGGGTCCTGCCCGGCACGTCGGGCCAGATCACCCGGTAGGTGTTGAAGGTGTGGCCCGGCACCACCGCGCAGCCGGGATGGACCCGCGCCAGGGATCGCGCCAGCGCCCGGCTGGTGTTGCCGGTGACCTGATCCGCCTTGCCGTGGCCGGTGCTCGTGCGATGCGTTCGCCAGCGGTAGAGGAAGAGCGGCACATGGGCGACGGTCCTCGCCCGCTCCAGCGCCCGCAGGACGAAATCCACGTCCTGCGACACCGCCAAGCTCTCGTCGAATCCGCCGGCTGCCTGGGCGAGCGCTTTCCGGCAGGCGACGAAATGCACGAAGTAGGGGTGGCAGAGGTAGTAATCGAAGGAGAGGGCGGGGCGGCCAGAGAATTCGAGGAAATGGTCTGTGTTCTCGTCGGTCACGACCTCGTCGCTGTAGGCGAAATCGACCTCCTCGCGCAGGAAGGCCATCGCCATGGCATGGAGGGCCGAGGGCTCCAGCACGTCGTCGTGGTCCATGAAGGCGACGATGTCGTGCGAGGCCGCCGCGAGGCCGGCATTCGTCGCCTTCGCGATCCCGCCGTTCGTCGCGGTCCGGACGAGGGTGATGCGGCTTTCCGCGGCGGCGTGGCGGGCGAGGATCGCGGCCGTCTCGGGGTCGGTGGAGCAATCGTCGACGCAGACCAGCTCCCAGCGCGGGTGCCACTGGGCGGTGACGCTGGCGATGGCCTGTTCGAGCCACGCGGCCGGCGTGTTGTAGACCGGCATGATCACGCTGATCGCGGGCGCGTCGGCCCGGCCGTGGCGGCGCATGAACCGGTCCGCGCTCGCCTGGGGCAGGGTCCGCAGCCGGTCGCGGAAGCGGACGAAGTTCGGGTTGACGTCGACCCGCACGGGGCTTCCGAGGATCGGCCTGCCGCTGTCGGCGTCGCGGATCTCCACCGTGTCGCCCTGCGCGAAGGCGATTCCGGCGGGGAGGTCGAAACGGAAGCCGGTGAGGAGCTTGCCGTGCCCGGCCTTGGCGACGTCGTCGCGGGCGATGTCCGTCACCCCGCGCGCGACCACGGCGCCCCTATGCAGGATCTCGATGCCGACCGCCCGGTCGCGATCGGCGGTGTCGAGGGCCCAGCCCTTTACGAAGGTCTCGCAGGCGATGTCGACATGGCCGACCACGCCGGGCGGGGGCTTGGCGGTCCCGAGCAGCCTGCGCAGCCATCGCTTCAGCGGTCTCGTGACCATCGCTGCCCTCTCCGGGTCCGGTCGCGGCATCACACCCGGTAATGGGCCGAGTTCCGGGACAGGTTGACGTTGTAATAGGGGTCGGCGCGCAGCTGCGCGCCCCAGCGGCCGAGCATCACCCGCGTCTCGGCCTCGAACCGCGCCTTCTTCTCGGGCGTGTCCTCGGGGCCGCGGCTCTTCGATTCGTGGTGGATCAGCTTGGCGAAGGGCGTCCAGACGACCCGGTAGCCGGCCTCGCGGGTTCGCAGGCAGAGGTCGACGTCGTTGAAGGCGACCTTCAGCGCCTGGGCGTCGAACCCGCCGACCTCGGCGAACACGGCGGCCCGCATCGCGAGGCAGGCGCCCGTCACCGCAGAGACCTCATGCGCCAGCACCATGCGGGCGAAGTAGCCGGGGTCGGCATCCGGCATGCCGAGATGGCTGTGCCCGGCGACGCCGTCGATGCCGAGCACGATGCCCCCGTGCTGGATCGTCCGGTCGGGGTAGAGCAGCTTGGCGCCGACCGCCCCGATCTCCGGGCGCAGGGCCTGCCGCACCATCTCGGTGAGCCAGCCCGGCTCGATCACCTCGATGTCGTTGTTCAGGAACAGCAGCACCGGCCCCGCCGCCGCCGCCGCGCCCCGGTTCGACAGGTCGGAGAAGTTGAACGGGCCGGGGACGGGCACCACCCGCACCCGGGACTCGGCCGACAGCTCGGCGAAAAGCGACGCCGTGGCGGGCTCGCGGCTGTCGTTGTCGACGATCACCACCTCGATGTCCGGGTAGTCGGTGGCGCCGAGGAGCCCGTCGAGGGTCGTCCGCAGCAGGTCGGCGCGGTCGCGGGTCGGGATGATTACCGAGACCTTCGGCGGGGGCGAGGGCAGGGGATGGACGAGGCGGTTGAACCCCTCCGGGCCGCGCTCGGCGCGGGCGCCGAGGGGCGCCGCCACCTCCTCCAGGGCGCGCAGCCGCGCCCCCTCGACCCTGGCCAGCGCCCGGTCGGAGAAGGTGCCGGAGCCCCCCGCCGCGCGCCAATGGTAGAGCACGCGCGGCACATGGCGGATGCGCGACCGATCGAGCCCGGCCGTCAGGCGCAGGAGCAGGTCGTGATCCTGGCTGCCCTCGAAGCCGGGCCGCAGGCCCCCGATCCCGCGCAGGGCCTCGGTGCGGATCGCGGTGAGGTGGTTGATGTAGTTCTGGCCGTAGAGCATCTCCCGGTCGAAATCCGCCTTGAAATGCGGCTCGAACCGGCGCCCCCGTCCGTCGATCTTGTCCTCGTCGCTGTAGACGAGGACGAGGCCGGGATCCTCGCGGGCGGCACGGGCGATCTCGTAGAGGGCGTCCTCGGCGAGCATGTCGTCGTGGTCCAGGAAGGCGCACCACGCGCCGCCGGCCATGGCCAGCGCGTCGTTGGTGGCCCGCGCGATATGGCCGTTCTCGCTCCGCCGGAGCACGCGGATGCGCGGGTCGGCGGCGGCGGCGCGGGCGAGGAGACGCGGGATCGCCGGATCGGTGGAGGCGTCGTCGACGGCGCAGAGTTCCCAATGGGGATAGATCTGCGCCCTCAGGGAGGCGAGGGCAGCCCGCAGCACCTTCGGGGACGGGTCGTGCACCGGCATCAGCACCGACACGAGGGGCGGATCGCCCCATCCCGCGATCTCGGCGGCGATGGCGGCGCGCTCCGGAGCGCGCCTCCGGTGGGCCGCGATCCAGCGGGGATAGCCGGTCTCGCGCCGGCCGTTCAGGGCGCGCTCCAGCAGGCCGCGGGCGCGGACCTTCTTGCCGAGGAGGCGCCATTTGAGCGCCGTCATCGCCAGCCCCGGCGCCCGCCGCAGGGCGCGCAGCATCAGGAACGGCCGGGCGAGGCGGCGCAGGCGCGTCTCGCGCAGGGTCGCGGGCATCCTGCCGAGGCGGGTGGCGATCCTGAGCTCCACCGCCTCGGGCGGCACGCGGCCGGTCCAGAGATAGGCGCCCCCGCCGAGGGATTCCTCGTGCAGCAGCGGGCCGGGGCGCCCGTCCGGGCCGACGAAGGCCAGGGCGAACCCGATCGCCTCGGCGGCCGGGTCGTCCGCCAGCCGCAGGTCGACCCACCGCCCGCGCAGGGACGAGACCGGCAGGCGCAGGCCATCCGCCCCCTCGGCGCGGGACGGGCCGACGGCGTCGGGAGTCATCCTCACGCCTTCCAGATCTTGTCGACCGTGTCCTTCACCGCATCGGTGAGGGCGACGTCGTAGACCAGCATCTCCTGCACCGCCTTCACCGTGCGGAGCCTGTCCGCGAGGTCGGCGGTCTCGGTCGGGAGGTCGGTGGCGACGGGCACGGGGATATCGAGCCCCAGCCGGTCGATGAGGCTCGAGGCGAAGGCGTCGAACCGCTCCCGGTGGCCGACGATGCCGACGCGGGCGATCACCTCGATCGCGGCGATCGAGTGGCCGGGGAACAGCCGGTCCTCCGGCATCCGGGTGGCGAGCTGGCGGATCAGCGGATTGTAGAGAAGCCGGTAGGCCGATTCCGGCAGCATCCGGAAATAGCGCTTCAGGCTGCGCGCATCGGTCAGGTCGTACTCCGCCGCGAAGGCGGCCGCCTCCGCCAGGGGTCCGAGGCGCCAGCGCCGGGCCGGGTCGGCGGCTTCGGGCACCCGGTCGCGCAGCCACAGCATCCGCGTCGCCATCTCGACATAGGGATCCTGGACGATGATGCTGGTGAGCATCATGTCCGGCATCATGTAATGTTCGTAGCGGGGCACGATCAGCGCCCCCGACAGGAACAGCGAGGGCGTGATCTCGCTGCCCAGGATGCTGGTGAGCACCTCGTCGGTCAGCCGGTGCAGGCCGAAATGGCAATGCCGGAAGTAGGGGAACAGCGCCGTCTGGAGCGCGGTCTCGGGCTCGATCCCGGTGTTGATGAGCAGGAAGCGCTGCTGCAGCGTCCCTTCGTCGGGCAGGCGGCGATAGACCCTGACGTTCGTGTCGGCATCGAAGAGTTCGAGGTCGGTCATCTGCGTGATGCCGGGCACCTCCGCCTCGGTGACGCGGAAGGTGCACTGGCCGGTGGAGTGCCAGCCGAACTGCTTGAAGTTCTCGTCGAACAGCGAGGCGGGAATCACGGCGATGCGCCGCCCCCCGGCCGAGACGGCGACCTGGCTGATGGCGAGCGGATTGTCCGGCACGATCCAACCCTGGATCATGTTGCCCGTGTCGCAATCGATGTGGAAACGCATGCTCCGAGTCTCAGCCCACCGGAACCGGGTCCGGGCCTCGTCCCACGGTGGCGAACACGCGGGATCCGGCCGCCGGCCGGTGCGTGGCGAGGCCTTACAGGAGAGGAGGGGTCTCCACAATACGGAGGCCGGGCGAAGCGAGGCAATTGGGAAATCCGGCTTGCGCCCCCCGCTGCCAGCAGCTATAGCCCCCGCCCACCGGCAGCGAACGTCTGCCGGCCCGGGCGCGTAGCTCAGCGGGAGAGCACTACCTTGACATGGTAGGGGTCACAGGTTCGATCCCTGTCGCGCCCACCATAACTTCAACGGCCCAAGGGTCGTGGCGGTTATGGCCCCCAGGTTCAACGAACCTGTCTTCGGTCCCGGAACGGTTCAGGCAGAGCCGCGGCGACCGTTTCGATCCACCGCCCCGATCACCCTCCGAGCCGCGTCGAAGCGCATGCCGCCGGGGGCGCAGGGGTCGACCCTGCGGCCCGAGCGGGTCTCGATCGCGCGCGGGCGCCTACCGGTCGGATGCGAGGCCGAGGGCCGCGCGGGCCTCGGCGGGTGTGGCCGGGCGCCGTCCGTGACGGGCCGCCGCCGCGACCGCGAGGCTCACGAGTTCGGCGTTGCTCGCCGCCAGCCGGTCCTTCGTGACGCGGATGTTGTCCTCCAGCCCGGTGCGCACCGCGTCCGCCCCCCGGGCCAGCGCCCAGTCCATCACCACCGCCTGCTGGCGGCCGATTCCGGCGGCCGTCCAGGTCGCCCCCGGGATGACCCGGCGGGTCTCGGCGAGCAGGATGTCGAGCAGGTGCTCGTCGGCCGGCATGGCGTTCTGCACGCCCATCACGAACTGGACGTGCGGGCGGGCGTCCATCAGCCCGGCCTCGATCAGGCGCTTCGCCCCGTGGATATGCGAGAGGTCGAAGATCTCGATCTCCGGCCGGATCCCGAACTCCCGCATCTGCGTGGCGAGGTCGGTGACGAGGGTCGCGTGGTTCTCGTAGACGATGGTGGGGAAGTTCACCGAGCCCGTCGAGAGCGAGGCCATGTCGGGCCGGTGCTTCAGCGAGAGACCCCGCGCCGCCGGATCGCGCCCGCGCCCTCCCGTCGAGAACTGGACGATCATGCCGGGGCAATGCTTGCGCAGCCCCTCCTGCACGGCGGCGAACTTGTCCGGATCGGACGAGGGGCTCTCGTCCTCGTTGCGGACATGGATGTGGGCGAGGCTCGCCCCCGCCTCGAAGGCTTGCCGGGTGGATTCGATCTGCTCGGCGACGGTCACCGGAACCGCCGGGTTGTCCTTCTTGCGCGGCACCGAGCCGGTGATCGCCACCGCGACGACGACGGGTTTGCTGCTCATGGGTCCGTTCTCATCGATCGAAGGGGGCGGTCTCGTCACCGCCGCGCGGCATGATACCGAACCGGCGGGCCGGCGTCGGCCTCCTTCACGATTTCGGCGGCGCGCCCGGCCGCCCCTCGTGCCGGTCGCGGTGCGCGGCGGCGCGGGCGAGGAGCAGCAGCGTGACCGGCGTCGTGACCGTGAGGAACACGCCGATCAGCAGGTCGCGCAGCACGAGCCGCCCCTCGATCAGGGACAGGAGCAGCATCGAGCTGCACAGGATCAGCGCCATGCCGAGGGTCGCACCCAGCGTCGGCGCGTGGACGCGCTCGTAGAAGGTCCTGAGCCGGATCAGGCCGACAGCGCCGGTGAGCGAGAAGGCGGCCCCCGTCAGGGCGAGGCCGACGACGAGGAGGGCGGCCCAGGCGGGCAGGCCGGCGCCGGTCACTGCACCACCTCGCCCTGCATCAGGAACTTGGCCAGCGCCACCGAGGCGGTGAAGCCGAGCATGCCGACGATGAAGGCCGCCTCGAAATACAGGCCGCTGCCGGTGCGCATCCCGTGCACCACGATCGCCAGCATCCCGTTGAGATAGAGGGTATCGAGGCCGAGCACCCGGTCCTGCGCGCGGGGGCCGCGCAGCATCCGCCACGCGGCGATGGCCATGGCGAGGACCAGCATCGCCTGGGCGAGGCCGAGCCCCCAATCGAGGATGGTCGCGGCGCTCATGCGAAGATCTCCATCAGGGGACGTTCGTAGCGGTCCTTCACCCGGCGGATCCAGGCCTCGCCGTCCGTGAAGTCGAGGACGTGCAGCAGCAGCCGCCCGGTATCGGAATCGTACTGCACCCAGAGGGTGCCCGGCGTCGCCGTGAGGATGATCGACAGGAGCGACAGGGCGAAGGGCTCGCGCAGGTCGAGGGGGATCGCCACGAACCCCGTCCGCCGCGCGCCGGTTTGCCGGCCGAGGATGATCCGCGCGACGTCGATGTTCGAGCGGACCATGTCCACGAGCACGATCCCCGCCAGCCGGAGGAGGGCGCCGGGGGCACTCACCCGCACGGGCCGGGCCTGGAGGGCGTTCATCACCGCCGGGACGGTGAGGCCTACGGCCAGGGCCAGCAGCAGGCTTCCGGGCGTCACCGGGGCGTTGAGGAGGAGCCACGCCAGGACGAGGCCGGCGGACAGCCAGGGATGGGGCAGGAGCCTCACGGGGCGGGTCCTCCCAGGACGGCGCGGACGTAATCCTGCGGCTGCGTCAGCCAGCCCACCGTCGCGTCGGCATAGGCGAGCGCCGGGCCGCCCCAGACCGAGAGGGCGAGGCAGGTCGCGAGCAGGCCGGCGAGCGCCGCGACCTCGGAGCGGGCCAAAGTCGGCGGCTTGTCCGCGTCGCGCACCCAGAGGTTCAGGATGCCGAGCCGCACCAGCGGCATCAGCGTGAACAGGCTTGACAGGGTAAGGGCGGCGATCAGCCACCAGCCGGCGGGGGAGGGCGCGTCCGCGGCGCCCACGAAGATCGCGAGCTTGCCGACGAAGCCCGCGAGCGGAGGGATTCCCGCCAGCATCAGCGTGCAGAGCAGGAAGCCGACGCCGAGGATCGCGACGCCCGCCGGGATGACGCTGCCGACCTCGACGGAATCCTCGTCGTCGAACGGGTCGCGGTACTCGTCGGCGAAGACCGGCGCGGCGGTCTCGGCCGGGTCGCGCCCGCGCTGCAGGATCTCCGCGAGGAGGAACAGGGCGCCCGCCGCCAGCGTCGAGCCGACGAGATAGTAGAGCGCCCCCGCCAGCGCCCGGTCGTTGCCGGAGCCGAGGGCGGCGAGCACCGTGCCGGAGGAGACCATCACCGCGTAGCCCGCCGCGCGGGTGAGGTCGCGGGCGGCGAGCAGGCCCACCGTCCCGAAGGCGAGGGTCGCCAGCCCCGCCGCGAACAGCATTGTCTGGCCGAAGCCCGCCGAGACGCCCGCGCCGAAGACGAGGAGGCTCAGGCGCACCACCACGTAGATGCCGACCTTGCTGAGGATCGCGAGGATGGCGGCGGCCGGCGCGGTGGCCGCCGCGTAGGTGGAGGGCAGCCAGAAGCCCAGGGGCCACGCGCTGCACTTGATGAGGAAGGCGAGGCCGAGGATGGCGCAGCCGATCTCGAACAGGGCGAGTTCGCCCTCAGGCGGCCCGGCGAGGCGCCGGGCGAGGTCGGCCATGTTGAGCGTGCCCATCGTGCCGTAGATCAGGCTGACGCCGACGAGGAAGAACAGCGAGGCCACGAGGTTCACGGCGATGTAGCCGAGCCCGGCGCGGATCCGCGTCTCCCCCGAACCGTGCAGGACGAGCCCGTAGGAGGCCGCGAGCATCACCTCGAAGAACACGAACAGGTTGAACAGGTCGCCGGTCAGGAAGGCGCCGTTCACCCCCATCAGCAGGAGCAGGAACAGGCCGTGGAAGCGCGGCCCCGCCCGCCCCCAGCGGGCGAAGGAGAAGACCAGCGCGCAGAGCCCCAGCACCGACGATAGGGCCAGCATCATCGCCGAGAGCCGGTCGGCCACGAGGACGATCCCGTAGGGCGCAGCCCAGTTGCCGAGGCGGTAGACGCGCGGCGCGTCGGAAACCGAGGCGACGAGGGTGACGGCGATGGCGATCAGGGCGAGGATCGTCGCGAAGGACAGGCTCGCCTTCAGCGCGCGGCGTCGCTCGTCGAGGAGGAACATCGCCCCGGCCACCGCGATCGGCAGCACCACCGGCAGGACGGTGACGTGGTCCGACCACGCGGTCTCGGCGGCGAGGTTCGTCACGGCCGGGTTCATGCGCTTGGCTCTTCCTGGTGCGGCTCGCGCCCGTCGACATGGTCCGAGCCGGTCACGCCCCGGGCGGCCAGCAGCACCACGAGGAACAGGGCGGTCAGCGCGAAGCTGATCACCACGGCGGTGAGCACCAGGGCCTGGGGCACGGGATCGTCCACGGAGACGATGTCCGGCCCGGCGCCGAGGACCGGCGGCGCCCCGACGGTCAGCCGCCCCATGCCGAAGATGAACAGGTTGACCGCATAGCTCAGGAGCGACAGCCCGAGCACGACCTGGAAGGTGCGCGGCCGCAGGATCAGCCAGATCCCGGCGGCGGACAGCACCCCGATCCCGAGGGAGAGGACGAGTTCCATCAGGCGCGCTCCCGCTCGGCCTCGGCGACCCGCGTCCGCCGCAGGGACTGGTGGGCCAGCGCCACGAGCATCAGCACGCTCGCGCCGACGACGAGGACCATGATGCCGAGATCGAAGATCAGGGCGGAGGCGAGCGGCACCTTGCCGAGGATCGGCGCGTCCCAATAGGCGAAGGCGGCGGTGAGGAACGGGTGCGCGAACAGCCAGGAGGTCGCCCCGGCGAAGACGGAGACGAGGAGGCCGATCCCGATCCAGAGGATCGGCTGGATGCGCAGGCGCGCCTCCACCCATTCGGCGCCGTTGGCCATGTATTGCAGCATGAAGCCGATGGTCAGCGTGATGCCCGCCGCGAAGCCGCCGCCGGGCAGGTCGTGCCCGCGCAGGAACAGGTGCAGGGCGAGCAGCACGACGAAGGGGAACAGCCAGGTGATGACCGTGCGCGGCACCATCAGCGCGTCGGCGGCGGTGTGGCCGGGCTCGCGCCCCTCGCGGCCCCTGTCGTAGGCGTCCTGCCGGATCTGCTGGGCCGGACGCGCGCGGCTGTCGGGGGCGGGGCGGAAGCGCCGGAGCAGGGCGAAGACGGTGAGCCCGACCACGCCCAGCACGCAGATCTCGCCCAGGGTGTCGAAGGCCCGGAAATCGACCAGCAGCACGTTGACGACGTTGCGCCCGCCCGCCTGCGGATAGGCCTCCTCCACGAACCAGCGGCTGATCCCCTCCACGGGGGGCCGGGTCATCACCGCGTAGGCGAGCCCGGCGAGACCGGACCCGGCGCAGGCCGCGATGGCGAGGTCGATGAGCCGCCGCCGCCGCGCCCGCCCCCGCTCGGAGGCCGGCGCGGGGATCGCCGCGTCCCGCTTCGGCAGCCAGCGCAGGCCGAGAAGGAGCATCACCGTGGTGACGATCTCCACGAGGATCTGCGTCACCGCGAGGTCCGGGGCCGAGAGCCAGAGGAAGCTGAGGCAGCTCACGAGGCCCGCCCCGCCGAGCAGGATCACCGCCGAGAGCCGGTGGTACTTCGCCCGTTCCGCCGCGCCGACGGCGCAAGCGGCGCCGACCAGCCAGAGCAGGGCGAAGGCGGGATCGAAGGCGGTGGTCCGCCCCGGCGCGAACAGGTCGAGCCCGCGCCCGAGGCCCGCCGCCGTGGCGGCCAGCAGGGCGGCGAGGAACAGGATGCGCAGTTGCGGCTGCAGCCTCTCGGTGCCGAGCCGCGCCTCGAGCCAGCGGGCGCCGCGCACGAGGTTGGTCATGCCACGCTCGAACAGCCAGCCGCCGTCGAGCCGGTCCATCAGCCACGGGCCGCCGCGCGGGTTGGTGTCGATGCGCTTGCCGAAGGCCATGTAGAGGGCGACGCCGCCTGCCAGCGCCAGGACGCTCATGGCCAGCGGCGCGTTGAACCCGTGCCAGATGGCGAGGTCGTAATCGGGCGTGCGGTCCCCGAGCACGGCGCGGGCGGCGCCGGCCAGGAGCGGCCCGATCGTCAGGTTCGGCACGAGGCCGATGGCGACGCAGGCGAGGACCAGCGCCTCGATGGGGATGCGCATCCAGCGCGCCGGCTCGTGCGGCGCGTGGGGCAGGTCGCGCGCCGGGGGGCCGAAGAAGGTCTGGCGGATGAAGCGCAGGGAGTAGAGCACCGTGAAGGCGCTCGCCAGCGTTGCCAGCACCGGCAGGGCGAGGTTGAGGGCGTGGTCGCCCCGGTTGTCGACCGCCTCGGCCAGGAACATCTCCTTGGAGAGGAAGCCGTTGAGCAGCGGCACGCCGGCCATGGCGGCGGCGGCGACCATGGCGAGGGTCGCGGTGTAGGGCATGGCCCGCCACAGCCCGCTGAGGCGGCGCATGTCCCGCGTGCCGGTCTCGTGGTCGATGATCCCGGCGGCCATGAACAGCGAGGCCTTGAAGGTCGCGTGGTTCACCGTGTGGAAGATCGCCGCGACCACGGCCAGCGGCGAATCGAGGCCGAGCAGCAGGGTGATCAGCCCGAGATGGCTGATGGTGGAATAGGCGAGCAACCCCTTCAGGTCGTGCTGGAAGACCGCGCTCCACGCGCCGACCAGCATCGTCGCCATGCCGGCGGTGCCGACGATCCAGTACCAGCTCTCCGTGCCCGACAGGACCGGCCACAGGCGGATCATCAGGAAGATGCCGGCCTTCACCATCGTCGCCGAGTGGAGGTAGGCGCTGATCGGCGTCGGCGCCGCCATCGCCCGGGGCAGCCAGATGTGGAACGGGAACTGCGCTGACTTGGTGAGCGCCCCGGCCAGAATCAGCACCAGGGCCGGCAGGTAGAGGGGGCTCTCGTGGATCGCCTTCCCCGAGGCGAGCACCGCGTCGAGGTCGTAGCTGCCCGCGATCCGCCCGAGGATCACCATGCCGACGAGGAGGCACAGGCCCCCGGCGGCGGTGATGGTGAGCGCCATCCGCGCCCCGTCGCGAGCGGAGGCGTTGTCCGACCAGTAGCCGATCAGCAGGAACGAGACGATGCTCGTCAGTTCCCAGAAGACGACGAGCTGGATCACGTTGCCCGAGAGCACGATGCCGAGCATCGCGCCCACGAAGGCGAGGAAGTAGCAGAACAGGCGCGGCACCGGATCCGCGGCGACCATGTAGTACTGTGCGTAGAGCACCACCAGCGCGCCGATCCCGAGGATCAGCAGCGCGAAGATCCAGGCGAGCCCGTCGAGGCGCAGGACGAAGCGGACGCCGAGGCTCGGCAGCCAGTCGACGGCGAAGGTGACGGGCTCCGGACCCGCGGCGAGGGGGGTGAGCCATGCGAGGCAGGCGAGGCTCGCCAGCATGACGAAGCCCGCGACCCCGGCGGCGGCCCGGCGCGCGTGGCTCGGCAGGCAGATCACCACGACGCTGCCGAGGAAGGGCAGGGTCGCGGCGGCGGCGAGGAGGAGATCTGGCGGCATCGCCAGAGGCAAGAGCGCACTTTCCCCGGCCGCGCAACCGCGTCTTCGGGGCCGCGTGCGCCCCTCCCGGCCTCAGGCCGGAAGGACGACGACCTTGGTCTTCACCGGGGTGCGCGAATACAGGTGGATCATGTCCTGGCTGAGCAGGCCGACGCAGCCGCTGGTGATGCCGCTGCCGATTGTCTCCGGGTCGCTCGTGGCGTAGATCGTGTAGAGCGTGTAGGCGCCGTTCTGGTAGAGGTGGAGGGTGCGGGCACCCAGCGGGTTGTCGAGGCCGCCCGGCATCCCGCGGGCGTATTTCGCCGCCTCCGGCTGGCGCTTGATCATCTCCTTCGGCGGCGTCCAGACCGCCCATTCGGACTTGCGGCCGACATAGGCGTCGCCGCTCCACAGGAACCCGTCGCGGCCGACATTGGCGCCGTAGCGGGTCGCCGCGCCGCCCTCCTCGATCCGGTAGACGTAGTAATTCTTCGGATCGACGATGATCGTGCCCGGCGCCTCGTTCGTCTCGTAGGCGACGGTCTTGCGGTAGTATTTCGGATCGACCTTGCTGATGTCGACCGCGGGAATCGGGAACTTCTCCTGCGGCATCGGCCCGTAGAGGCTCGCCGCCTCGGCGAGGCTCGTCGAGTCCGAGGTCTTGCAGCCGCCGAGCGCGAGGGTGCCGAGGCCCATCGCCGAGCCGAACAGGAACGACCGGCGGTCGAAGCCTGCGTGCGATGCGGCGCCGCCGCGTCCGGGGGCACCGCCCCTCCGCCGATCCAGGGTCATGGTCGTCGTCGTCCCGTGTGCGGCCTGCCGGCCTTACGTCTCCACGGGGTAGCGCCTGCCGCCGCGCGTTTCAATGGACAAGCTTGTCGCTTGCGCGGGCTCACCGTCTCGCGAGGAGACGCGCCTCGCTGCCCGTGCTGCCGTAGCGGTCCCACATCCGCGCGCAGGCCTCCGCCGGCTGGTCGCGGAACGCCCGTGCCTCGGAGGCGAGGCTCCGCTGCAGCCCGACCGAGCGCTTCAGGGTGAAAAAGTCGGCATGGTTCATGTGGTTGGCGTGCGAGAAGGCACGGAAGCCCTCCGTGTCGATCCGCAGGTCGTCGCAATGGCGCGCGGCCATGTCGGCCTCGATCCCCGCGCGCAGGGCCGGCGGATCGCTCTGGAGCGCCGCGCGACGCGCCTCCGCCCAGGAGCCGAAGGCGGCCCAGGCGCCGAGGCAGAGCAGGAGAGGGGCGAGGGTTCTCTTCATCCGTTTAGCCGCGACACCGTACCGACCACAAAGCGCAGCCTCGCGGCCGGTTCGAACACAACCGGAAGAGGGGCGGCCCTTCTGTGTGGCCGCGCACCTCCACTCGTGCGAAGCAAGATGAAGACCGATCTCGCAACCGCCGAGGTTGCGGGCTATCACGGCTGCCATCGGGCGCCGCCCGAGGGTCGGGCAGGGCAGGCCGAGATGCGGAAGTCGTTGGGTCTCAATGGCCTGTTGGGTGGCGCGATCGGCGTCATCGCCGTCGTGTCGATCCTGAGCAGCAGCGCGGTCCTGCTCACCCGCAGCCGGTTGCAGGAGGCGACGGATGCCAGGGAGCGCTCGGATCAGCTGATCCGGGGGCTCGATGCCTTCCGCGCGGCGATGCTGAACCAGGAAACCGGCCTGCGCGGCTACCTGATCACCGGGCGCGAGAGCAGCCTGGAGCCGTATCAGGCGGGCCGCCGGGCCCTGGACGAGGCGGTGGGCCGCCTGCGGATTCTGGTCGGAGGCGACGGCGACCGCACCCGGATGCTCGCCGACGCGGTGACGGCGGCGCGGGGCTGGCAGTCCGACATCGCCGAGGTGGCGATCCGCAAGGCCGCCGACCCGGCGACGCGGGCGGACGCGGTGGGAGTCGAGGCGGACGGGCGCGGCAAGCAGCTGTTCGACCGGCTGCGCGCGGAACTCGCCTCCATCGAGACGCTGGAGGAGACCCTTCGCGCCGACTTGACCCGGCGCGTGGCGCAGACCCAGCGGGACGAGGACATCGCGGTCTGGGGTGGGACGCTGCTCACCCTGCTGATCTGCCTCGGCCTCGGCATCGCCATCAACCGCCTCGTGGTCCGGCCGCTGCTGCGGGTGATGGCCTATGTCGAGCGGATCGGCGAGGGCGACCTGACCGGGCGGCTCGAGGGACGGTCCGACGGCGAGGTCGGCCGGCTCGCCGCCACCCTGAGCGCGATGGTGACGGGCCTGTCGGATTTCGCCCGGACCAACCGGGCGGCGACCGCCGACCTCAACGCGGCGGCGGCCGAGATCCGCGCCTCGGCGCAGCAGCAGGCGGCCTCCGTCGAGGAGCAGTTCGCCGCCGTGCAGGAGACCGCCGCCACGGTGGACGAGATCACCCATTCCGGCGCGCAGATCTCCAAGCGCGCCAGCGAGGTCATCGCCACCGCCCAGGCGACCGCCAGGACCTCGCGGCAGGGCCTGCGCGCGGTGTCGGACACCGCCCAGGCCATGGACGCGATCCGCGAGCAGGCCGAGGCGGTCGCCGGCAACATCGTCGGCGTCTCGGAGAAGACGCAGGCGATCGGCGAGATCATCGAGAGCGTCAACGACATCTCGGAGCGCACGCACCTGCTGGCGCTGAACGCGGCCATCGAGGCGGCGGCGGCGGGCGAGAGCGGGCGCAGCTTCGCGGTGGTCGCCTCGGAGATGAAGCTGCTCGCCGATCAGGCGAAGGCGGCCACGGGCCAGGTGCGGGCGATCCTCGGGGAGATCCAGCGGGGCATCAACACCTCGGTGATGCTCACCGAGGAGGCGGTGAAGCGCTCGGCGGTGGGCAAGACGCGCTCGGACACGACGCAGCGGACCATCGAGGAGATCACGGCGCGGTTCGAGGAGAACGTGCAGACGTTCCAGCAGATCGTGGCCTCGACGAACCAGCAGCAGCTCGGGATCGAGCAGGTGATGGGGGCGCTGCAGAACATCCGTCAGGCGAGCCAGCAGACGGCGGCGGGGACGCGGCAGGTCGAGACCGCCTCGGCCAACATGACCGAGCTCGCGCAAGCGCTGACGGCGCTCGCGGAGCGGTACCGCACCTGACAGGGCCGCCGGCGCCTCACCCCCGCACGAAGGCGAGGAGGTCGGCGTTCAGCACGTCGGCGTTCACGGTGAGCATGCCGTGGCTGTAGCCGGGATAGGTCTTCAGCGTGCCGTGGCGCAGGTGCGTGATCGCCTTCAGGGCGGCGTCGGCGATGGGGACGATCTGGTCGTCCTCGCCGTGCAGCACCAGAACCGGCACGCCGATGGCCTTCAAATCCTCGGTCTGGTCGGTCTCCGAGAAGGCCTCGATCCCCGCGTAATGGGCGAGGGCGCTGCCCATCATGCCCTGCCGCCACCAGTTCTGGATCACGCCCGGCTGGGGCGTCGCCCCGTCGCGGTTGAAGCCGTAGAACGGGCCGGTCGGGACATCGAGGTAGAACTGGGCGCGGTTGCCGGCGAGCGCCGCGCGGAACCCGTCGAACACTTCGCGCGGCAGCCCGTCAGGGTTCGCCGCGGTCTTGAGCATCAGCGGCGTGATCGCGCTCACCAACACCGCCTTGGCGACGCGGCCCTGCGGCTCGCCATGGCGGGCCACATAGCGCGCCACCTCGCCGCCACCGGTCGAATGGCCGATATGGACGGCGTTGCGCAGATCGAGATGCGCGACGACCGCCGCCGCGTCGGCGGCGTAATGGTCCATGTCGTGGCCCCATCCGACCTGGGCCGAGCGGCCGTGCCCGCGCCGGTCATGGGCGACCACGCGGTAGCCGTGCCGGACGAAGAACAGCATCTGCGCGTCCCAATCGTCCGACGAGAGCGGCCAGCCGTGGTGGAACACGATGGGCTGCGCGTCCTTCGGGCCCCAATCCTTGAAGAAGATCTCGGTCCCGTCCTGCGTGGTGATGGTCGGCATGGTCGCCTCCTGTGAGGGATGGGGGGTGGGCAAGGTTCAGGCCGCCGCCGGGCGGGCCATGTCGCGGAGCCACTCCGCGACGAGGCCGATCTCGGCCTGGGACAGGCCGTGGCCGGCGGGCAGGATCCGGTGCGTGACGGCGGCGCCGGCCGCCGTGAGCTGTGCGGCGAGCCGCCGCGCATTCTCCACCGGCACGATCGGATCCATGATCCCCGAGAGCATCAGGACCGGCTTGCCCGCGAGGGCAGGGACGGGCGGCGTGGCGAAGGGCACCATCGGCCGGATCAGCACCGCCCCCGCCAGGGTTTCCGGCCGCTGGAGCAGCGTCGCGGCGGCGATGTTGGCGCCGTTCGAGAAGCCGAGCGCCAGGGGCGCGGCGAGGCCGTAGCGCTCCCGCGCCTCGGCCACGAAATCCGCGAGCCCGTCCGTGCGGCGGCGCAGGTCGTCCTCGTCGAACACGCCTTCGGCGAGGCGGCGGAAGAAGCGCGGCGCGCCGTTCTCGCTGACCTGCCCCCTGGGGGAGAGCAGGGCCGCGCCGGGGGCGACGGCCCGGCCGAGCGGCAGGAGGTCGTCCTCGTCGCCGCCCGTCCCGTGCAGGAGGAGCAGCGGGGGCAGGGCGGCCTCGCCCGGCGCGAAGCGATGGCGGAAGGACTGGGTCTCGGTGGTCATGGCACCCTCCACGGGGGAGACGGGGTTCAGGCGACGGCCGGGAGCACGGCCTCGATCTCGGCGCGGTGGCGCTCCAAACCCGGCGGCAGTTTCAGCGCCTGGCCGAGGGTCGCCTCCGGCTCGTCCACGGCGAAGCCGGGGGCGTCGGTGGCGATCTCGAACAGCACGCCGCCCGGCTCGCGGAAGTAGACCGAGCGGAAATACTGCCGGTCGCGCTGCTCGGTGACGCCGAGCCCGTGCCGGTCGCGCAGGGCCTCGGCCATCGCCGCCTGGGCCGCGTCGTCGGCGGCGCGGAAGGCGATGTGGTGCACCGAGCCCGCCCCCTGGCGGCCGGGCAGGAACGCGCCCACCGCCCGCAGGGTGACGTGCCGGCCGGAGGCCGCCGTGCCGGAATAGCGGGTGGCGGAGCCCTCCCGTCCGGTCTGCGTGAAGCCGAACACCTCCGTCAGGATCGCCGCCGTGCCCTCGCCCTCCGCGAGGAGCAGCGTCACCCCGTGCAGGCCGAGGATCGCGTGCTCGGCCGGCACGGAGCCGCCGGTCCAGGCGGAGGGCGCCGCCGCCTCGTCCACGCCGACGAGGGCGAGCATCATCCCGTCGGGATCGCGGAAGCGCAGGGTCGGCTCGCCGAAGACCTGCACCAGCGCCTCGTGGCGCACGCCCTTCTCCACGAGCCGGTGGGTCCACCAGCCGATCGAGGCGCGGGGCACGCGGAAGGCGGTCTCCTGCGTCTCGCCGAGGCCCGCCCGGCCGGGGGCCGCATGGGGAATCGGAAAGAAGGTCAGGATCGAGCCGGGACGGCCCGCCGCGTCGCCGTAATAGAGGTGGTAGGTGCCCGGATCGTCGAAGTTCACCGTCTTCTTGACGAGGCGCAGGCCGAGCACGGCCGTGTAGAAGTCGAGGTTGCGCGCCACGGGCCCGGAAAAGGCGGTGACGTGGTGGAGGCCGGTCTCGGACATGGCGTCGTCTCCTGGAGCGCGCCCGGTGGGCGTCGTCGATGGAGACACGATGCGCCTTGCCATGGCGCCTGAAAATAGAAACGATGGAAACTCATCGTTTCCGGAAACGACCCATGCGCCTGCCCGATTTCGAAGCCTGGGCCATCTTCGCCAAGGTGGTTGAGGCCGGCTCCTTCGGCGCCGCCGCCGGGGAACTCGGCCTGTCGAAGGGGACGGTCTCGAAGGCGGTGGGGCGGCTGGAGGCGCGGATCGGCGCGCGGCTGTTCCACCGGACCTCCCGGCGGCTGGCGCTGACCGAGGCGGGGCTCGCCGCGCGGGACGACGCGGCGCGGCTCCTGGCGGAGGGGGAGGCCGCCGAGGCGCGGGCCACCGCCGCCACGGCGCTGCCGCGCGGCCTCGTGCGGCTCGCGGCGCCGATGAGCTTCGGGGTGCTGCACGTGGCGCCGCTCCTGCCGGATTTCCTGGCGCGGCACCCGGCGGTCTCGGTCGACCTGCATCTCGCCGATTCGGTGGTCGACCTCGTGGGCGGCGGGTTCGACATCGGCCTGCGCATCGCAGCCCTGCCGGATTCCTCGCTGAAGGCGCGGCGGCTCTGCCCGGTGCAGCGCTCGCTGGTGGCGACGCCGGGCTATCTCGACCGCCACGGGCGGCCGGATCACCCGGACGACCTCGCCCGCCATGCCTGCCTCGGCTACGCCTACCTGCCGACGCCCGACCGCTGGCGCTTCCGCCATGCGGACGGGCGGGAGGCGAGCGTGACGCCGGGCGGCCCGATGCGCGCGAACAACGCCGAGGCCCTAGCCCCGGCCCTGAGGGCGGGGCTCGGCCTCGCCCTCCAGCCGGATTTCATGATCCACGAGGATCTGGCCGCCGGCCGGCTGGAGCGGGTCCTGCCGGACTGGGCGGCCCCGCCGATCTCGCTCCACCTCGTGACGCCGCCGGGCGAGCCCCGTCCGGCGCGGGTCGTCGCGCTGATCGAGTACCTCGCCAAAGCCCTCGTCGCCGCCCCCTGGGCCAGGGACGCGGCCTGACGGTCAGCGCGCCATCTTGCGCGAGGCCTCGCGGACCTGCCGGGTCGACTGGTCGAGTTCGCGGCTCGAATGGGCGATCAGGCTGACGTTGCGGCTGATCTCCTCGACCGCCGTGGTCATGGCCTGCATGTTGGCCGACATCTCGCGGGCGACGGCGGCCTGCTGCTCCACCGAGGCGGAGATCGCGGAGGAGATCTCGTTGACCTCCCCGATCGTGTGGCCGATCCCGACGATCGCCGAGGCCGCCTCGCCCGCCCGCGCCCATCGTCTGTTCGGGGGCGCGGGTGATCGCGTCGCCGATCACGTCGGTGGCGAACTTCACCACCTTCACGAGGCGGCCGGCGGCATCCGTGACCGGGTTGCAGGTGGCCTGGATCCACACGTCGCGACCGCCCTTGGCGATCCGGCGGTACTCCGCCGCCTTGAACTCGCCACGGCGCAGGTTCTCCCAGGCATAGGCATTGGCATCGCCCTTCGCCTCGGCCGGGTCCAGGAACAGGGAATCGTGCCGGCCGCGCACCTCGTCGTGACGAGGCCCAACATGCCCGTCACTTGGCCCTTGCAGCCACGCAGGAGCAGATACTCCTCGCGCAGCCACACCTCGCGGCCGGTGGCCGTCCGGCGCCGGACCTCGCACAGGGTGGGCTCACCACGCCGCAGCGCGTGCCACAATTCCCGGTAGGCGGCGGAATCCCGCTCCGACGGCTCCAGAAGGCATGAATGGTTTCGACCGATCAGGTCTTCGGCGCGATACTCCAGCAAGCTCAGGAATCTCGCATTCGCCGCCGTCACCGTCCCGTCGACGGTGCATTCGATCATTGCAGTGCAATCGCGCAATGCCCGCGACTTCGGGGCCGATCCATCGGTCCAAAACACCATAACAATCCCCGGAACGAGATGCCTTGTGACGTATTCAACTCTGAGTTTAGGTTTTGGATATTACCCAAGAGTCAAACCGCAGCATCGAGAACATCGGATCAGACCTCTTCCCCACGCATTCCACAGTGGATTCCGGTCATCGAGAGCGCAGGCGCCGCTCGTTTGAGCATTATTCGGTCAATGAGCGTATCTTCGTGAACCATTGGATACGGACCGATGCTGCCGGGTGGTCAAATCACTTAAACGCCTCCGTAGTTTCACTCCTCCATGCCTATAGCTCAGATCATCCCACGCTGAAACGATTACGATAGATTTCGGCCTAAGCTGCGAAAGCATGGCACGTCACCGAGCAACGGCGACAACGACTTCAAAAACAAGAGAACAATTGCGTCGCTCAATTCTATCGTTGTGGTTGTCCGTTGGTTGACGGTCGCTCGCTAAAACTTCAAATCACTCATTTGTGCGACGAAAAGTCGATATAAGCTGCCGCCCCCCTCCTTGCGCATTTTGCACGATCCTCCATCAAGAGAGGGCCAAGCCCCCGGTGGGGGGAACCGATATGATCCGTTGGGAGGTCCGCTGTGCGACGTCTTGAGACGAGATCAGTCTTTGGCTTGCACCGCGACCGCCCGTGCGGCGGATGACCAACCATGATTCATCCGGTTTGCCGGACTAGGCTGCGCCATCATGCCCACCCGTTCCCTCATGCGCGTTCAGGCGGATCCCGCCCCCCCGAGGGGAGGGGCCTCCCGCTTCTTCTCGTCACGCAACTTCCTGAAGATTATCGAGGATACCGGTGAGGTCGGCTTCTGGTCCGCCGACCTGCGCACGGGCACCCTCGACGCGACGCCGGGCCTCTACCGGATCCTGGGGCTCGAACCGGCGACGGAACTGCCGATCGGCCTGCTGATCGACATGATCCACCCGGAGGACCGCGCGGTGCATGGCGACCAGTTCGCCATGTTGAATGCCGGCCAACCGATCAACCGCGAGTTCCGCATCGTCCGTCCGGACCGGACGCAGCGCTGGGTCCAGCATCGCGGCGAGGTCGCGCTAGGCGCCGACGAGCGCCCGAGCTACGGCATGGGCGTGGTCTTCGACGTCACCGCGCGGCACGATTCGATGCAGGCGGTGCTGCAGCGCCACGACCGGCTCAACGCCCTCGTGACCGTGACGGCCGCCGCCTTCTGGACCACGACCCCCCATGGCGAGCTGAGCGAGTGCGCGCAGTGGATGGCCCTGACCGGGCAGACCTATGCCCAGACCCGGGGCTTCGACTGGCTCGACGCCGTCCATCCCGAGGACCGCGCCCGCACCCAGGCGGCGTGGACCACGGCCGTGCAGCACGCCTCGGCCTACAACACCGAGTACCGGATCCTCTGCGCGGACGGCATCTACCGCTGGTTCAACTCCCGCGGCGCGCCAGTGCTGAACAAGGACGGCAGCGTGCGGGAATGGGTCGGCATCTGCCTCAACGTGCCGGGCCAGAGCCGCTACGGCACCCAGGGCCTGCTCCTGCCGGACTCGGCGGAGGCGGACACGTCGGACCGGCCCCTCACCGCCGCGCAGGTCCGCGCCGCCCGCGGCATGGTCAGCCTGTCGAAGGAGGAGCTCGCCAAGATGGCCGGGGTGTCGATCTCGACCATCGTGCGCCTGGAGGATGCGAACTCACCCGTCCGCCCGCGCCACGACACGGTGATGGCCGTGCGCCGCGCCCTGGAGCAGGCCGGCGTGACCTTCACCTTCGAGGCCAACGCCAAGCCCGGCATCCGCGAGGGCTGATCACGCCCGCCTCCCCCGGCGCGTTGACGGCGCGCCGGGGGAGGGCGTAGCCCTGTCCGAACACAGGCGTTCGGGAGGGCGGCATGGGTCACGATCATGACCACGCGCAAGATCACACCCATGATCACGCTCCCGCCGGGGAGCGCTGGAAGCACGACGGCGTGCGGGTGATTCCCGGCGACAAGCTCGACGACAACACCGCCCAGACGCCCGGCATGTATCGGCAGGCGGCGATCAACGCCGCCCGTGTCGGCGCGCAGAAAATCTGGGCCGGCACGGTGGCGATTCAGCCCGACGCCAAGACCGGCGTCCACCACCACGGCGCCCTGGAGAGCGTGATCTACGTCGTCTCCGGCCGTGCCCGGATGCGCTGGGGCGACGCGCTCGAATACGTCGCGGAGGCGGGGCCGGGCGACTTCATCTTCGTGCCGCCCTACGTGCCGCACCAGGAGATCAACGCTTCGACCGACGAGCCCCTGCACTGCGTGCTGGTGCGCTCGGACAACGAGGCGGTGGTGGTCAACATCCCGGATGTCGAGCCCGTCGAGCGGCCGGAGACCGTCCACTGGGTCGATCCGATCCACAAGCATCCATAACCCTGCACCCCTGACGCAGCCGGCGGCCCGACCATGACAGACGACATCGCCGCGCGGCACGCCCGCTACGCCGATTCGGCGATCCGCGCGATCCTCGACGGCACGAAGACCATCGCGCTGGTCGGCGCCTCGGCGAATCCCGCCCGGCCGAGCTTCATCGTGCTCAAGTATCTCCTCGACCGGGGCTACGCGGTCACGCCGGTCAATCCGGGGCTCGCGGGGCAGGACCTCCTCGGCCGCCGGGTGGTGGGCGGCCTCGCGGAGATCGAGGGTCCCCTCGACATGGTCGAGATCTTCCGCAATTCGGCCGCGGCGGGCGGCATCGTGGACGAGGCGCTGGCCCTCGCTCCCCTGCCCAGGGTGATCTGGATGCAGCTCGGCGTGCGCGACGAGGAAGCCGCCGCCCGCGCCGAGGCGAAGGGCGTCACCGTCATCATGAACCGCTGCCCGAAGATCGAGTACGGGCGCCTGTCCGGCGAGATCGGCTGGACGGGGGTGAATTCCCGCATCCTCAGCGCCCGCAAGCCCGTGCTCGCCAAGGGCGGCGTGCAGAAGCTCACCATCGCGGACCGCCGGACGCCGCGCTCCTGAGGTCGCGGTATCATAGTACCGCATGGCTGAACCCGCTCTCGGAACACGTCTTTTCGGCGTCGGCGCGCGCGATTTGCGGTTGACCCGCGCGCCCGGCGCGGCTATTGAGCCGGCATCGCCGCCGCGTGTCCGCACGTGGCGGCTTCCTTTTCCGGCACCTTTCGGGATTTGGCCATGAAGACCACCTCGCTGAAGCCCGCCGAGGTCGACAAGAAGTGGATCGTGATCGACGCGGAAGGCCTTGTGGTCGGCCGCCTCGCCTCGATCGTGGCGATGCGCTTGCGCGGCAAGCACAAGGCCGCCTACACGCCTCACGTCGATTGCGGCGACAACGTCATCGTCATCAATGCGGAGAAGGTGAAGTTCACCGGCCGCAAGTACACCCAGAAGAGCTACTTCTACCACACCGGCTATCCGGGTGGCATCAAGGAGCGCACGGCCAAGTTCATCCTCGAGGGGCGCTTCCCGGAGCGCGTCGTGGAGAAGGCCGTGGAGCGCATGCTGCCCCGTGGGCCGCTGTTCCGCCAGATCCTCGGCAACCTCCGTGTCTACAAGGGCACCGAGCATCCGCACGTTGCCCAGCAGCCGCAGACGCTCGACGTCGGCGCCCTCAACCGCAAGAACGTGAGCGCGTGATCATGGCGACCCTTCAGTCCCTCGCCGACCTGAACCGGGCCAACACCGGCGCGGTCGATCCGGCCAACGAAGCCCCCGTCCACGTCCAGAAGCTGGACGCCCAGGGCCGCGCCTACGCCACCGGCAAGCGCAAGGACGCGGTCGCCCGCGTCTGGATCAAGCCCGGCACCGGCAAGGTCGTCGTGAACAAGCGCCCGGTCGAGACCTACTTCGCCCGTCCGGTGCTGCGCATGATCCTGCGCCAGCCGCTGGAGATCGCCGGCCGCGTCGACCAGTACGACATCACCGTCACGGTGGCGGGCGGTGGCCTCTCCGGTCAGGCCGGCGCCGTGCGCCACGGCCTGTCCAAGGCCCTGACCTACTACGAGCCGGAGCTGCGCGCGCCGCTGAAGCGCGAAGGCTTCCTCACCCGCGACGCCCGCGTGGTCGAGCGCAAGAAGTACGGCCGCGCCAAGGCTCGCCGCAGCTTCCAGTTCTCGAAGCGCTGATCCGCTACCATCTGCACGGAGGGGAGGGCGGTGCCGCGAGGCGCCGCCCTTTTTCGTTTGGGGGCACCGTCGCCGCCGCGAGGGACCGCGAGGCCATCCCGGACGCGCGACGTTCGGGAGCGCCCCGCCGGGCGGTCGCACCAGGAACGGCGTGGTCGTCACCCCAGCCTATCCGCGAGCTTTCGCGCCGCATGGCCGTAATCGGCGAGATGGACGCCGTCACTCAGCGCCCCCGGCCGGGCGAGCCCGCCCCGCCCGTCGCGCAACTCCGCGAAGGGGTCGCAGAAGGCGCAGCCCTGCTCGTCCGCGAGCCGCGCGAGGCGGGTGGAGTACTCCTCCACCGCCGCCGCCTCGCGTTCCTGGCCCGGCACGCGATCCATCGGCGGCAGGGCGAGCACCACGACCCTGTCGGCCTGATCCCGCAGCCAGCGGATGAGGATTCCGGCCGAGGCCTCGAATCGGGCCACGGCCTCCGGCGACAGCGGGCGCACCCGCACCGAAAGGTCGTTGCTGCCGATGACCAGCGCCGAGACCGCCGCCCGGTGCCGCAGGCGCAGGCCCGGCAGGCGGGCGGCGCAGGTCCCGGTCGAGATCCCGCCGACGCCGCCATTCACCACGGGCTGGCTGCCGAGAGGATGCGCGCACAGGAACTCGGCATGGGAATCGCCGACGATCAGGGCGAAGCCCGGCGGCGCCGCGTCGAGATCCTGCTGGATCTGCGGGATGCGCATCGCGATGCGCTCCCGGCAGATCTTGAGATAGCGCCGCCGCTGAAGCCGCCGCGCCAGCCAATCGCGCATCAGCGCCCGAACCGCTCGAATTTCGGGAAGCTGCGGGCCATCATCAGGCCGACCTCCGCCCGGTGGCCGAGCCACTTCTCCAAGATCGAGGCGTTGGCGAGCCGCCCCTCGGCCGATCCGTCCTGCCAGGGCAGGCCGTCCTCCAGGCGGAAGACATGGGCGTGGATGAGCTGGCCGCTGCGGCAGCGCTGCAGCCGCACGCCCTTGCCGCGCGCCAGTTCCGCGACCTCGCTGATGGGGAAGACGAGGAGCAGCCTCTCGGTGTTCATCACCGCCACATGGTCGCCGTCCGCCGGCACCATCACCGTGGCGGTGGCGTCGCCGTCGAGGCCGAGCACGCCCTTGCCCTTGCGGGTGTTGGCGACGAGGGCATCGGAGGGCGCAACGAAGCCCCGCCCGTCCGAACCGGCGATCAGCAGCTTGGTCTCCGGCCGGTAGGGCAGGGCCGCCACCACCTCGGTGCCGTCGTCGAGATCGACCATCAGCCGCACCGGATCGCCGAAGCCGCGCCCGCCCGGCAGCTTCGCGGCGTCGAGGGTGAAGATCTTGCCGTTCGAGGCGAGCAGCAGGATTTTCTGCGTCGTCTCGCTCGGGAAGGCGATCTTGAGCCGGTCGTCGCCCTTGAAGGCCACGCCCGACAGGTCGGCCACATGCCCCTTGAGGGCGCGGATCCAGCCCTTCTCCGAGACGATCACCGTGATCGGCTCGCGCTCCACCAGGGCCGCCGTCAGGTCGACCCCGGCCGTGTCCGGCGGGTTCTCAAGGCTGGTGCGGCGCTTGCCCAGCTTGGTCTCGGGGCCGAAGGTCTTCTTCACGGCGCGAATCTGCGCCTGGATCGACTTCCACTGCGCCGGCTCGGAGGCCAGCAGCCCGTCGAGTTCGGCCTTCTCGGCGGTCAGGGCGTCGAACTCGCGGCGCAGCTCCATCTCCTCCAGCTTGCGCAGGGACCGCAGGCGGGTGTCGAGGATGGCGTTGGCCTGCACCTCGGTCAGTTCGAACCGGGCCATGAGGGCGGGCTTCGGCTCGTCCTCCTCGCGGATGATGCGGATCACCTCGTCGAGGTCGAGGTAGACGATGAGCAACCCGCCGAGGATTTCGAGGCGGCGGTCGATCTGGCCAAGGCGGTAGCGGGAGCGGCGCTGGAGCACCACCCGGCGGTGATCGACCCATTCCCGCAGGCATTCGGCGAGCCCGATCACCTTCGGCACGAGGCCGCCGACGAGGACGTTGAGGTTCAGGGAGATCCGCGCCTCGAGTTCGGTGAGGCGGAACAGGGATTCCATGAGGATGACGGGATCGACGCTGCGCGAGCGCGGTTCCAGCACCACCCGCACGTCCTCGGCGGATTCATCGCGGACGTCGGCCAGCAGCGGCAGCTTCTTCTCCTGAAGGAGTTCGGCCATCTTCTCGATCAGCCGGCCCTTCGGGATGCCGTAGGGGATCTCGGTGACGACGATATTCCACGTCCCCCGGCCAAGGTCCTCCTTGTGCCAGCGGGCGCGGACCCGGAACGCCCCGCGCCCGGTGCGATACGCCTCCGCGATGGACTCGGCCGAATCGACGAGGATGCCGCCGGTCGGAAAGTCCGGCCCCTGCACGAACTTGGCGAGCTGGCCCGAGGTCGCCTCGGGGTGGTTGATCAGGTAGAGCGCCGCGTCGCACAGCTCGGCCGCGTTGTGCGGCGGGATCGAGGTCGCCATGCCGACCGCGATGCCCTGGCTGCCGTTGGCGAGCAGGTTCGGGAAGGCCGCCGGCAGCACCACCGGCTCTTCCTTCTCCCCGTTGTAGGAGGGGCGGAAATCGACCGTGTCCTCGTCGATCCCGTCGAGCAGGAGGCGGGCCACCTCGGTGAGGCGGGCCTCGGTGTAGCGGTAGGCGGCGGGGCCGTCTCCGTCGATGTTGCCAAAGTTGCCCTGGCCGTCGACCAGCGGATAGCGCTGCGCGAAATCCTGGCTGAGGCGCACCAGCGCGTCGTAGATCGCCTGATCGCCGTGGGGGTGGAAATCGCCCATCACGTCGCCGACGATCTTCGCGCATTTCTTGTGCGCGGTGTTCGGGTCGAGCCGCAGGAGGCGCATGCCGTAGAGGATGCGCCGATGGACCGGCTTCAGCCCGTCGCGGGCATCGGGCAGGGCCCGGTGCATGATGGTCGAGAGCGCATAGGCGAGGTAGCGCTCTTCCAGCGCCGACTTCAGCTCGACGCTTTCGATGCCGTCGCCGGACGGCGGCTCGAAGGGCTGGCCCATGGTGGTTTCCGGCTTTCAGACTGGAACGTAACGCGAACAGATTAACCGGCGGCGATGCCGAGCGCAACGAATCGCGCCCGCTCCTCCGGTGGCGTGAGGCCGCGCGGACCCCAGACGTGCCGGTCGAGGAAGTATCCCGTCAAGGTAAACCCTTGCGCAACGCCGTCCGGGCCGGGTGCCCCGCCCTCGCGCAGGAAGGTCGGCAGGGCAAGCAGGCGGTCCCTGTAGGGCTCGCCGGCCGCCGCGCTCACCGCCCGGCCGGTGCGGGGGGAGACGTAGGCGAGGCGGTCGTTGCCCCCGGTGGCGGCGCAGGCCGAGAGATCGAGGCCGAAGCCGAGTTCGGTGAGCACGGCGAGTTCGAACCGCACCATCAGCGGCGGCGCCACGGCCGGGTCGTCGAGGTGCTCCACGAGGATGCAGGCGGCCTCGTAGAGCGCCGGGTGCGGATCGCGCTCGGGCAGGAGGCGCAGCATCGCGCCCATCGTGCCGAGCCCGTAGAGGGCGAGGCCCGAGCCGATCATCCGCGAGACCTCGGAGGCCAGGGGCTCGACGGCGAAGGCGCCGAGACCTTCGTCGAGCCTCGCCCGCCACGTCACGCGCACCCGGTTGCCCGGCTGGAGCACCGGCTGCATCCGGCGCGAACGCCCGCCGTGCACGAGGCCGAGATGGCGCCCGTGCTCGGCGGTCATGGCTTCGAGGATGGCGCCGCTCTCCCCGTGCCGGCGCAGGCCCAGCACGAGGGCGTCGTCCGTCCATTGCATGGGAGGGATATAGGCATTTTCCGCGCGGCTGCATTAGCCTCGTGCGATGCCCGCACCCTCCCTCGACCTCAGCCTCGACCTGATCCGCGCCGCCCATGCGCAGCCGGTGGCCGACGATCCCAGCGCGCTCACGGTGATGACCGACGAGGAGCTGCGGCCGGGCCTGGAGGAGATCGTCGCGGGCCGCGAGGGCGCGGCGCTGTGGGTCTTCGCCTACGGCTCGCTGATGTGGCGGCCGGAATTCCCGGTGGCCGAACGGCGCCTCGGGACGGTGCGCGGCTTCCACCGCCGGTTCTGCCTGTTGCAGCGGCGCTTCCGGGGCACGCCGGAGCGGCCGGGCTTCGTGCTCGCGCTGGACCGGGGCGGCCTGTGCCGGGGCGTCGCCTTCCGCCTGCCGGACGCCGAAATCCGCGAGGCGCTGATGCCCCTGTGGCGGCGGGAGATGCGCGGGCGCGGCTACGTCGCCCGCTGGCTGCCGGTGGAGACGCAGGACGGCCCGGTCTCGGCCCTCACCTTCCTCGCCAACCGGGCGAGCGACCGCTACGCCCGCCTGCCGGATGCCGAGGTCGCGGCGATGATCGCCACCGCGTGCGGCCATACGGGGCCGAGCGCCGAATACCTCTACCGCACGGTGGAGGCCTGCGAGGCGTTGGGCATCCGCGACCGGCACCTGTGGCGGTTGCAGGCGCTCGTGGCCGCGCGGCTGCGGGACAGTTCCGCCCAGACCTAACAGGCCGCCTTCGAGAAGCGCCTCCGCCTCACACCCAGGCCCGCTTCGTCGCGACGATGCTGCGCGCGCCGGCATGCTCCGCGTCGGGGTTGCGGAGTTCGCGGAAACCGGGGGCCCGGCCGTCGATGAGATACACGACGAGCATGAGGCCGAGGGTGATCTTGATGCGCATGGCCACGCCTGAGAACCTAAGCGTGGCTGTCTAAGATCGATCGATTTTGAATGAGTTGCTGCAACGCACATCAACCCTGAGGCGAGCCCCCCTTTCCTGTGGCCGTGGTAAAGCGACCCTTCCCGGCCGCGATGCGGCGTTAACGGATCAGGCTCCCATGCGGATCGTCGCCCCCGCCCTTGCCGTCGTTCTTCTGTCCTCGCCCGTCCTGGCGGACGAGGTGGGATTGGTGGGCGAGGCGACGATCGGCGGCGCGTCGCGCCACGTCACCCTGCGGCTCGCCTGCGATCCGGCTCATGCGGGGCTTTCGGCGACGCTGACGATCCCGCGCTTCGCGGAGCTGTCGGCACACTTCGCCTTCGACGCCTTCGAGGGACCGGGCGGCACGGGCAAGCCGCTGACCGCGATCCGGGTCGCGGGGGCGAACGGCGTGCGCAGCATGATCGCCCCCGCGAGCGGCGCGGTGGCCGCCGATCCGTCGACCAGCTTCACCCTGACCGTCGCCGGCCCGAAGCGCACCGAGAACCCCCTGCGCGGCATCGCGCCGGGCCTCGCGGAGGCGAACGCGCGGATCGTCTGGACGCAATCGAGCCCCCGCGCCGGGGATGCCTCGGTGATCGCGACCTTCCCCGTCACCGACGCGGCCTCGGTGCGGAAGGCGTTGGAGCCGTGCTTCGGGCCGTGAGGCACGCCGTCGCTGCGGGCGAGGCGCATCCCCGGATGGCTTCACGTCGTTCTCACTGACGAGACGGAGGGAAGGCGGCGTTCGCCGCCACGACCCCCGCCCCGTCCGTCGGATCGCCGAGGCGTCAGGCGTGGACGGCCCGCTCCAGCTCGGCCTTCGACATCTTCGAGCGGCCCGAAATGTCCTGGGCCTTGGCCTTCTTCATCAATTCGGCCTTGGTCGGCCCCTTCTTGTCCGACTTGTTATCCGACTTGCCGCTCTCCTTATTACGGGCCTTGGCCGACTTCTCGGCCGCCGCCTTGGGCTGCTTCGAGAACTGCTTGCCCTTCTTCGTGTCGGCCCGCTTCTTGGCGGTCGAGTCGGCGTATTCCTTGTCGGACAGCTTTTCGCGGGCCTTCTTCGGCAGGTAGCGCTCGCCGGTCTTGCCGCTCTCCTTGCCCGACTTGGTGTCCCACTCCTCGTCGGTCCATTGCTGGAGGTGATTGTCCTTGGACTTCTTGCCCGCGTAACCGCCGCCTTCCTTCTTGTAT
The DNA here is from genome assembly GCF_056430985.1 of Methylobacterium sp. Gmos3. NCBI lineage: Bacteria > Pseudomonadati > Pseudomonadota > Alphaproteobacteria > Hyphomicrobiales > Methylobacteriaceae > Methylobacterium > Methylobacterium sp. Gmos3. The sequence goes on from NZ_JBWJYL010000001.1 coordinate 611,010, forward strand.
TCGGCGCTCGCCATCTGCGCCTTGCGCGCCGACCATTGGCCGGGTTTGCCACCCTTGTCGGATTTCGTGACCTCTTTCTTGACCTTCTCCCACAGCTTGGGATCGGTCTTCTTCGCGGTTCCGGCCATGACTGACATCTCCTGAGAGGATTTGGCGATCAAAGCCTTGGCCGCGCCCATGTTCCCGCGGCGGATCCGCAAGCTGGGGATGGCCTTCCCGTTGACAGCGGCCCCCGACACCCCCCACCTGCCTCGGGCGAGACGCCGGACCGATTCCGGCGCGCGAGGCGATCATGGCGAGCATGGACGAGACGGCACGGCCGAGCGTGTTCATCGATGGCGAGGCGGGCACCACCGGCCTCGGCATCCGCGAGCGCCTGGAGCGCGAAGGCCGCGTGCGCCTCGTCAGCATCGCCCCCGAGCACCGCAAGGACCCGGCGGCCAAGCGGGACCTGCTGGCGCAGGTCGACCTCGTGGTCCTCTGCCTGCCGGACGCCGCCGCCGTGGAGACGGTGGCGCTCGCCGACGGCCTGCCGGAGGGCGGCCCGAAGATCCTCGACGCCAGCACGGCCCACCGGGTCGCGCCGGGCTGGACCTACGGCTTCCCCGAACTGGCGCCGGGGCAAGCGGAGGCGGTCGCGCAGGCGCGGCGGGTCGCCAATCCCGGCTGCTACCCGACCGGCGGCATCGCCCTGTTGCGCCCCCTCGTGGAGGCGGGGCTGATCCCGGCCGATCACCCGATCAGCGTCAACGCGGTCAGCGGCTACAGCGGCGGCGGCAAGGGCATGATCGAGGATTTCGAGGCGGGCCGCGCCCCGCCGTTCCAGCTCTACGGGCTCGGCTTCGGCCACAAGCACCTGCCGGAATTGCAGCTCTACAGCAGGCTCTCCCGGCGGCCGATCTTCGTCCCGTCCGTGGGCAATTTCCGGCAGGGCATGCTGGTGAGCATCCCGCTGCATCTCGAGACCCTGCCGGGCCGCCCGCAGGCGACCGACCTCGAAGCGGCCCTGTCCGACTGGTACGGGGGCCATCCGCTGGTGCAGGTCGTGCCCGGCGCCGACGGCTCCCACCGGGAGAAGATCGAGGCCGAGGACCTGAACGACACCGACCGGCTGGAACTGCGCGTCTTCGGCTCGACCGAGCACGGGCAGGCGGTTCTGGTCGCGCGCCTGGACAACCTCGGCAAGGGCGCCTCCGGCGCGGCGGTGCAGAACCTGTCGCTGATGCTGGGTCTGTGACGGGTCGCCCCTTCCGGGGCGGCCCAACAAAAGAAATTGCCTCCCGCTCCCGTGGGTCTATCTCGCTGCGGGGCGGGACACGACAACACGGGAGAGAACGATGCCGAAGGCGATCCGGGTCTACGAGTACGGCGGCCCCGAGGTGATGAAGCTGGAGGACGTGCCGCTCGCCGAGCCGGGCGCCGGCCAGATCCGCGTCCGCCAGGAGGCGATCGGCGTCAACTTCATCGACATCTACTTCCGCACGGGCGCCTACAAGTCCCCGCACATGCCCTTCACCCCTGGCAAGGAGGGCGCGGGCACCGTGACCGCCGTGGGCGAGGGCGTGGCGCAGATCAAGGTCGGTGATCGGGTCGCCTACGGCTCGGTGGCCGATGGCTGCTACGCGGAGGAGCCGGTGATCCCGGCCTCCGCCGCCGTGCCGATGCCGGAGGGCATCGACGCGCAGACCGCCGCCGCGATGATGCTCAAGGGCCTCACCGCCGAATACCTCCTGCACCGCACCTACAAGGTGAAGCCCGGCGACACGATCCTGTGGCACGCGGCGGCGGGCGGCGTCGGCCTCATCGCCTGCCAATGGGCCAAGCATCTCGGCGCCACGGTGATCGGCACCGCCGGCAGCGAGGAGAAGGCGGAACTCGCGCGTCAGAACGGCTGCGATCACGTCATCCTCTACCGCAGCGAGGACGTGGCCAAGCGCGTGCGCGAGTTGACCGGCGGCAAGGGCGTGCCGGTCGTCTATGACGGCGTCGGCCAGGCGACCCTGATGGGCTCGCTCGACAGCCTCGCCCCCACCGGCCTGCTGGCGAGCTTCGGTTCGGCTTCCGGCCCGATCACCGGGCTCGACCTCGGCCTGCTCGCGGCCAAGGGCTCGCTCTACGTCACGCGGCCGACGCTCGCGACCTTCTCCAGCCAGCGCCCGGTGCTGGAAGAGGCCGCCGCCAACCTGTTCAACGCCGTGCGCTCCGGCGCGGTGAAGATCGCCGTGAACGCGGTGCGCCCCCTGGCCGAGGCCGAGGGCGTCCATCGCGACCTCGCCGGCCGCGAGACCACCGGCTCCACGGTCATGGTGCCCTAGGTCCGAGATTCCAAAGGGATCATCCCTTTGGTGGGGTCCAGGGGCAAAGCCCCTGGGTCTCACACCGACCTCCGGGCAAAGGGCTCGCCCCCATCGGGGGCGAAGCGCCGCAGGGGCGGGACTCGCACAGGACATCGGCGTTGCCCCCGTTCATCAGGAGGCAGCATGTCCAACAAGCAACCCAAGACGACCACGCCCACCGACGCGGACCTCAAGGGCAACCCGGGGATCGGCACCTCGAAGGGCATGGCCGGGGCGGACCCGGAAGAGCTGGAGCTGGATTCCACCTTCGAGGGCGATGTCGACAACGAGACGACGCCCGAGGGCGGCGTCGATCCGAACCACCGGCCGCGCAAGAACAAGTAGGCCGATCCGGCCTCACAGCCCGAGGCCGAGCTGCTGCGGCGCCTCGGCCTCCTCCTGCGTGAAGCCCGACAGCGAAACGCCGATCAGCCGGGCGGTGCGGGGCAGGGGAAACAGCCCGCGCAACAATTCGAGGCCGATCCGCTCCAGGCTCTCCCGGTCGGGGACCGGCGCCGCCAGGGAGCGGGCGCGGGTGACGAGGGTGAAATCCGAGAACTTGAGCTTCAGGGTGACGGTGCGCCCGCGCATGGCCTTCGCCTCGGCCCCGCGCCAGACCTTGTCGACCATCGGCGCCAAGCGCTCAGCCAGCACGTCGTAGGCGGCGGTGTCGTCGGTGAAGGTGGTCTCGGCGCCGATGGACTTGCGGATGCGGTGCGCCCGCACCGGCCGCTCGTCGATGCCGCGGGCAACGGCGTGGTAATAGCTCCCGGCCGAGCCGAACGTCTCCTTGAGCCGGTCGAGATCCCAGGCGCGCAGGTCGGCGCCGGTCTCGATGCCCAGGCGCTTCATCTTAGCCTCGGTGACCGGCCCGACCCCGTGGAACCGCCCGATGGGCAGCTCCGCCACGAAATCCGCCCCCATCGCCGGGGTGATGACGAACAGGGCGTTCGGCTTGCGGTGGTCCGAGGCGACCTTGGCCAGGAACTTGTTGTACGACACCCCCGCCGAGGCCACGAGGCCGGTGCGCTCCAGGATCTCGGCGCGGATCGCCTTCGCCACCGCCGTGGCGGTGGGCAGCCCCAGCAGGTTCTCGGTGACGTCGAGATAGGCTTCGTCTAGGGCGACCGGCTCGATCACCTCGGTGTGGCGGGCGAAGACGGCGCGGATCTCCTCCGAGACCTGCCGGTAGACCTCGAAGCGCGGCTTCACGAAGACGAGGTCCGGGCAGAGCCGCCGGGCGGTCGCCGCCGGCATGGCCGAGCGCACGCCGAAGGGCCGCGCCTCGTAGCTCGCGGCCATCACCACGCCCCGCTCCCGCGAGCCGCCCACCGCCAGCGGCTTGCCGCGCAGGGACGGGTCGTCGCGCTGCTCCACGGAGGCGTAGAACGCATCCATGTCGATATGGATGATCTTCCGGAGGGCGACCTCCGCCTGCATCGCTGACGCCTCAGATGTTCCCGGTTCGTTCAAAGACAACGGCAACGATGGCGGGTCAAGGCGCGAGGCGCCGGGGGCCACAGGCGATTGGAATGGGATTCGGCCGACGGGCGATCATCCCCTCGCCCCGCGTGCGGGGAGAGGGCTGAGCCCCCCTTGTCGGGGGCGAAGCGAGGCGGCAGCCGGTGGTGAGGGGGTCGGCCGGAGGAGGCTCATCCTGCGAGCCCCCTCACCGCCGCTTCGGCTTCGCCTCTCGCTTCCCGTTTGCACGACGAGGTGCAAACGGGCCTCTCCCCGCAGGCGGGGAGAGGAGGGCGCCGTCAGCGCCCCCGCCGGAACGGCCAATCGATCAGCCCGCCGGCCCAGAGGGCGGCCCAGACGAAGACCGGCTGAAAGGCCAGCCGGGGGCCGTGATACCACCAGGAATCCGGGATGCCCTCGATGTGGATGTGCTCGAAGGCGTGCTTGAGGTTCGCCGGGTAGACGCAGACCGCGTAGAGGGCGAGGCCGATGGCGGCCGCCTTGCGCGTCGCCGGGATCTGCAGGCCCAGCGCCCCGGCGAGTTCGCACAGGCCCGTCGCCTGGATGACGAGGCGGGGCTCCGGCACCCAGTCGGGCATCAGCGGCAGCATCGCGTCGGTGGCGACGAGATGCACCACGCCGATGAAGGCGTAGGCCCCCGCCAACCCCCAGCGAAGGACTCTTCGACCGTTGCCTTCGCTCACGCGACCTCTTCCGGGGTAACACCGCAGGATTCCGCCACCGCCGCCCGAAGCGCCTCGCGCAGCAGGGCGAAGGCGGCGTGGCCGGCACTGTCGTAGGCGGTCTCGCCCAGGGCCGTCACCGGGGCGAGGAGGCGCAGGGAGTTCGTGACGAACACGGCCCTTGCCCGCCGCACGTCGTCCGGCGTCAGGGAGCGCTCCGCCACGGCGAGGCCGTGAGCCGGGGCCAACGCCAGCACTTGCGCGCGGACGATGCCGGGCAGCACGCCGTCTGTGAGGGGTGGGGTGAGGAGGGTGCCCTCGTCCGCCACGCAGAACACGTTGCCCGTCCCGGCGCAGGCGATGAGCCCCTTCGTATTGTGGAACAGCGCCTCGTCGAACCCGTCCCGCGCCGCCTCGCCGGCCGCGATCACGGCGTCGAGGTAGCCCAGTGTCTTCAGCCGTGCGGCCGGGGAGGTGTCGTTGCGGGCGATGGCGGTCGGCCGCAGCCGCAGGGGCGCGAAGGCGATGGCCCGGCCGCTCGCGGCGGCGGTGGCGAACAGGGTCGGCCGGGGGTCCTCCGGCGGCTTCAGGCCCCGCGGGCCGGCGCCCCGCGTCAGCGTGGTGCGGAGGGCGAGCCGCTCGCCCCGGCCGGCGAGGGCGCGCATGGCCGACCGGATCGCCCCCGCATCGGCGGGGATGCCCAGCACCTCGGCGGAGGTGACCAGCCGCGCGACATGCTCGGCTTCGAAGGCGACGCGGCCGTTCAGGGCGAGCGCGGTGTCGAACAGCCCGTCACCGAGCGTCAGGCCCCGGTCGGCATGGTCGAGGGGCGCCTCCGTGCCCGCGAGGACCTGCCCGTCACGCCACAGCATCGCGCCGGCCCTCCCGCCACGCGCGGGCGAGATCGAGAAAGTTGCCGAAGATGGCGTGGCCGTTCTCGGTGAGCACCGATTCCGGGTGGAACTGCACGCCGTAGGTCGGGTGCCGCCGATGGGAGAGGGCCATCACCTCGCCCTCGTCGGAGAGCGCATCGACGGCGAGGTTTGCCTCCATGCCGGGCTGGGGCGTCACCACCAGGGAATGGTAGCGCCCCACCGGCATCGGCGCGGGCAGGCCGGCGAAGAGGCGTTGGCCGTCATGGGCGACCGGCGTCGCCTGCCCGTGCAGGGGCCGCCGCGCCCGCTCGACCCTGCCGCCGAAGGCCGCGCCGATGGCCTGGTGCCCCAGGCAGACGCCGAGGATCGGCAGGTGTCCCGACAGGTCCCGGATCGCCGGGAGCGAGACCCCCGCCTCGGCCGGGGTGCAGGGGCCGGGGGAGATCACCAGGGCCTCCGGCGCCAGCGCCCGGATGCCGGCGACGTCGAGGGCGTCGTTGCGCACGACGCGGACCTCCTGGCCCAGCTCCTCGAAGTAGCGGACGACGTTGAAGACGAAGGAATCGTAGTTGTCGAGGACGAGGATCATCGGAATGCCTCGAACACCCGCTCGGCCTTGGCGAGCGTCTCGTCGTATTCCGGCCCCGGCTCGGAGAGCAGGGTGACGCCGCCGCCGGCCTGAAGCACGGCCTCGCGGTCGTCCATGAACACGGTGCGGATGGCGATGGAGGTGTCGAGGTCGCCATCGAAGCCGATCCGGCCGATGGCGCCGCAATAGATCTCGCGGGCGTCGCCCTCGATCTCGCTGATGATGTCCATGGCGCGGATCTTCGGCGCCCCGGTGATCGAGCCCCCCGGAAACGTCTTCTCCAGCAGGTCGAGGCCGTCGAGCCCGTCCCGCAACGTGCCCGTCACCACCGAAACGAGGTGGTGGACGCCGGCATAGGTCTCCAGCCCGCACAGCACCGGCACGGCGACGCTGCCCGGCGCGCAGACCCGCGACAGGTCGTTGCGAAGGAGATCGACGATCATCACGTTCTCGGCCCGGTCCTTGGCCGAGGCGGCGAGCCCCTCGGCGGCGGCGCGATCCTCCGCCGGATCGGACAGGCGCTTGGCGGTGCCCTTGATCGGCCGGGTCTCGACGTGGCGCCCGTCGAGCCGCACGAACCGCTCCGGCGAGGAGGAGGCCACCGTCAGCCCCTCGAATTCCTGGTAGGCGCCGAAGGTGGCCGGGTTGGTCTCGCGCAGGCGCCGGTAGAGGGCGAAGGGATCGAACCCCGCCGGCAGGTCCGCCGTGAAGCGCTGGGCGATGTTCGCCTGATAGATGTCGCCCGCGCGGATGTAATCGCGCACGGTTTCGACCGCCTCCTCATAGGCTTGCCGGGTGAAGTTCGAGCGCCACGCGAGGTCGCCGCACTCCGGCGCGGGCTCCGGCGCGGGGGCGTCGCGTAGAAGGTCGGCGAAGGCGGTGAGGCGGGCCTCGGCCCGCGCCGCGCGGGGTCCCGGTTCGGTCTCGGGGAATCCGGTCGAGAGCAGGGTCGCGGTGCCGGCCGCGTGGTCGAGGGCGAGCACCGTGTCGTAGAAGTCGAGGGCGATGTCGTCGGTCAGCCCGGCGCGGCGGGCGGGCGGCGTCACCCGTTCCAGGGAGGCGCCGCAATCGTAGGCGATGTAGCCGATGGCCCCGCCGGGGAAGGGCCGGGCGGGATCGGCCGGCAGGCGGTAGGGCGCGAGGCAGGCGCGCAGGGCCTCGAACGGCCCGCCGGGAACGGGGCGTCCGTCGAGGGTGGCTTGCCCGTCGCGGAACCGGAACCGGGCGAAGGGATCGGCGGCCACCACCGAGAGCCGGCCCAGGGCATCGTGCCGCATGGCGCTGTCGAGCACGGCGAGCCCCGGCAGGGCGCGCAGCCGGGCGGCGGCGGCGATGGCGTCGAGCGTGGGGAGGTCTCGGGTCCACATGAACCGGGGTCGGGCCTTCGGATCGCGGCGGTGTCGGGACGCCCTCGCACAGGCGATGCCGTGGGGGAAGAGCGGGCAGGCTCGCACTCGCGGCCTGGATCCGCTATATCGGCGTCCATCCCGAAGACTGCCAGCGTCCTCGACGTGCCGTGAGCGGCGCGGGCGCCGCCGCATCCGATGGCCCCATGACCAGCACCGCCTCGCCCGACAGCAAGTCTGCCTCCCCGGGCGCCCCCAAGATCTCGTTCGTCTCCCTCGGCTGCCCGAAGGCGCTGGTGGATTCCGAGCGCATCCTGACGCACCTGCGCGCCGAAGGCTACGAACTCGCCCGCAAGCACGACGGGGCGGACCTCGTCATCGTGAACACCTGCGGCTTCCTCGATTCCGCCAAGGCCGAATCGCTCGCCGCCATCGGCGAGGCCATGGCCGAGAACGGGCGGGTCATCGTCACCGGCTGCATGGGCGCGCAGCCGGAGGAGATCCGCGAGAAGTATCCGGACCTCCTCGCCGTCACCGGCCCGCAGGCCTATGAATCGGTGGTGGCGGCGGTGCACGAGGCGGCGCCCCCGGCCCACGACCCGTTCCTGGACCTCGTGCCGCCGCAGGGCATCAAGCTGACGCCGCGCCACTACGCGTATTTGAAGATTTCCGAGGGCTGCAACAACCGCTGCAGTTTCTGCATCATCCCGTCCTTGCGCGGCGACCTTGTGAGCCGCCCGGCGGCGGACGTGCTCCGGGAGGCCGAGAAGCTGGTCAAGGCCGGCGTGAAGGAGCTTCTGGTCGTCTCGCAGGACACGAGCGCCTACGGCCTCGACATCCGCTACGCCGAGAGCCCCTGGCGCGACCGGCAGGTCCGCGCCCGCTTCTACGACCTCGCCAAGGAACTCGGCGAGCTCGGGGCCTGGGTGCGGCTGCACTACGTCTACCCGTACCCGCACGTGGACGAGGTGATCCCGCTCATGGCCGAGGGGAAGGTGCTTCCCTACCTCGACATGCCATTGCAGCACGCGAGCCCGTCCGTCCTCAAGCGGATGCGCCGGCCCGGCAACCAGGAGAAGCAGCTCGACCGGATCCGGTCGTGGCGCGCCGGGTGCCCCGACCTCGCCATCCGCTCGACCTTCATCGTCGGCTTCCCCGGCGAGACCGAGGCCGAGTTCGAGGAATTGCTGGAGTGGCTGAAGGAGGCGAAGCTCGACCGGGTCGGCTGCTTCGAATTCGAGCCCGTGGCGGGGGCCACCGCCAACGCCATCGCGGACCCGGTGCCGCCGGAGGTGAAGGCCGAGCGCAAGCGCCGCTTCATGGAGACCCAGAACGCCGTCGCCCTGCGCCTGCAACGAGCCAAGGTCGGCCGCCGGATGCCGATGATCGTGGACGCGGTGGAGGGCGGGATCGCCCGGGGCCGCTCCAAGGCCGACGCGCCGGAGATCGACGGCACCGTCCACGCCGCCTTCCGCCGCCCGGTGCGGGTGGGCGACATCGTGTCGGTGAAGATCGACCGGGCCGAGGCCTACGACCTCTACGGCAGCGTGACCTGAGGCGGAGGCCCGGCTAGGATGCGGCAGGTTTGATCGGACTCGATCCATGACGGATGCGCTGACACAGCTTCTGGAAGCCGCCCGGCAGGCCAAGCCCTCGCCGCAGCACCGCGAGGCACAGCGTCGGAGCTTCGCCTACGGCAACACGCATTTCGAGAACCGGCTCATCACGCGCGAGATGGTGGACCGGCAGGCCGACAAGCTCGCGAAAGAGCACGGTGAGCACGGGCGGGGATGAGCGGCGCGACAGCCGCGCCCTCGAACCCGACCTCATCAGGGATCCCCTGGCAAGGGCCGAGGCCGAAGCCCTCAACGGTCTCCGCCAGTACGATGCCGGCATCGCGGCGATCCAGGACATCCTCGAGCGCGGGGGGCGCTTCAGGCTGCGGCCGTCCCTGATCCTCGGCCTCCATCGGGAGGCCCTGCGCGGCATCAGCCTCTATGCGGGCAACTTCAGGCCCGGCGGCGTCGAGATCAGCGGAAGCCGGCATGCCCCGCCGGGCGCGCACCTCGTCCCCGAACTCATCGAGGACATGTGCGACTACGTGAACGAGCGGTGGGACGAGGTCTCCCCGCTGCATCTGGCCGCCTACGTCATGTGGCGGCTCAACTGGATCCACCCCTTCGCCGACGGGAACGGCCGCACGTCGCGCATCGCGTCGTATGTGGTCCTGTCGATCGCGGCCAGGACCCTCCTGCCCGGGACACCGACGATCCCGGATCAGATCGTCGACAACCGAAAGCCCTACTTCGAGGCCCTCGACGGGGCCGATGCCGCCTGGGCGGAAGGCCGGCTCGACCTTTCCAAGATGGAACTCCTGCTCGGTGCGATGCTGGCGCGCCAACTCTCCGGGTTCCAACCGCAAGGGACCGGCTGACGCGCGGAGGCGGGGGGCTGGCATTTGCAGCCGCGCCTGCCGGGCCTATGAGGAGGCCGCTCCCGGCCCTCGGCCACTCCCCAGACCCGGACCCCGCCCCGTGACCGGCGCCATCCTCCTCGCCCTTCTACCGATCGCCCTGCTGATCGGCCTCGGCGCCGTGTTGCGCCGGATCGGGTTCATCGGCGAGGCGTTCTGGCCGCAGGCGGAACGGCTCGGCTATTACGTGCTGCTGCCCGCCCTGTTCGTGCACGGCCTCGCCACGGCGCGGCTCGACGGGGTGCCGGTCCTGTCGCTGGCCCTCGTCCTCGTTGCCTCGACCGTCGCCGTTGCCCTGGTGCTGCTGATGCTGCGCCCGCATCTGGCCCTCGACGGCGCGGCCTTCACCTCGGTGTTCCAGGGCGGCATCCGCTTCAACAACTATGTCGGGGTCTCGGCGGCGGTGGGCCTGTTCGGGGCGCAGGGCCTCGCACTGGCCGCCGTGGCGAACGCCGCCATCGTGCCCACCGTCAACATCCTGTGCGTCCTCGTCTTCGCTCGGTTCGGGTCCGGCGGGCGGCTCGCCCCGGCGGCCATCGCCAAGCAACTCGCCCTCAACCCCCTCGTCGTCGCGAGCCTCCTCGGCATCGCCCTCCAGGCCCTGCACCTGCCCCTGCCGGTGGGCGTCGACGGGATGCTGAAAGGGCTGGGGCAGGCCTCGCTGCCCCTCGGCCTGCTCTGCGTCGGCGCGGCGCTGGATTTCGGGGCGGCGCGGACCTGGATCCGGCCCCTCGCCGTCACCTCGGCGGTGAAGTTCGGGCTGATGCCCCTGGCGACAGTGCTCGCCTGCCTCGCGCTGGGCCTGCGCGGCCCGGCGGCGGCGACCGCCCTGCTGTTCCAGGCGCTGCCGACCGCCTCCTCGTCCTACATCATGGCCCGCCAGCTCGGCGGCGACGCCCCGCTCATGGCGGGCATCATCGCCCTCCAGACCGTGCTCGCCGGCGCGGCCCTGCCGCTGGTGCTGCTGGTGCTCGAGGGGGTCGCGGCGTAAGGGCGGATCAGTTCGCGACGCGCCGACGTTCGATGTCGCGGACCCGTTCCGCGCTTCGTCTCGTCGTCACGACGGCGAGCGCGCCGAGAACCAGCGCGACGGCCGGAACGACGAACAGCAGGTAGACGATACCGAACGTCATGGAAGTAGCCCTCCGAGGACGGTCTGGGCCATGGAATGTAAGACCAACCCGACGAAGAACCAAACCAGGACCATGACAGCCTGAAGGACGGTAAAACCCGTCACGCCGATGCCGATCAGCGGCCCGACGCCTCCGCCGATGAAGAAGGCGATGGCCGCAGCATTGACGGTGTTGGCCTTCAGCTTCGTGATCTCGTTGTGGATCGTCCTCTCCGGGGTGCCGGGCGATCCTCCGCCGGAACCTCCCCCGACGTCACTGGCCGGCCCGCCGGAAGAGACGGGAACCGCGCGCCGTGGGTCATCGGATGCCGATTCGCGTGGCTGTGGTTTGGGCGAGGCGACCATTCCGCCTCGATACGGCTGACGAGACCGATTCGAAAGCCCCTCTTTTCCTACGAACGGGCTTTACGCCTTCTCCGACCGCTTCACCCGGCCCCAGGCCGCCTCCATCGCGGCGAGGTCCGAACGGCCGAGCGCGCCGCCCTCGGCGTGCAGCTCGTCGGCCATGGCGCGGAAGCGGCGCTCGAACTTCAGCGTGCCGTCGCGCAGCGCCGCCTCCGGGTCGATGCCGGCGTGGCGGGCGAGGTTCGCCACCGCGAACAGTAGGTCGCCGATCTCCTCCGCAACCAGCCCCGTCTCGCCCCGTTCCAGGGCCTCGGCGACCTCGTCGGTCTCCTCGCGGACCTTGGCGATCACCTGGGCCGCGTCGTCCCAGTCGAACCCGTAGGCGGCGGCCCGGCGCGAGACTTTTTCCGCCCGCATCAGGGCCGGCAAGGCGTGGGCGACGCCGCCCAGGGGATCGGGCGCCGCGACCGGCTTGGCGGCGCGCTCCTGCGCCTTGATCGCCGCCCATTGCGCCTCGACCTGCGCCGGGTCGCGCCGGGGCGAGCCCTCCGGCAGGAGGCTGCCATCGGCCGCGAAGACGTGCGGGTGGCGGCGGATCAGCTTGGCGGTGATGGCGCGGGCCACGTCGTCGAAGGCGAAAGCGCCGTCCTCCTCGGCCATGCGGGCCTGGAACACCACCTGCAGCAGCAGGTCGCCCAGTTCGTCGCGCAGGTCGTCGCGGTCGCCCCGCGCCACCGCGTCGGCGACCTCGTAGGCCTCCTCGATCGTGTAGGGCGCGATGGTCGCGGGCGTCTGTTCCACGTCCCAGGCGCAGCCGCGCACGGGATCGCGCAGGTCGGCCATCAGGCGAAGGAGGACCTGGATCGGGCTGTCAGAAGAGGTCGTCACGGGTCGGCCGGTCCGCTCCTTGGGGGCGGGCCGCTGTAGCACCTTTCGCGCCGGAGGATCAGGAGCCCGGCGCCGTCATCCCGTCGCGCTCGCGCACCCGCTCGGCCTGGAACTCGGCGAGGTAGGCGGTGAGGCGGTCGCCCGCGCGCCGGTCGCCGCACTGGACCCAGAGCGGCGCGGGCAGCGCCCGGGCGGGCAGGCGCAGCAGGAACAATTCGGCGGCCCGTGCCGCGTCCCGCTCGGTGCCGGAGGCGAGGAGCCGGGCGCCTGCGGGGGTTCCGATCAGGATCGCGATGGTGGCGGATTGATCGCTCATGGCGAGTCAACGGCGGACCCGCCGTTCCGTTGCGGCCGTCCGAAGGCGAGCATGCCGCTGCGGGAGGAACGGGCGAGGCCGTGCTCGGTCTTGTTCCAGCGATGGGGCGCGCGGACCAGTTCGAGGACGGCCGCCCAGGCCGCCAGGCTCACGCCGAGGAAATAGAACGGCAGCAGGAGCACCACCCACCACAGGTCGCCCCAGGCACGCTTGCGGCAGCCGAGGGCGGCGGGGGCCATCATGGCGGCGAGGCCTGCGGCGAACAGGGTCAGGGCGAGGCCGGCGGACAGGTTGTCGAGGACGAAGGGCGTGGGCGCGAGACGCCCGGCGACCACGTCCCACGCGAAGAGCACCAGGCAGGCCGGATACACCAGGGCCGAGGCGACGGTGCCGGGCACCAGCGCGAGCACGCCGAAAGCGCCGAGCGGTCCGAGCTTGGCGAGCATCACGCCGGGATGCCGCCCGTGGACGAGGCTCGTCTGCATGAAGCCCTTGAGCCAGCGCGTCCGCTGCGCGAGCCAGCGTCGACAGCCGCGGGCGGTCTCCTCATAAGTCGCGCTCGGAAGGTCGGCGGTGTGGTACCCGGCGAGCGCCAGCCGGAGGCCGAGTTCGGCATCCTCGGTCACGCAGAAGGTGTTCCAGCCGCCCAGGTCGCGCAGGGCTTGCGTGCGCACATGCGGAATTAGGTAGCAAGTTCACCCGGCGCATATGATCCTACCTGTGTAGACAGGAAGCGGGGATCAAATGCCGGTCGCTCCAGAAGAGATTGTTGTCGGTCGCTGCTATGAAGCGGTAGGCGGCCAGATCCGTAAGGTGACTGACCGTAACGAACATACGGTTTGGAGCGCACCTTGGATTGGTGGTGGTTGGGGAGGGGTTGTCCCCCGTCCGGCCATAGACTTTGCCGCTGACGCAATATCCGAGACGCCGTGCCCAGGGTGAGCGTCACCTAAACCCCTTCACCTCTTGGTCCTGTCGATGGCAGGCGTGATGCACGAGCCGGGTGTTCTCTGCCGTGTAGCCGTCCAAAGCGTCGGTCCGGTCCAGTTCCGACCCCTTTACGTCCATCGGCTCTCCGCACATCGCACAGAGGCCCCTTTGAGCCTTGTGTTTCACCGCCTTGAGCTTCATCCGCTCGGCTGGCGTGCTTCGCTCCCAGTACATCAGGCGGGTGAAGAGCCGGCGCCGGAGCGCGAACAGCAGAACCGGATCGCCGCCAGCCGCGTCCGCTACCATCGCCTTGACCTCGGCGAGGAGTGCGTCGGCTTTCACTGCCTCATCTTTCGTTAGACGTCGGCTTGGCATCGGCCATCCTACCATGGCCCGCCCTTCCGTGCGCTTAGGTATCTAGGCCACGGCGGTGAGGGGCCTTGTGGTGTCTGCTGCATGAAAACGGATTTGCGCCGCACCTATCATATTGACAGGTCGGCACGGCCCTATCATATTGATAGGTGCATGGTTGCCGATGTCGTCCCTCTCCGCCGCCCACTTGGGCCTGATCGCGCTCTAGCGATCATCCGCGCGGCTGCGGCAGAGACGGAGCGAATAGGCTGGACCGATCATGCAATGGCAAAGCTCGGGTCAGATATCGTAACGGCGCAAGTTCTCACCGTTCTATCCGAAGGACCATTAAAGAAGGGACCAGAGTGGAACGAGGAGTTTCAGGATTGGACTTGCGTACTAAGGAAAACTGTCTCGGGTAGACCGGTCCACGTCGTCGTCGGCTTAGCCGAAGGCGTTGCGGACATAACAATAATAACGGTCTATTGAAGGAGCAGCGTAATGGCAGATGACAAGTTGCACTACACCCAGTGTGGGCTGGACAACGTCTATCTGCTGAATGGCTACACCATTAAGCAGGGTAAGCGTGGCAGAACCATACACGTCATTGACCAGAAGGGTCTACACGCCGCAATTGGCGAGATGCTTATCCGTCAGAAGTCAGGGCTGGCGGGCAATGAACTTCGGTTTCTACGGAATGAGATGGGGCTTTCCCAGCCCTGTCTAGCACGACTGCTCGGAGAGAATGAGCAGTCGGTAGCGCGCCGGGAGAAGAAGGCGGTCGGGACTAAAAAGATTGGCGGTCAGGAGAGGATGATCCGCTATCTGTATGAGCAGTATATCGGAGGCCACGAACAAATTGTGGATTTTCTCACGTCTCTAGCAGAGCAAGACGAGCGCGAGCGCGAGTCGTGGGAGTTCCGCAAAGGGGTCGATTGGGATCGGGCCGCTTGATATCACTGCTCAGATTTAAGCGTATGAGAACAAAGCTCAGACGCTGACCTGGGGATAGCAGAGTGCGGGGCGTGGATTTCCACCTGTCGCCCCGAGGGTGCAGGTCCCTTTATCTCCAAACCGAGGCGCGCTGCCCGTGCTCCAACACAGGCGGCGCGCCTTTCGCATTCTGTGAAGGGAAAGCGATTTCAGTCAGCCTGTTTCAGATGTCCGACGCCACGCACGCGGTCGTCGTCAAGAAAGACGATTCCTTGAGCTTCAAGGGCAGATCGCATTGCCGCTAGATTGTTCGCTATCGGAACGCGACGCCCCTTCTCGTAGTCGCGCACGGTGGAAAGCGAGACCGAGGCGGCAGCGGCCAACTCCGCCTGCCCCCAATCCAACCATCCTCGCGCGGCTCGACTCTGCTCTGGCGTCATGCGTACAAATTAGGGATGCCATTGAGAACGGTCAACGCCAACGAAAAATGTTGACGTCCGTGCTTTCATCACTTACCACCAAGGCCAACGGAAAGCGTTGGCCCGATGACACAGCACTTCCTTCTCTCCCGCGCGGCCCGCACGCTCTCCCTGGCGAAGGTTGCGCGCATGAGCGCCGACGAAGCCCACGACGCTTTCCGCATGATCCGCTGGTACGACACGGCCGGTGATCCGGTGTGCCCGCGATGCGGTAGCCTCAAGCACTCCTTCCTCTCCACGCGCAAGCTGTGGAAGTGCGCTGCCTGTAAGCACCAATTTTCAGTCACGTCGGGTACGACGTTCGCGAGCCGCAAGCTCCCGATTGGCACCTATCTACTTGCCATCGCGATCTTCGTGAACGGCGCGAAGGGGCATAGCGCCCTGCAGTTGTCCCGCGATCTCGACTGTCAGTACAAGACGGCCTTCGTGCTATCGCACAAGCTCCGTGAGGCCATCGGCGCCGAAGCGGCGACGCACACCGCCTCCGGTACCGTTGAGGTCGATGGCGCCTATTTTGGCGGCCATGTCCGCCCTGAGAACGAGAAAGCCAAGCGGATCGACCGGCGCCTCGCGACTAACCAGTCAGGCAAGCGTCAGTCGGTCATCGTAATCCGCGAGCGGCAGGGCCGCACCGTTTCCTTTGTCGCGGCTTCCGAGGGAGCTTCCATCGCCACCGTGGCCGCTAAGATCGCCGTTGGCAGCACCGTCCATGCCGATGAAGCCGCTGGTTGGGATAAGCTCCATGCCCGCTTCCTGACGAAGCGGATCAATCACAGCGAGAGCTACAGCGACGGCGAGGCTTGCACCAATCAGGCCGAGTCGTACTTCGCCCGCCTACGCCGCGCCGAGATGGGCATCTATCACCGGATCAGCGGTGCTTACCTCGCTGCCTACGCTGGCGAGATGGCTTGGCGTGAGGACCACCGCCGCATCAGCAATGGCGTCCAATACCTTATGGCGACCGGCGCTGCCCTGATGCACCCTGTCTCACGGCAGTGGAAGGGCTACTGGCAGAAAAAGGCCTGCCCATAATCGACGATACCGATACGACATTCGCCATTCGGATTGATAACCACCAAAAACGAGATATGAGGCTGAGATAGAAGGCGTTGCGGCCGTGACGCCAACAGCGCTTGCGAGCCCTCATCAATGGCCCCCATCAACAACAAAATCGGCCGCACAACAATAGAACGGCGCGCATACTGGATTTCAGAAATCTCCAAAATTAGCGGTAAGTTTGCGGACGACACGGAGCGCTTGCAGGCTGAAATTAGGTCCGAAATCAAACAGGAAGGCGTCAGCGCTTTGCTGGATCATCTTCGCATGTGTGGGCACCTGCCTGAATGCTATAGACACGATTCTTCGGAAGAAAAGCTGTACTCTAAATACACCGACATACTGCTTTCAGAGGCATTCGTGAGCCTCGGTATAAAAAGCATAGTGATAACGGAAAGGGCTGATGCGGCTGATGTTGAGGCGGTTGCCGGAAAGTACAGCTTCGTTGCTGATGCAAAGGCTTTTCGATTAAGCCGGACGGCAAAAAATCAGAAAGATTTTAAAGTCGAGGCTATGCATAGCTGGAAGAGAGGAAAACCATTTGCTGTCGTGGTTTGCCCACTCTATCAGCTACCTAAAAAATCAAGCCAAATTTATCTTCAAGCCATAGCTAGAGACGTATTAATATTATCATACACTCAGCTTTCTGTATTGCTTCAATTTGCAGTAAATGAGAATAAGTCTGCGGCTGAGCATTGCTTTGAAGCTATGTTCCGAGTTGTTGCATCGCTTAACCCTTCAAAAGATTCACTTCCATACTGGACATCAATAAATAACACAATGTTGTCTTACCACAAAGCTATACCTGAAATATGGAGAGAAGAAAAAGTCGAACTTTTGAAATCAATTTCGGCAGCAAAGGAAGAAGGGCTTATTTTTCTAGCTGCCGAAAGAGAGCGTATCATGCGGCTTAGTCATGAGGAAGCAATTGAACATTTGATCAGAGAACACAACATAGATAGCAGGGCTAGAACTATCAGATTGGTTTGCGATAACGGCATCATGGAAATTTATTAAATTAAACGCCCCTGGAGACGCTCGGATGCAATTTCATAATAATTTTTGTCCACTTCAAAGCCCAAATAATTTCTGTTTAAATATTTTGCGGCTAGCAGGGTAGTTCCGGAACCCGCGAATGGATCGATGACGATTTGTCCAGGCTGAGTGGTTAACTCAATCAAGGCCGCCATGAGTTGAAGAGGTTTTTGAGTTGGGTGGAGTCCAGCTTCGTTGGTAGAAAAGCCGCTACGAATTACGTTTTCTATCTTATCAACATATTTTGCGTACGCCTCTTCATTATAGGCCCCCACCCCATGCTCAAGCACGTTGTCAGCAATCGTAATACGGTAGGGCTTGAAGCACCATACTATCGGCTCAAAGGTTGGTCTTAAGTTTCCGACCCGCCATCCAGCAAAACTGGCGGCAACTTCTAAGAGCTTTCGACGCTCAAACACGATGCTAAGACGTTGAGCCCGATGAGGAGCCTTGGTCCTAAGCCATGCGATTGTATCCCTATAATTAAATCCTGCATCCTCTAAGGATGCAGTTGCTCGATGCATCATCCGACGACCTGGAAAAATAATGGCAGACCCTCCCGGCTTCAAAATTCTGAGCCATTCTGCCGCCCATGTTGAGCACCAATTATAATATTCGTGCGGTATCATACGATCAGCATCAGACCAGCCGTTGATCGGCTTGCCACGCTTTTTGAAAATAGCACCTGCCTTCTCTTGGGCAGGGCTTGATCCAAGCAGGGCCGTATTTGTGTTGCTATGGAGAACGTCCCAATCTGCTGCCCCGATGCCGTATGGTATATCACTCAGTATTAGATGAACGGAAGAAGATGGGATTTTCTTGATTGCTTCAATTGAATCAGCATGAACAATGCTGTTCATAACGAAGCCAAACGAACGATCATCTGATTGATCTCGCCAAATGCTACTGCGGCGCACTTTACGAACATGTTCATTCATGGGTCAGCCAAGGCGCCTGAGAAGAAATTGCAACTATCACACAGGGTCGTTAATTTAATCTTTAACATGATTGGGTAGCGAGGGAAGCCATCTGGTAATGAGTTAAAGCCAAGTTTTTTCCATCGTCCTGCCGCTCTTCATGTCGTATGGCAAGGCTATAGATCCATAAGATGATGTCGATGCCTGATAGAATTTACGCTAGCGATATTGTTTTGCGAGTCCCAAAAATCACCCGTTGCGGCGATCATTTGGTCAATACGCTTGAAGAGCACAATAGTTTGATTGTAGAGGCGGGATACGCCCACGTTGGTAAGTTCGGACGCGTTGGATCAGAGCAGAGACACGCAAAAATACTTGAAGCCATAAAATTAGGTCTGACCAGCAGACTTATACTAATCATCAAGGAGAATGGAATTTTTTCTGGATTTTCCACGCGTCTATACGATATTATATTTTATAAATTGCATAAATCTTTTGTAGCCAAAGAGCCTGATTATTACAAGGTATTAGACTCAAGTCCTTCTATGGGTTTTTTAGTCAAAAACCCCTTCATCACTTGTCAGATTGATGACTTATACCTTGATTCGAACGATAGATTGCTTCTAGATGTTCTGTCTGAATGCAGGATGTCGCATCTCATTGTTAACCGGAAGTCAATAGACACTAATTATCAAACATAAAATACGATAATCGACTACCGGTCTAGATCTAATTCCCATAGTCTATTACCTCGCCCGTCTGCGGAGCCACGAACAATTCGGTCACCCTTCAAAGCCCGCAACGCCTTCGAAACCCGCCGGGTGTGCTCTGCCATCAGCTTGCGATCCCGCGCGTCCTGGCCTGATAGGGACAACACAGACTGCGCCACTTCCCGGCTCGTCATCGGCGCCTCTGCATCCCTTAGGGTGTCAAGGATGCCCCGTGTCAGCTCGCCCCGGCCGAACAGCACCTCCCGCTTCTGGCGAGGCATGGCAGCGTCTAGATCGCCCTCGTAGCCTAAGGTGCCGAGAACGCGGTCCAAGGCCGCTACGTCGTTCTTGATCTCCGCCATACGGTCGCGGAGCTTCGATGCCTCCGCGAACAGATCCGACCGCTTCGTCAGCAAGGCGGTGACGGTTTGGCCGTAGGACTCAGCGCGGGATCTGGGGTGGCGTGCGATGTCTGTCATCTCGCCATTGTAGGCGAAACCGACGTCAACGGTAAGCGTTGGTCTGGGTGAGCTTGCTACCTAATTCCGCGCACATGCATGGTCGTGCCGCCCAGCGGCACCGGAAGGTCGAGGGCGCAGAGCGCCGGATTCACCACATCGAACAGGCCGGCATATTCGGCGGCGAAGAGCTTGGGCAGGAGCCCGTCGTCGTGATCGTCGATGACGAGCCGGCCCTGGAGGCAGGCCGTCGAGGGGGGCTCGGCCGCGAAAATGGCGGCGGCCTTGCGCAGCTGGTCGGGCTCCGGCACGTCCTCGGCATCGTAGACGACGAGGAGGCTTCCCCGCGCCAGCGGCAGGGCGACGTTCAGGGCGCGCGGCTTGGTGCGCGGCCAGCCCGGCGGCACCGTGATCGTCTCGAACCGGGCGGGGAGGGGGATCTTGGCCAGCGCGTGCGCGGTCTCGTCGTCGTCCGCCTCGATCAGCAGCTTGATGTCGAGCTTGGCGGCCGGATAATCGAGGTCGGCAAGGGCCTTCACGAGCCGGTCCACCACCCGCTTCTCGCGGTAGAGGGGCACGAGGATCGTATAGACCGGCAGCCTCGCATCCGGCAGCGGCGGCGCCTCGACCGCGTGCGGGGCGAGGAGGGGCGCCGCGAGGCGGAAGGCCATCAGCGCCAGCACCGTTCCCTGCATCCCGAGCGTGATGGCCAAAGCCGGCAGGGGCGGTGCGGCGGCATGGAGGCAGGCGAGCGCCGCGAGGCCCAAGGCCAGGACGAGCAGCATCGGCCCGGCCTCGGTCCCGTCCCGGCGCCGGCCCAGGGCCTCGGCGGCGATCACCCCCGGCATCGCCGCGAACACCGCCTCCCGCAGGTGCGTCGGCGACGTGAGGGCGAGCCCCTGCACCGGCCTCGGCCCGGACAGCAGCTCCGCGATCAGGGATCCGCGCGGCGCGATCACCACCTCGGCGCAGGCGCCCGGCGCCAGGGGCGCGACGCCGGCGACGAGGCAATCCGGATGGCGCAGGCCCGGCCCGAAGGGGATCGGCCCGTCCAGGAACGGCAGGCGGAGGGTGCGGGCGAGCGCCCGGTAGTAGCAGGCCTCATGGATCAGGCCGGCATGGAGGAGGGCCGTGGCCGCGTCGGTCCCCGCCCGCCGGGCCGCCGCGGCGGCCTGGGCGAGGTGGTGTTCCTCCACGCCCTCGGCGCGGAGAAAGGCGATATCCGGCGGAAGGTCGCTCCTCGCGCCGGCCGTTTGACCCTGGAACCCCATCCAGGTTCCGCTCCCGCACCGGGCTCGAGCCGTGCTAGGGGAGGGCGGTGAGCCCGCCATGCCATCCCCGCTCCGTGAGGAGCATCCGCCGCCCGTCCCGGTCAAGCTCGGGCCGGCGATGGGCTGTGGGCGCGGCCCTGTGGCTCGCCCTCGCCACCCCGGGGATGGCGGCGGCGCCCGCCGGGCAGGAGCCCGTGCCCGCCGTGGCGGTGCCGGATTTCTGGAATCCCCGCAGCCGGGGCGAGCGGGTCGAGGCGCCCCAGACCGGGCGGGCGGTGCGCTTCCTGACCGACGACGAGTTCCCGCCGCTCCATTTCGCCGGGCCGGACGGCAACCCGACCGGCTTCGTCGTGGAACTGGCCCGGGCGGTCTGCGAGAAGCTCGCCATCACCTGCACGGTGCAGGCGCGCCGGTTCGACACCCTGCTCGATTCCCTCGAGTCCAAGCAGGGCGACGTGGTGGCCGCCGCCATCCCGCTGACCGCCGGCCTGCGGCGCAAGTTCCTGGCGACGCGGCCGTATTTCCGCTGGCCCGCGCGCTTCGCCGCCCGGATCGACAGGGGCCTGCCGGACCCCTCGCCGGCCCGTCTCGACGGCCGCAGCGTCGGGGTGATCGGCGGGAGTGCCCATGCGGCCTACCTCGCCACCTTCTTCCCGAAGGCGAAGCCCCGCGAGTTCACCGACCTCGCCGCCGCCGAAGGCGCGCTCAAGCGCGGCGAGGTCGATTACGTCTTCGCGGACGGGCTCAACCTCGCCCTCTATATCGGCGGACAGGAGGCGGAGAATTGCTGCGCCCTGATCGGCGGCGATTACCTCGAGAACCGGTTCTTCGGAGAAGGAATCGGGCTCATCACCCGGCAGGAGGACGTCGCCCTGGCCCGTGCCCTCGATGACGCCCTGCAACGGGTCTGGGACGACGGCAAATATACGGAATTGTACCTACGCTTTTTTCCGATCAGCCCATTTTGAGCCGATTTTGGTGGATGCGCTCCGAAATGGATGGTTTACGTCCTCGATTTCGCTGATGCCAACCGCATCTGCCATTTGGAAATCAACATAATTTATTGAATCGCGGGCAGGATGGCGACCGGTGACACCATTCATCGTCTCGGCTTAACGAAAGCTCGTCCGCAATGCGCGCCCTGTCCGACATCAAGATCACCACAAAACTAGCTGTTGCCTTCGTCTCGCTGTCGGCGGTCACGGTCGGTGTCGGCGCTCTCGGTTACACCCGCATGTCGGCCATCGAGACGAACATCCATTGGACGGAGCACACCTATCAGGTGCTCGCCGGCCTCGAAGAGATCTCGGCCGCGATGGTCAACCAGGAGACCGGCCTGCGCGGCTACCTCATCGGCGGCGATCCGAAGTTCCTGGAGCCGTACCGGGCGGGCCAGATGGCCTTCCAGCAGAGCTTCGACAAGGTGAGGGAGCTGACCTCGGACAACCCGGCGCAGCAGGAGCGCCTCGGGCAGGTCAGGCGCGCCGCCCAGACCTGGGTGAGCGAGATCGCGAACAAGGAGATCACGCTGGTCGAGAGCGGCGCCCTGGACAAGGCCCGCGCCATCGAGGCAGGCGGGGCGGGCAAGGTCTCCATGGATGCCCTGCGCGCGCAGACGAACGAGATGGCGGGCGTCGAGCGCGACCTCCTCGTCCGCCGCGCCGCGGACCAGCAGCGCGCCTTCGATGCGGGCTATTTCACGTCGGTCGCGGGCGGTCTCGCGAGCATCGTCATCGCGGTCCTCCTCTCGATCTTCGTCTTCCTGCAGCTGGCGCGTCCGCTGGGGCGGCTCGTCGCGGTGCTGCAGCGGATGGCCAAGGGCGAGATCGACGCGCAGATCGCCGAGGCCAAGCGCGGCGACGAGATCGGCGCCGTCGGCAAGGCGGTCGAGGGCATCAAGGCCATGGTCGCCCAGAAGGCCGCCGAGCAGGCCGAGATCAAGCGCATCGCCGACGAGGCCGCCGCCGTCGAGCGCAAGCGCACCATGTTCGAGCTGGCGGACGGGTTCGAGGCCGCCGTCGGCGGCATCGTCGGCATGGTCTCGTCCTCGGCCACCGAGTTGCAGGCCACCGCCCAGCAGATGAGCTCGGCCGCCGCCGAGACCGCCACGCAATCCACCACCGTCGCCGCCGCCGCCGAGCAGGCCGCGTCGAACGTCGGGACCGTCGCGGCGGCGGCCGAGGAACTCGGCACCTCGGTGCAGGAGATCGGCCGGCAGGTGCAGGGCTCGGCCACGCTGGCCCAGGCCGCCGTGGGCGAGGCCGACCAGACCGCAGCCCTGGTCCAGGCCCTGCGCCAGACCTCGGCGCGGATCGGCGACATGGTCGGGCTGATCTCGAACATCGCGAGCCAGACCAACCTGCTCGCGCTGAACGCCACCATCGAGGCCGCCCGCGCGGGCGAGGCGGGCCGTGGCTTCGCCGTGGTCGCGGCGGAGGTGAAGGAACTGGCCAACCAGACCGCCAAGGCCACCGACGAAATCGGCAGCCAGATCGGCGAGATCCAGGGCGTGACGGATCAGGCGGTCTCGGCGATCGGCGCGATCACGGGCCGGATCCGCGAGATCAACAGCGTGGCGACGTCGATCGCGGCGGCGGTGGAGCAGCAGGGCGCGGCGACGCAGGAGATCGTGCGCAACGTCGCCCAGGCCTCGACGGGCACGTCGGAGGTGACGAGCAACATCGTGGGCGTGGCCCGCGCGTCCGAGGACACCGGCGCGGCCGCCCAGCAGGTCCTGTCGGCCTCGGGCGAATTGTCCCGCCAGTCCGAGCACCTGACGGCCGAGGTCGCGCGCTTCCTCAACACCGTCCGCGCGGCTTGATTTCATCCGCGTCCCTGCCCGACAAGCGTCCCCGCCCACGGGCGGGGACGGCACTCGCGACGTCGGGGGGAAGGACGACCCTGCGATGTTCCGTTTCGACCTCGTGGATCTCGGCCTGTTCCGGCACGTGGTGGAGGCCGGCTCGATCACCCACGGGGCGCAGCGCGCCCACCTCGCCCTCGCCGCCGCCTCGGCGCGGATCCGGGCGATGGAGGAGAGCCTGGGCACCACCCTCCTCACCCGGGGCCGGCAGGGGGTGAGCCCCACGGCGGCGGGGCGGGCGCTGATGCGCCATGCCCGCGCGATCCTGGCCGATACGGAGCGGCTGCGCGAGGAGATGGCGGCCTATTCCGGCGGCGCCGCCGGGCAGATCCGGGTGGTGGCCAACACCCACGCACTGATCGAATTCCTGCCAGCCCCCCTCGCGGATTTCCTCGCCTCACACCCCGGCATCGCCGTCGAGATCGAGGAGCGCACCTCCGACGAGATCGTCGGGCTGGTGGCCGAGGGCGCGGCGGATTTCGGGCTGCTCTCCGGCACGGTCGACACGGGGGCGCTCGCGACCTTCCCGTTCCGCGAGGACCGCTTCGTCCTCGTGGCGGCGCGGGACGACGCGCTGGCGGCGCGCCGGGAGGTCGCCCTGGCCGACGTGCTGGAGCGCGACCTCGTCGGCCTCGACCGCCGCAGCGCGATCAGCCGTTTCCTCGTGGAGAAGGCCGCCCGGGCCGGACGGCCGATGCGCCTGCGGGCGCAATTGCGCGGCTTCGACGCCGTGTGCCGCCTGGTGGAGGCGCGGGTCGGCCTCGCGATCCTGCCCGAGAGCACGGCGCTAAGGGCGGCGCGCAGCCTCGCCCTCGCGGTGGTGCCCCTCTCCGACCCCTGGGCGCGCCGGGACCTGACCCTGTGCCTGCGCGACCTCGACGCGCTCCCGCCCTTCGTGCGCGACCTCATCGACACGCTGCGCGCGTGAGACGGGGTGTCCAGAGGGCCAAGCCCTCTGGCGGGTGCAGGGCAGCGCCCTGCGCTTCACCCCGTGGCGCGTTCCAGCGTCCGCGCCACCCACTTGTTCAGGCTGACACCATCCCGGCGGGCGGCGGAGGCCACGGCCCGGTGCAGGCCCGGCTCGACCCGCACGACGAACTGCCCGGAATAGGGCTTCTCCGGCTCCTCGCCGCGCTCGGCGCAGAACGCCAGGTAATCCTCGATGCTGTCAGCCAAGGCCTGCTTCAACTCGGCCGCGGAACTGCCCTGGAAGGTGATCACGTCACGGAGGTTCAGCACCTCGCCATGGAACAGCTCGGCGTCCTCATCGAATTCGACGACGGCCTCATAGCCCTTGTAGTGCATCGTGGTCATGGCCGAATCTCCGCTTCGGCGAGGAAGCGCCGGACGGACTTCACCGCGCCCTTGTCGGTTTCCTTCTGCGGGTGCGGCCGGTGGAACACCGCGCGCACGCCGTTCAGGGCGACTCGGACGCGGGATCCCCGTCCCTCCTCGATCTCCGCGCCGCACGCCGCCATCAGAGCCTCGATGTCGGTCCAGACGATGCCCGGCCGCACCGGATCGGCGAACACCGCCTGGAGCGTCGCACGGTGCCTCCCGCTGAGCCTCATTTAGTATCACCGCTCAGTATCACAATCCACCATCCGCCGGAATCGGTTTCGCTATCTTACGCGACCGGTGAAGCCCTGCCATGCCCAGGGGCGCCGCCCCTGGACCCCGCCAAAGGGCTTGGCCCTTTGGGAACCCCGGACTAGCCTCGGGCCGGCTTTGGGGAACCCACGATGACCGTTACCACCGTCGAGGCCGCCGGGCGGCGCAGGGGCGCCGAACTGCTCGTGGAGGTGCTGCGCTCGGAGGGGGTGCGCTACATCTTCGGTAATCCCGGCACCACCGAATTGCCGCTCATCGACGCCCTCACCGAGGCGCCGGACGTCGCCTACGTCCTCGCCCTGCAGGAGGCCACCGCCGTCGCCATGGCGGACGGCTACGCGCAGGGCGCCCGGCGCCCGGCCTTCCTCAACCTGCACACGGCCGGTGGGCTCGGCCACGGCATGGGCAGCCTCGTGAACTCGCAGGTCTCGGGCACGCCGCTCGTCGTCACCGCCGGCCAGCAGGACCTGCGCCATGCGCTGACCGACCCGCTCCTCATGGGCGACCTCGTCGCCATCGCCGACCCGGTGATGAAATGGGCGCGCGAGGTCACGAGCCCGGACCAGATCCCGATCCTCCTACGCCGGGCCTTCCACGATTGCGCCGCCGCGCCCTCGGGGCCCGTCTTCCTCTCCCTGCCCATGGACGTGATGGACGCGCTGACCGACGTCCCGGCCGGCGAGACCTCGACCATCGACCAGCGCGCCGTGGCGGGCTCCCTCGACCGGCTGGCGGACAAGCTCGCCGCCGTGGCGCCGGGCCGCCTCGCCCTCATCGCGGGCGACGAGATCGATTCCTCGGACGCCGCCGCGCAGACCGTGGCCCTCGCCGACCTGCTGGCCGCCCCGGTCTACGGCTCATCCTGGCCGGCGCATATCCCGTTCCCCACGAGCCACCCGCTCTGGGCCGGCAACCTGCCGACCCGGGCCGATTCCATCGCGGCGATCCTCGGGCGCTACGACGCGGTCTTCGCGCTCGGCGGCAAGTCGCTCATCACCGTCCTCTATTCGGAGGGCTCGGCGGTGCCGCCGGGCACCGCCGTGTTCCAGCTCTCGGCCGATGTGCGCGACCTCGGCCGGACTTATGCCACCGCCCTCTCGACGGTGGGCGACATCCGCGCCTCGCTCGATGCGCTGCTGCCACTCCTCGCGCCGCGCCTCGCCGACAGGGCAGGGGCGTTCGCCACGCTCCGCGCGCAGGCGGTGGCCGAGCAGGCCGAGCGCCGCCGGAGGCTCCATGCGGCGGCCGACGCGGCCTTCGAGGATCCGGTGATCGATCCCCTGACGGCGGCCCGCGAGGTCGCCCGCGCGGTCGGCGCGCAGACCCCGATCATCGACGAGGCGCCCGCGACGCTCACCCACCTGCGCACCTTCCTCGACAGCCCCTCGGTCCACCAATACGCGGCGATGCGCGGGGGCGTGCTGGGCTGGGGGATGCCGGCGGCGGTGGGGTTCTCGCTCGGCATCGACCGGGCGCCGGTCGTCTGCGTGGTGGGCGACGGGGCGGCGATGTATTCGCCCCAGGCCCTCTGGACCGCCGCCCACGAGAAGCTGCCGGTCACCTTCGTGGTGATCAACAACGCCGAGTACAACATCCTCAAGAACTTCATGAAGGGCCAGTCGCACTACGCCTCGGCGCGGGCGAACCGCTTCATCGCCATGGACCTGACCGATCCGCGCATCGATTTCCCGGCGCTCGCCGCCTCCATGGGCGTGCCCGCGCGACGGGTGACGCGGGCCGCCGACATCGCCCCGGCCATCGAGGCGGGCATCGCCTCGGGCGGCGCGAATCTGGTGGAGGTCGTGGTGCGGGCGGGGTGAGGGCGCGCCGGCCGCTGGGGCCGCGCGCGTCCGCCTCCGCGCGCCCGGTCGTCAGCGCAGCTGGTTCGTGGGCACCGGCGAGCTGGCGTTGAGCAGGGTGATCGTCACCCGCCGGTTCGACGCGATGTAGGGATCGTCGGGAAAGACCGGCTCGGTGTCGGCGCGCCCGATCACGGACACGAAGTTGTCGTTGGGTACCCCGGCCCCCGACAGGATCTCGCGGACGGCGAGCGCACGGCCGGCGGTGAGGTTCCAGGGTTCCGCGGCCGGCGCCGAACCCGGACGCGCGGTGGCCGTGTGGCCGGCGATCGTCAGGCGGTTGGGCAACTGGCGCAGGGCGGGCGCGATCGCCTCCAGCACGCGACGGGTGCGCTCGTAGGGGGCGACGGAGCCGTCGCGGAACATGGAGCGGCCGTTCTCGTCCACGAGGGACACGTTCACGCCCTCCTTGGTCGGCTCGATGACGATGTTGTGCGACAGCTCGGCAATGTCCGGCATCGTCTGGAGCGCCTGCCGGAGGGTGGCCATGGCGCGCTGATTGGCCTGCACGTTGGCGGCCCGGCGGCTGGCATCGGGATCCTTGGCACGGCCCGGATTGTCCGGGCGCGGGCTGTCGTCCTTCCCGTCGGAGCCCGTCTCCGAGTCGCGGGGCGCCGACGGCTTGTTGCCGGCGCTGTCGAGGGCCGTGCCCTGCAGCATCCCGCCGGCGCCGCTGTTCGTCGTGCTCAGCGCCGCCGGCGCGAAGTATTCCGCCAGACCGACCTTCTGCTCCTGCGTCGTCATGCTGATCAGCCACATCAGCAGGAAGAACGCCATCATGGCGGTCACGAAATCCGCATAGGCGATCTTCCAGGCCCCGCCGTGATGGCCATGGGCGGCCTTCTTGACCTTCTTGACGATGATCGTGGCCATTGAATCCCTGCTCGGAAAACGGATCGATGCACTAGAGCGTTTTCGGGAAAACCCGGCTCATGCCGCGCCTCCCGTCTTTGCGAGCGAAGCGAAGCAATCCAGGGATCCGCCACATCCGTTCAGGTCCCGCTGCCCTGGATTGCTTCGCTTCGCTCGCAAAGACGGTGAAGCAGGTGATCCGGATCAAACCGAAACCGCTCTAGGCCGGCAGAGCGGCGGTCGCCGCTTCCACCTCGTTGAAGGTCGGGCGGACTTCGCTCATCAGGGACTTGCGGGCGAATTCGATCGACATCACCGGCGGCTGGCCACCGATATGGGCGAGCAGACCCGCCTTGAGCGAGGCATAGTATTTGGATTCGGCCGCGAAGAGACTCTTCAGCGACTGCGCCATCGGCCCGAAGAAGCCGTAGGCGACGAACACGCCGAAGAAGGTGCCGACGAGCGCGCCGCCGATCAGATGTCCCAGCACCTCCGGCGGCTCCTTGATCGCCCCCATCGTCTTGATCACGCCGAGCACGGCGGCGACGATGCCGAGGGCCGGCGTTCCGTCGGCGAGCGACTGCATGGCCGAAACGAGACGCTCCTGCTCCTCGTGGTGCGTCTCCAGTTCCTCATCCATGAGGACTTCGATCTCGTAGACGTTGTTGACGCCCAGCGTGACCATCCGCATGTAATCGCAGACGAATTCGACCGCGTGATGGTTCGCGGCGAAGGTCGGGAAGGCGTTGAACAGCGTCGACTCGCTCGGATTCTCGATGTGCGGCTCGAGCGCCATCGAACCCTTCTGCTTCGCGAGCTTGAACAGCGAATACTGCATCCCCAAAAGCTCGAGATAGCATTGCTGCGAATATTTGGGGCCCTTCACCAGCGTGCCCAGCATGCCGGGCACGGCCTTGAGCACCGGCCCCACGTTGCCGATGATGAAGGCGCCGATGGCCGCACCGAGGATGATGACGAATTCGAAGGGCTGCCACAGGACTTGCAGGTGGCCACCCATCTGCGAGTAGCTGCCGAAGACGCAGGCGAAGACGACCAGGGTGCCGACGATCAGCCGCATGATGTCCCATCCTTGCGGGGCGGCGGAGACGGCCCACGCGACGCTATCCGTGAGCGGGCACTGTCTCACCGAGCTTCTAACCCACCGTTTCGAACAAGGCGGACTCGCGCCGATATGGTGGACGCTTCACCTTCATTCCGCGCACTTTTCGTCCGGCGGCAAAAAAGTCCCGCGCATGAAATGACAGCCATCAATTCATTATATGCAAATTTTAAACGCGATCGGCACGATTCGGTAACGTTATTTAATCAGTTTTTGGAAACCGCATTTGCCGCCATCGCGTCGGTCCAAAGGCACCGGCGCTCGCCGGGGGCGTGACGCTTCCGGCCCGAACTTCGCAATTTTTATGATCGGGCATCGAAGAGTTTTTCAGCGGCGCGCCGGTCCGGAATAGGTGTATCATCGCGGCAATAGGCCCCGGTTTCGTGCAACGCGAAAAACAACGGTGCGCCGCAACGACGATTGCATTCGGAATGCAGTCATTCGCGCGGCGGATGCTTCCAAGGCGCCGCGCGGCCTCACGACGACACGTCCGGCGGACGGGGACCACCCCGCCGACCGACCGGATGTCAGGGAGGATCGGCAGGCCCATGCGGAAGAACAAGGTCATCTCGGCGGAGGAGGCCATCGCCCTGGTCCGCGTGAACGACGTCGTGACCACCACGGGCTTCGTGCAGAGCTGCATCCCGGAGGCGCTGCATGCCGCCCTGGAGAAGCGCTTCGTCGAAACCGGATCGCCCCGGGGCCTCACCCTGATCATGACGGCGGGCGCGGGCGACAGCAAAGGCCTCGGCACCGGGCGCCTGCACCATGCCGGCCTGCTCTCGCGGGTGATCGCCGCCAATTTTGGGCGGATGCCGAAGGTGGCGCAGGCCGCGCAGGACAACCTGATCCGCGGCTACAACCTGCCCCAGGGGGTGATCTCGCAGCTCTACCGGGCCTGCGCCGCCGGCCAGCCGGGCCTGTTCTCGAAGGTGGGGCTCCAGACCTACGTCGATCCCCGCCATGGCGGGGGCAAGGTCAACGATTTGACGACCGACGACATCGTCAAGCTCGTGGAGGTCGATGGCGAGGAATGGCTGTTCTACACCGCCACCAAGATCGACGTGGCCTTCATCCGCGCCACCTCGGCGGACCCGTCCGGCAACCTCTCCTACGAGAAGGAGGCGCTGACGCTCGATTGCCTCGCCCAGGCGATGGCGGCACGCAACAACGGCGGCATCGTCATCGCGCAGGTCGAGCGTATCGTCGATGACGGCTACCTGCTGCCGAAGGACGTGCGAGTGCCGGGCATCCTCGTGGATTGCGTCGTGGTCGCCGAGCCCGAGATGCACCGCATGAATTACGGCGTCATGCACGACGCGGCGCTCGCGGGCGAGATCCGCGTGCCGGTCACCGGCATCAAGCGGATGCCCCTGAACGAGCGCAAGATCATCGCCCGCCGGGCCGCCTTCGAACTGCCGCCGAACGGCGTCGTGAACCTCGGCGTCGGCGCGCCGGAGGGCATCTCCTCGGTGGCGAACGAGGAGAAGGTCACCCCCTACATCACCCTCACCACCGAGGCGGGGGCGGTGGGCGGCGTCCTCGCCTCGGGGTCGAGCTTCGGCGCGGCCACGAACGCCGATTGCATCATCGACCAGAACCAGATGTTCGACTTCTACGACGGCGGCGGCCTCGACATGACCTGCCTCGGCATGGCCGAGTGCGACGCCCTCGGCAACGTCAACACTTCGAAGTTCGGCGGCAAGCTGAACGGCTGCGGCGGCTTCATCAACATCTCGCAGAACGCCCGCACCGTGGTCTTCGCGGGCACCTTCACCGCCGGCGGGCTGGAGATCGCCGTCGAGGACGGGCACCTGCGCATCGTCACCGAGGGCCGGGCGCGCAAGTTCGTGACGGCGGTGCAGCAGAACACCTTCTCCGGCCCCTACGCCGTGCAGCGCTCGCAGCCGGTGCTCTACGTGACGGAGCGCTGCGTCTTCCAATTGACGCCGGAGGGGCTGGAACTGATCGAGGTGGCGCCGGGCATCGACGTCGCGCGCGACATCCTCGCCCACATGGATTTCGCCCCCGTGGTGCGCAGCCCCGTGCCGATGGACCCGCGCATTTTTCGCGAGGAGCCGATGGAGCTGATCTCCGACCTGCTCAACCTCGATCTGAAGTCGCGGGTGAGCTACGACGGCGAGCGCAACATCCTCTTCGTCAACCTGGAAGGCTGGTACTGCCGGGTGAAGGGCGACATGGACGAGTTGCGCCTCACCATCGTGGAGGCGTGCCGGAAGGCGGGCCAGCGGGTCAACGCCGTGATCAACCACGACGGGTTCCGCCTGAACGACAACCTCGTCGACGATTACGCCGGGATGATCCAGTATCTTCAGGCGAACTACTACGCGACCACTACCCGCTACGCGACGAGCGCCTTCCTGCGCCTGAAGATGGAGGAGGCCCTGACCAAGCGCGGGGTGGCGCCGCACGTCTTCGAGCGCAAGGAGGAGGCGCAGGCCTTCGTCAGCAGCACCGAGGACCGCAAGGCCCGCAAGCGCATCTCCCCCGCCGTCGCCTCGGCGGCCTAATCCGCCAACCCCGGCACCGGCACCCCCAGCGCCTGCGCGAGCAGCACGACGTTCAGCGCCAGCACCACCCCCGCCCCGGCGATGGCGGCGGCCCTGGTCCACGGGCCGTTGGCGAAGGGACCCATCACCCTGGACCGGCTCGTGAACAGCACGAGGCCGATCATCGGCACCGGCAGGGCGAGCGAGAGCACGACCTGCGAGAGCACCAGCGCCCGCGTCGGGTCCACCCCCGCCGCGACCACGGCGAAGGCGGGCGCCATCGTCACGAGGCGGCGCACGAGGATCGGGATGTGCCAGCCGGTGAAGCCCTGCATCACCATCTGCCCGGCGAGGGTGCCCACCACCGAGGACGACACGCCCGAGGCGATGAGCGAGACGAGGAAGGCCCCCGCCGCCGCCGGGCCGAGGAGGGGCGTCAGCGTCTTGTACGCCTCCTGGATCTCGGACACCTCGCTGTGTCCGGCATGGAAGGCCGAGGCCGCCATGATCACCATCGCCATGTTGACGAGGCCCGCCAGCGCCAGGGCGATCATCACCTCCCGGTCGGAGAAGCGCACGAGCAGGCGGCGGTCGGCCTCGTCGCGCGGGGCGCCGCGCCCCTGAGTCAGGCCGGAATGCAGGAACAGGGCATGGGGCATCACCGTCGCGCCGATGATCCCGACCGCGATGGTCAGGGCCTCGGCATCGGGGATCCTCGGGGTGACGAGCCCCTTCGCCGCCTCGCCCCAGGCGACCGGCGCGACCAGCAGTTCGACCGCGTAGCAGAGGCCGATCGTGCCGACCATCGCGCCGATGGCGATCTCCAGCGGCCGGAAGCCCCGGTTCTCCAGGAGCAGAATCGCGTAGGTGACGACGGCCGTGATCGCCATCCCCGCCATCAGCGGGATGCCGGCGAGCAGCGACAGACCGATGGCCCCGCCCAGGAACTCCGCGAGGTCGGTGGCCATGGCCGCGACCTCGCTGACGCCCCAGGCGGCGAAGCGCCAGCGCGTCGGCAGCGCATCGCGAAAATGCTCGGCGAGGTGTTTTCCGGTGACGATCCCCAGCCGGGCCGAGAGGGCCTGGAACAGCATCGCGGTCAGGTTCGCCGCCAGCACCACCCAGAGCAGGCTGTAGCCGTAGCGGGCGCCGGCCTGGATGTTCGTCGCGAAGTTGCCGGGGTCCATGTAGGCGATGGAAGCCGTCACCGCCGGCCCGGCGAACAGCAGGAAACGGGCGCGCCCGCCCGGACGTCCGTCGAGCACGGCACGGATGCCGTCCTCCGTCGCACGGCTGAGGCCGGCTTCGGCCCGCCTCTCCGTCACGACGAGATCGCCTGCCGCCATGGTCGCCCGGTTCCCTTCGTATAGCATCGGCTATATAGAAAAGCCGAGGCTCGCGACAAGGGCTTTCCCGATCCGGCGGATTGCAACGGCCTCGGCGCTCGCTCTAAGGACGGGGTGAGGCTCCGAGGGAGGCGTTCGGATGCAGGAATCGGAGTCGTCCGGCCGGAGCGAGACCGCGCTCGTCGATCCCGAGCGCCATGTCGAGAGCTTCCGGCAGGCGCGCGAGGCACGGCGGCTGGAACTGGTCGAGGATTATGTCGAGCTGATCGACGACCTGATCGGCGACGGCGGCGAGGCGCGGCAGGTGGACATCGCCGCCCGGCTCGGGGTGGCGCAGCCGACCGTCGCCAAGATGCTGAAGCGCCTGTGCGACGAGGGGCTGGTGCAGCAGCGGCCCTATCGCGGGGTGTTCCTGACCGAGGCGGGCAAGCGGCTCGCCGGCGAGTCGCGGGAGCGCCACCGCATCGTGGAGCGCTTCCTGTGCGCCCTCGGCGTCAGCCCCGAGACCGCCCGCCGCGACGCCGAGGGCATCGAGCACCATGTCAGCGCCGAGACGCTGGAGGCGTTCCGGGCCTTCGCCGAGGCGCGGCGGGGGTAGCCCCTCACACGGTCGGCGCGGCGACCCTCTGGCGGAGGCCGGTGATGACCGCGCGGAGAATGTCCGCCTCGGCCTCGTCGGGGGTGGGCATCACCCCGACGCGGGCGGCGTAGATGCGCTCGTGGACGAAGGCGAGCTTGGCGATCACCGCCGGCGTCAGCTTGAACGGGTAGAGCGCCGGCTGGCCCATGCTGCTCGACAGGGAGTTCACCGCGTAGGTCAGCGGCAGCCAAGCCTCGATCAGACGGTCGAGGTCGGCCGTGTCGTAGGGGTCGAAATCGATCACCGTCGGCGGCTGCGGCGAGAGATCGACCCGGCTGCGCAGGCGCGGGCGCACGTGGAGTTCGAAGGTCGAGGCGGTCTCGATCGTGTCGACGATGTGCAGGTAATGGGCGAAGGTCTCGGCGAAATCCTCCCAGGGATGGGCGGTGGCGTAGGCCGAGACGTAGCTGCCCTCCCAATCGGGCGGGGCGCCCCCGGCGTAATGGGTCCGCAGGGCCTGGACGTAGTTGCGCCGCTCGTCCCCGAACAATCCCCTGAAGGTCTCCTGGACGGGGCTGTTCATCACCAGCAAGTACCAGAAGTAATGCCCGATCTCGTGGCGGAAATGCCCGAGCAGGGTGCGGTAATGCTCGCCGAACAGGATCCGGCGGCGCTCGCGCTCGACGTCGTCGGCTTCCGCGATGTTCATGGTGATGAGGCCGTTGATGTGCCCCGTCAGCACCGGCGCCCCGGCGGCGTTGGCCTCGGAGGGGTCGGCCAGGAAATCGAAGGCGAGGCCGTCCGTGTATTGCTCGCGGGTGGCGAGCGGCAGTTCGAGGCGCAGCAGCGAGTAGAACAGCCGGTGCTTGGCGGCCTCGATCTGGCGCCAGCGGACGAGGTTCCACGGCACGGTGAGGTCGGGCACCACGCGGTTGTGGCGGCAGCAGGTGCAGAAGATGTCCGGGCTGTCTTCCGGCACCAGCCAGTTGCAGGCGGACGAGACGGCGTTCTGGCAATAGCGGTAGCGCGGCCCCGGATCGGCATAGGCGTGGTAGATCTGCGCGCCGCCCATCCGGGGATGGATCGAGAAGCCGGCGGGCTCCAGCGCCGAGACCTCGTGCCGGGCACAGACATAGCCGAGGCGCCGCTCACAGCTCTCGCAGCCGGTCGCCTCGAAGGTGACCGGCTGGTCGCAGGCCTGGCACTGGAAGATCTTCATGGTCCGGGGTCCCAGGGGCCGGCACGCCGGCCCCGCGCGGTCAAGCGGAGGAGTAAGGCAAAGTTCCTGCCGGAGCACGGGGGACACCTTCCCCGCACGGAAATTGCTTTGCAACCTTCGCTTGCCGCATAACCGGAGCCGAGCCGGGTCCGGTCCGTGCCACCTGTCCGAGATGCTGTGACGGAGCCCCCGTGTCGATCAAAGTCGCCCTGCACCACGTCACGCATTACCGCTACGACCGGCCGATCGGGCTCGGTCCCCAGGTGGTCCGCCTGCGGCCGGCGCCGCACGCGCGCACGCAGGTGCCGGCCTACGCCCTGAAGGTCACGCCGCAGAACCACTTCATCAACTGGCAGCAGGATCCGAGCGGCAACTGGCTCGCCCGGCTGGTCTTCCCCGAGAAGACCGACGAATTGCGGATCGAGGTCGATCTCACCGCCGAGATGGCGGTGATCAACCCGTTCGACTTCTTCGTCGAGGATTACGCCCAGACGCGGGGCTTCGCCTACGACCCGGAACTGCGCGAGGAGCTGGCCCCCTACCTCACCCCCGTCGAGGCAGAGGGGCCGGAGATCGAGGCGCTGCTCGCCCGCCTGCCGGAGGAGACCAACACCGTCCTGTTCCTCGTGGCCCTCAACGGGCTGATCGCCCGCGAGATCGCCTACGGCGTGCGGATGGAGCCGGGGGTGCAGACCCCCACCGAAACCCTGACTCTCAAGAGCGGCTCCTGCCGCGATTCGGCGTGGCTGCTGGTGCAGGTGCTGCGCCGGATCGGCCTCGCGGCCCGGTTCGTCTCCGGCTACCTGATCCAGCTCGTCCCCGACACCACCGCCGTGGACGGCCCGGCCGGCGCCACCAAGGACTTCACCGACCTCCACGCCTGGGCGGAGGTCTACATCCCCGGCGCGGGCTGGGTCGGCATGGACGCGACATCCGGCCTGCTCACGGGGGAGGGGCACATCCCGCTGGCCGCCACGCCGCATTACCGCTCGGCCGCCCCGATCTCCGGCCTCGCCGAGCCCGCCGAGACGACCTTCGACTTCGCGATGAGCCTCAGCCGCGTGGCCGAGGCGCCGCGGGTGACGAAGCCCTATTCCGAGGATGTCTGGACGGCGATGGACCGGCTCGGCGAAAAGGTGGATGCCGACCTCGCCGAGCAGGACGTGCGCCTGACCATGGGTGGCGAGCCGACCTTCGTCTCGGTGGACGATTTCGAGGCGCCCGAGTGGAACATCTCCGCCGTCGGCCCGACCAAGCGCGGCCTGGCCGACCAGCTCATCCGCCGCCTGCGGGACAAGTTCGGGCCGGGGGGCCTGCTCCATTACGGCCAGGGCAAGTGGTACCCCGGCGAGAGCCTGCCGCGCTGGGCCTTCGCCCTCTACTGGCGCAAGGACGGCAAGCCGGTCTGGCGCGACGCCGCCCTGATCGCCCCCGAGGGCGGGACCGGCGAGGCGACGATCACCCAGGCCAAGGCCTTCATGGGCGCGCTCGCCGCCCGGCTCGGCCTCGAGCCCTTCGTCTTCCCGGCCTTCGAGGACGGGGAGATCTGGGAGAAGAAGCGCGCCGAACTGCCCGTCAACGTAACGACGGCGGCGGCGCGGTCGGGCTCGGTGGAGTTCGACGCCCGGATCAAGCGGGTCTACGAGCGCGGCCTCGGGGAGGCGGCGGGCTACGTGCTGCCGCTGGCGAGCCTGCCCACGGGCAAGGACGGCGATGCGGATCGCGTCTGGATCTCGGAGACATGGGAGTTCGGGCGCGGCCACGCCTATCTCGTGCCGGGCGATTCCCCCGTGGGCTACCGGCTGCCGCTCTCGTCGCTGCCCTACGTGCCGCCGGAGCACTATCCCTATTACCAGCCGCAGGACCCGCTGGAGGCGCGCGGTGCCCTGCCGGAGGGCAAGGCCGCGCGGGTCGCCAACGGAGGCGGGATCGCCGGGGTCGCCGTGCGCACGGCCCTCGCCATCGAGCCCCGCGACGGGGTGATCCGGGTGTTCATGCCCCCGGTGCAGCGGGTGGACGAATACCTCGAACTCGTCGCCCATCTCGAGGCCGTGGCGGCCGAGCAGAAGCAGCCGATCCATATCGAGGGCTACGAGCCGCCCTTCGATCCGCGGCTGTCGCTGATCAAGGTCACGCCCGATCCCGGCGTCATCGAGATCAACGTCCACCCGGCCGCCTCTTGGCGGGAGGCGGTGGACATCACCACCGGCCTGTACGAGGAGGCGCGCCAGACCCGCCTCGGGGCGGAAAAGTTCATGACCGACGGCCGCCACACCGGCACGGGCGGCGGCAACCACGTGGTGCTCGGCGGCGTCACGCCGGACGATTCGCCGTTCCTGCGCCGGCCGGACCTGCTCAAGAGCATCGTGCTCTACTGGCAGCGCCACCCGGCTTTGTCCTACCTGTTCTCCGGCCTCTACATCGGCCCGACGAGCCAGGCGCCGCGCATCGACGAGGGCCGCCACGACGGCCTCTACGAGCTGGAGATCGCCCTGGCGCAGGTGCCGGCGCCGGACACGCCCAACATCCCCCGCTGGCTGGTGGACCGGCTGTTCCGCAACATCCTGATCGACGTCACCGGCAACACCCACCGGGCCGAGATCTGCATCGACAAGCTCTACTCGCCGGACGGCCCCACCGGCCGCCTCGGCCTGCTGGAATTCCGCGCCTTCGAGATGCCGCCGGATGCGCGCATGTCGCTCGCGCAGCAGTTGCTGCTGCGGGCGCTGGTCGCGTGGCTGTGGCGGGAGCCGCAGCAGGGGGGCTGTGTCCGCTGGGGCACGAGCCTGCATGATCGCTTCATGCTCCCCCATTTCCTCTGGGCGGACTTCCTCGACGTGCTGGCAGACCTGTCGCGGGCCGGCTACGATTTCGATCCCACGGCGTTCGAGGCGCAGGCCCTGTTCCGCTTCCCGGTCTTCGGCACCGTGGAGCAGGGCGGGGTGCGTCTCGAACTGCGCCAGGCCCTGGAGCCCTGGCACGTGATGGGCGAGGAAGGGTCGAGCGGGGGCACGGTGCGTTTCGTCGACAGTTCGGTCGAGCGTCTGCAGGTCAAGGTCGAGGGCTTCGTCCCCGGCCGGCACGTCGTCGCGTGCAACGGCCGCCGCCTGCCGATGACGGGCACCGGCCGGGCCGGGGAGGCGGTGGCGGGCCTGCGCTTCAAGGCGTGGCAGCCGGCCTCCAGCCTGCACCCGGCGATTCCCGCCCACTCGCCGCTGACCTTCGACATCCTGGATGCGTGGAGCGGGCGCTCGCTGGGCGGCTGCCGCTATCATGTCGCCCATCCGGGCGGGCGCAATTACGAGACCCATCCCGTCAACGCCTACGAGGCCGAGGGGCGGCGCCTCGCCCGGTTCCAGGCGCACGGCCATACGCCGGGCCGCATCGCCATGCCGGCCGAGGAGGGGAGCGCCGAGTTCCCCCTGACCCTCGACCTGCGGACACCCGTGCCCCGATGAGCGCGGCGCTCGCGACCGGCATCGAGCCTGGCGAGAGCTCAGGCCAGCGGGTCGCGCGCTGGACGGCCTCCTATCGTCCGGATCCCAACCTGCCCGACGAATTCCTCGGGCCGGACGGTCAGCCGCGCGCGGTGTGGCGGCACCTCCTCGACAAGCTCGGCGGCTTGCCCGAGGCCGAGATCATGGCCCGCTTCGTCTCGGCGGAACGGCATATCCGCGACGCGGGCATCTCCTTCCGCATCGCGGGGGACCAGCGGGAGCATCCCTGGCCGCTGGGCGCCATGCCCCTGGTGATCGAGGCGGGCGAATGGCGCGACCTCTGCGCCGGCCTCATCCAGCGGGCCGAACTGATGGAGGCGATCCTCGCCGACGTCTACGGTCCGGGCGACCTCGTCGCCGCCGGCCACCTGCCCGCCGCCATCGTGGCCGGCAGCCCGGACTTCCTGCATCCGCTGCACGGCGTGTCGCCGCCCGGCGGCCACCACCTGCGGCTCTACGCGGCCGATCTCGGGCGCGGGCCGGACGGGCGCTGGCAGGTGCTGGCCGACCGGACGCAGGCCCCCTCCGGCCTCGGCTGGGCGCTGGAGAACCGCATGGTCCTCGCCCGGACCTTCCCGGATTTCTTCCAGGACCTGCATGTCGAGCGCCTGCCGGGCTTCTTCCAGGCGTTTCGCGAAGGGCTGGCGCTCGGCGCCGAGCGCGCCGACCCGCGCATCTGCCTGCTGACCTCCGGCCCCTACAGCTCGACGTATGTCGAGCAGGCGGCGCTCGCCCGCTATCTCGGCCTGATGCTGGTGGAGGGCGACGACCTCGTCATGCAGGACGGGCGGCTGCATGTCCGCACCGTCTCCGGCCTGAAGCGGGCCGACGCCCTGTGGCGGCGGATCGATGCCGATTACCTCGATCCGCTGGAACTCAACGCCACCTCGCGGCTCGGGGTGCCGGGGGTGCTCGACGCCCTGCGCAACGGCTCCCTGGTGATGGCCAACATGCCGGGCTCGGGCCTCGTCGAATCGGCCGCGCTGACGCCCTATCTCGACGGCCTGTGCCAGCGGCTGCTCGGCGAGCCCCTGCGCCTGTCCCACCCCCGGACATGGTGGTGCGGCGACCTCGAAGGGCTCGCCCATGTCCGGGCGAACCTCGACGGCCTCATCCTGCGCCCCGCCGCGACGCCCCAGCGCGGGGCCGGGCGCGATGCGCTGCTCGCCCCCTCGGCGCTGGCCGCCGGCCGGGCGGCGGTGGTGGACGCCCTGCGCGACCGCCCGTTCGACACCGTCGCCCAGGAGCCCGCGCCGTTCTCGACCATGCCGGGCTGGGAGCGCGGGCCGGACGGCCTCACCCTCGTGCCGCGCCCCTTCGTGATGCGCGTCTTCGCGGCGCGCACCGCCGCCGGCTGGCGGGTGATGCCCGGCGGATTCTGCCGGATGGCCGAGCGGGACAACGTCGATCCGCTGGAACTGCGCCTCGGCATCCGCTCGGCGGATGTGTGGGTCCTGTCCGACGAGCCCATCGCCACGCCGCTCATCGGCTCGCACGCGGCGCCGCGGGTGCGGCGCATCGGCGGCCATCTCCCGGCGCGGGCGGCGGACGGGCTGTTCTGGTTCGGCCGCTACGCCGAGCGCGCCGAGGCCGTCACCCGCCTGACGCTGGCCCACCTGCGCAGCTTCGGCGACGCGGTGGGCGCCGACATCTCCGGCTCCCCGGACGCCCCCGCCGCCCTGGCGATCCGCGCCATCCTCGACGAATGGGCCTGCGTCGGCGGCGCCGACCTGCCCACCGCCGCCCTGGCGCAGGAGGCCCTGTGTGGCCGCGACCAGCCGGGCTCGGCGCGGGCGCACGTCACCTCCGCCCGCCGCAACGCCGCCGCCCTGCGGGCGCGCCTGTCCGGCGAGATCTGGCGGGTGCTGGCCGACCTGTCGGATCTGCTCTCCCTCGACACCGAGCGCGCCTTCACGGAATCGCAGCTCGCCACGCGGGCCGAGCGGACGCTCAGCCACCTCGCGGCGCTGGCGGGCCTCGCCCACGAGAACACCAGCCGGGCCGAGGGCTGGCACTTCGCCGAACTCGGCCGGCGGATCGAGCGGGCGATCAACACCTGCACCTTCGCCCTGGCCTTCGCCAACGACGAGGCGACGCCGGGCTGCCTCGGGACGATGCTGGCGCTGGCGGATTCGCAGATCAGCTACGGCCGCCGCTACATGCAGGGCGCCGCCCTGGACCCCGTGCGCGACATGGTGCTCCTCGACCCCTACAACCCGCGCTCGATCGCCTTCCAGATGGAGGCCATCGTCCGCCACCTCTCGGAACTGCCCGCGCTGTCGGCCGACGGCATCCCCGAGCCGCATGGCCGGCTGGCGGGGCGGATCCTCGGCGATCTGAAAGCCGGGGAGGCGGCGGATTTCGACGCGGTGCGCTTGGCCGCACTCAACACCGACCTCGAACGCCTCGCCGACGGCATCGCCACCCGCTATTTCCCGACCTGGCCGCACGCGCCCCGTCAGGAAAAGCTGACGGGTCTCGCCTGATGGCCGCCCTCCTCACCGGATTCGCGGGCGCGGCATGATCTATACCCTGCGCCACCGCACCACCTACCGCTACGGGCGGGCGGTGAGCTTCGCCCGCTGCTCCCTGCGCCTCAAGCCGGCGGACGGGGAGGGGCAGTGCGTGCTCGCGAGCGCCGTCACCATCGACCCGAGCCCGACCCGCGCCGTGACCCGGCGGGACTATTTCGGCATCGAATCGGTGGCGATCACCCTGGAGGCGCCGCATACGAGCTTCAGCGTCGAGGCCCTGTCCACGGTGCGGGTGGAGCGCCTGCCGCCGCCCGCGCCGGAGGAGGGCCCGGCCTGGGAGAGCGTCCGCGACGGGGCGGTGGCCGCCCGCGACATCGGGGGGCGGGCGCCGATCCACTTCCTGTTCCCGAGCGACCGGGCGCCGATCCTCGCGGCGATCACGGACTACGCCCGGCCGAGCTTCATCCCTGGCCGCAGCGCCTACGGCGCGGCCCACGACCTGATGATGCGTATCCGCGCGGATTTCCGCTTCGACGCGCGGGCGACCAACGTCCACACGCCGATCGCCGAGGCCTTCGCCGGCCGGGCGGGCGTCTGCCAGGACTTCGCCCATGTGATGATCGCGGGGCTGCGGGGGATGGGGCTGCCGGCGGCCTATGTCAGCGGCTACCTGCGCACGGTCCCGCCGCCCGGCCGCCCGCGCCTGCGCGGCGCCGACGCGAGCCATGCCTGGGTGGCGGTGTGGAGCGGGCAGATGTGGCACGGCCTCGACCCGACCAATGCCTGCGCCGTGCAGGACGACCACATCGTGGTGGCGCGGGGCCGCGACTACAACGACGTCGCCCCGATCGACGGCATCGTCAGCGGCTCCGGCCGCCAGCGCCTCAAGGTCGAGGTGGACGTCATCCCCGAAACCGAGATGCAGGATCTGGCCCTGGTGGGGTGACGTCGTTCGTCACCCCTTATGCGGATTCGGATCCCGGTCCCGAGCCCACCTCCACCTCATCCTGAGGTGCTGCGAAGCAGCCTCGAAGGAGGCGTCCAGGGATCGCTGAGCGGGCTGGAGCCCTCCTTCGAGGCCCGCAGGCGCGGGCACCTCAGGATGAGGCGAAGGGTGGGAGGAGACCTCCGAAGGCCCGCCGACGGCTCAATCGCCGACGTCACTTCATGCACTCGTCCTCCGCCTTGGTGAAGGCGGCGGGCTTGGGCTCGTGCTCGGGGGGCCGGTTGCGGCCGACCGCGCCTTCGGCCCGGGCGCGAAGGTAGGTGTAGATGCCGGGCATGTAGCACATGACGTTCCGGTTATCGCCGAAGGCCGGCATGACCAGCTCCTGCGAGGCGTTCACGTCCTTCTTGCCGCCGACGATGATGCCCGCGAAATGCGCGTAGTCCATGCCCTTCAGGGCATCGACCAGGGACGGCGCGTAGGTCGAGCCCATGCCGTCCGGCCCGTGGCAGACGATGCAGTTGGCGTTGTACCGGAGGTAGCCGGACATCGTGTACCAATCGACCTTCTTGCCGCCATCGGTGACGTGGTAGGTCGGGTCGCCGTTCTTGTCGGTGTATTGCCCGTCCTGGACCTTGGCCGGCTGGGTCGAACCGAGGCTCTTGAGATCCGCCCCGCCGGACGGGTCCGCCGGGGTCGCCGCCAGGGCGGGCAGGGCGCCCGCCAGCAGGCACACAAGGCCGATGCAGCCGATGCCGCGCATTCCGTTCCTCCCGTTCTCGACACTGGCCTTGAGGCGCAGCGTCGTGACAACAGGCAAGTACGGAAGGAATTCCGCGGCCGGCCGATCAAGTTGTCGTGCGTGAACCACCCAGGAAGACTTGGTGCTCCGCGATCAACTCCCCCGACAGCGCCTTGGCGATCAGCGCCCGCGTCTCCTCGACGCCGTAGAGGGCGACGAAGGAGCCGAAGCGCGGGCCGCGCGCCTCGCCGAACAGCACGTTGTACAAGGTCGTGAACCACGCCTGCGACACGCCGGGGCGCCCGTCCGGGCTCTTGGCCTTGCCCGACAGGTCGGGGAAGTGCCGCCGGCCGACCTCGTACACCGCCGCCTGAAGGGCTTCCGGGTCGGTGGAGCCAAGATGCTCGGCGAGCACGGCGTGCAGGTCCTCCAACGCCGCCCGCTCCTCGGGCGTCGGCTCGCGGTAGGTCTTGGCCGGACGGACGAAATCGGAAAAGTACTTGAGGGCGTGGCCGACCAGCCGGTCGAGGCCCGGATGGGTCTGCGGCCCGACGCCCGGCGCGTAGCGGCGGATGAAGCCCCACAGCACCGCCGGATCCTCGGTGTTGGCCACCGCCGCAAGGTTGAGGAGCATGGCGAAGGTCAGGCTCGCGCCCTCGACCTTTTCCGGCTCCGGCGGTTCGCCAGCATGGAGATGCCAGACCGGGTTGCCGAGGCGATTCTTCGGATCCTGCCCGGCATAGCGGTCGAGGAAGCCGATATACTCGTCGACGTGGCGCGGGATCACGTCGAAGAACAGGCGCTTGGCCTC
Source organism: Methylobacterium sp. Gmos3 (assembly GCF_056430985.1). Lineage (NCBI taxonomy): Bacteria > Pseudomonadati > Pseudomonadota > Alphaproteobacteria > Hyphomicrobiales > Methylobacteriaceae > Methylobacterium > Methylobacterium sp. Gmos3. The sequence continues at coordinate 654,024 of NZ_JBWJYL010000001.1, forward strand.
GCGCGGCTTGGTGTACATGAACAGCGCCAGCGAATCCGGCGTGCCGTACTTCAGCCACTCGTCGATGGTCAGGCCGTTGCCCTTCGACTTCGAGATCTTCTGGCCCTTCTCGTCGAGGAACAGCTCGTAGTTGAACCCCTCCGGCGGCTCGCCGCCGAGCGCCTTGGCGATCTTGCCCGAGAGCTTCACCGAATCGATCAGGTCCTTGCCGGCCATCTCGTAATCGACGCCGAGCGCCACCCAGCGCATCGCCCAGTCGGGCTTCCATTGGAGCTTGGCATGCCCGCCGGTGACGGGCGTCTCGTAGCCTTCGCCCGTGGCGGGGTCGCGCCACACGATGGTGCCCTTGTCGGCGTGCACCTCGTCGATCGGCACCTGCATCACGTGGCCGGTGACGGGGTGAAGCGGCAGGAACGGCGAATAGCTCGCCGAGCGCTCGGCCCGCAGCGACGGGAGCATGATCTCCATCACCGCGTCGTAGCGCTCCAGCACCCGCAGGAGCGTCGCGTCGAACAGGCCGGCGCGGTAGCACTCGGTGGCCGAGCGGAACTCGTACGCGAAGCCGAAGGCGTCGAGGAAGCGGCGGAGTTCGGCGTTGTTGTGCGCGCCGAAGCTGTCATGGGTGCCGAACGGGTCGGGCACCTTGGTCAGCGGCTGGTTGAGGTGGGCGGCGAGCAATTCGCGGTTCGGCACGTTGTCCGGCACCTTGCGCAGGCCGTCCATGTCGTCCGAGAAGGCGATCAGCCGGGTCGGAACGCTGTCGCGGGTCAGCACCCGGAAGGCGTGGCGCACCATGGAGGTGCGGGCCACCTCGCCGAAGGTGCCGATATGCGGCAGGCCCGAGGGGCCGTAGCCGGTCTCGAACAGCACCTCGTTCTTGCCCAGTTTCTCCAGCCGGGCGACGAGCTTGCGCGCCTCCTCGAAGGGCCACGCGGCGGCGGTGGCGGCGGCCTCGATCAGGCCGGGGTCGAGGGTGAGGGCGGGCGGGGCGGCGGCCATGATGTCCGGGGTTCGGGAGCGTTCGGAAACCGATCCCATACCGGGAATCGGGCCGCGGCGGAACGCCTGCGGGCGCGGATCGCCCGTGCCCCCATTGCCAGAGCGGAGAATACGCCTACGTCAGGCCCGGCCAGAGAAAGCCCCCGCGGCCTGAGCCGCGCTGACACAAACGGACGGAGACTGCCCGAATGTCCATCCTCAACCGCCGCACCCTCGCGATCGCGGCCCTCGCCTTCACCGCCGCCGCCCCGGCCCACGCGATCGACCTCGAACGCTCGGCCACCATCGCGGCGCCTCCGGCCAAGGTCTGGCAGACGATCGGCGACTTCTGCGGCATCGGCAACTGGCACCCGGCCGTCGAGAAGTGCACCCCCTCCGAGATGGACGGCAAGAAGGTCCGCCTGCTGAACCTCAAGGGTGGCGGCACCATCAAGGAGGAGCAGGTCTCCCGCGACGACAAGGTGATGAGCTACACCTACACCATCCTGGAGAGCCCGCTGCCGGTGTCCGACTACAAGTCGACGCTCTCGGTGGCCCCGGACGGCCAGGGCTCCAAGGTGACGTGGAGCGGCACCTTCAACGCCAAGGGCGCCCCGGATTCCGTGGCCAAGGACGCGGTCCAGGGCATCTACGATTCCGGCCTGAAGGCGCTCGCCGACAAGTCCAAGTAGTCGCCGAAGAGGGGCGTGGTCCTGGATTGACCCACGGCCACGCTCGGCTCAAAACCCTCCGGTTCGCCGGAGGGTCCCGGCGCGAAGGAAAGACCGCCGTGGCCGCGTCCCGTCTCTGCCTCGTCCTCGTCGCCGTCGCCGCCCTCGGGGCCTGCCAGTCGCAGTCGAAGGTGCGTGAGCCCGTCGTGCCCGTGGGTGGCCCGCCCGCGCCGCCGGTGCTCCCCACCGGCACGGGCTGCGGCCCGGAGATCGCCCGCACCCGGGCGATCGTGGACAGCGACCTCGCCACGGGCAATCTCGAGAAGCCGGTCGGGGACCGCTTCCATGCCGACCTCGACCGTGCCACGGCGGCCTGCGCGGCCGGCCGCGAGGGCGAGGCGCGCGGCCTGCTGGCCTCCGCCAAGTCGCGCTACGGCTACCGGTAGGCCCGGCTCACACCACGAACAGCAGGTTCAGGCCCGCGCGCCTGAACCCCTCCTCGGCGATCTTCAGATCGAGCCCGTAGGAGGCGATGTCGTCGGCGACCGGATCGAGATCCGGCGTCCGGTGCTGGTGCAAGTGCTTCAGATAGCTGTGGCAGGCGGTGCAGGTCTCGACCTGCACGTCCTTCGCCACCTCGTCGAGCCCGTAATAGCTCACGCCCTCGCCGTCGCCGCAGGCGGTGCAGCGGATGCGGACGTGGTTCCACAGGGTGCCGCAGAGGGAGCAGCTGAGGTAGCGGGCCTTGTCGGCCGGCGTCCAGGACACGACGACGCTCGCCGTCGGCGCGCCGCCGCAGCAGGGGCAGACGCCGTCCGCCACCGGCTTCAGCGCCTTGGCGTCGAGCCGGGCCGCCCGGCGGGCGAGGCAGACCTGCAACGCCGCCGAGACGAACAGGCACTCGGCCACCCGCTCGACGGGGATCGCGCCCTCGAAGACCTGCACCGCGAGGTCGAGGCGGTCTTCCCTGGAGGCCGCGCGCAGGCTGTCGCGCGCCGCGCGGACCTGGTCCGGCGCGGCGGAGAGGTCCAGGGCGTCGAGCAGGCCGTCCAGGCAGGCGTGGAAGCTCGGATCGGCCTCGATGACGTGGCGGGAGAGGGGGGGCATGCCGTGCTCGACGCGCAGGGCCCGCCCGGCCTCGTCGGGATCGGTCACGTCCCAGCCGGCCGCCGCGCGCTCGGCCTCGACCACAGCTTGTGCGCGGGCGATCTCGGCCACGAGGCGCAGATAGGCTTCGAGCGTATGGCCGGGGGCCAGGGCCAGCAGGCGCTCGGCACGGGCCTTGAACAACGATCCCGGCTCCGGCAGGCGCACGAAGGGCACCGAGCCGGAGATGCCGATCTTGTCGGGATCGGGCTTGATTGCGTCGAAGGACGTCTTTGCGACGGGGGCAGGCTCGGCGTCATCCTTCGCCGAGCCGCGTTTGAAGAACCGAACCACGGCTGACGTGTCCTCTGCGTCTCGTTCTACTCTACCGTCATTGCGAGCAACGCGAAGCAATCCAGGGCGACGCGACCTCGGGGGACGTGGCGCTTCCCTGGATTGCTTCGCTTCGCTCGCAATGACGGCGAGGGAGAGGGTCCTACGACCCCCGCTTGTCGACCGGGCCCTTGCGGACGTTGCCGCCCGCGAGCTGGCGGAACCACTTGCGGTGGTGCCGGTAGGCCCAGCCGCCGGTGACGGTGCCGCGCACCATCGCCCGGCCGGTGCCGCGCACCCAGATGCCGGCATAGATATGCACGACGATGATGGCGATGGCGATGACCGCCGCCAGCGAGTGGGCGAGCAGCGCCCAGCGCTGGGTCTCGATGGTGGTCAGCCCGCCGAAATAGGTGTTCCAGATCGCGAGGCCCGAGACGAGCATCACGGCGATCAGGCCGGTCTGGCCCCAGAACACCATCTTCTGCCCGGCATTGTACTTGCCGAGTTCGGGCAGGCGATCCTCGCGGTTGGTCACGACGTCGCCGATCTTCTTGGTCCACTCGACATCGTCCTTGTTGGGGATGTTGAGCTTCCAGAAGCGGATGAACAGGAACACGAAGCTCACCGCCAGGGCCACGCCGAACCACGGATGGATCGCCCGCGTCGCCTGTCCGCCGCCGAACAGGCCGGTCAGCGAGAACAGGTAGGGCGAGAACATCGCCAGCCCGGACAGAGCCAGCAGGGTGAACAGGATCGCGGTGATCCAGTGGTTCACCCGCTGCAGGCCGGTATAGCGCGGCACGTAGATGACCTCCGGCGCGCCCCCCTTGTCCTGGTGGAGCGGACGGGTCTCGCCGTCGCGGATGTCGGTGTGGATCGTCATCGGCCTTCACTCGAATGACTCCCTCCCCCCTCTGCGGGGGAGGGTGGCCCCTGCCTCGGCAGGGGTCGGGAGAGGGGAGCAACGGCGCAGGACGACGCTGCGGACGTCATGCCTGCTCAAGCGCTATTCGGAGACCGGGTTCCCCTCTCCCGACCCCCTCCGGGGGCCACCCTCCCCCGCAGAGGGGGGAGGGAGACCGCCGCGGTTCAGTGCGGCCGTGCCTCGCCGCCGTCCTGACGGCGCTTCGACCCGGCCATCTCGACCGCCTCTTCCTCTTCCTCGGGCGCGACCTCGTTCGGCCCCGCCGTGACGTAGTGGAAGAAGCCGGCCACCGCCGCGAAGCCCATCGCCGCCAGACCGAACACCTTGGCGCCCCCCTTCCAGAAGGCGACGAGGGGCGAGATCTTCGGATCGTTCGGCAGGCCCGCGTAGAGGCTCGGCTGGTCGTTGTGGTGCAGCACGTACATCACGTGCGTGCCCCCGACGCCCGCCGGGTCGTACAGGCCGGCATGCTCGAACCCGCGCGACTTGAGGTCGTCGATGCGGGAATTCGCCTGCTCGATCATCGCCTGCTTGGTGCCGAACATGATCGAGCCGGTCGGGCAGGCCTTGGCGCAGGCCGGAGCCTGACCCACCGCCACCCGGTCCGAACACAGGGTGCACTTGTACGCCTTGTGGTCGGTCTGGCTGATGCGCGGGATGTTGAAGGGGCAGCCCTTCACGCAATAGCCGCAGCCGATGCAGTTCTCCTCGATGAAGTCCACGATGCCGTTGGAGTACTGCACGATGGCGCCCGGGGACGGGCATGCCTTGAGGCAGCCCGGCTCCGTGCAATGCATGCAGCCGTCCTTGCGGATCAGCCATTCGAGGTGGTTGGTCTGAGGATTCTCGTATTCCTCGAACCGCATCAGGGTCCAGGTCTTGGCCGTGAGGTCGTGCGGGTTCTGGTAGGTGCCCGTGTTGACGCCCACGTCGTCGCGGAGGTCGTTCCACTCCTCACAGGCCGATTGGCAGGCCTTGCAGCCGATGCACTTCGACACGTCGATGAGCTTGGCGACCTCCACCTGACGGCGGATCTCCGGCGGCGTCTCCGTGGAGGCGGAGCGCTGGCGGATGTCGAGGGAGCTGTAGTCAGCCATGATGCCTGCTCCCCCTTACGCGACCGCATCCGAGGGCGGAGTGGTCGGCTCGATGTTCACGAGCCAGGCCTTGAACTCCGGCGTCTCGGTGTTGGCATCGCCGACGACAGGCGTCAGCGAGTTCGGGTGCCATCCCTTCTTGGTGTGGCCCATGAAGCCCCAGTGCTGCGGGATGCCGACGACATGGACGGGCTTGCCGTCGCAGATCAGCGGCTTGATCCGCTTGGTCACCACGGCCTTGGCCTTCAGCGAGCCGCGCTTCGACCAGACGCGGACCCATCCGCCCTTGGCGATGCCCTTCTCCTTGGCCAATTCCTCCGAGATCTCCACGAAGGCCTCCGGCTGGAGGATCGCGTTGATCCGGGCGTGCTTGGTCCAGCCGTGGAAGTGCTCGGTCAGGCGGTAGCTCGTCGCCGCGTAGGGGAACTCCTTCGCGTCACCGAGATCGGCCAGATCGTCCTTGAAGATGCGGGCCGCCGGGGCGCCCTTGATCTTCGGGAAGGCGACGTTCTGCACCGGGGACTCGAAGGGCTCGTAATGCGTCGGGAACGGCCCGTCGCGCATGAGACCCCGGGTCCACAGGCGGGCGACACCCTCCTGGTTCAGGATGAACGGGCCGACGCCCTTATCGGGGGCGACGGTCACGCCGTAGTCCGGCACGTCGAAGCCGATCCACTGCTTGCCGTTCCACTCGATGAGCTTCTTCTTCTCCGACCACGGCTTGCCCTCGGGGTCGCAGGAGGCGCGGTTGTAGAGCACCCGCCGGTTGGCGGGCCACGCGAAGGCCCAGTTCGGAGCGATGCCCTTGTCGCCGGGATCGGTGTTGTCCCGGCGGGCCATCATGTTGCCCTTCTCGGTGTAGCAGCCGGAATAGATCCAGCAGCCACAGGCCGTCGTGCCGTCGTCCTTGAGCTGGGCGAAGCCGTCCACCTGCCGCCCGGCCGGGAGCGGAGCCCCGTTCAGGTCGGTGGTCGGGGCCACCGTGTAGCCGTTGAGCTCGCGGGCGAGCTCGGTCGGCGTCGGCGCGTCCGCGACGGCGTAGTTCCAGGTCAGGTTGACGATCGGGTCGGGGAAGGCGCCCCCGTCCTTCTCGTACAGCGCCTTCATGCGGAGATGGATCTCCGCCATGATGTCGATGTCCGACCGGCACTCGCCGGGCGCTTCCTGCGCCTGCCAGTGCCATTGCAGCCAGCGCGACGAGTTGGAGAGGGAGCCCTCCTCCTCGACGAACAGGGTGGTCGGCAGCTCGAACACCTCGGTCTGGATCTGGGTCGGATCCACGGGATTGTACTCGCCGTGGTTCTCCCAGAACCGGGCCGTCTCGGTCTTGAGCGGATCCATCACCACGATGAACTTCATCTTGGAGAAGGCTTCCGTCATCTTGGCGCGGTTCGGGAACGACAGCAGGGGGTTGAAGCCCTGGATGACGTAGCCGGTCATCTTGCCCTGCTTGGCGAGCTCGAACCCACGCAGCACGTCGTAGGTCGGCACGTCGAGCTTAGGCAGGTAATCGTAGGCCCAGTCGTTCTCCTTGGCCGCCTTGTCGCCCCACATCGCCTTCTGGAACGAGACGAAGAACTTGTTGTAGTTCTGCCAGTAGCTCGTCTGACCCGGACGCAGCGGCTTGAACTGCCGCTTGGCGATGTAGCTCGCGTAGTCGGGCTCCTTCTCCACGGGGATGTTGAGATAGCCGGGGATGAGGTTGCTCATCAGCCCGATATCGGTCAGCCCCTGGATGTTGGAGTGGCCGCGCAGGGCGTTCATGCCGCCGCCGAGCATCCCGATGTTCCCGAGCAGCGTCTGCACGATGCACATCGAGCGGATGTTCTGCGAGCCCTTCGAGTGGTGCGTCCAGCCGAGCGCGTAGAGCGAGGTCATGACCCGCTCCGGCGACGAGGTGGTCGCGATCATCTCGCAGACCTTCAGGAAGGTCTCCTTGGGCGAGCCGCAGATCGTCTCGACCATCTCCGGGGTGTAGAGCGCGACGTGCTTCTTCAGGAGCTGCATCACGCAGCGCGGATGCTGCATCGTCTCGTCCACCACGGCGTAGCCGTCGGGGCCGATCTCGTAGTCCCAGGTGGTCTTGTCGTAATCCCGCTTGTCGGCGTCGTAGCCGGCGAACAGGCCCTCGCTGAAGTCGTAGCCCTCACGCACGACGTAGCCGGCGTTGGTGAACGCCGAGACGTAGCGGTGCTGGATCTTGTCGTTGTCGAGCAGGTACTTGGCCACGCCCGACAGGAACGCGATGTCCGTCCCCTGCCGGATCGGGCAGTAGAGATCGGCCACCGACGCCGTGCGGGTGAAGCGCGGGTCCACGACGATCAGCTTGGCGTTGTTATGCGCCTTCGCCTCGACGACCCACTTGAAGCCGCAGGGGTGAGCTTCGGCGGCATTGCCGCCCATCACGGTGATGACGTCCGCGTGCTTGATGTCCATCCAAAGGTTGGTCATCGCACCGCGTCCGAAGGAGGGCGCCAAACTGGCGACCGACGGACCGTGTCAAACTCTGGCCTGGTTGTCGAAGACCAGGGCCCCCATGCTGCGGACCACCTTGTAGGTGAGCCACGCCGTCTCGTTGGTGGTGGCCGAGGCCCCGAGGAAGCCCGTCGTGGTCCAGCGGTTGACCGTGAGGTCGCCGTTCTTGGCCACGAAGTTCCGGTCCCGGTCCTCCTTGAGGAGGGTGGCGATCCGGTCGAGGGCGTGGTCCCAGGAGACGCGCTTGAACTCGGACGAGCCCGGCGCCCGGTACAGCGGGTACTTGGTGCGGGTCTCGGCATGGACGAAGTCCAGCAGCGCCGAACCCTTCGGGCACAGGGTGCCGCGGTTGACCGGATGGTCCGGATCGCCCTCGATATGCATCACCGAGGAGCGGGCGTTCTTCGACCGGTCGCCCAGGCTGTACAGGATGACGCCACAGGCCACCGAGCAATAGGGGCAGGTATTCCGCGTCTCGCGCATCTGCGCGAGCTTGAAGGGCCGCACCGCGGCGGCCATGGCGGGTTCCAACCCGCCGAAGCCGAGGGCCCCGAGGGACCCTCCTGCAAGACCGGCGCCGACACCCTTCAACAGGCCGCGCCGGGAGACCTGGACCGTCATGTCCGCTCCCACGTGAAAACTGGTATAATTCGAACCTGTCCCAGAGAATGGCGCGCAAGGCAAGTGCGGTCAGCTGACACGCATTGCCCTTTTGTCTTGGCGCGCCGCCACGATTTTCATCTCACCTTAATCCATTGCCCTCACGAGGGTTTTACTGCTTGGCCGGAGCGGCCGGATTGTTGCCCGAGGGCGACGGAACCCGGTTCGGAAGCGGGGCCTGCGGGTCGGTCGCCGAGGTGCCGGTCGGCGTGGCGCCGGGCACCGGCCGGTCCTTGTTCTCCGCAGTGCTCTTGCCGCCGGGGTTCGGCGCGTCCTTGGCGGCGGATTCCTCGCGCGGCACCGGGGCCTGGCTCCAGCCGTCCTGGGCGCTGCGGGATTTGTCGCCCATGGCGTCCACGCCCTTGATCTCGCCCGGCTTGGTCTGGGCGAGGGCGGGGGAGGCGGCGAGCAGAAGGATGGCGAGGGCAGCGGACAGACGCGGCACGGGGATCTCCAGGGTGTCTCGGTCGTTCCGGGGAACGTCACCCCGCCCGGCCAGTTCCGGCGCGGCTCGCCGCAGCCGGCGGCGGCGCTCGGTGAGACCTCGTTAACCAAGCGGTGCCATCCTTCGCCAACCTGCCCCGAGGACTCGCCCGAGTTCTCCCGCGCGAGATCCGCCGCCATGTCCAAGACGCAAGCCGAGCGGCCGACTCATAAGGTCGAACCCGCCCAGGCGATGGAGGCGGCCGACGCGCCGCCCCTGAGCCCGAACGTCCGCCGGCATCTCGGGCAGACCCTGCGCGGCCATTATGCCGATTCCCTCTCCGCCCCCGTGGACGAACGCCTGGAATCCCTGCTGGCGCAGCTCGACAAGCCGGCCGGCTGAGGGACCCGCATTCCCCGTTTCCCTGTGCGGCAACGCACATGAGGTCGTTCTTTCTTTCAAACCGCTCGTCGCGAGACTTTTCATCTGGGTTCGGTGGCGGCCGGAGAAGATGGTCTTCCCACCCCCCGGCTTCCGAGCGCGTTTCCTCCTTCCAGACCACTCGCCCGCCGTGGTCCGCCTCGGCGCGCCCGGCAGTCACCCTTGACTTCGTTCGTTAGAAAGAACGAACTCTCCCCCGTTTCCCGGATTGTGGTCCGGGCTCGGCGGGAGGATCGGATGCGGACGGTGTGGCTTTCGACGACGCGGGCAGGCTCTCGGGCCGGACTCCGCCGGGCCGGCTGCCTCGCCCTGCTCGGCGCCCTGGCCCTGGGCGTCACCGCCCCTGCGGCGCGGGCGCAGACCGCCTTGCTGAACGTGTCCTACGACCCGACCCGCGAGCTCTACCGCGAGATCAATGAGGCCTTCGCCAAGAGCTGGAAGGCCAAGACCGGCGAGGACGTGACGGTGCGCGCCTCCCATGGCGGCTCGGGCGCCCAGGCGCGGACGGTGATCGACGGGGTCGATGCCGACGTGGTGACGCTCGGCATCCCCTCCGACATCGACGCCATCGCCCGGCTGACGAAGAAGATTCCCGCCGACTGGCGCGGCAAGCTGCCGAACGAGTCGCTGCCCTACACCTCGACGGTGGTGTTCCTCGTCCGCAAGGGCAACCCGAAGGGCGTGAAGGACTGGCCGGACCTCGCCAAGCCCGACGTGAAAGTCATCACCCCGAACCCGAAGACCTCGGCGGGCGGGCGCTGGAACTTCCTCGCCGCCTGGGGCTACGCCTACGGCCAGGACAAGGACGCGGCCAAGGCCGAGGCCTTCGTCGGCCAACTCTACAAGAACGTGCCGGTCCTCGACACCGGGGCGCGGGGCTCCACCGTGACCTTCGCCCAGCGCAAGCTCGGCGACGTGCTGCCCACCTGGGAGAACGAGGCCTACCTCGTCCTGCAGGAATTCGGCGCCGACAATTTCGACATCGTGGTCCCGCCGACCTCCATCTACGCGGAGCCGCCGGTGGCGCTGGTGTCCGGCAACGCCGACCGGAAGGGCACGGCCAAGACCGCTCAAGCCTATCTCGACTACCTCTACACGGACGAGGCCCAGGCGATCTTCGCCAAGCACCATTACCGGCCGTTCAAGGCGCAAGCCGCCGCCGGCGCCGGCCTGCCCGACGTGAAGCTCTTCAGAATCGAGGATTACCAGGGCTCCTGGGACGATATCCAGGCGAAGAACTTCGATTCCGGCGGCCTGTTCGACCGCCTCAGCCGCGCCGGCCGCTAGAGGGTCCTTCGCGATGGCTTCGACCCTCGCCCCCGCCGATGCGGGGGCTTCCCCCCGTCCGGCGTGGCGCTTCCGCCGCCCGAGCGTGCTGCCGGGCTTCGGCCTGAGCTTCGGCTACACCCTGGCCTGCCTCGGCCTCGTGGTGCTGCTGCCGCTGGCGGCCCTCGTCGCGCGCGCCTCGGGGCTCGGCTTTTCCGGCATCTGGGACGTGGCGACCGACCCCCGCGTGGCGAGCGCCCTGAAGCTGAGCTTCGGCGTGTCCCTGCTCGCGGCCCTCGTGGCCTCGGTCTTCGGCTTCATCGTCGCCTGGGTGCTGACCCGCTACACGTTTCCCGGCCGCAAGATCGTCGACGCCGCCGTCGACCTGCCCTTCGCCCTGCCGACCGCCGTGGCGGGCATCGCGCTGGCCTCCCTCTACGCCCCGGATGGACTGATCGGCGCGCCGCTGGACCGTCTCGGCATCCAGGTCGCCTACACGCCGCTCGGCGTGTTCGTGGCCATGACCTTCGTCGGCCTGCCTTTCGCCGTGCGCACGGTGCAGCCGCTGATCGCCGAGATCGACAAGGAGATCGAGGAGGCCTCGGCCACCCTCGGCGCCACCCGCCGGGCGACGCTCCTGAAGGTGGTGCTGCCCCCGCTGATCCCGGCGGTGCTCACCGGCTTCGCCCTCGCCTTCGCCCGGGGGGTCGGGGAATACGGCTCGGTGATCTTCATCGCCGGCAACCTTCCTTACGTGTCGGAGATCGCCCCGCTGCTGATCGTCATCAAGCTGTCCGAGTTCGATTACGGCGGCGCGGCGGCCATCGCGACGATCATGCTCGGGATCTCGTTCCTGACCCTGCTCGCGATCAACCTGATCCAGGCGTGGAGCCGGAAGAGGTTCGGCTATGTCTGAGATCTTCTCGCCCGTCCGCCTCACCGAGGCCCGGCCCGCCCCCGTGGCGGGGGAGGGGGCGGGGGTGCGCGCGCTCCTCATCGGGGTCGCGATCACCTTCCTCGCCCTGTTCCTCGTGCTGCCGCTGGCGGCGGTGTTCGTGCAGGCGCTCAGCCACGGCGTCTCGGCCTATCTCGACGCCTTCCGCGAGCCCGACGCCCTCTCGGCCATCCGCCTGACCCTGACGGTGGCGGCCATCGCCGTGCCGTTCAATCTCGTCTTCGGGGTCGCCGCCTCCTGGGCGATCGCCAAGTTCGAGTTCCCCGGCAAGACGTTCCTGATCACGCTGATCGACCTGCCCTTCTCGGTCTCACCGGTCGTGTCGGGGCTGATCTACGTGCTGCTCTTCGGCAGTCAGGGCCTGTTCGGCGGCTGGCTGCAGGCGCACAACATCCAGATCCTGTTCGCCCTGCCAGGGATCGTGCTGGCGACGATCTTCGTCACCTTCCCCTTCGTCGCGCGGGAACTCATCCCGCTGATGCAGGAGCAGGGCTCGTCGGAGGAGGAGGCCGCGCTGACGCTCGGCGCCTCCGGCTTCCACGCCTTCCTCACCGTCACCCTGCCCAACATCCGCTGGGGGCTGCTCTACAGCGTCCTGCTCTGCAATGCCCGCGCGATGGGCGAGTTCGGCGCGGTCTCCGTCGTCTCCGGCCACATCCGGGGACTGACGAACACGATGCCGCTCCACGTGGAGATCCTCTACAATGAGTACAACTTCGTCGCCGCTTTCGCCGTCGCTTCGCTCCTCGCAGCCCTCGCCCTTGTCACACTCGTCGTCAAATCCGTCCTCGAATGGCGCTTCAGCGACGAGCTCGCCGCAGGCCGGAAGCACTGAGCGTCCGTCGACGGCGATCCGCGTCGAGGCGGTCACGAAGACCTTCGACACGGCCGCCGTCCTGCACGACCTCTCCCTCGACGTGAGGGCGGGGGAGTTGCTCGGCCTGCTCGGCCCCTCGGGCTCGGGCAAGACGACGCTGCTGCGGATCATCGCCGGGCTCGACGCGCCGGATCGCGGGCGCATCCTGTTCGGGGGCGACGACGCCACCGGCCTGCCGGTGCAGCAGCGGGCGGTGGGCTTCGTGTTCCAGCACTACGCCCTGTTCAAGCACATGAGCGTGGCCGACAACATCGCCTACGGCCTCAACGCGCGGCAGCGGGCCGACCGCCCGGCGCAGGCCGAGATCAAGCGCCGGGTGGGGGACCTCCTCGACCTGATCCGCCTCTCGGGCTTCGGCGACCGCTACCCGTCGCAGCTCTCCGGCGGCCAGCGCCAGCGCGTGGCCTTGGCGCGCGCGCTCGCCGTGGAGCCCCGCGTCCTCCTGCTCGACGAGCCCTTCGGGGCGCTCGACGCGCAAGTCCGCAAAGACCTGCGCCGCTGGCTGCGGGAGATCCACGACCGCACCGGCCAGACCACGATCTTCGTGACCCACGACCAGGACGAGGCGCTGGAACTCTCCGACCGGGTGGCGGTGCTCGACCGGGGCCGCCTGGAGCAGGTCGGCACGCCGGACGAGGTTCAGGAGAACCCGGTCTCGGCGACCGTGCTGAAGTTCCTCGGCGATTCCGTCGAGGTCGAGGCCATCGCCGAGGGCGGCCGGGTGAGCGTGCGCGGCCGGGAGACCCCCGTGAGCGCGCCCGCCGGAATCATCGGCCCGGTGAAGCTCCACGTGCGCCCGTGGCAGCTCCAGCTCGTGGAGCTGGAGGCGGCGCATCTCTCGGGCACGGTGCGCTCCTCCTACCGCAGCCAGGGCCGCCAGCGGATCGAGGTCGAGGAGGCCGGCGGCCAGATCCTCGCCGTCGAGGATTTCGACGGCGCCCGCTACGCCGCCGGGCATCCGGTGGGGTTGCGGATCAACGGCGGGTATGTGTTCGGGTGAAGCTCGCACACCCCCGCCATCATGGCGGGGAGGCGCATTCGTTCACACGCTCCCCCGTCATTGCGAGCGCCAGCGAAGCAATCCAGGGTGGCTCCACGCGATGGAATGTCCCGTTTCCCTGGATTGCTTCGCTCCGCTCGCAATGACGGGCGAGCATCGGGGCATGCGCATCATCGACGGATCGCAGTCGGCGCAGGAAGGCCAAGCGGTCCCGCACCCCAACCGGAGTCCCCGCCCGTGTCCCACGCCCACCCCGACATCCTCTCGGCCATCGGGAACACGCCGCTGATCCGCCTGCGCCGGGCCTCGGAGGAGACCGGGTGCGAGATCCTCGGCAAGGCCGAATTCCTCAATCCGGGCCTGTCGGTGAAGGACCGGGCGGCGCTCTCCATCGTGCGGGACGCCGAGGCGCGGGGGCTGATCCGGCCGGGCGGGACCATCGTGGAAGGCACCGCCGGCAATACCGGCATCGGCCTCGCCCTCGTGGCCGGAGTGCGGGGCTATCGGACGCTGATCGTCATCCCCGTCACCCAGTCGGAGGAGAAGAAGCAGACCCTGCGGCTCGCGGGCGCCCGCCTCGTCGAGGTGCCGGCCGTGCCCTTCGCCAACCCGAACAACTACGTCCACGTCGCCCGCCGCCTCGCCGAGGCCCTGGCCACGCGGGACGAGGCGGGCGCCTTCTTCGCCGACCAGTTCGACAACGTGGCGAACCGCAGGGCCCATATCGACGGCACCGGGCCGGAGATCTGGGAGCAGACCGGAGGCAAGGTCGACGGCTTCGTCTGCGCCGCCGGCACGGGCGGGACGCTGGCCGGGGTCGCGGAGGCCCTGCGCGCCCGCAATCCGGGGGTGAGGATCGCCCTATCGGACCCGGAGGGCTCGGCGCTCCATGCCGGCTACACCACCGGCACGTTCAAGGCCGAGGGCTCGTCCATCACCGAGGGGATCGGCCAGGGCCGGATCACCGGCAACCTCGAGGGCTTCACCCCCGACCTGTCGTTCCGCGTGCCCGACACGGAGGCGCTCGGCCTCGTCTTCGGGCTGATGCGAGAGGAGGAGCTGTCGCTCGGCGGCTCTTCGGGAATCAACGTCGCCGGGGCGATCCGCCTCGCCAAGGCGCTGGGGCCGGGCCACACCATCGTGACGATCCTGTGCGACGGGGCGGCACGCTACGCCTCGAAGCTGTTCAACCCGGCCTTCCTCGCCGAGCGCGGCCTGCCCGCGCCGGACTGGCTGGACGCCCCCGCGCCGCCCCTGCCGGACTGGCACGTGTGAGTCCGCGAGCCACATCCGCGAGCCGACTCACAAAAAACTGCGGATCCGCCTGAACAGAACGAATTGTCGCGGCGTTTGAACGGTCACGCTCGCCCCATGCGACCGCCCGGAGATCCGCTTCCATGTCCCTCGTCACCATTCTCCTCATCGTCCTGATCATTCTGGCCTTCGGCGGCGGCGGCTTCCTCGGCGGCGGCGCCTATCGCGGCCCGGGCTTCGGCCTCGGCGGCATCCTGCTGATCGTCCTGATCGTCCTGCTGGTCACCGGCCGGCTCTGACGCTTCGGCCTCACCGGCAGGTGAGGCCAACGATGGCGGGCGCCGCTCCGGCGGGGCCCGCCTCCCTGGCCCCGGACAGGGCGATGCCCTTCCCCGCCAGGAACGACGCGACCGCCGCCGCCGGCACGACCGGCAGGCTCATCGGCGGCGCCACCCCGGCCACGAGGCGCGGCGCGCCCGGATAGGCCGCGACCAGCCCCGCCAGACGCCCCCGTCCGTCGAAGACAGGCGCCCCCGCCGAGCCCGGCTGCAACGGCGCCGTGACCCGCCCCTCCGTCACCGTGCCCGGCACCGCCGACACGCCCTCCGCCCCCGCCGCGAGGGCGACGACCGGCCCGTCGGCAAGGCCCTCCGCCAGGGCGAGCGCCGCCGGCTTCGCGCCCGCGACCTCGACAAGGGCAAGGCCGGACGGAGCGCGGGCGATCACGCCCGGGCACCCCTCCGGCACCACGGCCAGCACCCGGCCCGGCGCGACCCCGAGGCCGGTCGCGACGATCCGCGTGGGCGCGGCGGCGGGTGGCGGGGTGGGGGCAGCGGCGAGGGGCTTGGCAGGGCTCACGGCGACGGGCGCCGCCGCCGCCGGGAACGGCTCGAAGGCGTTCGCCATGGCGATCACGAGGCGGCCGACCTCCCCCGCGCGGGCGCGGTCATAGCCGATCAGGAAGCCCCTGATCCCCTGTGGCCCGGCGGCGTAGCGGGTGTAGGACAGGCCGGTCGCCGTCTCGGCGGTGACGACGAAGAAGTCCGGCTTCTGCAGGCGGTAGGTCACCTTGCGGCCGTTCAGGGGCGCGTTCGCCCGCGCGAACAGGCCCTCCAGCGTTTCGGCCTCCGGCGGATAGGCGCGGGTCTCCAGCGTCACCGTCCCATCCGTGCTCTGCCAGCGGGTGCCGGAGGGGAGGGCGGTCCGCTTGGCGAGCAGGGCCTCGGGCACGCCGATGACGACGCCGCTTAGGGAATCGGCCTGGACGCGGAAGCGCGCGGCCTTGCGCGCTGCCTCGCCCGCCGCGCGCAGGCTCGTCCGGCCCTCGCCGCTCAGGGGATCGGCGAGGCGGGCGCGGGCGGCGAAGGCCTGTAGCGCCTCGAAGGTGCGCTTTCCGAACCCGCCGGAGACCACGCCGTTGAAGTCGCCGGTCCAGATCAGGGCGTCCTGCAGCGCCTTCCGCTCGGGCTCGGGCAGGGCCTCGAAGGCGATGCGGGCCGCGTCCAGAGCCGGGTCGGCGGGTTTCGCGGCAGGCGGCGGGGGCCGGGTCTGGGCCGAGGCGGGGCCGCCCGGCGCCAGCAGGGCCAGCGCCAGAATCCCAACAATCCGCCCGTATCCGATGGCGCTCACATCGGCCTCCCGAATCCCGCGGCGAGGGTGGCAGAGCGCCCGCGCCCGCGCCAGGGGTTACGGCCACGCTCGACAGGACTTGACGTCTGTCACCCCGCCGGACTTCCGCCCCGCTCTCGGCCGGCTAATTGCGCTGGCCAAACACGGCGCCGCGCGCCGGGCGCCGGTCGGCGCGCCGAGACCAAGGCGCGTGGCCGAGAGGGAGGCAGCCCGGTGGCGTTGAACCTGACGCAGAAGCTCGTCCAATCGCATCTCGTCGAGGGCGACCTCACCCCCGGCGGCGAGATCGCCCTCCGGATCGACCAGGCGCTGCTGCAGGACGTGCTCGGCGGCCTCGTGATGCTGGAACTGGAGGCGATGGGCGTGGAGCGCGTCGCGATCCCGCTCGCCGCCCAGTACATCGACCACAACCTCGTCCAGAACGACCACCTGAACGCCGACGAGCACCTGTTCCTGCGCTCGGCCTGCCGGAAGTTCGGCGTCTGGTACTCGCGGCCGGGCAACGGCATCAGCCACCCGGTCCACATGCAGAGCTTCGGCAAGCCGGGCCAGACCATGGTCGGCTCGGACAGCCACACCCCGGCGGCCGGGTCGCTGGGGATGCTCGCCTTCGGCGCGGGCGGCGTCGAGGTGGCCCTCGCCATGGCCGGCGAACCCCTGCGGCTGCGGATGCCGAAGGTCTGGGGCGTGAGGCTCACCGGCACGCTGCCCGACTGGGTGAGCGCCAAGGACGTGATCCTCACGCTCCTCGGCCGCCACGGGGTGGAGGGCGGGTTCGGCACGATCATCGAGTATCATGGGCCGGGGCTCGCGGGCCTGACGGCGATGGACCGGCACGTCATCGCCAACATGGGCGCCGAGATGGGCGCCACGACGAGCGTGTTCCCGGCGGACGAGGCGGTCAGGACCTTCCTCGAAGGCGTCGGCCGGGGAGGGGATTTTGCGGAGCTTTCAGCGGACGAAGGCTGCACCTACGACAAATCCGAAGAAATCGACCTCTCCACCCTCGTGCCGATGATCGCCAAGCCCTCGAGCCCCGGCAACGTCGTGCCGGTCTCGGAGGTGGCGGGCACCGAGATCTACCAGAGCTATATCGGCTCCTCGGCCAATCCGGGTTTTCGCGATTTCGCCGTCGCGGCGGCCATCGTGAAGGGCAAGCAGACCCACGACCGGGTCTCGTTCGACATCAACCCCTCGACGCGGGTGGTGCTGGAGACCCTGATCCGCGACGGGCAACTCTCGGACCTGATCCATGCCGGGGCGCGGGTGCATCAGGCGGGTTGCAACGGCTGCATCGGGATGGGGCAGGCCCCCGCCTCGGGGCGCAATTCGCTCCGCACCGTGCCGCGCAACTTCCCCGGCCGCTCCGGCACGCGGGAGGACAGCGTGTTCCTGTGCAGCCCCGAGACCGCCGCCGCCTCGGCGCTGACCGGCGTCATCACCGATCCGCGCACCCTGGACATGCCCTATCCCCGCATCGTCCCGCCCGCGATGGTGCCCGGCAACACGACGATGCTCGTCGGCCCGCTGCCGGAGGCCGAGGCCCGCACCGTCCGGCTGGAGAAATCCGAGAACATCACCACCCTGCCGGAACTGGGCAAGCTCGGCGCCGATATCCGCGTGCCGGTGATGCTCAAGACCGGCGACGACATCTCCACCGACGACATCATGCCGGCGGGCGCGCGGGTGATGCCCTACTGGTCGAACATCCCCAAGACCTCCGAGTTCACCTTCGAGCCCATCGACGACACCTACCCGAAGCGCGCGAAGCAGGGCGGGGCGGAGCGGGCCGGCCACGCCATCGTCGGCGGCCTGAATTACGGCCAGGGGTCGAGCCGCGAGAACGCGGCGCTCGCCCCGCGCTACCTCGGGCTGGAGGTGGTGCTGGCCAAGAGCTTCGCCCGCATCCATTGGCAGAACCTCGTCAATTTCGGCGTCCTGCCGCTTACCTTCGCCGACCCGGCCGATTACGACGGGCTGGAGATCGGCGACAGCGTGGAGATCGTGGGCGTGGCCGAGGCCCTGGCGGCGGGCCGGGAGATCACCGCCAGGGTGCGCGGCAAGGACACGATCCGGCTCACCCACGGCCTGTCGCCGCGACAGGTCGAGGTGCTGCTGGCGGGCGGGGTCATCAATTGGCTGCGCGCCCGCCTCGGCAAGGACAAGCCGGCCCGCACGGTCGCCTGACAACATCACCGGGAGACGACGATGAGTGCGGGCGACGCCCTGGCGCGCGACGACGCGAAGGCCCCCTGGCATGCGGGCCTGACCCCGCGCCCCTGGCGCATCCTCTGGGGCAGCTATCTCGGCTGGATCTTCGACGGCTACGAGGCGGTGGCCCTGGTCTATGCCCTGCGCCCGGCGCTCGGCACGATCCTGACGCCCGAACAGGCGCAGGCGCCGGCCTATTATGTCGGGCTCGCCATCGGCATCACCCTGCTCGGCTGGGGGCTGGGCGGCCTGCTCGGCGGCATCGCGGCCGACTATATCGGCCGCAAGCGGATGATGATGATCTCCATCCTCGGCTACGCGGTGTTCACGGGGCTCACCGCCTTCGCCGAGAGCTTCGTCCAGCTCGCCGCGCTCCGCTTCATCACGGGGCTCGCCATCGGCTCGGAATGGTCCACCGGCATCGCGCTGGTGGCCGAGACCTGGCCCAACCGGGCGCGGCCCAAGGGCTGCGGCTTCCTGCAATCGGGCTTCGGCGGCGGCGCGGTGCTGGCGGCCATCGTCTGGGCGGTGCTGGCGGCGACGAACCCGCTCGGCGACCAATCCTGGCGGATCATGTTCGCCCTGGGGGCGCTGCCGGCGTTCGTCTGCCTGTACCTGCGCCGGGCGCTCGACGAATCCGAGCAGTGGTTGCAGGCCCTGAAGGAGCAGCGCTGGGCGGCCACGTCCGATGGCGCCGCGCACGGGGCGAAGCCGGCGCAGCGACCCTTCACCCTGGCCGAGATCTTTCGCGAGAAGGAGAGCCGCCGCCGGGTGCTGCTCGCCACCGCGCTATCCTTCGCGACGACGGTGGGCTGGTGGGCGGTCTCGTCCTGGCTGCCGGCCTATACGGAGGGGCTCGCCAAGGCGGCCGGCGAACCGGCCAACGTCTGGGGCCCGCGCATGGGCATCGTCTACAATGTCGGCGCCATCAGCGCCTACGTCGTCTCGGGCTTCGTCGCGGACGCGATGGGGCGGCGGCCCTTCCTGATCCTGACCTATGTCGGCTGCATCGCCACGTCGCTCGCCTGCTACCTGTGGCACGGCGGGCTGATGCCGTTCCTGGCGCTGGCCTTCCTGAACGGCTTTTTCACGCTGGGCTTCGCCTTCTCGTGGATGGCGATCTACCTCGTGGAGCTGTTCACCCCGGCGGTGCGGGCGACGGCGGCGAGCGTCGTATTCAACGGGGCGCGGCTCGTCGCCTGGATCTTCCCGATCATCGCCGGGCAGATCGTCACCTCCTTCGGCGGCGTCGCGGGGGCGGCGCTCACGATGTCGAGCGTCTACGTCCTGGGGCTGATCGTGCCGTGGTTCATGCCCGAGACCACGGGCCAGCCCCTGCCGGAATAGGAGCCGTGCGGCCCTCCCCCCAACGGGGAGAGGGCGCGGGCGGCCTAGTCATCGTCGTCGTCCTCGTCCTGGTGCCGGCCCTTGAGCTTGGCGAAGACCGAATCCGCGTCGAGCCGCTCGTCCCGGCCGCCGCGGCGGTCGTCCTCGTCGGGCTCCGGCTCGCGCTGCGTCGAGACCTCGGTCGGCAGGAGCGAGGCGCCGCCCTCGGCCGCCAGCGCCGCCGGACGGTCGGCCGCCGCCTTCTGCACCTCGAAGTCGAGGTTGATCTGGGTAGTGAGGCCGAGCGTCACCGGATCGAGGGGCTGCAGCGAGCCCGAGTTCCAGTGGGTGCGCTCGCGGATCTGCTGGATCGTCGACTTCGTCGTGCCGACGAGGCGGATGATCTGCGCGTCCTTCAATTCGGGGTGGTTGCGCAGCAGCCAGAGGATGGCGTTCGGCCGGTCCTGGCGGCGGGAGAGGGGCGTGTAGCGCGGCCCCTTGGTGGTGCGCTTGACCTCGGGCAGCTTCACCTTCGAGACGGCGGGCTTGAGCTTGTAATGCGGCGCCTTCTGCGCCTTCTCGATCTCGTCGCGGGTGAGCTGGCCGGTGGTGATCGGGTCGAGACCCTTGATCCCCGCCGCGACCTCGCCATCCGCGATGCCCTTCACCTCGAGGGGGTGGAGCTTGCAGAAATCGGCGATCTGCTCGAACGCGAGCGACGTGTTCTCGACCAGCCAGACGGCGGTCGCCTTGGGCATCAGCGGACCCTGGGACATCTCTACACGCGGCTCCGACATGGCGGAACGGGCCGAACCGGGCATCGGTTCGTGGGCTCCGGGGGACATCCCGGAGACGACCCGTCTCACGCTAAAAAAAGGGGGATGCCGCCATTATAGGCGCCCCCTCGAAGGGGCGCAATCGCCTGGAGGGCTGTCGAGCCGTCGAGCCGGCGTCCCAAGTAAGGATTCTAATCCGTTCACTCTATCCTTACGCCAATACAACACAGTTTCGTGATTGCCTCTCTGGACTATGGGCGTATCAAGTGAAGCTCGGCATCGGATCCAAACTCCACCTCATGACCGTCGCCGCGTTGCTCGGCATCCTGGCGGTGTCCGGCACCGGCCTGTGGAGCCTGAAGGGGCAGGTCGAGCGCGGGCGGATGGTCAAGACCCATGACCTCACCGACGCGGCCTGGGGCGTGGTCGCCTATTTCGAGGGCGAGGAGCGGGCCGGGCGGCTCACCCGCGAGCAGGCGCAGGGCGCCGCGATCAAGGCGGTGAAGGCGCTCCGCTACGACGGCAAAGAGTACTTCTGGATCAACGACATGCAGCCGCGCATGATCGCCCATCCGATGAAGCCGGACCTGGAGGGCCGCGACCTCGGCGAGATGAAGGACCCGACCGGCAAGCGCCTGTTCTCGGATTTCGTCGCCATCGTGAAGCAGAAGGGCGAGGGCTTCTCCGACTACATGTGGCCGAAGCCCGGCGCCGACGCCCCCGTGCCGAAGATCTCCTACGTGCGCGGCTTCGCCCCCTGGGGCTGGGTGATCGGCACCGGCATCTACGCCGACGACACCGCCGCGATCCTGCGCGAGGCGGCGTTCGCGGACGGCCTCGGCATCCTCGTGGCCATCGCCCTGATCGGCCTCGTCGCCACCCTGATCGGCCGCTCGGTGACGCGGCCCCTGCGCGCGCTCGACGCCGCCATGCGCCGCCTCGCGGCGGGCGACACGCAGGCCGCCATCCCGGCGCGGGAGCGGAGGGACGAGATCGGCGCCATGGCCGGGGCGGTGCAGGTGTTCAAGGAGGCGCTCATCGCTAAGCAGGCGGCGGATACGCATCTCGCCGCCGCCTCCGACGGCAGCGCCCGCCGGGCCGCGACCCTCGACGGGCTGACCCGCCGGTTCGAGGGGCAGGTCGGCGCCCTCAGCCGCGACCTCGCGGGGGCGGCGACGCAGCTGGAGGCCACCGCCGGCATCATGACCGCCAACGCCGCGCGCACCACCGAGCGCTCGGCCGTCGTCGCGGACCAGGCGCGGGAGACCACGGGCAACGTCCAGGCCGCCGCCGCCGCGACGGAGGAGATGTCGGCCTCCGTGCAGGAGATCGCCGGGCAGGTGCAGCGCACCTCCGAGATCGCCGTGCGCGCGACGGAGAGCGCCCGGGCCGGCGAGGCCACGGTGCGCTCCCTGGCGCAGGGCACCGAGCGGATCGGCGACGTCGTCGCCCTCATCGCCTCCATCGCCGCGCAGACCAACCTGCTGGCGCTGAACGCGACCATCGAGGCCGCCCGCGCGGGCGAGGCGGGCCGCGGCTTCGCGGTGGTCGCGGCGGAGGTGAAGGCGCTCGCCGGCCAGACCGCGAAGGCCACCGAGGAGATCTCCGGCCAGATCGGCCGCATCCAGGGGGCGACCGGCGAGGCGGTCGGCGCCATCGGCGAGATCGGCCAGACCGTCGAGGAGATGCGGGCGATCGCGGTCGGCGTCGCCGCCGCGATGGAGGAGCAGAGCGCGGCGATCCAGGAGATCGTCCGCAGCGTCGCGAGCGCAGCGGGCGGCGCGCAGGCGGTCTCGGTCGAGATCGCCGACGTGCGCGCGGGCGCCGACGAGACCGGCCAAGCCTCGCAGCACGTCCTCACCGCCGCCCGCGACCTGTCGCGGGGATCGGAAGACCTCGAACGGGCGGTGCGGGATTTCCTGGCACAGGTGAAGGCCGCCTGACCGGGGTTTCGAAAGGGCAAGCCCCTTCGTGGGTGCAGGGCCAAGCCCTGCGGCGGCTCCAGGGGCCTCGCCCTGGAGCCCACCGAAGGACCCCGCCCTTTGGATCCCGTTACTCCGCGAACCCCGCCACGATCCGGGAGAATTCCGGGGTGCGCAGGTAGCCGTAGGACTTGTGGGTGTTCTCGTGCCCGTCCGGAGCGCGGTAGGCGTTGATCACCGGCACGTCGCGGATGCGCACCCCCGATTCGTTCGGCGCGAAGGCTGCGGCCAGATCCTCGCCCACGGTGGCGATGTCGTGGCGGTCCATCAGGTTCATCCAGGCCGCCACCGCGCGGGGGACGCTGAGGTCGCCGTGCTCCGCCTCGAGCTTGAGGCGCACCTCCGCCAACCCGAAGGGCGAGCCGAGGGTGACGAGGGTCACGGGACCGGCCACCGAACCGTCGCGCTCGGCCAGCCGCAGCACGTCGTAGGCGATCAGCCCGCCCATGGAATGGGCCGCCAGCAGCAGCGGGCCTTGCCCGTGGCGGCCGAGCGCCTCGCGCAGCCGGGCGCGGGCGGCGTCCCGGAAGGCGTCGTCGTCATGGTAGCCCCAGAGGTCGTCGAGGCGGTATTCGAGGATCACGTCGTCCACGGGCGTGAGGCCGACCGCCTCCTGCAGGCTAGCGAGACCCCGGTAGATCCGGTCGGTCACGGTCGCCTCGCGGCGCGCTGGCTCCCCGGCGGGGGAGGGGAACGGCCCGAGGCCGAGATCCGGCGCGTAGGGCTCGCGGTTGTCTCCCTCGCGCAGGGGGTCGGGGTAGCGCAGGTCCGCCCAGTAGACGAAATCGAGGGAGACCGGGTCGTCGCGGCCGAGGTTGCGGCGCAGGCCCTCGCGGATCGCGTCGGTCCACCAGCCCGCCTTCTCCTCGCGGGGCGGCTTGTTGGCGAGGCCGTGAATTCCGACGATGGTCTTGGTGATGCCCGCCTCCCACGGTCGTGCCGCAGGAGGGACAATCTAGACCGGATTGTCGCAGCCGCGACTGCGACACAAATCCCAGGCGACTCAGTCGAACAGGCTGGAAACGCTCGACTCGGTGGCCGTCCGGCCGATCGCCTCGCCGAGCAGCGGCGCGATCGACATCACCCGGATGTTGCGGGCGAGCTTCACGGCCTGGGTCGGCTGGATCGAATCGGTGATGACCAGCTCCTTCATCCGCGAGGCGGCGATGCGCGAGACCGCGCCGCCCGAGAGCACCCCGTGGGTGATGTAGGCCGACACGTCCTTGGCGCCGGCGTTGAGCAGGGCCTCGGCGGCGTTCACCAGGGTGCCGCCGGAATCGACGATGTCGTCCACGAGGATGCAGGACCGGCCGCGCACGTCGCCGATGATGTTCATCACCTCGGATTCGCCGGGCCGCTCGCGGCGCTTGTCCACGATGGCCAGCGGCGCGTCGATGCGCTTGGCGACCACGCGGGCGCGGACCACGCCGCCCACGTCGGGCGAGACCACCATCCGGTCCTCGGGGGGCATCCGCTCCTTGATGTCGCGCACCATGACGGGGGCGGCGAACAGGTTGTCGGTGGGGATGTCGAAGAAGCCCTGGATCTGGCCGGCGTGGAGATCGAGGGTGAGCACCCGGTCGGCGCCCGCCTCGGTGATGAGGTTGGCCACGAGCTTGGCCGAGATCGGGGTGCGGCCGGAGGTGCGCCGGTCCTGCCGGGCGTAGCCGAAATAGGGAATCACCGCCGTGATGCGCCGCGCCGACGACCGGCGCGCGGCGTCGATCATGATCAGCAGCTCCATCAGGTGGTCGTTCGCCGGGAAGGAGGTCGACTGGACGATGAACACGTCCTCGCCGCGGACATTCTCCTGCAGCTCGACGAAGATCTCCATGTCGGCGAAGCGCCGGACCATGCACTTGGCCAGCGGCAGTTCGAGATAGGCGGCGATGGCCTCGGCCAAGGGCCGGCTCGCGTTGCCGGCGATGATCTTGATCGAGGATTTCATGCTGTCCCGCCCGTACGCGGCCCGCGCACCCTGCACGGCCGCGGCGTCCGCCCCACGGGTACCGGGGCAGATCCATGACGGGTGAGGCTCATATCAGCGGGGACCAAGTGTCACAATGCCTCCGTCACAATGCGTTCATGCCCCCGCCGCACGGACGGGTCAGACCGGCTGCGGCTCGAGCAGGCGATGCAGGTGCACCACGAAGTAGCGGGTCTGGGCGCTGTCCACCGTGGCCTGCGCCTTGGCGCGCCACGCCGCCTGGGCGGAGGCGTAGTCCGGATAGATCCCGACGATGTCGAGGCCCTTCACGTCGCGGAAGCGGACTCCGTCGAGATTCTCGAGCTCGCCGCCGAACACGAGGTGGAGCCGCTGGTCGCTCTCGATCGTCGTGGCCATGATCTCTCCTCTCGCCAGCCCCTGGACGAAGGCCGATTCGGGGCGATGCGGCGCGCCGGGGTGTTGCACTGCGGTCGCAGACGGCGCCGGGAGCGTCAAGCCTCGCGGGGGCAGGCTATGCTAGGATCGCGTGCATGAGCCGTTCGCACCCGCTCCCGATCCTCCTCCTCGCCGCGCTGCTGGCCCCCTGGCCGGCTTCGGCCCAGCAGGGCCTTCGCCTGAAGCCCGGAGAGAAGGCCCAGGCCGAGAAGGCGGCGCGGACACCCGCCGCGCCGGTCATCGCCTGCCCCTCCGTCGCCAATTACCGGATGCTGATGCAGGCCGGCCCCGCCGCCGCCGCCGCGACGCTCGGCGATCCCAAGGCCGATCATCTCGGCTGCGCCGCGCTGCCGCGCAACAGGATCGGCGCCGTGGTCGACAAGGTGACGCTCGCCGGGCGC
The DNA here is from genome assembly GCF_056430985.1 of Methylobacterium sp. Gmos3. Classification (NCBI taxonomy): domain Bacteria; kingdom Pseudomonadati; phylum Pseudomonadota; class Alphaproteobacteria; order Hyphomicrobiales; family Methylobacteriaceae; genus Methylobacterium; species Methylobacterium sp. Gmos3. The sequence goes on from NZ_JBWJYL010000001.1 coordinate 679,177, forward strand.
ACCTACGATTGCGCGGCCGTGAAGGACACCACCACCTGCCACTGGGTCGAGGCGGGGATGCTGCCCGGGGCCGGGGCCGAGGGCTGGCGCTGAGATGTCTACCCGCGTCCTTGCCCAGGCTTCAGGCGGTCCGGGGCGAAGGGCAGCGAATGGATCGGCCGATTCATCGGTCACGCCTTTGTGAACGATCCCGTCCGACGAGGGCCCTTCATCCGATCGAGACGCTGGTCAGCACGTCGGCCGCTCGCTTCACCTCGGCAGCCATGATCTCCTCGCTGGGGCTATCCAGCGGAAGCTCGGCGAGGATCAGGGCGACGTCACGCTTCACATCCTCCCGGACCTCGGGGTTCTCCTCGGACAGGCGGCCGATCAGGACACCGAGCACGATCTCCATCGCCGACATTTTCGCGTGCAGGCGGGTGAAGTCGTCGAGGGGCTCGGGATCGTTGGTGTTCATGCGTCGCTCCGTGGCGCTGGTCCGACCGCTGCGGCCCGAAGCCTGGATTAGGGGCTGGACTCGCTCCGCACCAGACGCCGCGCAGGAGGCCGGAGACGATCTGCCGGTCGTCCTTGCGCGCGGGTCAGGTTGGCCCGTGCGCCTGAACGGTTCGATCACCGCCCCATGCTCATCCGAGCGCCAAGACAGGTTCCGTATCGCTTCCTCCAAGACGACAACGGCCGCCTAGGGCGGCTACCGATCATAGTGAGGCGGCCCCATCCACTCACCTCATCCTGAGGTGCCCGCGTCAGCGGGCCTCGAAGGAGGGCTCCAGCCTGCCGCGCGATCCCTGGAGCCCTCCTTCGAGGCCGCCGCTTCGCGACGGCACCTCAGGATGAGGGCATGATCTGGAGAAGGCTGGCTGAACCGACTCGTTCGGGTGCAGCTTTAGCGCGTTTTCGGGAAAACCCGGATCATGCTGCGCCTCCTGTCTTTGCGAGCGAAGCGAAGCAATCCAGGGATCCGCCACATCCGTTCAGGTCCCGCTGCCCTGGATTGCTTCGCTGTCGCTCGCAAAGACGGTGAAGCAGGTGATCCGGATCAAACCGAAACCGCTCTAGAAGCACACCCGGCGAACGACGCAAGGGCACGGCTCGGCTCATAGCCTGAAGTCCATCTAAAGCGCTTGGATCCAGGTTTGCAGCGTCGTTCCGGTTTCCCCACGCACACGATGTCCATGCGTGGCACCGACATCACGTGGAACGATGCCGTATTTCGACTTGAATGCCTTCGAGAAGGCCTTGAGCGTATCATATCCGCAACTATACGCCACTTCGGAAACCCTCTTCCGTGGCCCTCCTTCCAATCCCGATAGCATCCGCATCGCCCAAGCGAGGCGACGATTGCGGACATACGTCATCACCCCCCCTTCCTCTTCGAAAATTTCATAGATCGGGGTTCGCGACACGCCGAATTCCGTTCGCAACACCTCAACATCGAGGTCGTTGCGCGCCAAGTTCGCCTCGATGAAACGCCTGATTTCGATCGAGAGGATCTTCGGCGTTTCCCTGCTGACGCGATCCAACGATCCCAAGACGGCATTGACAGCCGATATTATTCCATCAGCCAAATGCTTCTCTTGCAATTCATCGATTTGCTCGATGCACGCGTGAGTATTACGCACCTGATCGGCCAAGAGTTTGACCAGCGGTTTTTCGCTCGAACCGATGACGAGCTGATGAAAACCGGACACATCACCAAGTCGACGGTCGACATAGCGACGTGGAATGAACACGTTCAGCCCACGCATTCCGAAAGACCGCAACTGATACTGCTGGGACATATCCGAAATTCGGATCGATCCAAGGGGAACGGGGCGCTCCCCCTCCATGTCCAAGAGAGACGATCTCCCGGACGTGTGGAGACTGAGCACCAAGTGATCAACACCCTGGCTGGCGATCTGGTACGGCGTCCGCTCGAACACTTGAGCAGGCGCGACGACCTCATTGAGAATGAGCCCGCCGATCCGCCACGAGTGAAACCGGGCGAAGCGGGGCACCGGGACATCAGGATGCATCGTCGGCCGGGCGACCGTCGAGACAGCCTGCGTCCACGCTTCGACGCGGTCGCGCTCGTCGTCAATCTCGTCAAACCTGGGATCGATGCAATCCAGCATGCCGCGCTCGTTGGGGCCACCCTAGGTTGGGGCACGCCCTCGATACTTCAAGCTACATCGGCGATATATTTGCGAGATGCTGACAAACAGGGAGTTAGTACGAAAGTAGACACAAAACGGACGCCAGTAGACATAATCTAGACAGGTAAAAGCAAATAATTACAGCGCTTTAAACCTGGGAAGCCGACCCTTGGAGCGTCTTCACGAAAGACGCCTCACCCAAAAAGGGATCGCGCTCATGTCTTCCGCCATCACTCTTTCCGCCGCGAGCCGCCAGAACCTGCTTTCCCTGCAGGATACGGCGAACCTGCTCTCGACCACCCAGAACCGCCTCTCGACCGGCAAGAAGGTCAATTCGGCCCTCGACAACCCGGTCAACTACTTCACCAGCCAGGCTCTCGATTCCCGTTCGTCGTCGCTCTCGACCTTGCTCGACGGCATCTCGAACGGAATCCAGGTGATCCAGGCCGCCAATCAGGGCATCACGAGCGTCCAGAAGCTCACCGACCAGCTGACCTCACTGAGTCAGCAGGCTCTCGCCTCGTCGAGCGCCTTCACGTCGAAGGCGACCGCGGTCTCGACCGTGGCCGGCACCGCGACGAACGCGAACATCCTGGGCGGCACCCCCGTCGCTGCGACGACGCAGGGCACGACCGTCACCGGTCTCGCGACGGGTTCTGCGCTCAACGTGGCGGCCGGCGGTGGCTTCGCTGTCGGTGACAGCATCACGATCAACGGCACGACGATTTCCGTGACGACGGCCTCGACCGGCCAGTCGGATGCCACGCACATCAAGGCCGACGACACGATCGATAACCTCCTGACCAAGTTGGGTGCCGCGATCGGTTCGGGAGGCTCGGCCACGTTGGCCAGCAACAAGGTCACCCTGACCGCGGGCGATACCGCAACCAGTATCGCCCTCAGCGGCTCGTCGGGCGCGCTCGCCAAGATCGGCCTGACCGCAGCGACGACTGCTCCGACCAACCCGACGGCGCTGAGCGGTGCTCTGACCGTCACCGTCGGCTCCGGCGCCAATGCCCAGGTCTCCAACGTGACCTTCGGCACCGGCACCGGTCAGGTCAGCACCCTCGCCGGGCTGAATGCGATCCTGAACGCCAATGGCGCCTCGGCCAACGTCGACAGCAACGGCAAGCTCAACATCACCACCAGCAACGAGAACGGCACGAAGGCCATCGCTCTCACCGGCGCTGCCGCCACCAGCTTCGGAACGGCTTCCTCGGCCGTCATTGGCGGCGATGGCCTGACCGCCCGCAACTCGCTGGTCACGCAGTACAATGCCCTGCTGAGCCAGATCGATCAGCAGGCCAAGGACGCCAGCTACAACGGTGTCAACCTTCTGAACGGCGACAACCTGAAGGTCGTGTTCAACGAGAAGAATACGTCGTCGTTGAACATCCAGGGAACTGCGGTCACCTCGGCCGGACTCGGACTGAATGCGATCGGCAGCACCGACTTCCAGGACGCGACCTCGATCAACGCGGTGCTCGCCAACGTGAACAGCGCCGTGTCGCAGCTCAAGTCACAGGCTTCGGCCTACGGCTCCAATCTGTCGGTCGTGCAGAACCGCCAGGACTTCACCAAGAACATCGTCAATATTCTCGACACCGGTTCGGCGAACTTGACGAATGCCGACATGAACGAGGAGGCTGCCAACTCTCAAGCCCTCTCGACCCGCAACTCGCTGGGCATTTCGGCGCTGTCGCTCGCCAATCAGGCGCAGCAGGGCATCCTTCAGCTGCTTCGCTAATCAGCTGGACACTTCGCGTGAGCGGCCGGGCGCAACCCGGCCGCTCAACGAAGCTGATGATCGTTTCAGCGACGATTACCTTCGATAGATTTTTAGTATCAGAGGCCGTCATGGGCGCGTTGCATCTGAAATATCCCGTTGCCGAGTCGCATTCCCCGTGCATGGCACTCCATGCGCTTCTGGAAAATGCCCTGCAGCAGGGCGATCACGATCCATATTGCGATGATATCGTCCAAATCGCGAATGCGATGATGGAATGCACAAAGACTTTCGGCATATTCTTCGTTGTTCTTGACGAACGCTTGGAGCAACGCGACTACGTTGGCGCGCTACAGGTTGGCGTCGCCTTGGTTCAACACGAAGCTTTGCTGTTGGATATCATGGCGGACAAGGCCGTCCCGCACGCGTCTTCCCTGAACTGAAGCAGCGATGCCGAGCCTGTCCTGGCTCGGATGAGCATGGGGCGGTGATCGAGCCGCTCGTGCCCAGGGGCCGACCTGGACCCGGGCGCAGGGACGACCGGCAGATCTTCTTCGGCCTTCCGCACGGTCTCGCCTCGGGCTGTCCCTGACGCATCGTCCTTCGACACGCTCAGGATGAGGGCGAGCTTCGACCGCATTGTGCGGGTTGCAGCGACAGGTGGAGTGGCGGAAGCGGATGGGAATCGAACCCACCGTACGCTGTTGGCGTACCGCTGGTTTTGAAGACCAGGAGGGCCACCAGACCCCGTTCGCCTCCGTCGACCGGCCTATGCGCCGGCTCACCGTCGGTCAAGGATCGGCGGGGGGCGGCGTCAGTCGGACGCAGGCGCGGGCCACGGCCTGAGAGACGGCGCAAGACCTATCGCACGGTGCCGGATTCGTATTAATTCCGCCACACTGTTGTGGCCCTGCACCAGTCATGCCTTTCCTCTCCCGCTCCGGGAGCGCCGCCTCCGGCCCCGATGCGGGCGGGTCCGGCCCCGCTCCAGACCCGGCCGGCCTCCTGGCGCAGACGGACGCGCCGCTCGCCGAATCCCTGCGTCCGGGGCCGAGGGGTCCGGGCTGGATCGGCGCGGCGGTGGTCGTCACGGCGCTGGTCTGCGCGCTGACCACCTTCCTGATCCTGGCGGGCGTGATCCGGGTGACCCCGACCCCGACCTACGGGATCACCCTGCTCGCCATCAACGTCACCCTGGTGCTCGGGCTCGTGGTGGTCATCGCCTGGGAGGCGCGGGTCTTCCTGCATGCCCGCCGGGCGAACGCCGCCGTCGCGCGGCTGCATTCGCGCATCGTCGGCCTGTTCTCGCTGATCGCGATCCTGCCGACGATCCTGCTCGCGGTGGTCGCCTCGGTGACCATCGACCGGGGCCTGTCGCTCGGCTTCACCGACCGGGTGCGCGACGTGGTGCTGAAATCCGTGGAGGTGGCCGACGCCTACCAGGAGAACCAGTGCCAGTCCCTGGCGCGGGAGATCCGCATCCTCAACGACGACCTCACCCGCGCCCGGCCGAACTTCGACGTGAACCGGGCGTGGTTCGAGACCTTCCTGACCACGCGGGCGACGAATCTCGGCCTGCCCGTGGCGCAGATCATGCGCGGGCCGACCGACGTGGTGGCCCGCGCCAACATCGACGTGCTCAAGCAGGTGCGCCTGCCCTCGGCCGCCGCCTTCGAGGACGCGGGCAAGTCGGGCGACCCGATCTGCCTGCTGCCGACGGAGGGCCGGGTCTTCGCCGCCCTCCTGCGGATGCCGGCCTACGACGACGCGGTGCTGATGGTGCAACGGGAGGTGAACCCGCTCGCCATCGAGTTCCCCGGCGTGTCGCGGGCGGCGGCGGCGGAGTACCTGACCTACGATTCCCTGCGCCGCTCCATCCAGATCACCTTCGCCGTGGTCTTCGTGCTGATCGCGCTGATCGCGCTGCTCTCGGCGGTGTGGTTCGGGCTGAACTTCGCCAACCGCTTCGTGGCCCCGATCCGGCGGCTCATCAACGCCGCCGACCAAGTGGCCTCGGGCAATTTCTACGCCCAGGTGCCCACGAAGAAGACCAGCGGCGATCTGGCCAGCCTCGGCGAGAGCTTCAACAAGATGACCCAGGAGCTGCGCCGCCAGCATGCCGGGCTGATGGCCGCCAACGACCTGATCGACGCCCGCCGGCGCTTCACCGAGGCGGTGCTGTCGGGCGTCTCCCCCGGCGTGATCGGCCTCGACGCGGGGGGCTTCGTCACCATCGCCAACCCCGCCGCCGAGCGGATGCTCGACCTCGGCAGCGACCGGCTGGTGGGCCAGCCGCTGGGCGTCGCGGTGCCGGAACTCGCCCCGGTGCTGGCCGAGGGCGAGGCCCGCCAGCGGGCGGTGCAGCAGCAGATCCAGCTCACCCGCACCCGGGGCGAGCGCAAGGAGGAGCGCACCGTCACGGTGCGCGTCACCGGCGAGCAGGCGCCGGGCGGGGCGCGGGGCGCGGTGGTGACGCTCGACGACATCACCGACCTCGTCCAGGCGCAGCGCACCTCCGCCTGGGGCGACGTCGCCCGGCGCATCGCCCACGAGATCAAGAACCCGCTCACCCCGATCCAGCTCTCGGCGGAGCGCATCCGGCGCAAGTACGGCAAGGTCATCCTCACCGACCGGGAGGTGTTCGACCAGTGCACGGCGACGATCGTGCGCCAGGTGGACGAGATCAAGCGCATGGTCGACGAGTTCTCGGCCTTCGCGCGGATGCCCAAGCCCGCCATCGCCCCCAACGATCTCACCGAGATCGCCAAGCAGAACCTCTTCATGATGCGTGTGGCGCACCCGGACATCGACTTCGCCTTCTCCGCCGAGGGCGGCGCGGGCGCGTCGGAAAAGATCGTGGCGGCCTTCGACATCCGGCTCCTCAGCCAGGTGATCACCAACATCCTCAAGAACGCCGTCGAGGCGGTGGCCGAGGTGCCCCCCGACGTGCTCGGCAAGGGCAAGATCGCCCTGGGGCTCGCCGTCGAGGACGGGTTCGCGGTGATCACGGTGACGGATAACGGGAAAGGTTTCCCCGCCGAGGGGCGCCAGCGGCTGTTGGAGCCCTACATGACCACCCGCGAGGGCGGCACGGGGCTCGGGCTTGCCATCGTCAGCAAGGTGCTCGAGGAGCACGGCGGCGGCATCGCCCTCAACGACAACCCCGCCGGTCGCGGCGGGCAGGTGCGGATGCGGGTACCGCGTGAAGCCGGTCCCGAGCGGCCACCGACCACGGCAGAGGAGAAGGGCGCCGCATCGACGGCCCCCCGGATCGCGGAGATGCAGGCATGAGCGCCGATATTCTGATCGTCGACGACGAGGCCGACATCCGCGACCTCGTCGCCGGCATCCTGGACGACGAGGGCCATCGCTGCCGCACGGCGGGCGGTTCGGACGAGGCGCTGAGCGCCATCGAATCGCGGCGCCCGCACCTCGTCTTCCTCGACATCTGGCTACAGGGCTCGCGCCTCGACGGGCTGCAGGTGCTGGACCTGATCAAGGCCGCCCATCCCGACCTGCCGGTGGTGATGATCTCCGGCCACGGCAACATCGAGACCGCCGTCTCGGCCATCAAGGCGGGCGCCTACGACTTCATCGAGAAGCCGTTCAAGGCCGACCGGCTGATCCTCGTGGCCGAGCGGGCGCTGGAGGCCTCCCGCCTGCGGCGCGAGGTGCGCGACCTCAAGGCCCGTTCCGGCTCGGCCGACCAGATCGTCGGCGGGTCGCTGGCCATCAACCAGCTGCGCCAGACCCTGGAGCGCGTCGCCCCCACCAACGCGCGGGTGATGATCACCGGGGCGCTGGGCGCGGGCAAGGAACTCGCCGCGCGGACCCTGCACCGGGCCTCGGCGCGGGCCAACGGACCGTTCGTGCTGCTCAACGCCGCCACCATCCTCCCCGAGACGATGGAGGCCGAGCTGTTCGGCGTCGAGGGCGAGAACGGCCGCCGGGTCGGCGCCCTGGAGGAAGCCCATGGCGGCACGCTCTACCTCGACGAGGTGGCGGACATGCCCCGCGAGACGCAAGGCCGGATCCTGCGCGTCCTCGTGGACCAGAACTTCCAGCGGGTCGGTGGGACGACGCGGGTCCATGTGGATGTCCGCATCATCTCCTCCTCCTCCCGCGACCTGCAGGAGGAGATCGCGGCGGGCCGCTTCCGCGAGGATCTGTTCCACCGCCTCTCGGTGGTGCCGATCCGCGTGCCGGCCCTGTCCGAGCGGCGCGAGGACGTGCCGGAGTTGATCCGCTTCTTCATGGACAACATCTCGGGCCAGACCGGCCTGCCCAAGCGCGTCATCGCCGAGGACGCGATGGCGGTGCTGCAATCGCACAACTGGCCGGGCAACGTCCGCCAGCTGAAGAACAACGTCGAACGGCTGATGATCCTCACCCAGGCCGACCCGGAGCAGGAGGTCACCTCCGAGATGCTCCCCTCCGAGATCGGCGCCCTGGTGCCCACCACCCCGGCCGGCGCGGGGGGCGAGAAGCTGATGAGCCTGGCGCTGCGCGAGGCCCGCGAGATCTTCGAGCGCGAGTATCTGGTGGCGCAGATCGCCCGGTTCTCGGGCAACATCTCGCGCACCGCGGAATTCATCGGGATGGAGCGCTCGGCCCTTCACCGGAAGCTGAAGTCGCTGGGGATCGGGCCGTAACGGCCGCGGACGATAAAGCCGCCGCCGTTCCGTCACGCTCCGGGCGGAACGGCCCTTGCTTCGGTTCACGCTTTGGAATGCAAATGCTTTATACGAAGCCGCCCGCGGGAGATCGGACGATTCCGCTGGCGGCGAACCATCCCGTGCCGGGCACACCCGCAGGGACAACAAACAGGCGAAGAAAATGGCCGGCGAGCGCGCACAGAACCTTCAGGACACCTTCCTCAACCACGTCCGCAAGAACAAGATCCCGCTGACGATCTTCCTCGTCAACGGCGTTAAGCTGCAAGGCGTCGTGACGTGGTTCGACAATTTCTGCGTGCTGCTGCGCCGGGACGGTCATTCCCAGCTCGTCTACAAGCACGCGATCTCGACCATCATGCCGGGCCACCCGGTGCAGCTCTTCGAGCCCGACGAGACGCCCGAGAAGGCGTGAGGGCGCCGGCCCCTCGCTCCCATCCTCCGCCTCATCCTGAGGTGCGGCGAAGCCGCCTCGAAGGAGGGCTCCAGAAGGCGCGACGATCCCTGGAGCCCTCCTTCGAGGCCCGCCGAGGCGGGCACCTCAGGATGAGGAAGAGGGTGGGACGCATCGTGACGTGATCCCCGGATGATGGGACGAAGGCCAGCCCGTTGGCATCCGCTCCGCCCAAGCCCATATGAGCGGGAGCGAACACAAGCGAACCGGCGAGCGCCAATCCTGCATGAGCGAGACTTTGACCTCGGGTGAGGCCCGCCTCCGGGCCCACGCGGCGCCCGAGGGCGAGATCGCCGCCTCGACCCGGACCCTGGTGATCGGCCCCTATCTCGCGCGTGCCACGACCCTGCCCGGCCGCACCGCCGCGCCGTCACGCTCGGTCGAGGCGCGGCTCGACGAGGCGACCGGCCTCGCCGCCGCCATCGAGCTCGACGTCGTCCAGAGCCTGCCGATCACCCTGCCGCGCATCCGGCCCTCGACCTATCTCGGCAAGGGCCGGGTCGATGAGATCGCCGGGCTGGTCAAGGCCGAGGAGATCGGCCTCGTGGTGATGGATTGCGCCCTCTCGCCCGTGCAGCAGCGCAACCTCGAGAAGGCCTGGGGCGCCAAGGTCATCGACCGCACCGGCCTGATCCTGGAGATCTTCGGCCGCCGCGCCTCCACCCGCGAGGGCACGCTGCAGGTCGAGCACGCGCATCTCGCCTACCAGAAATCGCGCCTCGTCCGGTCCTGGACCCACCTGGAGCGCCAGCGCGGCGGCTTCGGCTTCCTCGGCGGCCCCGGCGAGACCCAGATCGAGGCCGACCGGCGGATGATCCAGGAGCGCATGACCCGCATCGAGCGCGACCTCGACGCCGTCGTGCGCACCCGCGGCCTGCACCGGCAGAGCCGGGCGCGGGTGCCGTACCCGATCGTGGCGCTGGTGGGCTACACCAATGCCGGAAAGTCGAGCCTGTTCAACGCCTTGACCCGCGCCGAGGTCACGGCGAAGGACATGCTGTTCGCGACCCTCGACCCCACCGCGCGGGCGACCAAGCTGCCCCACGGCGAGACGGTGATCCTCTCCGACACGGTGGGCTTCATCTCCGACCTGCCGACTCCGCTCATCGCCGCCTTCCGGGCGACGCTGGAGGACGCCATCGAGGCCGACGTGCTGCTGCATGTGCGCGACGTCAGCCACGAGGATACGGCGGCCCAGGCCGAGGATGTGGGGCAGGTGCTGCACGAGCTCGGCATCGACACGGCGGACGGGCGGCTCATCGAGGTCTGGAACAAGTCCGACCTGCTGGACGAGGGCGAGCGGACACGGCTCACCAACCTGTCCGGCCAGGAACGGGTGCGCAACGACCGCGACAGCGATGCGCCGGTCCTCGTCTCGGCGCTGACGGGGGAGGGGCTGTCCGCCCTCACCAGCCGGATCGAGGCGCGGATCGCCAAATCGCGCACGAGCTTCGCGGTGTCGCTGCCGCCGGAGGACGGGGCCGCCCTGCACTGGCTCTACGAGAACGCCGAGATCCTGGACCGGCGGGCGGAAGCCGACGGGACGCTGCATCTGGCCGTGCGCATCGCTCCCGAGAAGGAGCCGCGCTTCCTCAACCGCTTCGGCGGCGCCCGCCGCCTCGGCCGCGCCGGATGAGGCTGCCCGCGATGGCGGCTGGGGAGACCGACCGCGACCCCGCCCTGCGGGTGATGCAGGAGGGTGGCCTGCCGCGCCTCACCGCGCTCAGGATCGTGATCCTCCTCGTGCTGCTCATGGCCGCGCAGGCGTATGACGGCTCCCTGCACGCCATGAGCCACTGGATCATCCTGGGCCTCTACGGGCTCGGCACGGTGTGGTTCGGGATCGGCGAGCGCGGCCGGGGCAGATCGGCGACGGCCTCCTCCTGGGCGGGAACCGGCCTCAACGCCCTGCTCGCGGTCTACGTCATCGTGGAGCACATGATGGCCGGGGGCGGCACGGGGGAGGGCGCCGACGCGGTGAGCCGCCTGCCGGCCTACCTGCTCCTGCTGCAGACCGGCCTGGGCATGCAGGTGTCCCACACCCTGCTGTTCTGCGCCGTCGTCACGGCGAGCTGGGTGGCGGCCTTCCTCGTCGGGCTCGCCTATCCCGCCCTGTTCCCAGGGGTCAACGGCGACGCGCCGATGCAGGTGATCGGCCTCGCGACCTTCGTCGCGACGGGCCTGATCGTCATCGACGGGGTCTCCCGCCTGCGCCGGGCCGTGGACCGGACGCTGGAGGTGGAGCGCGAGCGCGGGCGGCTCGCCCGCTTCGTGCCGAACGCCATCGCCCGCGACCTCGCCTCCGACGCGATGGGCCTCCATCGCCGCCATGCCTGCCTGCTGATCCTCGACATCCGGGGCTTCTCGGCCCTCAGCCAGCGGCATCCGCCGGAGGAGATGGTGGCGGCCCTGATGGCGGTGCGGGCGCAGGCACAAGCGGCGGTGAGCGCCCAGGGGGGCATGGTCGACAAGTATATCGGCGACGCGGTGCTGGCGCAGTTCATCACCGGCACGCCGGAGGAGCAGGCCCAGGCCGCCGCCGCCTGCGCCCTCGACATCCAGGTCCGCCTCGCGGAGGTGAATACGCGGCGCCGGGCGGAGGATCGGTTCGTCATCCGCACCGCCACCGCCCTCCACGCGGGCGACCTTCTGGTCGGCGTGTTCGATGACGGGGTGCGGGCCGAGTACACGGTGCTCGGGCCGGCGATGAACATGCTGGCCCGCATCGAGGTCCGCGCCAAGGCCGCCGACCTCGCCGTCGCCGCCTCGGAGGAGATCGTGCGCCTGCTGGGCGGCCCCCACGCGACGCCGTTCCGGCCCCGCCCGGTCCCCGGCACCGAAACGGAGCACGGCGCCCTCTACACGCTCGACGCGGAATCCTGATCCGCCGGAAAGAATTGCCGGCCGATCACGTTCCCGTGCGCCAGGAACTTCCTCTTAGGCAGGGGGTTCGCCCGGGGCGGCGCGTGGCCGCGGAGAGTTCATTCCCATGAAGAAGACCATTCTCGGTGCGATGCTCGTCCTCGGGCTGGCCGCCGGCACCGCCGCTCCGGCTTTCGCCGCCCCCGGCGACGGCCTCGACCGGGACGCCGCCGCTCAGGGCAACGGCCGTTTCGGCAACATGCACAGCCAGGCCCGGATGGGGTCGCGGACCATGATGCGCGGCCACGGGATGCGCCACCACCGGCACCATCATCACCGCCGTCACCACCATCACTGATCGCGGCTCCGGCGCGCCGGGCGCATTCCCCTCCGCCGCTCCGTGCTCTACGTGGCAGCGGCGGGGGCGCCACCGCGCGCGCCGGGACGGGATCGGGACTCGATGATCGGAATCGGTGGAATCGCGCGGCTCGCCTGCGGGCTGCTGGCGGCGGGGCTCGCGCTGGCGGGGCCGGCGCGGGCTCAAGGTAAGCCGCCGCTGGTCTTCACCGGCATCCCCGATCAGGACGAGAGCCGCCTCGTGGAGCGGTTCGGCAAGGTCGCGCAGTATCTGGAAGGTAAGCTCGGCGTGCCGGTGCGCTACGTGCCGGTGAAGAGCTATCCGGCGGCCGTCACCGCCTTCACCAACGGTCAGGTGCAGCTCGCGTGGTTCGGCGGCTTCACCGGCGTCCAGGCCCGCAAGGCGGTGCCGGGCTCGCAGGCCATCGCGCAGGGCGCCGAGGACGCGGCTTTCCGCTTCTACCTCATCGCCAACGCCGCGACCGGCCTGACCCGCGCGGCGGACTTCCCGAAATCCATCGCCGGCAAGACCTTCACCTTCGGCGCCCGCGCCTCGACCTCCGGCCGGCTGATGCCGGAATACCGGATCCGCGAGGCCTTCCCCGGCAAGAGCCCCGAGCAGATCTTCTCCCGCGTCGGCTTCTCCGGCGACCATTCGCGCACGATCCAGCTCGTGCAATCCGGCGCGTTCGAGGTCGGCGCCGTCGACTTCTCGGTGTGGGACCTCGACAGCAAGGCCGGCAAGGTCGATCCCAAGGCCGTCTCGGTGATCTGGGAGAGCCCGCCCTTCCCCGATTACCAATGGACGGTGCGCGGCGACGTGGACGCGACCTACGGCGCCGGCTTCACCGAGAAGCTCCGGGCGGCGCTGGTGGGCGTCACCGATCCGGCGATCCTCGAACCGTTCGGACGCTCGAAGTTCATCCCCGTCACCAACGCCGCCTACGAACCGCTGATCGAGGTCGGCAAGGCGACGGGCCTGCTCGACTGATCCGGGACAGGCCGGTGTCCGAACCCCTCCTCGTCCTCAAGGGCGCGCGGGCCGCCTATGGCGGGCGCGAGGTGCTGTCGGGCATCGACCTCACGATCCGCGCGGGCGAGCGCGTCGCCCTGATGGGCCGCTCCGGCGCGGGCAAGTCGACCCTGCTCGGGCTGATCCGCGAGCGGATCCCCGAGCAGGTCGCCCTGGTGCCGCAGGCGGCCGCCCTGGTGCGGACCCTGTCGGTGTTCCACAACGTCTACATGGGCCGCCTCGACCGCCGCTCGACCCTGTACAACCTGCGCACCCTGGTCCGCCCGGCCAGGGCCGACCTCGCCGAAGTCGAGGCGGTGCTCGCCCGCGTCGACATGGCGGACAAGCTCCGGGCGAAGGCGGGGGAATTGTCGGGCGGGCAGCAGCAGCGGGTCTCGGTGGCCCGCGCCCTCTACAACGGCCGCCCGGTGCTGATCGGCGACGAGCCGGTCTCGGCGCTCGATCCGCGCCAGGGCGCCGCCGTGCTCGCGACCCTGGCCGCGACCCACGGGACACTGATCCTCGCCCTGCACGACATCGCCCTGGCGCTGGCGCAGGCCGACCGGATCGTGGTGCTGGAGGCCGGGCGCATCGTCCTCGACGCCCCCGCCTCCGAGGTCGATCCCGCCCGGCTCAGGCCGTTCTACGAGGCCGCCTGATGCGCCTCGCCCCGCGCGTGCCGGGCTATCGCGCGGTCAGCGGCGGCTTCGCCCTCGCCGCCCTGCTCTGCCTCGCCGTGGCGGACCTGCACGTCACCACCCTGCACCCGTTCGCGGAGCTCTCGCGGCTCCTCGCGGGGCTGATCCGGCCGGACTTCTGGTCCGTCGAGGGCTGGAGCGTCGTCTACACGGTGGCCTTCGCGGTGCTCGGCGTCGGGTGCGGGGCCGGGGCGGGGTTCCTGCTCGCCATCCCCTTCGCTCATTCGCGGATCGTGCGCGTGACCTGCGCCGCGTTGCGCTCGGTGCACGAATTGTTCTGGGCGCTGCTGCTGATGCAGGTCTTCGGCCTCTCGGCGACGACCGGGGTGCTGGCCATCGCGCTGCCCTATGCCGGGATCTGCGCCAAGGTCTATTCGGAGATCATCGAGGAGGCGGACCTCTCGGGCCTGCGCGTCCTGCCGCCGGGGACGGGGGCGGTCTCGGCCTTCGCCTATGCCCGCCTTCCCGACCTCGCCGGGCGCTTCGCGGACTACACCCTCTACCGCCTCGAATGCGGGATGCGCTCCAGCCTCGTGCTCGGCTTCATTGGCCTGCCGACCATGGGCTTCACCCTCGAATCCGCCTTCCGGCAGGGGCGCTATGCCGAGGCCGGGGCGCTGCTCCTCGTGTTCTACGCGCTGATCGGGACGCGGCGACTCTGGGTGCGGCGCGGGACTCTGCCAGTCCTGCTCGTCGGCGCCCTCCTGGCCCTGCCGCCCGCCATCGGCCATGCCGCGATCGGCCCGAGCCTCGTCCGCTTCCTCACCCACGACATCGTGCCCGCGCCGCTCCGGGGCGGGGAGGGGTCTTGGATGTCCCTTTGGACGGCGCTCTGGGCGTGGTTCCGGCCGATCCTCACCGACCAGATCCTGCCCGGCGCCGCGCAGACCCTGGTGCTGGCGCAGATCGCCCTGGTGGCGACGGCGCTCGGCGCCCTGCTCCTGTTCCCCCTCACCGCCCGGCGCTTCACCGGGCCCCTGGGGCGGCCCTTCGGGCGGGGGCTCCTCGTCGTGGTGCGCTCCACGCCGGAATACATGCTGGCCTATCTCTGCCTGCAGCTGCTCGGCCCCTCGATGCTGCCGGCGATCATCGCCCTGTCGCTGCACAATGCCGGGATCATCGGCTACCTGATGGGCCGGCACGCCGACGCCATCCCCTACCGGCCCGACGCGCCGCGCGGCCTGAACCTCTACGCCTACGAGACCCTGCCCCGGCTCTACGGCCAGTTTCTCGCCTTCCTGCTCTACCGCTGGGAGTTGATCCTGCGGGAGAGCGCCATCTTCGGCATCCTCGGCGTGACGACCCTCGGCTTCTACGTCGATGCCGCCATCTCGGAGCTGCGCCTCGACGTGGCCGTGGTGCTGATCGCGGCCACCGCCCTCATGACGATGGCCGTCGATGCGCTCTCCCGCGCCCTGCGCCGGGGCTTGCGGATCACCGACCTGCCGACGCGGCTCTCGGACCAGGCCTGATCACCACTTGTAGCTCAGGCTCGCCAGCACCCGGCGGGCGTCGCCGTAGAAGCACGAGTTGAAGGCCTGGCACGAGGAGACGTAGCGGCGGTCGCCGATGTTCGTGGCGGTGACGGCGAGCCGCCAGTGGTCCCAGTTGTAATGGACCTGCGCGTCGAACAGCACGTAATCCGGCACCCGGTAGAGGTTGGCCGTGTCCGCGAAGGAGCGTCCGAAGTAGCGCACGCCGCCGCCGAAGCCGAAGCCGCGCAGGGCGCCCACGGGGATCGTGTAGTCGAAGAAGGCGTTGGCGAAGTTCTCCGGCACGTTCACCGGCACCTTGCCGAGGATGTCGGCGCCGCCGCGCTCGTTGGTCAGACCGTAGATCGTGTAGGAGGCGGCGACGTCGAGGCCCTCGAACACGTTCGCCACCAGCTGCGCCTCGAAGCCCGTGGAGCGGACCTCGCCGAGCTGCACCTGGAACAGGGTGTTCACCGGGTCCGGCGTCAGGGTGTTCTTGCGGTGGATGTCGAAGCCGGCCAGCGTCAGGAAATAGCCCTGGCCCGGCGGCTCGAACTTCACGCCGCCCTCGATCTGCGTGCCCGTCTCCGGCTTGAAGGTGGTGCTGAGGCGGCCGGTGCCGATCAGCGGCTGGAACGAGGTCGAGTAGCTGATATAAGGCGCGAGACCGTTGTCGAAATTGTAGATCAGCGCCGTGCGGTAGGTCGTGCCGGTGTCGCTGCGGCCGGTGGTGCCGGCGCCGTTGAACAGCTTGTCGACCACCCGGTTGTCGGCGAAGTCCTGCCGCCCGCCGAGCAGCAGGGTCAGCCGATCGGTGATCTTGATCTGGTCCTGCACGTAGAGGCCGAGTTGCGTGAACGTGTTGGAGTTGATCAGGTACGGGGTCGGGTTGCCATCCGCGCCGGCATAGGTCGGGGCGAGGATGTTGAGGTTCGAGGCCGGGAACAGCGACGCCTGATTGTCGGACAGGCGGTAATCCTTGTAGTCGAGCCCCATCAGCACGTCGTGGCGGAAGAAGCCGTCCGAGAACCGCGCCTCGGCCTGGTTGTCGACCTGGAAGATGTTCACGCGGGCATGGTCGCGGAACTGGTAGCGGGCGAGCTGGGTCTGCGTCGCATCGCCGACGGCGTAGCCGAGCTGGCCGATGTCGGAATTCTGGAAGCTCTCGCCGAACGAATAGCGCAGGTTCTGGCGGAAGGCCCAGGTCTCGTTGAAGACGTGCTCGAACTCGTAGCCGAGGAAGGCTTGATCGCGCTGGTAGGTGTTGAGCCGCGCGTCGCCGACGTTGAGCGAGCGGGAGATGCGCAGGCCGAGCGCCTGCGGGCGCACCGTGCCGATATACGGCAGGAAGTTCGCGGTGACGGCACTGGTGTCATGCTGGAACGAGGTCAGCACCGTCAGGCTCGTCGCCCCGTCGGGGCGGTAGGTGACGCTCGGGGCGATGGAATAGCTGTCGTCAGGTGCGCCATCGACCTGCGTGCCGCCGTTCCGGCCGTAGCCGGTGACGCGGTAGAACCAGTGGCCCTCCTTGTCGGCCGGCCCGCCGAAATCGTAGGCCGCGTATTTCTGGCCGAAGGAACCGCCGCCGACCTCGACATAGCCGAAGGGCTCGGTGGTCGGCCGCTTGCTCACCTGGTTGACGATGCCGCCGGGGGAGCCCGCACCGAACAGCACCGCCGCCGGGCCGCGTAGGATCTCGATCCGCTCCAGGCCGAACGTGTTCACGTTGAAGTAGCCGAAGCCGTAATTCAGCGTCTGCAGCCCGTCCCGGTAGATGCCGTAATCGCTGACATTGAATCCGCGCAGGTAGATGAAGGTATTGCGCGTATCGAAGCCGAAGCTGCCGGAAAACGCGCCGGCCACGTATTGCGTCGCCTGGGTCAGGGTCTGTGCGTTCTGCGCGTCGATCTGCTTCCGGCCGACCACGGTGATGGATTGCGGCGTCTCGACGAGGCGCGTGTTGGTCTTGGTGGCGGTGGCCGAGCGCGTCGCTACGTAGCCGGCAACCGGCCCGCGCGGATCCTCGACGCCGGCGGGCGAGCCGATGGAGGCGCCCCCGGCCACCGGCCCCGTCACCCCGCCCGCGCCCCGGCTCTCGACGCTGATCTCGTCGAGCTGCACGCTCGCGCCGCCCCGCGGGGCGGCCTCTTGTGCGCGCGCGGCGGTCAAGGCGGCAAGGGAAACGCCGGCGAGGATCAGGGTCCGGGTGATGCCCGTGCCGGCTCCCTTGAATGAACGACCGACTCTCACTGCCTCGACTCCTCGAACGGTCAGCCGACCCCGTTCGCCGGGAAGACCCGGCGCGGCTGCCGCGCTGTTTAGAATGATGATAAACTATTGCGCCAACTGCGCTTTTCGCCATGGGTACGTGGCAGCGGCCACGCTCGCAAGGGCGTCGCGAACGCTTATGCAACCCTGTGGCGAATCGATCACGCCCGCGTGTCGGGCGTCCCTCAGGGGCGGATGCGCCCGGAGAGCCAGCCCATCACGGTGTCGGCGACGAGGTCGCTGTTCTTCTCGACCATGACCATGTGGCCGTTGCCCCGCACCTTCTGGTCGGCGAGGTGAATCACCTCGGGCTTGGCGCCAGCCTGCGTGAGAAACGCGGCGGTGCAATCGTCGTAGGCCGCATGGAAGGAGGCTTCCGCCGTCACGATCACCGTGGGCACCTTCGCGATGTTGGGCAGGGAGCGGACGGGGTCACCCTGGAGCCAGCAGCGGATCTGCCCGTCGGCGGCGGCCTTGGCCTGCTGCATCACGGCGAGGTCCTCCGGCGTCTTCACCGGGGGCTCGAAGGTCAGGGGCATGCGGGTGATGCCGTAGGCGCGAGCGCGGCCCTCGCCCGTCTTCTCCCAGAAATCCTTGCCGCCCCGGACCTTCACGTCGAAGAAGGGCGGCCCGCCGGGCTCGACGGCGATATGCGCCTTCACGAGATCGGGGTGGGAATCCGACAGCGCCCAGCCGAACAGCGATCCCTGGCCGTGGGTGACGAGGACCACCGGACCCGTCCGGTCGAGGAGGGCGGCGAGCGCGGTGTCGACCAGATCCTCCGTCTGCTGGCTGTTGGTGAGGTAGGGCACCTGGCTCGCGAAATACTGGTCGAAGCTCGCATTGCCCTGGACGCCCGCCCCGCCCGGCCATTGCGTGTGCAGCTTGGCCTGGGGATAGAGATCGTAGACCTCCGGCGCGGTGAAGGTGCGCTCCAGCTCGCGGGTGCCGAAGCGGTCGTAGGGGCCGTAGACCTCCGGGTTGGTGCCGGAACGCCCGCGCCCGACCTGATCCACCACGTAGACCTGGTAGCCCCATTCCACGAAGCGCTGCGCCCAGCCGGAACGGCCGTCCGGCGTGGTCATGAAGTTCAGTCCGGTCTGGGCGAGGCCGTGGACCATCACCACCGGATAGGGCTGCGTGACCTTCGCGGGGGTGCGCACCTCCACGAACATCTGGCCGACCATCAGGTTCTTCTCACCGACCTTCTGGTAGCGGCCGCCGACGAAGAAGTAGCTCGACCGGGTGATGGGGTCGCTGGCCGCCGGGGCGGCGGGCTCGTTGGCGGGACGCGCCACCGTTCCCTGAGCGTGGACGACGGGAGCGACAAGGCATCCCGCGAGGAGGAGGCCCGCGACCCGCGCCGCCGTCATCGCGCCGAAACCCCACCCGTACCGATCCATCCGATCCCCCGGCTTCCCTGTCCCGTCCGCCCATCGACCGTCGCGAGCGCACGGGAACGCGCCGGCCCGCCTCCCATATCCCAGGCCGGCGAACGCGCATCGGGACTCGCTACCCGATCAGCATGACAATTCGTGCGGCGCCTCCACGCCTGCGTCACCGCATCCCCAGGGCGCATGCCAGGATCGATGCCGGGAACGCTGGCGAAGTCGGCCAAGCGTCGCCACCTTGGGCGAGACGTTCAGGAGGAACCTCACGTGGATCCCACACTCGCCCAGGCCGTCCTCGTCTCCGGATTGGCCGCCGGACTCGCCGCGATGGGCCTTGCCGCGCTTCAGGCGTCCCTGGCGCCCCGCCGGGTCCCGGTGCGGGTGAAGGCTATTCGCGCCCGCCGGGATTGAGGCGTCAGGCGCCCTCCGTCCCCTCGCGGGCGCGGGTGCGCAGGATGAATTTCTGCACCTTGCCAGTGGAGGTCTTGGGCAATTCGCCGAAGATCACGTGGCGCGGCAGCTTGTACGAGGCGAGCCGCCCCCGGCACCATTGGATGAGGTCGTCGGCGGAGGCCGAGGCCCCCGGCTTCAGTTCCACGAAGGCGCAGGGGGTCTCGCCCCATTTCGGGTCAGGCCGGGCCACGACGGCGGCGCCCGCCACCGCCGGGTGCTTGAACAGGGCGTCCTCGACCTCGATCGAGGAGATGTTCTCGCCGCCGGAGATGATGATGTCCTTCGAGCGGTCCTTCAGCTGCACGTAGCCGTCCGGGTGCTTCACCCCGAGGTCGCCGGTGCGGAACCAGCCGCCCTTGAAGGCCGCCTCCGTCGCCTTCGGGTTCTTGAGGTAGCCGCGCATCACGACGTTGCCGCGCATCATCACCTCGCCCATCGTCTTGCCGTCGGCGGGCACGGAGTCCAGCGTTTCGGGGTCGCGGACGTCGAGGGCTTCGAGCACCGGATAGCGCACGCCCTGCCGTGCCTTCTTGGCCGCCCGCTGGTCGGCGGAGAGGGCGTCCCAATCCGCGTGCCACGCATTGACCACCGCCGGCCCGTAGCTCTCCGTCAGCCCGTAGAGATGGGTGACGTCGAACCCCGCCTCGGACATGCCGGCGAGCACCGCCTCGGGCGGCGGGGCGGCGGCGGTGAAGAACGACACCCGGTTCGGGAGGGGGCGCCGCTCCGCGTCCGAGGCGTTGATGAGGAGCTGCATCACCACCGGCGCGCCGCAGAGATGCGTGACGCCGTGCTCGGCCATCAGACGGTACATGGCCTCGGCCCGCACCTGCCGCAGGCAGACATGGGTGCCGGCCACTACCGAGAGGGTCCAGGGGAAGCACCAGCCGTTGCAGTGGAACATCGGCAGGGTCCAGAGATAGACCGGGTGCTGCCCGAGCCCGCCCGTCACCACGTTGCCGAGCGCCAGCAGGGCCGCGCCGCGATGGTGGTAGACCACGCCCTTCGGGTCGCCCGTGGTGCCGGACGTGTAGTTCAGCGAGATCGCGTCCCACTCGTCCGAGGGGAGGGACCATTCCGCCTCCGGGTCCCCGCCGGCGAGGAGCGCCTCGTAGCCGAGTTCGCCCAGGGCCTCGCCGGGACCGTCGTATTCGGGATCGTCCACGTCGATGACGAGGGGACGCGCCTTCATCTCCGCCAGGGCCGGGCCGGCGATGCGGGAGAATTCCCGGTCGGTGATCAGGATCTTGGCCTCGCCATGCTCCAGGCAGAAGCGGATCGCGGCGGCGTCGAGGCGGGTGTTGAGGGTGTTGAGCACCGCCCCCGTCATGGGCACGCCATAGTGGCATTCGACCATCTCGGGCGTGTTGGCGAGGAGCACGGCGACCGTGTCGCCCCGGCCGATGCCCCTGGCGGTCAGCGCCGAGGCGAGGCGGCGGGCGCGGTCGTAGAGTTCGGCATAGGTCCGGCGCAGCCCGCCATGGACCACCGCGACATGATCGGGGAAGACCCGCGCCGCCCGGTCGAGATAGAGGAGGGGGGTCAGCGGCTGGTAATTGGCCGCGACCCGGTCGAGATCCCGGTCGTAGATCGTGTCGCCCATCGTCCCCTCCGTCGTTGGCGGGGACGGTAGCGTGACGGCGCCCGGCAGTTCAATCGCCTGCGGGCCGGCTCAGTGACGGGATTCGTCCTCCGGCTCGGGCAGGTGGCGGGCGAGCTCGAACCCGACCTCGATCATCAGGCGCTCGACGCGCTCGATCAGCACCGGGCGCTGCAGGGTCTGGGCGAGGCCGCGCAGGGCGATGACGTGCTCCGCCATGCGGTTCATCACCTGCTCGATGTGGAGCAGGCCGGCGGATTGCTCCTCCGTGCGGTCGATGGCGATGCCGCAGCCCTGCGCGACGGACCCGCTCGCGTCGCGCTCGATCCGGCCGCGCATCACCAGGGTGCGGATGCCCGACCGCGAGTCGCGGGTGCGGAACTCGGCCTCCACCGGCCCGCCCATCGCCCCGACGGCGTAGAGGTAGTTCTCGATCCGCGTCCGGTCGTCCGGATGGGTGCGGTCGAGGAAGGTTTCCAGCGGCACGCCCTGTGCCGCCGCCACCGGATCGAGCCCGAGCAGGCCGGGGAAGGCGCCCGACAGGGACAGGCAGCCCGCCCAGTGGTCATGCACCCAGGTGCCCACGACGCCGGACGCCTTGAGCACGGATTGCGGGATCGGTGAGTCCATCGTGATCGTCCTGGCCGCTGTTTAACCTGAGGTTAGAGTGCCCCAGTGCCTCCGGCCCCTCTGGAAACAAGCTACGTCATTCACCGGACACTGAAAAGACCGCCTGAAGGATTCTCATCCATTTCTAAACCTGAAGTATGATTTCCACCGAATTTTCCGCAACACCGTGGGGTGATCGGGGCAAAGGGTGCCTTAACGAAGCGTTAACCATGCCGAGGCCAACTCGGGATCCTGACATCCTTGGATCGCAGGATCGCACAGGATGCCCATCGGCGACCTCAGGTTGCACGGCTCCCGTGTCATCCTGGCGTCGTTCCCGCATTCGGCAGGAGGACGTCCCGGATGAAAGCGCTGACCTTCGTCACCCAGAAGGGCGGGAGCGGCAAGAGCACGCTCTGCATCTCCCTGGCCGTCGCCGCCCGCGAGGCGGGCCATTCCGTCTGCATCCTCGAAATGGACCGTCAGGCCACCGTCTCGGATTGGCTCGACCACCGCACCGTCGAGGGGCCGGAGGTCGCGCAGATCGACGCCGCTCAATTGGAGCCGGTGATGGAGCGCCTGCGCGACTCGGCCTACGACTTCGTCTTCATCGATACGCCCGGCGTCGATTCCCCCGGCACCCTGTCGGCGATCCGCGCCGCCGACCTGTGCATCATCCCCTGCCGGCCGACCCCCGCCGACCTGCGCGCCTTCAAGCCGACGCTCGCCGCGATCTACCGGCTGGAGAAGAAGTTCGCCTTCGTCCTGAACCAGACCCCGCCCCGCTCCTACCGGGTGCGCGACGCCGCCGACGGCCTCGCCGTTCTCGGCATCCTGCCGGACGTGAACATCGTCGCCCGCACCGACCACCAGGACGCGATCGGCCTCGGCCTCGGCGTCACCGAGCTGAACCCGAAGGGCCAGGCCGCCGCCGAGGTGCGCAAGCTCTGGTCCTGGATCGAGCGCCGCAGCCAGAACGCCCGGACGGACAAGCATGTCCAAGCCGCCTAAGCTCAGCCTCGCGGCCATCGTCGCGGCGGCGACGCCGCCGGAGCGCCCCGCTCAGGCGCGCACCGTCCAGCGCAGCGCCGAGATCGTCGCCCTCACCCCCGCCGCCCGGCCGGAGCCGGCGCCCGAGACCCGGACGCTGAAGCAGCGCGCACGCCAGATGTCCGTTTATCTGGAGCCGGCGGTCTACGACCAGCTGCGCGACCTCGCCCATGCCGAGCGTACGAAGATGCACGGCCTGATGCTCGAAGCCCTCGACCTGCTGTTCAAGCAGCGCGGCTCACGCTCCATCGCCCAGCTCACGGATCATTCTCCGCGCTGATTCTCGCTTCATCGCAAGGAGATAAGTCGCAATCCTCGCGCTCTGCGCGAGGAGCGCTTTCGGCTGCGGCTAAGAAACCGTATGGCCGGAAGCCTTTACGCCGTGACTCTCGCGCGGCGTCTCAAGCGGAGCGGTGGATCGTCGCCTGTCTGAGCGACCCGTTCAGCCTTCCTTTACGTCACGCCGACAATTGTTCGTGGACCCGGCATGCCGGGAGACGTCCGGTTTCCACGCGTAGAGTTGGTGTCCCCGCGCATGACGCACCTTCGACCCGGGCGTTTGGCCCTGCGGTTCCTGGCCGTCTCGGGCGTGGCGCTCGCCACAGCCAATTGCGCCTCGAACAACGCCACCAAGTTCGCCGCGAGCGGCAACGGCGTCGATCCGAAATACGGGGTGAAGGCGAGCCCGCGCCTCTATAACGAGGGCGACACGATCCCCAAGGGCGGCGGGCGCCGCTACACCGGCAAGCCCTACGTGGTCGCCGGCCAGACCTACGCCCCCCGCGAGAACCCGACCGGCTACGTCCGCGAGGGCCTCGCCTCCTGGTACGGCTCCGCCTTCCACGGCCGGATGACGGCCAACGGCGAGGTGTTCGACCGCCATTCCATCGCCGCCGCCCACCCGACCCTGCCGCTGCCGAGCTACGTCCGGGTGACGAACCTTGAGAACCACTCCTCGATGATCGTGCGGGTGAATGATCGCGGCCCCTACCATGCCGGGCGCGTCATGGACGTCTCGGAGGAGACGGCCGAGGCCCTGGGCTTCCACCGCAAGGGCACGGCCCACGTGCGTGTGGAATATGTCGGCAAGGCCTCGCTTGCCGGCTCCGACGACCGCAAGCTCCTCGCCACCCTGCGCACGGATGGCCAGCCGGCCGGCGGGCGCTCGGCGGTGATGGTGGCCGATCTCGGCCCGGTGGAGGAGACGGAGAAGTTCAGCCGGGGGGCGACGCCGCTGGCCTACAAGCCGGCCCCCGAGCGGGAGGAAGCGGCCGAGGAGGCTCCGCGCCGCCCCGTCCGTGCGCCGATCGTGCTGGCGAGCGCCGCCGTCTCCGTGCCGGCCGCCCTTCAGCCCACCGCCAGCCGCACGCGGGAGTTCAAGCCGGCGCCGGTCCAGACGGCGGCGGTCAAGCTCGCCCCGGTCAAGGTGGCGGCCATCTCCGTCTTCGGCGGCAACCCGGCCGCCCTGCATCCCCCGGCCCACCCCTCGGCCCATGCCTCGGCCAAGATCGCGGGCAAGCTCGCCCCGGCCCCGACCCGCCTCGCCGCGGCGGCACCCGAGCCCCACCGTCCGACCGGACGCGGCGCGCCCGCCGCGATGCCGGCCTCGGCCCGCCTCGCCATGGCCCAGCTCAGCGCCAAGGCGGCGCCGGCCGCCAAGGAGACCGTGAAGGGCGCCGCGAAGCCGGTGGTGAAGCAGGTCGCGAAGGCGTCCGAGCCCCCCGCCAAGGCCGCCGGACACGGCGCGCGTTACGCGGGCATCTATTAAGGCGGCCGCCGATCACGCTGAGGCGGCGCCAACCCTCGGCCTCATCCTGAGGTGCCCGCCTCAGCGGGCCTCGAAGGAGGGCTCCACAAGGCTCCGCGATCCCTGGAGCCCTCCTTCGAGGCGGCTTCGCCGCACCTCAGGATGAGGGTCGAGAGGGGGAGGCTGAGCTGAACCGACCTGTTCAATCATGGCTCTGGGCGCCGCATTGCGGCAATTCGCGTTCGATCCCGATGGGGAAACGCGATATGGTCACGCTCGTTGCCGCCTGAGTTGTTTCGCGCCGCCGGTTTCCGACGCGTGACGCCGACCCGCCGGAGATCCGCGATGCGCAGGACCGTTCTGTCTCTCCTGGGTGCCGGCGTCGCCATGGCGATGGCGCTCGCCGCGCCGGCATCGGCGCAGACCTTTCAGACGGCGGCGCCGCACGCGATCCTCATCGACGCCGATTCCGGCTCGGTCCTGTTCGAGAAGGCCGCCGACGAGCGCTTCTCCCCGGCCAGCATGGCCAAGCTGATGACCACGGACATCGTGTTCGAGGCGCTGAAATCCGGCCGCCTCTCCATGGACACCGAGTTCACGGTGACGGAGGACGCCTGGAAGCGCGGCGGCGCGGGGGGCGGGGGCTCCTCGATGTTCGCGCAGGTGAACAGCCGCATCAAGATGTCGGACCTGCTGCGCGGGCTGATCGTCCAGTCGGGCAACGACGCGGCGATCACCATCGCCGAGAACATGGCCGGCGCCGAGGAGTCCTTCGCCGGGCTGATGAACCAGCGGGCCAAGGAGATCGGCCTGACGAACTCCACCTTCCGCAACGCCACCGGCTACTCGGCGCCGGACCAGAAGGTGACCGCCCGGGACATGGCCAAGCTCGCCATCCACCTGATCGACACCTACCCGGACCTCTACAAGATCTTCTCCGAGCGTGAGTTCACCTGGAACAAGATCCGCCAGCAGAACCGCAACCCGCTCCTCACCCTCGACATCGGCGCGGACGGGCTCAAGACCGGCTTCCTGGAGGAATCGGGCTACGCGCTGACCGGCTCGGCGGTGCAGAACGGCCAGCGCCTCGTCCTCGTGGTCTCCGGCCTCAAGACCGCGCGGGACCGGGCCTCGGAATCGCGCAAGCTGATGGAATGGGGTTTCCGGGCGTTCGAGCCCCGCCAGGTCTTCGCCCCCGGCGAGACCGTGGCGGAGGCCTCGGTCTATGGCGGCGATGCCGGCTCGGTCCCCCTCGTGGCGAAGAAGCCGGTGCGGGTGCTCCTGCCGCGCGGCGCCAGCGACAAGGTGAGTGCCAAGGTGATCTACCAGGGTCCCCTCGTCGCCCCCGTCACCGAGGGCCAGCAGGTCGGCGTGCTGCGGGTCCAGCGCGGCGATACGGTCGCCCTCGACCTGCCGCTCTATGCCGGCGCCTCGGTGGGGCAGGGCACCCTCAGCCAGCGGGCCATGGACGCGGCGCTGGAATTCGGCACCGGGCTGATGCGCAAGGCCTTCGACAAGGCCTCGGGCGCCAAGCCCGAGGACCGGGCCGCCGCCAACCCCTCGTGACCGCGCGCCCGTGACGATGCAGGACCCGAAGCCCCCGAAGGGAGGCCTCTTCATCACGTTCGAGGGCGGGGAGGGGGCGGGCAAGTCGACCCAGGTCGCCCGCCTCGCCGCGACCCTGCGCGCCCGCACCGGCCGGCCGGTGGTGGTGACGCGCGAGCCCGGCGGCTCGGCCTATGCCGAGGAGATCCGCGCGGCCCTGCTCGCCGGGGCGGCCAAGCCCTACGGCCCCTTCGCGGAGGCCGTGCTGTTCAGCGCCGCCCGGCTCGACCATCTCGACCGGCTGATCCGCCCGGCTTTGGCCCGTGGCGAGACCGTGATCTGCGACCGCTTCAGCGATTCCACCCGCGCCTACCAGGGCGCGGCGGGCGGGCTCGACCCGTCCGTGCTCACCGCCCTGGAGCGGGTCGTCGTCGGCCCCACACGGCCCGACCTGACCCTGATCCTCGACCTGCCGCCGGAGATCGGCCTCGCCCGCGCCGCCGCGCGGGGGGAGGGGCCGGATCGGTTCGAGGCGGAAGCCCTGAGCTTCCATGCGCGCCTGCGCGCCGCCTTCCTCGCCATCGCCGCTCACGAACCGGGGCGCTGCGCGGTGATCGACGCCACCGCCGACCCGGATGCCGTCGAGGCCGCCATCGCCGCCACCGTCGCCGCGCGCCTGCCGGCCCTGGCCGGGGAGGGTGCCCATGGCTGAGGCGGCGGACGAGGAGATCGGCGATCGGGCGGGCATCCCCCGCCCCCGCGAGACCGCGACGCTGATCGGCCATGGCGCGGCCGAGGCCGCCTTCGCGGAGGGCATCGCCGCCGGGCGGCTGCACCATGCGTGGCTGATCGGCGGCCCCCAGGGCATCGGCAAGGCGACCCTGGCCTACCGGGTGGCCCGGCGGCTCCTGGCCTATCCGCAGGGCACCGGGCCGGCCGGCCTGGCGATCCCCGACAACCACCCGATCCACGGGCAGGTGGCGGGCCTGTCGCATCCGAACCTCGTGGCCCTGCGCCGGCACAAGGCGCACGGGGCCAAGACCCTGCCGACGAAGATCTCCGTCGACATGGTGCGCAAGGCGCTGGACCTCTTCGCCTCCACCGCCACCGATTCCGGGTGGCGGATCTGCGTGGTGGACAGCGCCGAGGACCTGAACGCCAACGCCGCCAACGCCCTGCTCAAGGTGCTGGAGGAGCCGCCCCCGCGCGCCCTGTTCCTGATCCTCGCCCACCAGCCCGGCCGGCTCCTGCCGACGATCCGCTCCCGCTGCCGGGCGATGATCCTGCGCCCCCTGGCGGACGGGGAGGTGGAACGGGCGATCCGCGCCCTGCCCCCACCCTTCGCCCAGCCGGAGGACTCCACCCTGGCGCGGGCCATCGGCCTCGCGGAGGGCTCGGTCGGCCGGGCGCTCGGCCTCGTCGATCCCGTCACCGCCGGCCTCGTGGCGGAGGTCGAGACGCTGCTGTCGCGCGCCGCCGACCCCGATTGGGGCCGGGTGCTCAAGCTCGCCGAGACGCTCGCCGGCCGCGACGGCGAGGAGCGCTTCGCCGCCGCCGGCGACGCGGTGCTGCGCTTCGTCTCCGCCGAACTCGACCGGCGGCAGGGGGAGCCGGTGCAGCGCCTTGCGGCGCTCGTGGAGGTGTGTGAGAAGTTCGCCCGCAGCGCCCGGGAGGCCGCCTCCTACAACCTCGACCGCCGGCCCGTCGTCCTGTCGCTCTTCGCCGACCTGAGCCGGGCGGGGTGACGGAGCGGGGCGTCCCGGGTCCCTCGATCAGCGGACGCGAGCGTGACGGACGGCCCTTCCCCCCGCAAGACCTTCAGCCTCTCGACGGCGATCTCCTACCCGAACGGCGCGCCGCATATCGGCCACGCCTACGAGGTGATCGCCACCGACGCCATCGCCCGCTTCCACCGGCTGGACGGCTACGACGTGCTGTTCTCCACCGGCACCGACGAGCACGGTCTCAAGATCCAGCAGGCGGCGATCAAGGCGGGGATCACCCCGCGCGACTACGTCGACGGCACCTCCGCGAAGTTCCGCGAGATGGCCGACCGGATGGGCTGTTCCTACGACCGGTTCATCCGCACCACCGAGCCCGCCCATTACGAGGCCGCCCAGGCGATCTGGCGCCGGATGGAGGCCAACGGCGACATCTACCTCGACAAGTACGCCGGCTGGTACTCGGTGCGCGACGAGGCCTATTACGACGAGGCCGAGACGCGGCTGATGGAGGACGGCTCCCGCCGCTCGATCGCCACCGACACGCCCGTCGTCTGGATGGAGGAGGAGAATTTCCTCTTCCGCCTCTCCGCCTACCAGGACAGGCTGCTGGCGCTCTACGAGGAGCAGCCGAGCTTCATCGGGCCGGACACACGGCGCAACGAGGTGGCGAGCTTCGTCCGCGCCGGGCTGAAGGACCTCTCGGTCAGCCGCACCAACTTCGATTGGGGCGTGCCGGTGCCGGAGCATCCCGGCCACGTCATGTATGTCTGGGTCGATGCCCTGACGAACTACCTCACCGTCACCGGCTTCCCCGACGAGACGAATCCGAACAGCCGTTTCTGGCCGATGGACCTGCACGTCATCGGCAAGGACATCGTGCGCTTCCACGCGGTCTACTGGCCCGCCTTCCTGATGGCGGCGGGGCTGCCCCTGCCCAAGCGCGTGTTCGGCCACGGCTTCTTCCTGAGCAAGGGGGAGAAGATGTCGAAGTCGCTCGGCAACGTGGTCGATCCGTTCGACCTCGCCGAGACCTTCGGCGTCGATGCCGTGCGCTATTTCTGCCTGCGCGAGGCGCCCTTCGGCGGCGACGGCAATTACGACCACGCGGCGATCATCAACCGCATCAACGCCGACCTCGCCAACGACCTCGGCAACCTTGCCCAGCGCTCCCTCTCGATGGTGGGCAAGAACTGCGACGCCGCCGTGCCGGAGCCGGGCGAACTGGCCGAGGTCGACCGCGCGATGCTGGCCCAGGCCGATGCGCTCGCCGACAGGGCGCGCGGCCTGATGAAGGACCTGGCGCTCCACGCGATCCTCGCGGAGATCTGGGCAGTGGTAGCCGAGGCGAACCGCTACTTCGCGGGCCAGGAGCCGTGGAAGCTGCGCAAGAGCGACCCGGCGCGGATGAACGCGGTGCTCTACACCACGCTGGAGACGATCCGCTCCGTCGCGATCCTCGTGCAGCCCTTCGTGCCGGACTCGGCGGGCAAGCTCCTCGACCTGCTGGCGGTGCCGGCCGACGCCCGGACCTTCGCGCAGCTTGGGGAGGGCGGCCGCCTCAAGGCCGGCACGCCCCTGCCCGCCCCGAGCCCGGTCTTCCCCCGCTTCGAGCGGCCGGAAACGCCGGCGGCGTGACACTCATTCCCCTCTCCCCGCCTGCGGGGAGAGGGCCGCGGCGTGATGTCCCTCCCCCCTCTGTGGGGGAGGGTGGCCCCCGAAGGGGGTCGGGAGAGGGGAGCGACGGTGCAGGATCAGGCACCGCCCCTCACCCCACGCTCGCCCTGTCCTGAAACCGGGTTCCCCTCTCCCGTCACCCGCTCACGCGGGTGCCACCCTCCCCCGCAGAGGGGGGAGGGGAAACAAGAAACGCCCTTCGCGACGACGCCCATGCTCATCGACAGCCACTGCCATCTCGACTTCCCCGATTTCGCCAGCGACCTGGCCGGTGTGATCGCCCGCGCCCGGGATGCGGGCGTCGGGGGGATGCTCACCATCTCGACCCGCGTCGCGAAGGTCGCGACCTACCGGGCCATCGCGGAAGCGCACCTCGAGGTATGGTTCACGGTGGGCACCCATCCCGATGGGGCAGGGGAGGAGCCCGACACGCCGCCGGAGACCATCGCGGCGCTCGCCGACCATCCGCGCTGCGTCGGCATCGGCGAGGCGGGGCTCGACTACCACTATCCCGACGGCGCCCCGGCGGAGGTGCAGGAGCGGGTGCTGCGCGCCCATATCGAGGCGTCGCGGCTGAGCGACCTCCCCCTCGTCATCCATGCCCGCGACGCGGACGCGCATATGGAGCAGGTTCTGACGCAGGAGATGGCCAAGGCACCGTTCCGGGCGGTGTTGCACTGCTTCTCCTCCGGCGCCCGGCTCGCCGAGGTGGGGGTGGAGATCGGCCTGTACGTCTCCTTCTCGGGAATCGTGACCTTCCGCCGCTCGCACGAATTACGCGACATCGCCCGCAAGGTCCCCCGCGACCGGATCCTCGTGGAGACCGACGCGCCCTTCCTGGCGCCGGAGCCCTATCGCGGGCGCACCAACGAGCCGGCCTACACCGCCCACACCGCGCGCTCGCTCGCCGCGACCCTCGACCTGCCGGAGGAGGAGCTGGCGCGGCTCACCACGGCCAATTTCTTCCGTCTGTTCGACCGGGCGCAGGCCTGACGGGCGTGACAGGCGCCGCCCTCCCGCGATACGACCGGCCAGGGAGATCCGGATGGCGACGCTGACCCTGCGTATCCTTGGCTGCGGCTCGTCCGGCGGCGTGCCGCGCGTCGGCAGCGGCTGGGGCGCCTGCGATCCGAACGAGGCGCGCAACCGCCGCCGCCGCTGCTCGATCCTCGTGGAGCGTGAAGGGGAGGGGGGCCGCACCAGCGTTCTCGTGGACACCTCCCCCGACCTGCGCGAGCAGCTCCTCGACGCGGGGACGGACCGGCTCGACGCCGTGCTGTTCACCCATTCCCACGCCGACCACACCCACGGGATCGACGACCTGCGCCCGCTGGTGATCCGCATGCGCGCGCGCATTCCGGTCTATGCCGATGCACGCACCAGCAGCCTGCTCGGCGCCCGGTTCGGCTATTGCTTCGTGCAGCCCGAGGACAGCGACTATCCTCCGATCCTCGACCTCCGCGACCTCGCCCACGAGGGGAGGGTGGCCGTGGAGGGGCCGGGCGGCGCGGTGGAGGCCGAACCCCTCCCCGTGGAGCACGGCAACGAGCCGGCGCTGGGCTTCCGCTTCGGCAAGGCCGCCTACATGCCCGACGTGAGCCTGATCCCGCCCCGGAGCCTGGAGCGCCTCTACGGGCTCGACCTGCTCATCATCGATGCCCTGCGGGACACCCCGCACCCGACGCATTTCTCGGTCTCCGACGCGTTGGACCTGATCGCGCAGGTGAAGCCGGGCAGGGCGGTGCTCACCAACCTCCATACCGATCTCGACTACGCCGCCCTCGCCGCGCGCCTGCCCGAGAACGTGGTGCCGGCCCATGACGGGCTGGTCCTCGCCCTCCCCGCGTGAGGGCTGCGACAGGCTGCGGCGCGGGATTCGGCATTTTCGCGTAAATCGCTGTTGACGACCCTGAGCCGACTGCGTATACCCCTGTTCATCGGCGCCGGCCGCGGAAGCGAACCGGACGCTGACTTGTCTGTCTCTGGTGCTGCTGAGGTAGCGCTGAGGCGGGCGGCCTTACCGGACAATCGAATGGGACGTGCCTGGTGGTGGTTTAAGCCGGGTGTGGAACGGTTCGTGGGTCTCGTAGGGTGTGAGGGCTCCGCCTCGGGGTGTGAGACTTCGGCTCTTTGACATTGTGATATTGAGGAAGGGAGACGCGGACGGCGTTCTCGGTTGTCCTTGCGGATCTGGCTTTTGCTGGATCGTGAGAGACGAGACGCTGATCTGTTGGATCTCCTTTTGAGCTCACCGGACCTTTCGCTGTGAAGCGATTGCGTTCGATGTGAGGCTCCGTCTGAGATTTATACGTGATCAGCTGAGATCATTCTCTTTAACGTGAGAGTTTGATCCTGGCTCAGAGCGAACGCTGGCGGCAGGCTTAACACATGCAAGTCGAGCGGGCATCTTCGGGTGTCAGCGGCGGACGGGTGAGTAACGCGTGGGAACGT